>NZ_JBVIEE010000018.1:0-188714 GCF_055572015.1 Streptomyces sp. NPDC030840 | reverse complement strand
CGGGCCTGGGTGATGGTCTTGCCGGCCTCGCTGACGATCAGCTGGGCGAAGGACTCGGCGCGCCGCTGGATCAGGTGGGCGGCGCGTTCCAGGACGGAGGCTCGGGAGGCGCGGGAGAGCGCGGCGGCGGTGCGGCGCCCGCATCTGGCCTGCTGCAGGACGCTGCCGATGGCGCCCGCGTCGACGGTGGGCACCGAGGCGATGACCTCGCCGGTGTAGGGGTTGTGCACGAGCGTGGTGTCGGTACCGAGTTCGATGCCGGGGGGTACGGCGGTGTCAGACACGGTGGGTCTCCTTCAGAGCGGGGCGGGTGGGGGCGGTGTCGTCGTCGGCGTGGCGCTGGTGGATGGCGGTGATGTCCGACAGCAGGGCGTAGGCGGTCTCGATGCGCCCGGCGCCCGGCGCCCGGGCTCGGACACCGTGACGGCGCCGAGAAGGCTCGGGTCGTGGACGTCGATGGTGCCTCGGGCGCCCGCTCGGCCGCCGCCGATACGGGCGACGGCCTCATGGGCGGCGGCCCGGGCGGCCGGGTCGGCGGTGAGGAGTTGTGTGGTGGAGGTTCGGCCAAGGTGATCAGGTCGGGGTCGAGGCCGTTCCGCTCATCCTCGTGCGCTTTCTGCCCGGTGGCTGCGGTAGTCGTCGAGCCAGCCAAGACCTTCGCTCGTGCCGGCGCGGGGGCGGTACTCGCAGCCGGTCCACCCGTCGAAGCCCAGCTCGTCGACCACGTCGAGCAGGTGGCGGACGTTGAACTCCCCCTGGTCGGGCTCACTCCGGTCGGGCACGCCCGCGATCTGCAGATGACCGACCCGGCCGGTCGGCAGGTCGCGGCGCAGTGTCGTGGTGAGGTCGCCCTCGACGATCTGGCAGTGGTAGAGGTCGAGCTGCACCTTGAGATGGGAGGCTCCCACCTCCTGCACCACGGCGTGGGCCTCGGCCTGGGTGCTCAGGAAGTACCCGGGCATGTCTCGGCCGTTGATCGGCTCGATCAGGATGTCGACGCCTGCCGCGGCGGCCCGTTCCGCGGCCCAGGCCAGGTTGGTCAGGTAGGTGTCGCGGTGCTTGGCCCGCTCGGCCGGTGTCGCGTCCGGTCGGACCAGCCCGGCCATCAGGTGCACCCGAGGGCAGCCCAGCACCCCCGCGTACTCCAGCGCCCGGTCCACGCCGGAACGCGTCTCCGCCTCACGTCCGGGCAGTGCCGCCATTCCGCGCTCTCCGGACTCCCACGCTCCTGGAGGTGCGTTGAAGAGCACCTGCACCAGGCCGTGGTCGTCGATTCGGCGGCGCAGTTCGGCGGCGTCGTACGCGTAGGGGAAGAGATACTCGACCCCCTGGAAGCCATCAGCCGAGGCCGCGGCGAAGCGGTCGAGGAAATCGTGCTCGTTGTACATCATGGACAGGTTCGCTGCGAACTTCGGCATGATGGCTCCTGTGTTCCGGCCGGGGACGGCCACGGTCAGTGGTTCGATCACCTCGCTCCGCAGCCTCCCTGCCATTGCGTGGTCTCCAAGGTCCTCCCTGTGGCATGGGCAGGTTCAGCCGTCTGCTCGTTCAGCACACGCACCGCGTTCTCCGTTCCGCTGCGCGGGCTGGAGAGCACGGGCTTGCCGACCGCTTCGGCGATCGCGGGAGCCAGCGGTGCCATGGATGCCTGCGCCAGCACGATCACCTCGGCCTCCTTGGCCAGCGCCCGTGCCCCGTCCAGCACTATCGCGTCGTGGCGGTCGCGGTCACCGGACATCAGCACCGAGAAAGCGCCCTCGCACAGTCGCTCCTGGACGGTGATGTCGCGGCCGGCCGCCCGGGCCTTCTCCTCGACGAGGGCACGGGTCGGCGGCAGCGTCGTGGGGACCGTCGCCAGGACGCCGATGGCGCCCGCGGTCTCGACCGCTGACGCGGCCATCGCGTCGTCGATCTTGACGATCGGGACGGAGACCAGGCGTCGGGCCACGTCGATCGCCGGACCGACCGAGGAGCAGGCGGAGAAGATGACGTCGGCGCCCGCAGACTCCGCGGCCTGGGCCAGGTGCACCATGCGCCGCGTGCTGGCAGGTGAGACCTCACCGTCGCGCGCCACGGCTGCGAGTACGTCGCTGTCGACGAAGTGCAGGACCTTGGCGTCCGGCGCGAGTTCCGCAAGGTACTCGTTGATGACCGAATCGGGGCTGACGAACAGCAAGCTGGTGTGCAACACGGCGATCGAGGCAGTGGTGGACATGCTGGCTCCAAAAGGGTGAGGTATCGGCGCGTGCGCCGATGAGGGCACGAGAGCATGAGACGAAGTGGTGCGAACCGGCCACGATGCGCACGGCCGGGGGAGTACGCCGGTCTTGTGTCCGTCGCTGTGGTGCGGTCCCAGGTCAGCGGGGCTGAAGTTCAGGTCATGCGTGTCCCCCTTCAGCGCGGGGGCTCAGCCGGCCGATGACGTCGAGGGCGGTGTCCCGGACCGCGTCGCGGCCCGCCGCCCACAGGGAGACGATGTCGGAGCCGGGCAACGCGGACGGGAGCGTCTCGCGGGTGGCCTCCAGATAGGCGCGGCGCAGTTCGGCGTTGACGTTGACCTTGGCGACGCCTCGGGCGAGGGCGCCGTGCAACTCCTCGACGGGCAGACCGCTGGCGCCGTGCAGGACGAGCGGGACCGGTACGGCCTCGTGGATCGCGGCCAGCCGCTCCAGGTCCAGGCGGACCGGGTGCTGCGTGAAGCCGTGGACGTTGCCGACGGCGACCGCGAGCGCGTCCACGCCCGTCGCGGCCACGAATTCGGCCGCCTGCCGCGGGTCGGTCATCGCCGCGGCCTGTACGACGGCGTCGGTGGAGACGTCCTCGTCGCCCGGCAGGGCACCCAACTCGGCCTCCACCCAGGCACCGTGGTCGCGAGCCCGGCGGACCGCCTCCTTCGTCAACGCGATGTTCTCGGCGAACGGCAGATGGGAGCCGTCGACCATGACGGAGGTGTAGCCCGCCTCCAGGCAGGCGGTGATCTCGTCCAGGTCCCGGCTGTGATCGAGGTGCACACCGAGGCGGGCGGCGGAGTGTCCGGCCGCGTGCAGCGCCAGCCGCATCAGGGCCTCGCGGCCGGCGTGCTTGAAGGGACTGGAGCCCGCCTGGATGATCACCGGACGTCCGGCGGCCTCCGCGGCGGCCGTGACGCCCTGGACCGTCTCCAGGTTGTAGGCGACGAACCCCGGCAGAGCGTGACCGGCGGCCGCGGCCTCCTTCAGGGCATCGGTTCCGTGCAGCAGCATCAGGCACTCCTGAGGAGGTCGAGGGCGTCGGCGAGGGCGTCGGCGCCCCCGACGTTCCCGGCGAAGACGATGTAAGGGATGCCGGCGGCGGGGCCGTCCACGGGCTCCCAGAGCGAGACGATGCCCGGCAGCAGCGTGCCCCGGGCCCAGGCACGGCGGATCCGAAGGCCGTGGGTGGCGGTGTCGCTGGAGGTGATACCGCCCTTGGCGACGACGAAAGCGGGCCGCCGGGTGGCGTTGACCTGCCGTACGGCCTGAACGAGCGCGGCGGAGACCCGGCGGGAGATCGCCAGACTGTCGTCCGCGTCGGCGCCCGTCACCAGCACGCGAGAGGTGCGGATCACCGCGTCCGCCGAGTCCAGCGCGCCGGCGGCCGCGGCCGCGACCTCGGCGATGTGGGCGTCACGCCGCTCCTCGTCGAGCAGCAGGGCCACGTCCAGTTCGTACTCGGCGATCCCGCCTCGCTCCCGCAGCCGGTCCAACTGCCGTGTCGTCAGCGCCACATGGGACCCCACGACGACGAGACCGTGCGGCGCGTTGCCGCGCAGCGGGCGCAGTTCGGCCGGGGTGAGCGGTGCCCGCCCGGCCTGTCCGGCGCGGGCTCTGACGAAGGACGGCCCGACCCGGTACAGCAGCCGCGTGCCGTTCTCCTCCGCCTCCGCGAGGGCCAGGGCGAGCACCCGCAGATCGTCGTCGCACACCGCGTCGACCGCGGCCACTTGTCCGCCGCGCAGCGAGGACAGCAGCCGCGCCGTGTGCCCCGGGCCGCCGCCGCGCAGGTCGTCGAGGGTGACGCACAGGACCTCGTCAGCGGGCACGCGTCCGCCCGTCTTCTCCTCGACCCACTCGGGCAGCGACGAGCTGCGGTAGCCGAAGGTCGCGTCGCGGGCGAACTCGCTCTCGCCGACCGGGAGCAGTCCGTCGGCGGTCCGCATCCAGTGACGGGAGCCGACGGTCAGCCGGCCCGCCTCGATGTAGGCGGGGACCAGCACCACACCGTCCGGAGCACCTGCGCCCAGCTCGGTCAGCTCCTCGGCGAGGACATCGGTCTCCAGCGGGAAGTGGCCGCGCAGGGTCGAGTCCCCGCGGCTGGCCAGGACGTAGCCGGTGCCCTCGGCCGCCGACGCCGCGTGCAGGGCGCGGACCACCTCGCGGTCGCGGGCGGCGGCGTCCTCGGGCGACAGACTGCGCGTGTTGGTCAGGACGAAGAAGACGGAGCTGTCCTGGCGCAGCGCCCAGCGCAGGTCGTCCACCGTCCAGGACGTCAGGACGGGCACGTCGGTGACCGTCTGGGTGCCGGTCGGGTCGTCGTCGAGGACGACGAGACGGGGACCGCCGGATATCCGGGCGGCCACCTCCGCGGCGCTCACCTCGCGCACGGAAGGCAGCCCTTCCAGCACCGCGGCCTCGGGGACGGGCCGCGTCTGGGCATGAGGGGGTAGAGACATGGCGAATTCCTGGTCTGTTACGAGTAGGAGAGGGAACGTCAGCCGAGGTGGCGCTTGATCACGTCACACCAGGGCTTGACCCGGTCCCGCGACGGAGCAGCTCGGCGAGGGTGCCGGCGGGCAGCAGGCCCTTGTCCAGGACGAGTTCGGCGACTCCGCGTCCACTGGCGAGGGCCTCCTGGGCGATGCCGGTCGCCGCCTCGTAGCCGATGTACGGGGTGAGGGCGGTGACCAGGCCGATGGAGTTCTCCACCGCCGCCCGCAGCGCCTCGGTGTTGGCCGTGATCCCCGCGACGCACCGCTCGGCCAGGGGCAGGCAGGCGCGCTCCAGGTGCGTGATGCTCTTGGAGAGGGAGTGCCGGATGATCGGCTCGAAGGCGTTGAGCTGGAGCTGCCCGGCCTCGGTGGCCATGGTGACGGTGACGTCGTTGCCGATCACCTTCAGGACTCGCCGTGCGGACGGCAGGACCTCGGTCCCCATGCCGTCACCGGGGGTGAGGACGATGCGGTGGTTGGTTCGTCATACGGCCGATTGCACCAGCGGGCCGGGCAGCGCGTCCAAGACACAATCCCGATGTGCCTTATAAGGTCGTCCTATAAGGCAACCTGCTCGCGGTTTCGTCAGCGCTCCGTCCAGGAAGGCCATCGCCGCCGGAGTCGACCACACCTCTACGGCTCCCGACCCGACCAGGGCTGCTCGGTCCGGGGACGCCTGGGCGTGCGTGACCCCGCGCTGCCTGCCTGGCCCGCGACAGGCCGTTCACCGACGCGGTCGGAAACGCTCAAACTGAGCTCGGGAAACGATCTTCGTAGCGGCCCGAAAAGGCGCTGACCAGTGCATTTCGTCGATTCCCCAACACCGGCGACCTCGGCCGCCAGGACGCCGACGGGTACTTCTGCGGGCAGTGCGCCTTGCGCGGCGGCGGCCTGGTGGCCCTCCTGACCGAAACCGTGTACGGACTGGGCACGAACGCCGAGGACCCCACCGCGTCGCCCGCATCTTCCGGGTCAGGGACGTCCGCCCTCCCACCCTCTGATTGTTCACATTGGTGGCGCCGAGCTGCTGGGCGACTGGGTCCAGGACGTGCCCGCGACGGCGCGCCTGCTCGCCGAACACTTCTGGCCGGGACCCCTCATGCTGGTCCTGCGGCGCGGTTCCCGGGTGCCCCTCGAAGCGACCGGTGGACTCTAAAGACAGTGGCCTTCGCGCGTCACCCCGCCGGGCCGCAGGGCGGAGTGGTACCGCAACCGCTGGGTGCGCCAGACCGCGGTCCGTGGAGGTGGCCGCCAACACCCACGTCATCGGCCACGCGGGCCGGACTCTGGCCCTGGTCGAGGGCGGCACCCTGCCCTACGAACTCGGCCATGACCTCACCACTCTGTCGTCCTGTGACTTCGACGGCACCCTCCCCGGGGGATTCACCGCCCACCCCAAGGCGGAACGCGCCACCGGCGAACTCCACGCCGTGGCCTACATGGCGGGCCTGCCCAACGTCACCTTCCACGTGCCCCGAGGGCCGGGTCACCCGCACCGAGAACATCTCCGTGCCGTCAAGCGCGATGATGCACGACTTCACCCTGACCCGGAACCACGTCCTCGTCTACGACCTGCCGGTCACCTTCAGCCTCGAGGCCGCCCTGCGCGGCGCACCGGTTACCTACGAGTGGAACGACGCGCACCAGGCCCGCACAGGGGTGATGCCGCGGGCGGGAACCGCGGCCGACGTGCGGTGGGTCGATGTGGATCCCGTATGGACTTCCACACGCTGAGCGCCTACGACGACGGGGAGCGCGTGGTTCTGGACGTGGTCACCCACCCGAGGATGATGTCCAACGCCACCGGCTCGATCGAAGGCCACGGCACGCCCGCCCTGGACCGCTACACCCTCGACCCGGCCGCGGGGAAGGCCACCGTGCAGCGCCTCGACGACCGGCCGCAGGAGTTCCCCCGGATCAACGACCGGCTGACCTCGCTGCCGTACCGCTACGGCTACACGGCGGCCACCACCGAGTTGATCGAGTCCTTCGCCGGCACGCGCGAACTCGACCAACTCGGTGACGACGCGTTCTCCAACCGGGTCATCAAACACGACCTGCACCGCGGCACCCAGGAGATCCGCACATTCGGCCGGGGGCAGGCCTTCGGCGAGCCGCTCTTCGTGCCTGCGGCATGCGGCGTGGCCGAGGACGACGGTCATGTGCCGGCGTTCGCGCACAATCCCGAGCGCTCCGCCACGGACCTGGTCATCCTCTCCGCCCAGGACATCACCGCGGATCCCGTGGCCACCGTTCACCTGCCGGCCCGGGTCCCCCTCGGCTTCCACGGCAGCTGGATCCCCGACGCGGGCTGACAAGGAGCCCTGGGTCGGCGCCCGCTTCGGAGGGCCCGAAGCGGGCGCCGATCAGTCGTCCTGCGGGTAGGTCGTGAAGTAGTGCTCCCTGGTCTGCGCGAGCCGGGTGCGCGCGACGGCGAAGTCCAGGACGGCGGGGCGGCCGGCCGCGTTCTCCGCGAGGGCGCGCTTCAGTGCGTCAGGTACGGCGGCCGGGTCGTCGACGCGTTCACCGTACGCGCCGCATGCCTCGGCCAGGCGGGCGAAGTCGGGCTGGAAGGGGAACTCGGTGTCCTGGATGCGGTTGCCGTAGGTGTGTTCCTGGAGGTCCCGGATGGAGCCGAGGGCGTCGTCGTTGAGCACGCACCAGGTGACTGCGAGTCCGTACTGGGCGGCCATCGGCACGATGTTCATGACCATTTGGAAGGAGCCGTCGCCGACGAAGCACAGGGCGGGCCGCCGCGGGTGGACCAGGCGGGCGGCGGGCAGGGCGGCGGCCGCGAACCCCATGCCGTAGAAGCTGGACGGGGTGATGACGGAGCGCGGTCGGTAGACGCGGAAGAAGGGGAACGCGCCGCCGATGTGCTGGGCGAGGGCGCCGACGTCGACGCCGAGGACGGTGTCGCGGGGGAAGACGGAGCGGGCGGTGCGGATGACGCGGGCGGGATGGATCGGGGCCCTGTCGTCGAGTGCCATGCGGTCGACGGCGGCGTCGAGGGCGGTGATGTCCTGGAGGAGGCGCTCCGTGCGGCCGGGGGAGGCGTGTGTGTCCTCGGGCAGGGTGGTGAGCAGTTGCTCCAGGACTCTCTTGATGTCGCCGTTGACGGGGACGTGGGCCGGGATGGCGCGGCCCAGTTCGGCCGGGTCGATGTCGACCTGGATGTAGGTGGCGTCGGGGGACGGGAGGGCGGTGGGCTGCCAGTTGGTCTCCATCTCCTCGAAGCGGGTGCCGAGGCCGAGGACCACGTCCGCCTCGGCGAGCAGCCGTTTGGCGACCGGGTTGCGGTGGGCGCCGAGGCCACCGGCCGCGAGGGGGTGGTCGTCGGGGAGGCTGCCGCGTCCGGCGAGGCTGGTCAGTACGGGGGCCGACAGGCGTTCGGCCAGGGCGCGCAGTTCGTCGAAGGCGCCGGAGGAGGCGACTCCGCCACCCGCGACGAGGAGCGGGCTGCGGGCAGCGGCGAGGGCCGCTGCCGCGGCGTCGACGGCCGGTTGATCGGCGGCGAGCCGGGCGGGCGGGCCGACCGGCAGGTACGGCTTGTCGGGGACGTCGAGGGTCAGCAGGTCACGCGGGATGTCGATCAGGACGGGGCCCGGCCTGCCGCCGCGGGCGCGGGCGAAGCCCTGCCGCAGGACGTCGGTGAGGAGGTCGGCCCGGTCGACCCGGACCGACCACTTGGTGACGGGGGCGAACACCTGGTCGGTGGCGACCTCCTGGCTGGCGCCCCGGTGCGCGGTCGCTGTGGCGCCGCGGCCGCCGAGCACGATCATGGGCAGGGCCCCGACGTATGCCTCCGCGACCGCAGTGAGGGTGTTGGTGACGCCCGGTCCGGCGGTGACAAGGACCACGGCGGGCGCGCCGGTGAGCTGGGCGTACGCCGCCGCCATGGCCGCCGCGTGATGCTCATGGCGTACCAGGAAGCTGCTGATGCCGGGCGTGCGGTGGATGGCGTCGTAGAGGGGCAGGACATGGCCGCCCGGCATGCCGAAGACATGGCTGACGCCCTCGGCCCGCAGGGCATTGACGATGGCCTGACCGGCGTTGATCTCGCCCATGGCGGCGCGACTCCTGTTCTGGCGTGCTGGTTGAGGGTGTCCGGTCAGAACGGGTAGGGGGCGATCCGGGGGCGCGCGGTCAGCCACTGGGTCTCGGTGAAGGCCTCGATGTTGGCCTCGGGGCCGCCGAAGCGCGAACCGGTACCGGAGGCGCCGACGCCGCCGAAGGGGGCGTTGGCCTCGTCGGAGACGGTCTGCTCGTTGATGTGGACGATACCGCTGGGAACCGCGTCCGCGATGGCCATGGCGTCGCCGACGTCTCCGAGGATGCCGAGGGAGAGTCCGTACTCGCTCTCGGACGCGAGAGCGATGGCCTCTTCCGTCGTGGCGAAGGGCACGACGGGCGCCACGGGGCCGAACACCTCGTCCGTCCAGGCGGGCATCGCCGGGGTCACGGCCGCCAGCACGGTCGGGGCGTAGAAGAGGTCCTGGTAGGTGCCGCCGGCGGCGAGCCGGGCGCCGGCGGCCACGGTCCGCCGCACGAGGTCGTCGACGCGCCCGAGCTGCCGGTCGTCGATGAGCGGGCCGAGCGCGACCTGACCGGACGCCGGGTCGCCGACGGGCAGGTGGGTGGCCTTGGCGGACAGGGCTTCCACGTAGGCGTCGTGCAGGCTTTCGTGGACCAGGTGGCGGCCGGTGGACATGCATATCTGGCCCTGGTGCATGAAGGAGCCGAAGGCGCCGGCGGAGGTGGCCAGCGCCAGGTCCGCGCCGGGCAGCACGATGAGGGCGTTGTTGCCGCCGAGTTCCAGGTGCGTGCGCTTGAGATGGCGGGCACCCAGCTCTCCGACCCGGCGGCCCGCCGCCGTGGAGCCGGTGAAGGAGACGACGCGGACCTCAGGAGCGGTGACCACGGCCTCGCCCACGTCGGCGCCGCCGGGCAGTAGTTGGAGGAGTCCCTCCGGCAGACCGGCTTCCTGGAAGATCCGTACGAGGGCGACTCCGCCGCACACCGCCGTGCGCGGGTCGGGCTTGAGGAGTACCGCGTTGCCCAGCGCGAGGGCCGGGGCGACGGAGCGGATGGACAGGATGACCGGGAAGTTGAAGGGGGCGATGACGCTGACCACGCCCGCCGGGCGGCGCCGGGCGAAGCTCCAGCGTGCCTCGTCGGACGGCAGCACGGTGCCGTGCGGATGGCTGGGCAGCGCGGCGGCCTCGTAGCACTCCTGGGCGGCGATGTGGGTCTCCAGCGCCGCCTTGGGGCGGATGGCGCCGCTCTCGCGGACGATCCAGTCCTGGATCTCCTCGGCGTGCGCCTCCCACAGCGCGCCGGCCCTGCGCAGGACGGCGGCCCGCTCCCCGGGCGGCCGGGCCGCCCACTGTGCCTGCGCGGCCGCCGCTCGGGTGGCGGCCTTGCGCGCGTCCTCCGCGTCGGCCAGCCCGATGGCGCCGAGCCGGTCCCCGGTGGCGGGCTCGATGACCGGGGCGGTCCCGCCGGAACCGCCGGACCAGTCGTCGGCAAAGATCTTCGCAGTCCATGTGTCCGCGTCGAGAAAGCTCACGATGCACTCCCTGAAGTGATTAGACATCACAGTATTGTCGAGTGTTTGAATATCGCAAGACCTGTGTGCAGATACTCCTTCCACCTGCAGAAGTCTTGTTGCCGACATCGTCAGACTGCTTAGATATCTTAGATTGTTGACTACTCCGCAGGAGGTAGCGATGTGCTCGATGCACCCCACGGCGGCAGCGGCGCCCCAGGTCTCGGCCGCAACCACGGCCATCGACCATGTCGGACTGTCGGTCCGTGATCTCGACGCGGCCGTCGTCTTCTACACCAAGGCCCTCGGACTCACCGAGGAGTTCCGCTTCGAGGTCGAGGACCAGCGCATGCGTGCTGTGGTGCTGCGCGGCGCCGACGGCTACGCGGTGGAGCTCATGTCCCGCCCCGATTCGGTCCCCTCGCCCCCCGCGTCCGACCCGAACTCGGCCGTACTGCGCCAGGGTTACGGGCATTTCTGCCTTCGGGTGACCGACTTGGAAGGCATCTACGACCGAGTGCTCGCCGCGGGCGCCTCGGTGATCGTGCCACCGGGCCCGGCCCCCCACCCCGATGTCCGCTTCGGCTATCTCGCCGATCCTGAAGGCAACCTGATCGAGCTGATCCAGATTCGCGAGGGAGCAACGCTGTGACCGGCACACCGTTCATGGAGGGGAAGTCCGGACTGGTGACGGGCGGCGCCGGCGGTATCGGCCGGGCCAGCGCGCTCGCCTTCGCACGGGCGGGTGCCGCGGTGGTCGTCAGCGACCTGGAGAGCTGCCGGGACGGCGGGGAGCAGACGGTCGAGCTGATCGGGAAGGAGGGCGGCCGTGCCGTCTTCGTTCCCTGCGACGTCACCCGCGAAGCGGACCAGGAACGGCTGGTCGCCGAAACCGTACGGGCTTACGGGCGGCTGGACTTCGCGCTGAACAACGCCGGCGTCGAGTACCAGGGGAGCCTCGTCGACATGGAGGCCGCCGACTTCGACCGGGTCATCGCCGTCAACCTCAAGGGCGTCTGGCTGGGGCTGAAGCACCAGATCCGGCAGATGCTCGCACAGGGCGGCACCGGCGCGATCGTCAACACGTCCTCCCTGGCCGGGCTGGTGTCGCCGCCGCTGCTCGGAGCGTACGTGGCGAGCAAGCACGGTGTGCTCGGCCTCACCAAGACGGCCGCCGTGGAGTACGCCGAGTCCGGGATCCGGGTGAACGCCGTGTGTCCTGCCTCCATTCGCACACCGCTGATGGACGCGCTGACGGACGATCAGCTCGCCCAGTGGGTCGGCCGCATGGCCATCAAGCGGCTCGGCGAGCCGGAGGAGGTCGCGGCGGCGGTGGTGTGGCTCTGCTCGGATCAGGCGAGCTTCGTGACGGGGGTCGGTCTGCCGGTCGACGCGGGGGCGTCGGCGATGTGAACCCTCCGGCGGAGGATGACGAGGCAAGTGCCGGGCGGGACCCACGAGTTCGGGTCCACCCGGCACTGTGTCGTCCGAACGGCTTCGGTTCTCACACATGCACTGTCAGCGCAGCGCCCGCGCCCTGATCCCCTGCTTGCCGGGCGAGAAGATGCCCTGCGGGTCGAGGCAGTCCTTGACGGCTTCGTTGAAGCGGCGCTGGGCGTGGTCGCCGAAGTCGAAGGTGCCCGCGACGGCGTCCATGTGGCGCAGGTGTGTGCGGTAGACGCCGTAGCCGCGGCGGGCGCCTTCCGGGATGAGCCGGCCGATCACGTCGTAGGCGTGCCGGGTCTGCGCCGCGTCGGCCGTGTTGAACCACAACGAGGTGATGTTGACGAAGGCGCGCGGGGTGAGCATCAGGGAGGCGGCGTAGTCCAGGCCTTCGGCCGCGAGGGCGGAGCGCAGCCAGCGGCTCTGCTCCAGCGCCTCCTCACCGGTGAGCGGGGCGACGGGGGAGTAGTCGAGGTGGCCGCCCACGCCGTGTTCGTCCCAGCTGAGGTTGTCCAGCAGGTCGAGCGTGGGGACGCCGGCCTGGGTGGTGTCGGACTGGTGCCGGATGCGCGGCAGGGCGGCGGCCGGCCCGTCCGGGACCGGTTCGGCGGGCGCCGTGAGCCGGTCGACGGCGGTGGCGCCGTCGTATGCGCGAGCGGTGAGGCGGGCGCCGGGGATGGCCTCGAAGGCGCGGCGGCAGATCTCGTACTGCTGCTCCACGATCTCCGCGTGGCCGTACAGGGCGAAGCGCATGTACCAGCGGCCCGTGTCCGTCTCGCGGGCTATACGGTCGATGGCCTCCTCCGGAAGCGCGCCCTCTCCCCGGTACCAGTACTCGCGGTGGACGCCGCTGAGCGCGCCACCGACGAGCATCGTGTTGTACGCGATGGGGTAGTTGGGGATGGTGCGGTCCAGGAGCAGCGGGCGGACGGTGTCGACGAGGGCGACGATGTCCTCCTCGCGCTCGACCCGCACGTCGCAGGACATGTACACCTCGGGCTGCGGTACGAGCCAGCAGCCCATCTTGGTGACGATGCCGTAGTTGGACTGCATGAACATCCCGTCGGCCGACGGACCGAAGCCGGGCTTGCGGACGGGCCAGGACGCGTTGCCCTTCATGGCGCCCATGCCGGTACGCAGCAGGGAGCCGTCGGCGAGGACGACCTCCATGCCGCTCTGGCGGCCGGGGTGGTCGCCGAGCGGCGTGAAGCCGACGCCGTGGTCCAGGCAGTTGCCGATGACGCTGCCCCAGCCGAGGTCGGGGATGGAGGGCCACAGGGCGAGGCCGCGCCGCCGGATCTCCTCGAAGAGGTCGAAGAAGCGCACACCGGGCTCGACCACGCAGTACGCGAGGTCTTCGTCCAGTTCCAGGATGCGGTTCATGCGACGCAGGCTGACCGAGACGGAGCCGGTGGTGGCCGGGGCCGGACCGCCGTATCCGTTGTTGCGGCCCTGGGAGAACGTCCACAGCGGCAGGCTGTGTTCGCCGGCGATCCGGACGACGGCCTGGACCTCCTCGACGGTCGCGGGCGAGACGACAGCGGAGGGGATGTGCTCCTGCCAGGAGGCGTGGGCGTAGGGATCGCGGTACGGCAGCAGGTCCTCGGGGCGGTGCAGGACATGCTCCGGGCCGAGGGCGGCGGAGAGAGCGGCCAGGGCGTCGGCGGAGAGGGGCGGTCGGGTCATGACGGGGAGTCCTCGGCGTTCGTGCGCAGCAGGTACGCGGCGCTCAGCTTGTCGGGGTCGTCCTTGAGCTCCTGTGCCGTGCCGCTGAAGCGGATGCGGCCGCCCTCCAGGATGTGGGCGGTGGTGGCCAGGGCGAGGGCGACGTGTGCGAACTGCTCGATGAGCAGGACGGCCGTGCCGGCGGCGGCGACATCGGCCAGGACCGGCATCAGACGCTTCACCACGACCGGCGCCAGGCCCAGCGACAGCTCGTCCACGACCAGCACGGACGGCCGGGAGGCGAGTGCCTGGGCCAGGACGACCATCTGCTGCTGCCCGCCGGACAGGGCACGGGCGGGGGTGTGCCAGCGTTGCCTCAGCTCGGGGAAGAGCTCCAGCGCGTACTCGACTCCGGTCCGGCGGGCCTCTCGGCCGAGGGCGTAGACCGCGGCGTGCAGGTTGTCACGGACGGTCAGGCTGGGCAGCAGCCGCCGTCCTTCGGGTACGACTGCCACCCCGGCCGCCCGCACCTTCTCGGGCCGGCGTCCCGTCAGCTCCCGCTCGCCGAGCAGGAGGCGCCCGCCGGTGGGGCGCAGGATGCCGCCGAGCGCGAGGACCAGGGTGGACTTGCCCGCGCCGTTGGGGCCGAGGAGAGCGGTGACCTCTCCGGCGGGGATGTCGAGACGTACGTCGTGCAGCACGGTCCGGGTTCCGCGTGCGACACGGAGCTCTTCGACGTGCAGCGCGGGCGCGGTGGTGACGGTCATGCGATCTCCTCGGTACCGAGGTAGGCCCGCACGACATGCTCGTCGCGCAGGACCTCCTGGGTGGGACCGGCGGCGACGAGCCGGCCGAAGTCGAGCACGGCGGTGACGTCGCAGCAGGCCGACACCAGGCTCATGTCGTGGTCGACCAGTACGGTCATGGCGTCCAGCTCCGCCGGAATGCGGCGGATCACGGCACCGATCCGGCCCGTCTCCTCGTCCGGCAGCCCCGCGGCGGGCTCGTCGAGCAGGACCACGCGGGGGCGGCCGACGACCGCACGGGCGAGCTCGACCAGCCGTCGTTCCCCCGCGCCCAGGGTGCCGACCGGGGCCGTGGGGCTGACGGAAAGGCCGACGAAGTCCAGAGCGGTGAGCACGTCGCGGTGGCGGTCGCGGTGGTGGCCACCGGTGTGCTCGTGGACCATGGCCACGTTGTCGTACACCGACAGTTGCTCGATCGCCTGCTCGGTCTGGAAGGTGCGGCGCAGCCCCCAGCGGGCTCGGCGGTGGCCCGGCAGGGCCAGCAGGTCGTCACCGAATGCCAGGACGCTGCCGGTCGCCGGGGTGACGAAGCCGCTGAGTACGTTGAAGAAGGTGGTCTTGCCGGCGCCGTTGGGGCCGATCAGGCCGCAGGCGCCGCCGGGCAGCGTCAGATCCATGGCCTGGATGGGGGTGACGCCGCCGAAGCGTACGGTCAGCTCCCTGATCTCGATCATGACGTGGTCCTCCGCACCCGGACCCGGGCACCCAGCCGGGCCAGGTCCCGGCTCATCTGGCCGGCGATGCCCTCCGGCGAGGTGACCAGTGTCTGCACGAGGCCCACCCCGAAGACGATCAGCAGGACGTTGCTGCTGACCCCCCAGGTGTCGAGCAGGGCGGGCAGCGCCTTCAGCATCAGCCCTGCCACGACGGCTCCGGCGAAGTGGTACATGCCCGCCATCAGCAGGGCGGCCAGCAGAGTGATCGACTCCTGCGGGGGGAACTGGTAGACCGTCAGCCCGCCCGCGCTGGCCGCCAGCAGGGCCCCGGCCACACCGGTCATGAAGCACGCCAGGGCGAAGGCCCACAGCTTGTACAGGGTGACGTTGATCCCGGCGGCCACCGCCGCGTGCTCGCTCTGCCGGATCGCCGCCCAGGCCCTGCCCGGCCTGCCCCGGGTATGTGCGATGGCCAGCAGGAACATCAGGGCACAGACCACGACCGTGTAGCGGAAGTACGCGGTGTCGCCGGCGGCGACGGCGGGCCGGGCCAGCGGCACGGTGCCGGATTTCACGGGGTCGTAGCCAAGGAAGCCGGGTCCGCCGTTGGGGAAGTTGGTGTTGGTCAGCACGATGGTGACCGCAGCGGCCAGCATGAGGGTGATCAGGGCCAGGTACAGGCCGGACAGCCGCAGGGCGGGGAGCCCGATGACGATTCCGATCAGGCCGGTCACCACACCGGTGGCCAGCAGTACCAGCCAGAACGGCAACGCGCCGGTCTGGCCCAGCCGTTCCGCGGTCCAGCCGCCGACCGCGAGCATCGCGATCTGGCCCAGTGAGATCAGCCCGACCCGCCCGTACAGCACGCTCAGACCCAGGGCCGCGACCGAGAACACCGCCGCGGCGGTGAGGACCTGGATCCAGTACGCGCTGGTGAACAGCGGCAGCAGGAGCGCGGCCGCCGCCACACCGGCCGGCCAGGCCGCCGCCGACAGGGGCTGCCGCAGCCTGTGCCCGATGGCCGCCGTCGGGTGCCGCGCATGGTCCGGTGCGGTGGCGCGGTGCGCGTCTTCGAGGACGTTCATTCGTCAGACCCTTGTCTGTGACGGGCGGCGGACGGCCATGACCAGCACGACCGCTATCGCCACCAGGAACGGCGTCATGGACCGGTAGGAGGACAGGCTCGCCACGGGAGTGAGCAGGGACTGGGCGACCCCGATGACGAGGCCGGCAGCCAGCGTGGTCCACAGCGACTCCAGCCGTCCGACGAGGGCGGCGGCCAGCCCGGAGATGATCAGGAACGTCAGCCCGGTGATGTCGAGGCCGACCAGGTTGGACAGCACGATCCCCGCCACGCCGAAGACGACACCGGAACCCAGCCAGGCGGCCGCCTCCACCCGGCGTACCGGTACGCCCAGCAGCGCGCTGCTCTCCCGGTCGTCGGCCAGCGCGCGCATCGCCGTGCCCAGCGCCGTGCGGTCCAGGAACAGCGCGGTGACGGCGGTGAGCAGCAGGCCGAGCGCCAGGCTGATCAGCTGGGTGCCGTTGACGTGGACGGTGCCGAGGACGATGCCCCAGGCGGTCGTGGGCAGGGAGAGGGAGTAGGTCTGCGCGCCCCAGATCCAGGACATGGTGCCCAGCAGGACGAGCGTCAGACCGAGCGTGGCCGCGGCCTTGACCAGCGGTTCGCGCTGGGCGAGCCGGGGACCGAGGAGCAGGCCGTACAGCAGGGTGATCGCCGCCGACAGCGCCACGCCGAGTGCGGCCGCGGGCCAGACGGACAGGCCCGCGGTGGTGGCCAAGGAGCAGGCGGTGAAGGCACCGACGGCGCCGACCGCTCCGCCCGCCAGATAAAGCACTCCGGTGGTGCGGTACAGGACCACGATGCCGACGCCGGAGAGCGAGAACACACCACCGAGAGCCAGTCCGAGAACGAGGAAGGGCAGAAGGCTCGGCATGGGAGACGTCCTGTTCCGATCAGCCGCCGGCGGTCAGCCGAGACCGATCTGCTTCTCGTATGCGCGGATCTTGGCGAAGTTGTTGTTCGGGAGGGCGGGGATCTCCGAGCAGTCCTGGGACTGCGTCCACTGACCGCTCTTCGGAGTGATGGTCCGGGTGGTGTTGTTGGCGGTGTGGAACGCCTGGGTGCCGAAGTACCAGGGCTTGCAGTACAGGTCGGACCGGTAGTCCTTGACACCCTTGAACGCCGCGCCCACGGTGGCGGTGGTGTAGTCGCCGGACTTGATGCTCAGCAGCGCCTGGACGGCGATCCGTGCAGCGGTGAAGCCGAGCTGGCCGAAGTTTCCGAGCTGGGTCTTCGGGGCGTACTTCCGGCGCAGCTGGAGATAGAGCTGGTTGTCCGGACCGGGCGAGTCGGCCAGGTTCATCTCGGCGTTGACACCGAGCTTGCCGTCCCAGGCGCCGCCCAGCTGCTGGAGCATGGACTGGTCGTTGCAGCCCGCCGGGCAGCCCCATTTGGCCTGGTCGATCAGGCCCTGCTGCTCGATGGCCTTGAACACCTTCAGCGCCTCACCCGCGGTGAGGTTCACCACGACACCACCGCCGGCGCCCGCGGCCTGGGCGGCCTTGAGCGCGAGCCCGTTGGCGTCGGCGACCGGGACGTTCTCCACCCAGGCGGTGACCGGGACGCCGGCCTTCTTGCCGAGCGCCTTGATGCTGGCGTTGATGGCGTTGGAGCCGGGTGTGTTGCTGGTGAAGATGACCAGCTTCTTGGCGCCCTTGTCGAGCAGGTACTGGGCGGTGGCCAGCGCGCTGTAACCTGCGCCGACGTTGACCGGCGCGATGGCGGGGGAGTTGAAGCAGTCGAGGGCCAGGCCCGCGTCGATGCCGTAGACGGCCTTCTTCTCGTAGGTCTTGGCGTTGACCGAGCAGTCCAGGACGCTGCTGCTGGCGGTGAAGCCGACGATCTTCTCGGTGTCGATCAGCTTGGTCGCCAGGGACGCGGTCAACTGCGGGTCGAGCGCGTCCTTTTCCACGACGAGTTTCACGGGGCGGCCGTTGATGCCGCCGTTGGCGTTGACGCAGGAGAAGTACGCGTTCGCCATGTCGGTGACGTCGGTGAAGCTCAGCCCGGGGGTGTCAGAGACGATGGCACCGAGCTTGATGGCCGGCCCGGTGGCCGTCTTGCCGTTGCCGAGGCCGCACTTGGAGGCCTTGGACGGCTTCGCAGAGGAGGCCGCGGCGGCGCCGGTGCCGGTGGAGGCGCAGCCGGTGGCCAGCAGGGCCAGGAGGGGTGCGCAGGCGGCGACGGTGAGCACGCGGGTGCTCGTGGATCTGTGCGGGCGATTGCCGTTGGTCTTCACAATGGGCTCCGTTGCTCACGGTGGTCGGCTGGGGCAAAGGGGAAGGGAGAGAGGGCGCGCGGGCGGAAGCGGGTCAGCGGCTGGGCGACACGTCGCGCAGGTGGCGCAGTCCGGAAGGCCAGACGCCCTGCTTGCCGGGGGAGAGAATGCCGTGTGGGTCGAGCGCGTCCTTGAGTCGCTCGTTGAAGCGGCGCAGCGCGTGATCGCCGAAGTCGAAGGTGTCGGCGACGGCGTCCATGAAGTCGACGTGCGTGCGGTAGACGCCGTAGCCGGCCCCGGCGAGGGCACGGACCAGTTCGGGGTAGAGCCGGTAGGCGTCGCCGGTCTGCTTCTCGTCGCAGGGGTTGAAGTAGAGCTGGGCGACGTTGGTGACGTGCCGCTGGCCAAGGATCATGGCGGGGTCGTAGTCCAGCCCGCTGCCGCTCAGCTGGTCGTCCAGCAGGGCATGCACCCGTACGACGTCCTCCCCGCGCAGGGGTGAGACGGTGGAGAAGTCGAGATGGCCGCCTCCCTCGCCGCTGTACCAGGACAGTGCCCGCATCAGGTCCAGGCTGGGGATGCCCGCCTGGACCTGGGCGTTCTGATCGCGGGCGGTGTCGTGTACGGCGTGTCCGGCGAACTTCTCGCCGACGACGTGGACGCCGGGGATGACCGACAGTGCCTTCCTGATCCGGGCGAGGCGGGCGTCGACGATGCCCTCGGTGCCGTACAGCGCGAAGCGCATGTTCCAGCGGCCGAGGCCCATCCGTCGGGCGAGCCGGAGAACCGCCTCCTCGGGTGCGGGGCCGGGACCGTCGTACACCTCGGCACGGGTGGGTGCGCCGTCCATGACGGAGGCGATAAAGAGCGGATGGCCGATGGCGGGGTGGTTCTGGATGGTGCGGTCCAGCAGGAGGGGGCGAAGCGCGTCGATGAGGACGGGCAGGTCCTCCTTGCGGGGCACCTGGACGCCGCCGGAGAGATAGCACTCCGGCTCGGGCATCAACCACACTCCCGCCCGGGTGACGATGGAGAGTCCGGACTGCTTGAACAGACCGTCGGCCGTGGGACCGAAGCCACGGGGGTAGGCGTGCCAGGCACGGTTGCCGGACATCGCGCCCATGCCGGTGCGCAGCAGACTCCCGTCGGGCAGGACGACCTCCAGGCCGCACAGCCGGGCGGCGTGGTCGCCGTCGATGGTGTAGCCGATCCCGTGGTCGAGGGCGTTGCCGATGACGCTGCCCCAGCCGAGGTCGGGGGCGGAGGACCAGACCTTGTGACCGCCGGCACGCAGGTGGTCGTACAGGTCGAAGAAGCGCACACCGGGCTCGACGACCGCGTAGGCCAGTTCGTCGTTCACTTCGAGGACGCGGTTCATGCGGCGCAGGCTGACCTGCACAGATCCGGGGACGCGGGGGGCGGGTCCGCCGTAGGCGTTGTTCCGGCCCTGGGAGAAGGTCCACAGCGGGACGCGGTGCTCGCCGGCGATGCGGACGACCGCCTGGACCTCTTCGACGGTGGCCGGCATGACGACGGCGGCCGCGGTGTGGTCGCTCCAGCCCGGGTGGGAGAAGGGGTCCCGGAAGTCGTCGACGGTTTCGGGGGCGGTGAGGACCGCGTCCGTGC
Source organism: Streptomyces sp. NPDC030840 (assembly GCF_055572015.1). Taxonomy (NCBI): domain Bacteria; kingdom Bacillati; phylum Actinomycetota; class Actinomycetes; order Kitasatosporales; family Streptomycetaceae; genus Streptomyces; species Streptomyces sp. NPDC030840. Next base: position 168,942 of record NZ_JBVIEE010000018.1, on the reverse strand, counting down.
CGAGCGCCGCGACGAAGGCGTTGGCGGCGGCGTCGGGGAGTGGGCGGACGGTGGTGTTGGAAGGTGGCTGGAAAGGCACGTCGGGCCTCCCGGACATGCGGGCCGGCTCGGACCCGCGGGTGCAGAAAAATACTGAGAGATCTAACCGATTTCTGGAAGCTACGCCGGGGTCACACCCACGTCAATAGGGGTGTCGAGCAACGGTGCCAGCAGGTCAGCGGCCTGCTGCGGTGTGACGACGTCCGCTGGATCCATGCGGTGGACCTCGCGTGAGGCGCGGTCGATGTAGACGTGTTCGCCGAGCAGCTTGACGGCCTCGTCATAGGGCCAGACATTGGCCACTTTATGGGTGACGAGGTAGTGGGCGTCGAGGTCGTCGACGTCCTCGCCCATCGCGGGCTTCATCAGCGCACCCGGGACGATCTGCCCCAGCAGTGACTCTATGGCCAGTCCCCAGTCCGCGACCGCGATGCGCTCGGTGAGCGGGACGAGCACGTTCAGTCCGGCGTCGGTCATCGTGCGGTAGAAGCCGGCGACGGCGTCATGGCCGTCGAAGACGGCGGTGTTGTCGCCTTCGACGATGCGGTAGACGGGGTGGGGCACGGTCAGATCCGGGTCGAGGATCTCCGGCCAGCGGCCGGACACCTCCAGCATGGCGTGGCGGCGGAAGTTGGTCAGGATCGCCCGTTGGCGGGGATCGGTCGCGAGGCCGAGCTGGCGCTCTGCCTCGCGCGGGACGTTCAGGACGTCCAGTCGCGGCACGACGGCCGGAATGAGGCGCATGGTGCGTTCCTCTCACTCTGAAGCGGCCTCAACGTAGCAACCAATTAATTAGAGGTCTAGGTACTGGGCGGGTGTGAATTGCTAAGACATCGAGCTAGTCTCGGAGGCATGGAGATCACCATGAAGGGCAAGGCCGGGCTGGTCACCGGCGCGGCAGGCGGCATCGGACGAGCCGCCGCCGTGGCATTCGGGCGCGCCGGCGCGGCAGTGGTCGTCGCCGATCTGGGTAGTCGACGCGCCGCCGGGCTGGAGACCGTGCGGCTGGTCGAGCAGGCCGGCGGACGGGCACTGTTCGTCGCGTGCGACGTCACCGAGGCCGACGAGTGCACCGCACTCGCGGCGACCGTGGCCGAGACGTACGGGCGGCTGGACTTCGCGCACAACAACGCGGGTATCGCCGTGCAGGGCAGCGTCACCGACACCGACGAGGCGGCCTTCGACCGTTGCCTCGCCGTGAACCTGAAAGGGGTCTGGTACGGTCTGCGGGCCCAGATCCCCCTCATGGCCGCGTCGGGTGGCGGTGCGATCGTCAACACCGCTTCGCTCGCCGGGCTCATCGGCCTTCCGCAGGGCGCCGCCTACTCCGCGAGCAAGCATGCCGTGGTCGGTCTGACCAAGACCGCCGCCATCGAGTGCGCGGACCGGAACATCCGGGTCAACGCGGTCTGCCCGGCGGCGGTCCGCACCGACATGACCGCTGCTCTGCCGCCCGAACTCCAGGCGCAGGCCGTAGCCCCCCAGGTGATCAAGCGGTTCGCTGAACCGGAGGAGATCGCCGATGCCGTGCTCTGGCTCTGCTCCGACGCGTCGTCCTTCGTCACGGGGACCGCTCTGCCCGTGGACGCGGGGGCCACCGCGTCGTAACCGGGCAGGATGTACGGCCAGCCGGCGATATGCTGAGACCTCTCAGTAACTTCTCCTATCTTGAGGACAGAGTCCCTTCATGCAGCCGAGCCAGTCCCCGCTCCCGATCCCCGGCGATCCGGCCGAGGCCGACGCCCAGGCCGCCGAGGCCATACGATCCTTCGCGCCGGACGCGGACATCGACGCCATGCTCATGATCTTCGGACTGGTAAGAGCGGCTGAACGGCTCCAGCAGGACTTCGAGGTCAGCGTCCAGCGCCCGGCCGGCCTCACCTGGGCGGGCTTTCGTGCCCTGTTCGCGGTCAAGACGGTCGGCGAACTGACTCCGCTGCAGCTCGCCCGGCTGACCAACGTCTCCCAGGCCAGCGTTTCGGCGGTGCTCAACACCCTGGAACGCAAGGGACTCATCCAGCGCAGCAGGTCGGACAAGGACGGCCGGTCCGTCACCATTCAGCTCACCGGCTACGGACACGACGTGGTCGGTGAGCTCTTCGCGCGCAACAACGCCCGCGAGGCCGAATGGGCCCGAGCCCTGACCGCCCGCGAGCGCGGCACCCTGATCCGGCTGCTGCGGAAGATCCGTCGGCATGAGGTCAGCACGATCACGGACGCCACCCGAGTGGTGAACGGTGACGTCGGCACGCCGTGAGCCTTCGCAACGAACCGGTGGGTGAGGCGGCGGGCCGCGGGGTGTCGGCTGATGGCGTCGCCAGCGCCTCGGTCGGAGCGATCCGGGCAGCACGGACCGCCGGGTACAGGTCGGCAGCGGCCCATCACAAGGGTCGAGGCGAGGCCGCCCGCGACCGCCGGCTGGGGACGGTAGCCGGCCGACGACCGCCGCGGGGTCGAGTTCGGGAGCCGGTGCGGACGGGGCGAGGATCCCGACGACCGTGCACCGGTCCCGGCCGACAAGTCAGACGTCCGTACTCGTCGACCCGTCCGGCGCGGGCCGTTGTCCCCTCATGCCGGACAGAGCGGCCTTCAGCCGGCCGCCCATCGGGTTCTCCGGGCGGGGCTCGGCGAACGCGGCGCGGATCGGCGCCACCTCGACCGGGTCGGGCGCCCACCGGACCTGGACGGTGATGAGCGTGCGCAGTGTCCGCCGCAGGGTCCGGGTCACGAGCGGTCGCGGGCCCTTGAGCCCGTGGACGGCGAGCAGGTCCGGGGTGGCAAGGGACAGCACGAGGGCACGACCGAGCCCGTGCAACGGGCGGGGGAACCAGCGGTCGCAGAACTGCTGCAGCATCGCCTCGGCGACGACGTTGCTCTCCGGAGCGGTCGAGTAGTCGTTGCGCTCGAAGTCGGCGAGGAAGGCGAGCATCCCTTCGAAGTCCGCCGGCACCGGGACGCCCTGGTCCGAACCGATACGGAACAGCCCGGCGATCTGCGACCAGTGCCGGTGGGCGGCCCGCTGCTCCTTGGCGCTGAAGCCGGGCAGGCCGAGCCGCTGCATCACCCGGTGCGGCTCGGCGGCGAGGATGCAGATCGTGTACGTGTACTGGCGTACGTCCAGGATCGCGTCGGGGTACTTCCCCGCCCAGGCGTCGTGCTGCCGGTTGACCCGTTCGACGGACTCACGCACGCGCGGGTCGTGCGCACCCTCGCCGAGGTACCAGGTCCACACCTCGCGCATGGTGCCCTCAATACGACGCTGCTGGTGCAGGACGACCTTGCCCGTGCCGCCGCGGACGAGTGTGCGTGCGCCGCTGCCCGGCCCGACGAGCCGCAGGAAGCCCTGGCACACCGCCATGTTGAGGATCATCGGGCTGGTCCGGTAGGCGTTGCCGAGCTGCCAGATCCGGGCATGGTCGACGTCTGGGTCGAGCGCCTCGATCTCGGCGTCGATCCACTTGCGCGGTTTCTCCCTGGTGGCCACGTGTCCTCCTCGAGTTCCTGATCGGGCCTGGTGATTTCGTCAAAGCATCAGCGCTGGATCGCCTTGGTCTCCAGAAACTCCTCCAGTCCCTGGGCGCCGCCCTCGCGGCCGACGCCGGACTGCTTGTACCCGCCGAACGGCGCGCCCGGGTTGAACGCGCCCCCGTTCACCTCGATCTGACCGGCCCGCAGGCGCCGGGCCACCCGCAGCGCTCGTTCTGGATCGGCCGACCAGACCCCGCCGGCCAGGCCGTACTCGGTGTCGTTGGCGATCCGGACGGCGTCGTCCTCATCCTGGTACGGCATGATCGACAGGACCGGGCCGAAGATCTCCTCGCGGGCGATCGTCATCTCCGGGGTGACGCCGGAGAACACCGTGGCCGGCACGTAGTACCCCCGGCCCAGGCCGGCAGGGTCGCGCCCGCTCTCCACCCCGCCGGCGACCAGGGTTGCGCCCTCGTCAATACCCTTCTGGATGTACGACCGGACTCGCTCCAGCTGGACCGAGCTGACCAGCGGCCCCAGCTGGGTCCCCGGGTCGGACGGATCGCCGTGCTGGTACTCGCCGGCCACCCGGGCGGCGATCTGCTCCGCCTCGGCCAGCCGGTCGACCGGCACCAGCATCCGGGTCAGCGCCGAGCAGGTCTGACCGGAATTGACGTAACACTTGGCCAGGCCGTCGGCTACCGCCCGCTCGAAGTCGGCATCGTCGAGCAGCACGTTGGCCGACTTCCCGCCGAGCTCCAGAGCGACCCGCTTGACCGTCTCGGCCGCCACCACCGCGACCCGCTTCCCGGCCCGGGTGGAGCCGGTGAACGACACCATGTCGACCCCGGGATGCGCCGCCAGCGCCTCGCCGACCACCGGGCCGAACCCGCTGAGCAGGTTGAAAACCCCGGCCGGCAGGCCGACGTCGTCAAAGATCGAGGCCAGCGCATGACCCGCCAGCGGAGCCACTTCGGTCGGCTTGACCACCACCGTGCAGCCGGCCGCGAGCGCAGCCGCCACCTTCAGCACGATCTGGTGCAGCGGGAAGTTCCAGGGGGTGATGCAGCCGACCACACCGATCGGTTCCCGCACGATCAGGGAGTTGCCGACCTCGGGGCCGTCGAACGTGAAGCTCCGGGCCAGCCGGGCGAAGTTCGCCAGGTTGAAGGCAGGCAGGCCGACCTGTATGGATGCGGCGGCCTGCAGCGGCATCCCCATGTCTCGGGAGATCAGCGCGGCGATCTCGTCGGTCCGGGCCACCAGCGCCTCGTGGGCCTTCTCCAGGTAGTCCGCCCGCTCGCCCGGCGGCCGGGCCGACCAGGCCGGCAGCGCCCGGCGCGCAGCGGCCACCGCGCGATCCACGTCCGCCGGTGTCCCGGCCGCGACCTGGGCGATCACTTCCTCGGTGGCCGGGTTCAGCACCTCGATCCGGTCGGTCCCGGCCGAGGCCACCCACTCACCGTCGATGTACAGGGACGTCCGGTCCAGCACCTGGCCGCCTGCGGGGGTGCCGGTGTAGGCCGGGGCGCTCAACGGTCGGCGTCCGTGTAGATCACCATGCCGCGAATGTTCTTGCCTTCTTTCATGTCCTGGTACTCCTGATTGATGTCTTCGAACCGGTACTTGGTGGTGATCAGCTCGTCCAGGTTCAACCGGCCGGCCTGGTAGAGCGAGAGCAGCGCGGGGGTCTCGACTCGCGGGTGGCTCTTGGCCCCAGAGATTCCGTGCGCGAGCAAGACGATCGGTAAGGCCCCTCGATCGTCGGAAACGGCGGGACGGAAGATCGTTGCTTCACACTCGCCATCACCGGACCTGAATAGCGCTTCAGTCCGGGGCCCTGACACACGAGTCACCTGACTCTCCCATCGCCGTTCGCCTTTGTCCGATCGTGGGGCCGGCCGAGCGCACCGACGGACTCATGGTCGACCTGTGACAGGCGCCACTCAATGTTGGAGTGCACAGCATTACCCGAGATACCAGTGCATAGTGCACAGGCGCAGGGCACAGGGAGGAGGGGTAGTGTGGGCGCTATGCATGGCGCCGGTTTGCGGGGCGACTCCGAAAAGTTGCTACGCACCATGTGCAAGGAATTCCTGGCCGATCCCTCCGTTTTGCGTCCGATCCAGGACGCACTTGTCAACGCGATCGATCCCCGCTTCGGATCGGACCCCTCCATTGCAGAGGCGATCGGTGAGGCGACCCGGGCCCACTCCCATCATTGGGCACGCTCGATGTACGAGGACCCGTGGCGGGACGTGGAGCCCCACCTGACAAGCCAGATCGTCAACATCGCGCGCGACGGGTATCGCTGGGGTGAGGAGGACACCTTCCGCGCTTCCAACCACGCCGCTCAACAGGCGATGTGGTCCGTCTTGATGCGGATCGCATTTTCACTGTGCGATGAAACCGCCGTCCTGCAGCCCGCTCTTGACCGGGCCTCGCGCTCACTGTCGCTCTGGGTCGACCGCACAGTCACTGCCGTGATCGACATTCTGGAGCAGGAGCGCGCAGCTCTGTCGGGCGACGAGCACGTAAGACGCCTCGAGCTGGTCAATCTCATCCTGGGTGGAGCACCCGTTCCTGTGACCGGTGTTGATCAGAGTCTCGGATACTCGCTTTCAGCCAGACATTTGGGAGTGATCCTCTGGGCGCCACCACAGTTCGCCGATCGCGCGGCCCTCGTGCAGGTGGCGAGCGAGCTCGGCCGGATCGCGGAGTCCAGAAGCCGGCTGCTCGTTCATGCCAGCGCTTCGTCGCTGTGGCTGTGGCTGACGCCCGGGATCCCAGTTTCGGCCGAGGCGCTCGAGACCGCTCTGGCCCCGCACCGCGACGTCAGGCTTGCGATCGGTTCATTGGACGAGGGAGTGGACGGGTTCCGACGCACCCACGACCGCGCGGTGGAGACCCAACGGCTGGTGCAGAGCAACAACGCGCACCGGGTCGCCTTCTATGACGACGTCGCCGCCGTCATATTGCTGGCCCGAGATGAAGCCCGGCTACGCGAATTCATCTACGCGACTCTCGGCCCGTTGGCCTCAGGCCCACAGGACCTACGTGACACGCTGCGAATGTTTATCCACCAGCGGTACAACGCATCCCGGACAGCAGAGCTGCTGTTCACCCACCGAAACACCATCCTGCAACGCATTCGCCGCGCCGAAGACCGCCTGCCCGTCACTCTGGACCGGCACGGCACCAATGTCGGCATCGCCCTGGACGCGATGCACTGGCTGAACCTCCAGAACGAGTAGGTGCAGCCCATCATCTGGGCTGGGGACACCACACTGTCCAGCGGTACGCCCGCGCCGCCCGCCGGCAGGAGATGGTCAAAGGGCACAAGCGCCAACGCCCCAGCAAACTCGACCCTTTCAAGCCCTACCTCGAACGACGCCGGGCCGAGACCGAGGGCCGGGTGGCGATTCTCGAACTCCACCGCGAGATCTCCGCACGCGGCTTCCGCGGCGCCTACTCCACCGTCCACGACTGGGCCCGGGGCGACCTGCCCCGGCAAGAAGGCTTCACACCCGCCCCGGGCGGCCGCCTCGCCCCGGCCGCCCGCCGCGGGTGCTCGCCGTCGGCACCCGGATCAGTCCATATACGCCCGCGCGATGCGCCTTCCTCGCGGTTCGTGAGGACCAGCAGGGCCCGGACCAGGGCGGTCGCCCAGGAGGGGTCGGTGCGTACCTTGCGGAGGACGCACCAGTTCTCGAGGTGGGCGAAGCCGTGCTCGACGGGTGCCCGGACGGCCGCCAGTGCCGTGTTGGACAGCTTCTGGCCTCGCGTCAGGGGCCGGTTGTGGGCGGTCTTGTAGCCGGTGATCACCGCCGGGTCGGCGTCGGGCCGCCGTCGTCGAGGCCGACGAACCCCAGGTCGGCGATGGCGCCGAGCCCGGCTTCCCGCAGTTTACGGGTGCGCTTGTCGTGCCGGCAGGCGGTGATCTCCGAGGTGCGCCCGGGGCGGGCCGCCGATATCCACAGCAGTCGGCCCCGGTCGTCGGTGAGGGCGATCGCGAGCAGGCCGTGGCATTTGTTCTTGCCGGAGTAGTTCTTCCGGTTCTCCTTCCCGGTTCTGCGCCGGGTGCGGATCACCGATCAGTCCAGCAGTACGATGCTGCCACCCTTTCGGGCGATCTTCTTCAGGGCCCGGTCCAGGCGTGGGGCGTGGGCGGCGAGCAGGCTGACGACTTCCCGGACCCATCGGGTCACGGTGGTGCGGTGGATGCCGTTGCCGCCGGCCAGGTCGCCGGGCCGCTGGTCACAGCGCAGCACTGCCAGCACGATGGTGGCGATCTTCCCCGCGGGCAGGGCGCGCCACCGCGAGCCGATCTTCTCGAGGTGGCCGCGTATCAGGTCGGCGAGCCAGTTCAGGGTGGCACTCGACAGCGGCAGGCGGGCGGTGCAGACAAGGCCGTCAGGGCCCTCGACGGAACTGTTGTCTTTCTTCACACCAAACTCAACTGCCGTCGGGGGCCCGTCAGTTATGGGCGCCCCCCGCGCGACTACGGACGTGCCGTGAACCGCCCGTCGCCCCGCTTGTGCAGCCGGCCGCGGTCGGCGAGCCTGGTCATCTTCGCCTGCAGAGGTTCCAGCTTGCCGCGCACCGAGGCGTCCAGGCCCAGCCGCTCGCCGACCGCCCTGACCTGCACCGGGCCGTCGGCCTCCCGCACGATCGCCAGGATCTTGCGGTAGCCGTCAGGCAGCGCGCCCTCTCGGCCGCGTCGCTGCGGTGCGGGATGAGCAGGACTGCCCGCCCGGCCACCTTCGCCGGTACCGGAGCGACAGTCGCGGCGCCGGCGAGGGCCTGCTCGGCCAGACGGTTCAACACCCGCTCCGCGATCGCCAGTTCATCCCGCTCGGCTTCGACCTCCTGGAGTTGCTCGGCCGACTCCTCGGCGAGGGCGTCCAGGTTCGCACCGGCGGGTGGTGATCCACTGCCGCTCCTGCATCCCCCGCGCCCTCCCGCGTTCTCACGGCGTGCCGACTTGCTCACGGACGCCGCCGACCGGCACGAGTACCCCACTCGCCATTCACACCAGACCCGCGACCTGCGACTTCACGATGCACACCGCTCAGTGAGTTCACGCCCGCTGTCGTGGTCCACGCGGTGAGGGTGGGCTGGAGGACGGTGAGGTAATGGCGGATGCCGTCGCACCCGCGGGCTCGCCTTCGCGGCGGCCCGCTCGCGCATGACTTTCACCCAGGTGCCCACCTCGCTCGCGATGGGCTCCGGCACGGCGGCATATTACAGCGATGACTCGCAGATTTTACGAGTTGCTGCGGAGATCTCGTTTCGGAGGTCAGGGCGGACCGATGTGGTGATCTACCTGCTGAGATGCGGCTTCGCGGTCGTCGATCGTTCGACGGGAACCCGCGCGTGCTCCACCAGCGGACCGGCCACGCTCGAAGAAGCGGAGCCCCTCAGGTCGAGTCGCGGCGCACCAGCTCCGTCGGCAGGATCACCGCGGCCGGGTCGTCGCCGCCGATCAGCGCCAGCAGCACCCGCACCATCTCGGCGCTGATGCGGTCGTAGGGCTGGCGGATCGTGGTGAGGGCGGGGGTGGACTCCGTCGCCGCGGCGGAGTCGTCGAAGCCGCCCAGGGACACGTCCTCCGGGACCCGGCGGCCCGCCCGGCGCAGCGCTGTCAGGGCGCCCTGGGCCATCAGGTCGGAGGCCACGAACAGGGCGTCCATGTCCGGGGCCTGCGCCAGCAGCCGTTCGGCGCCCGCCTCGCCACTGGCCCGGCTGTAGTCGCCGGTGACGATGAGCCGCTCGTCGATCTCCATGCCCGCCTCCGTGAGCACCTCCTTGTAGCCGGCGAGGCGATCGACACCGCCCGGGAGGTCCAGCGCACCGGTCACCAGGCCGATACGGCGGCGGCCCAGCGACAGCAGGTGGCGCACCATGTCACGGGCGCCGTCCCGGTCGTCGGCCGCCACGTAGCTCACCTTCGAGCCGGGCCCCATGGGCTTGCCGCACTGCACGAGCGGCACGCCCGCCTCGCGCAGTTCCTCGGCGACCGGGTCCCCTGAGTGGCTGGACACCAGCAGCACTCCGTCGACGTGGCCCGCCGTGATGTACCGCGTGATCCGGCGCCGCTCGTCCTGAGTGCCCGCCACCATCAGCAGCAGCGGGATGTCGTGCGCGGCCAGCGCCTGGGTGCAACCGCGCAGCAGGACGTTGAAGTTGGGGTCCTCGAACAGCTTCTCCTGCGGTTCGGTCAGCAGGAAGCCGACCGAGTCGGAGCGGCCCGTGATCAGCGAGCGGGCGTGCCGGTTCACGACGTACCCCGTCTTGCGGATCGCGGCGTTGACCGCTTCCTGGGCCGCCGGGCTGACGTAGTGGCCGCCGTTGAGAACGCGTGACACGGTGCCGCGGGAGACTCCCGCCACGCGAGCCACGTCGTGAATGGTCGGCGGTTTTCGCCGGCCGCCGGTGTTGCTCATGGTCATGACTTTACGGCTCCGGACAGCAGATCGAGGCTCCAGAACCGCTGGATGACCAGGAACAAGGCGATGAGGGGGATGATCGCCAGCAGCGCGCCGGTGATGACGAGGGTGTAGAGCGAGGCCTGGTTGGATCCCTGGAGCAGCAGGGTGTGCAGCCCCACCGTCATCGGGAACTTCTCGTCGTCGCTGAGCATGATGTACGGCAGGAGGAAGTTGTTCCAGATCGCGACGAACTGGAAGAGGAAGATCGTCACCAGTCCGGGCACCATCATCGGCAGCCCGATCCGGGTGAAGATCCGCCATTCGCCGGCCCCGTCCATCCGCCCGGCCTCCACCACATCGGCCGGCACGGAGGCGGCCGCGTAGATCCGCGCGAGGTAGACCCCGTACGGGGACAGGACCAGCGGCAGCAGCACCGAGGCGTACGAGTCCGTCAGGTTCGCCTCGGCCAGCAGCAGGTACTGGGGGATGGCGATGATGACCGGCGGCATCAGCACACCCGCCAGCAGGATGTTGAAGACCGTCTCGCGGCCGCGGAAGCGGTAGATCGCCAGCGCGTACCCGGAGACGGCGGAGACCGCCGTCGACAGCAGGGCGCCGAACCCGGCGTAGAAGGCCGAGTTGGCCATCCACTTCCAGTAGACGCCGTCGCGGTACGCCGACAGGTCGGACAGGTTCTCCGCGAGGCCGGTGCCTGGCAGGAAGGTGAACGTCGAGAACAGTTCGCTCCCCGACTTGGTGGCGGCGATCACCACCCAGGCGACGGGCAGCAGGCAGTAGACGGCCCCGAGCAGCAGCGTGATCGTCGGGGCGAGGGCGGCACGGCGGCGCGCACGAGGCCCCCGGGCGGTCCCCGGGGTGGTCCCGGCGGCGGGCACGGCCTTGCGGACGGCGAGGGAACTCATCGGGCCTCCTCCTGCCTGGAACGGGAGTTGGCGACGCGCAGGAAGCCGAAGGACAGCACCAGGGTGGCCACGGCGATGATCACGGCCTGCGCGGCGGCCGCGTAGATGTCGTTGGTGCCGAAGGCGTCCTGGTACACCTTCATCAGCGGACTCCAGGTGGTGGACAGGGAGTTGGTGAGCGGTTTGAGGGTGGTCGGCTCGGCGAACACCTGGAGTGTGGCGATGATCGAGAAGAAGAAGGTGAGCACCAGCGAGGGCGCCACCATCGGGATCTTGACGCGCAGCGCGATCTGGAGCTGCGAGGCTCCGTCCAGCCTCGCCGCCTCGTGCACCTCGACCGGGATGGACTTCAGCGAGGTGTAGATGACGATCATGTTGAAGCCGGTGCCGCCCCAGATCGCGATGTTGGACAGTGCGAGGAACAGCGGCCCGCCGTCCAGCAGGTTCGGCTCCGGGAGCCCCAGCCTGTCGAGCACGAAGTAGAAGGGGCTCACGTCCGGGAGGTACAGGAAGCCCCACAGCAGGGCCGCGATCACCCCCGGGACGGCGTAGGGCAGGAAGATCGCCAGCCGGGTGAAGGAGGTGAGCCGCACCCGGTCGGTGTCCAGCATCAGCGCGAGGAGCAGCGCCGAGCCGAGCATCACCGGCACGACGATCGCCCCGTAGCCGAGGACGCGCAGGGCGCCGTCGATCAGCTCCGAGTCGGAGAGCGCGGCGGTGTAGTTCGACAGGCCCGCCCAGACCTCCTCGCGGGCCCCGGCGCCCAGCCCCAGGCCCTTCACCTCGACCTTGCGCAGGCTCAGGTAGCACGCGTAGCCGATGGGCAGCGCGAAGAACAGCAGGAAGAGCACGACGGCGGGCGCGAGGAACGCGTACGGGGCGCGGCGCACCCGCCCGCTCGTCGAACGGGCGCGGGGCGCGCGACCGGAGCCGCGCGCCTGCACCGAGGTGGTGTCATTGACCGTGCTCATTACTCGGCGACCTCGAAGCCCGTCTTCTTGAGGTCCGCGACTGTGGCGTCCTGCATGGCGGTGAGGGCGGTGCCGAACTCGGCCTCGCTCTTGGCCTTCGCGGCCTTGGCGAAGGCGTCCTTGAAGGCGGTGTACGCGACGTTGACGTTCGGGCCCCAGGCCGAGGGCGCGGTGGTCTTCGCGATCTCGGCGGCCTTCGTGTAGAAGTCGGGCTGGTTGGAGAAGAACTCCGGCGCGGTGGCCAGCGCGCCACCGGTCTGGGCGGCGGTCGCGGCGGGGTAGATGCCGCCCTCCTTCACCAGCGCGGCGAGGGCCTCCTGGTCCGTGTTCAGCCAGGTGGCGAACTTGGCCGCGGCCTCCTTGTGCCGGGAGTCGTTGGTGATGCCGGTGGAGGAGCCGCCCCAGCTGCCGGTGGCGTTGTCGCCCTTCGACCACTGGGGGAGCGGGGCCATCGCCCACTTGCCCGCCGTGTCGGGCGCGGCGGTGCCGAGGGTGCCGGGCGCCCAGACCGCGCTCACCCAGGCGATCTGCTTGCCGGTGTTGAGCGCCTTGTTCCAGGCCGGGGTGTACATCGGCTGGTTGTCGATGGCGCCCTCCTCGACCAGGCCGCCCCAGAAGTCCGCGACCTTCTTGGTGGCCGCGTCGTCGATGCCGACCTTCCACTTGTCGCCCTCGGTGGTCCACCACTTGGCGCCGGCCTGCTGGGCGAGACCGGCGAAGAGACCGGAGTCGTTGGAGGAGAACGTGGTGAGCGCCTTGGAGGAGTCCTTCTTCTTCAGCTCGCGGGCCGTCTCGGCGAACTCGTCCCAGGTGGTCGGGACGGTCAGCCCGTACTTCTTGAAGAGGTCCTCGCGGTAGTAGAACATCATCGGCCCGGAGTCCTGTGGCACCGCGTAGACGGCGTCGGTGCCGAGCGTGGTCTGCTGCCAGATGCCGGGGGCGAACGCCTTCTCCGCGCCCTTGACGTCGTCCGCTATGTCGGCGAGGACGTTGTTGCTGACGAGCGTGGGGAGCGCCTGGTACTCGGCCTGCACCAGGTCCGGTGCCTTCTTGGCCTTGGCCGCGGTGATGATCTTGGTGACCAGGTCGTCGCCGGACGCCTGCTTCTTCACCGTGACCTGGATGTCGGGGTTCTTCTTGTTCCAGATGGCGGCGACCTTGTCCATGCCCGGCGCCCAGGCCCAGTAGGTCAGGGAGACCGGCCCGGAGTCTGCCGTGTCCTTGCCGTCGGAGCCGGAGCTGCACGCGGCGAGAGTCGTGGCGCCGAGGGCGACGGCGATCGAGGTGGCCACGAGGCGGCGGCGCATCGTGAACTGCATGGTTGTTCTCCCCTGACAAGGGCCTGAAGGCGTTGGATCAGCAGACCGGCCATGCGCGGTGCTGTGCTCTGTGAGCGTTCACAGTAGAGAAACATCCAGGACACTTGTCAATGGTTGTCGCTGTGCGGTTATGTTGGGCCCGCGCCGTCCGGCGTCGTGTGTGCACGTTCCCAGATGACCGACTCAACGGGAGAAATCCATGCCGGAGACCACCCCCACGGGCCTCACCGGGCTCGCCTTCGGTGGGGACTACAACCCCGAGCAGTGGCCGGAAAGCGTCTGGCACGAGGACGTCCGGCTGATGCGCGAGGCGGGCGTCACCATGGTGAGCGTCGGGATCTTCTCCTGGGCCCTGTTGGAGCCCTCACCGGGGGAGTACGACTTCGGCTGGCTCGACCGCCTGCTGGACCTGCTTCACGGCAACGGCATACGCGCCGACCTGGGCACTCCCACCGTCGTACCGCCCGTCTGGTTCTATCGCGAGCACCCCGAGGCCCTGCCCGTGGCCGCCGACGGCACGCGCTACGAGTTCGGCTCGCGCGGCGCCATCTGTCACAGCAACGCCGACTACCGCGCGGCCGCCGCGAGCATCACCACCAAGCTCGCCGAGCGGTACGCCGGCCACCCGGCCCTCGCCCTGTGGCACGTGCACAACGAGTACGGCGTCCCGGTGTCGGCCTGCTACTGCGACTCGTGCGCCACCCACTTCCGCCGCTGGCTGGCGGCCACGTACGAGACGGTCGAGGCGGTCAACGAAGCCTGGGGGACGGCCTTCTGGGGCCAGCGCTACACGGACTTCGAGCAGATCAACCCGCCCCGGGTGGCCCCCACGGTCGGCAACCCCGGCCAGGCGCTCGACTACAAGCGGTTCGCCGACGCCACCATGCGCGAGAACTTCGTGGCGGAGCGCGACATCCTGCGCCGTCTCGCCCCCGGCATCCCGGTCACCACCAACTTCATGACCGCGCTCAGCCAGTGCGACTCGGTCGACTACTGGGCCTGGGGCCGTGAGGTCGACCTCGTCACCAACGACCACTACCTCATCACCGACGGCCGGCGCACCCATGTCAACCTCGCCATGGCCGCCGACCTCACCCGCTCCGTCGCGGGCGGCGCCCCCTGGCTGCTCCTTGAGCACTCCACGTCCGGGATCAACTGGCAGCCGCGCAACCCGGCCAAGGCTCCCGGCCAGATGGCCCGCAACTCCCTCGCGCACGTGGCGCGCGGCTCCGACGGCGCCATGTTCTTCCAGTGGCGGCAGTCCCGGCGCGGAGCCGAGAAGTTCCACTCGGCGATGGTGCCGCACGCGGGCACCGAGTCGCGCGTGTGGCGCGAGGTCGTCGAACTCGGCGCGTCCCTCGGCTCGTTGAGCACGATCCGCGGCACCCGCACACAGGCCGACGTGGCCGTCCTGTGGGACTGGCACTCGTGGTGGGCGCAGAACCTGGCGTGGCGCCCCAGCGAGGACCACGACGCCCGTGAGCGGGCCGACGCCTTCTACGAGGCCCTCTACGACCGCCACCTCACGGTCGACTTCGCCCACCCGGAAGCCGACTTGTCGTCTTATCCCCTGGTGGTCGTTCCCGCCCTGTATCTGATGACGGAAGCCGCCGGGAACAACGTCCGCGCGTACGTCGAGAACGGCGGCACCCTCGTCGTCTCGTACTTCTCCGGCATCGTCGACGAGCACGACGCCGTGCACGAGGGCGCGTACCCGGGTGCCCTGCGGGAGGCGCTGGGCCTGACCGTCGAGGAGTTCTCGCCGCTGCTGCCCGGCCAGAGCGTCCGGGTCACCGGGCCCGACGGTTCCGAACTCACCGGTGACGTGTGGACCGAGTTCGTGGTGCCGCGCAAAGCCGAGACCGTCTGGACGTACGACGACGGACCGGCCGCGGGGCACCCCGCGGTGACCCGGCACCGGCTGGGCGAGGGCGCGGCCTGGTACGTGTCGACGCGGCTGGACGCCCAGGGGCTGGACGTGTTGCTGGGCTGGGCCTCCGACGACGCGGGCATCCCGGCGCGGGCCGGTCTGCCGCGTGACGTCGAGGTCGTGCGGCGGGCGGGGGAGTCGGGTGCCTATCTGTTCGCAATCAACCACAGCTCCTCGGACGTCAAGGTGCCGGTGGACGGCCACGGGACCGAGTTGCTGACGGGGGAACGCTCCGCGGGGCGCCTCGCGGTGCCCGCGGGGGCCGTGCGGGTCGTACGACTCGACAGCTGAGCCGCGCTGGTCGGTTTGGCCCCCGCCGCCCCTACCCGTTCCCGTCCCCAGGGGCTCCGCCCCTTCGACCCCGCCGGGGCTCCGCCCCGGACCCTGTTTTCGGGAGGCAGGCCCCCGAACCCCGCTCCTCAAACGCCGGAGAGGCTGGATGGTGCGGGCGGCGCTGAATCTTCCCGGCCGGGGCCAGGCATATCCAGCCCGCCCGGCGTTTGAGGACGAGGCCGTCAGGCCGATAGGCGAGGGTCTGGGGGCGCAGCCCCCAGGGATGGGACGGGTAGGGGCGGCGGGGGCGAGAACCCCCTGCCCCGGACCCCACCGGGGACATCAACACCCCACACCCACACCACGTCGAAGGGACGACGGACGACGATGTTCCATCCCAGACGCGTACTGCGCACCCTGCTCCTGCCCCTCGCCGCCGGGCTGGCCCTCACCACCCTGCCCGCCCAGAGCGCCCACGCCGCCAGCACCCTCACCAACGGCGGCTTCGAGTCCGACGGCACGGGGACCGCCACCGCGGCCGGCTGGTCGACGTACTCGGCGGGCGGACAGAACGCCGCCTCGTTCACCGAGTCCGGTGGCCACAGCGGCGGTTACCGCCTGACCCACTGGTCGTCCTCCGCGTACAAGGTGGAGACGTACCAGTACCTGTCCGGCCTGGCCAACGGCACCTACAAGCTCACCGCGTGGGTCCGCTCCGGCGGCGGCCAGAAGTCCGCGTACCTCGCCCTGAAGAACTGCGGCAGCGCGGAGCAACGCACCGACCTCCCCGTCTCCTCCAGCGGCTGGATCCGGTTCGTCACGTCCGTCGCGGTGACGAACAACCAGTGCACCATCAGCATCAACTCCGACGCGGGCGCCGGGAACTGGATCAACGTCGACGACCTGACCTTCACCTCGGGCTCGACGGGCCTGGCCGTCAAGGGCTCCGACATCTCCTCCCTCGCGAAGAGCGAGGCCAAGGGCGGTGTCTACAGGACCAGTTCCGGCACCACCGGTGACGCGGTCACCATCCTGAAGAACGCCGGCATGAACTACGCCCGCCTGAAGGTCTGGGTCAACCCGGCCGACGGCTACAACAACAAGACGCGCGTCCTGGCGATGGCCAAGCGCGTCAAGTCGGCCGGAATGAAGCTGCTGGTCGACTTCCACTACTCGGACTTCTGGGCGGACCCCGGCCGCCAGGACAAGCCCGCCGCCTGGGCCGGGCACTCATACAGCCAGCTGAGGACCGACGTCTACAACCACACGTACGACGTGCTGAACGCCCTGAAGGCGCAGGGCACCACCGCCGACATGGTGCAGGTCGGCAACGAGATCAACGGCGGCATGATGTGGAACGAGGGCTCCACGAGCAACTGGTCGCAGCTCGCCGGGCTGCTCAACTCCGGCTACGACGCGGCCAAGGCGGTCAACTCCGGCACGGCCGTGGCACTGCACCTCGCCAAGGGCGGTGACCTGTCGGGCACCCGCTGGTGGTTCGACAACGCGGTGTCCAACGGTGTCAGGTTCGACGCCATCGGCCTGTCGTACTACGGCTACTGGCACGGGCCGCTGTCCGACTTCCAGACCACCCTCGACGACGCGGCCTCCCGCTACGGCAAGCCCGTCTTCGTCGCCGAGACGTCCTACCCGTTCCGCCTCGACAGCGACGACTCGCTCACCAACCAGATCGACACCACCGGCGAGCTCGTCTCCGGCTACCCCGCCTCCGCGGCCGGCCAGCTGGCGTGGATGAACACCGTCGCGGGCATCGTGGAGGCCGTACCGAACGGCCGTGGCCTCGGCGTCTTCTACTGGGAGGCGACCTGGACCGCGGTGACCGGCAACGGCTGGGACCCGACCGACGCGTCCTCCGGGAACGGCTGGGAGAACCAGGCCCTGTTCGGCTACGACGACAGGGCGCTCTCGTCGATGTCGTGGTTCAGCCACCGCTGAGCACCCCTGTGGCGTGGGCCCGGTCGCCGTGGGCGGCCGGGCCCTGCCGCGTGTGAGCATCCCCGGCCCCAGGGGTACCCGCGAGGATGCCCGCCGGAGCCGGGCTACGGGAGGCGGACATGGAAAAGGCGAAGAACACGGGACTCACACCGCTCCGCTACGTGGAAATCGGCGGGCGAGGGCCCGAGGACGTGGTCGCCGACGAGCGGGGCCGCGTCCTGACCGGTGTCGAGGACGGGCGCATCCTGCGTGTGGACGGCGTCGCGGACCCGGCGGCCCGCACCCGCGTCCAGGTGCTCGCGGAGACCGGAGGCCGCCCCCTCGGGCTCGAACTCCTCCCGGACGGCGACCTGTTGGTGTGCGACGCCCGCATGGGAGTGCTGCGGGTCGCGACCGCGGACGGGACCGTGAGAGTGCTCGCCGACTCGGTCGACGGCGAACCACTGCGCTTCTGCAGCAACGTCGTCGCGCTCACCGACGGCACGATCTGCTTCACCGTCTCCAGCCGCAGCCATCCGCTGGAGAACTGGATCGGCGACGTGGTCGAACACAGCGGCACGGGGCGGCTGCTGCGTCTCGCACCCGGGAGTGAGCGGCCCGAAGTGCTGCTGGACGGGCTGCAGTTCGCCAACGGCGTCGCGGCCTCCGCCGACGAGTCGTTCCTCGTCGTCGCCGAGACCGGCCGGCGCATGCTCACCCGCTACTGGCTCACCGGGCCGGACGCGGGGACGAGCGAACCGTTCGTCGAGAACCTGCGCGGTATGCCGGACAACATGTGGCGCGGCCCGGACGGGCTGATGTGGGTGGCGCTGGCCGGACCGCGTGTCGCGCCCCTGGAGGCGATCCATCGCCTGGGCCGGGGCGCCCGGCGCGCCGCCGCCCGGATCGCCGTGCGCGCCCCCTTCCGGCCGAAGGGCTTCGCCGGGGTCGTGGCGGTGGACGACACGGGACAGATCGTTCACGACCTGGTGCGCCGGCGCTCCGGGTTCCGCATGGTCACCAGCGCCTGCGTGGCCGACGGACGACTGGTGCTGGGGAGCCTGTGGGAACGGGGGGTCGCCGTGTGCGAACCGCCCGGCATGGCACTCTGAGCAATGTGACAGCTCCGCATCCCGACAGACTCGGTGTCCCCGGCGCCGCCGATCCCGTCGGCCGCCCGGCCCGTCGGCCGTCCCTCCGGCACGGCCAGGCGCCCGTGGTGGCCGTGGTCGCTCTCGGCGGTGGCATCGGCGCCGTCGCCCGCTACGGCGCGTCGCTGCTGTGGCCCACGCAGACCGGTGGCTTCCCCTGGACGACGTTCTGGGTGAACGTCGTCGGCTGCGCCGTGATCGGGGTCTTCATGGTGGTGATCACCGACGTGTGGGCGGCCCACCGGCTGGTGCGGCCCTTCTTCGGCACCGGGGTGCTCGGCGGCTTCACCACCTTCTCGACGTACGCCGTCGACATCGAGCGGCTGGCCGACGCGGGCCGCCCCGGCACCGGCCTCGCCTATCTCGCCGCCACGCTTCTCGCGGCCCTCGCCTCGGTGGGGCTCGCGGCGGCGGTGTCGCGCCGGATCCTGGCGGTGAGGCAGCGATGACGCGAACCACCCCGCTCACGGGCCGTGCCCTGCGCCTGACCGTGCTCGTCGGTGAACACGACACCTGGCACCACAGGCCCCTGTACAGCGAGATCGTCCACCGCGCTCACGCCGCCGGCCTGGCGGGCGCGAGTGTGTTCCGGGGCATCGAGGGCTTCGGCGCCTCCTCGATCGTCCACACCTCGCGGCTGCTGTCGCTGAGCGAGGACCTGCCCGTCGCCGTCGTCATCGTGGACGACGAGAGCCGCGTACGCGCCTTCCTGCCGGAACTCGACGGGCTCGTCACCGAGGGGCTGGCGGTCCTCGACGCGTGCGAGGTCATCAGGTACGGCGGCACGGACGACACGCCCGGCGAGGCGGGCCCGGAGGGTAAGAGGTCGTTGTGAACTGGCTGCTCGTCATCGTCGGCGGCATGGCCGGTGCCCCCCTGCGCTACCTCACCGACCGCGCCGTACAGTCCCGGCACGACTCGGTCTTCCCGTGGGGCACCTTCACCGTCAACGTCGCCGGGTCGCTCGTCCTCGGTCTGCTCACCGGGGCGGTGGCCGCGGGAGCCGCGGGCTCCCACCTCCAGCTGCTGATCGGCACCGGGCTGTGCGGCGCGCTGACCACGTACTCGACCTTCTCCTACGAGACCCTGCGACTCGCCCAGGACGGCGCCCGCTTCTACGCCGTCGCCAACGTGGTCGCGAGCGTGGTGGCGGGGCTGGGCGCCGCCTTCGCGGGGATGGCGTTCGCCGGGGCTGTCTGGGGCTAGGGGCGCTGCGGTGAGAGGGGTCCTTACCTCGTCGTAGTACGACTGTCGGCGCGGTATCCGATGCCCGTACCGCTGCCGAACCCGACGCCCACCAGAACAGGACCACATGAGCGCCATCTCCCTCGGTCAGGCCGTCGTCCTCGGAGCCGTCGAGGGGGTGACCGAGTTCCTGCCGGTGTCGTCGACCGGTCACCTCAAGATCGTCGAGGGGCTCATGGGGATCCCGGTCGACGACGACTCGGTGGTCGGGTTCTCGGCGGTCATCCAGGTCGGTGCCATCGCCGCCGTGCTCGTGTACTTCCGCCAGGACATCGCACGCATCGTCTCCGCCTGGTTCCGGGGGCTCACCCACCGTGAGGAGCGGCACCGCCACGACTACCGGTTCGCCTGGTGGGTGATCGCCGCGACCGTCCCGATCGTCGTCGTGGGGCTCGCCGCGAAGCCGCTCATCGAGGGGCCGCTCGCCTCGCTCTGGGTGGTGGCGGCCTCGCTGATCGCCGGCAGCGGGGTGATGTGGGCGGCGGACCAGATGGGGCGGCACAAGCGGGGGGAGGACGACACCTCGTTCAGGGACGCCATGCTGGTGGGCGGCTCGCAGATCCTCGCCCTGCTCTTCCCCGGCTTCTCCCGCTCCGGCGCCACCATGTCGACCGCGCTGATCCTCGACCTGGACCGCGTCGCGGCCACCCGGCTCTCCTTCTTTCTCGGAATTCCCGCCCTGACGGGTGCCGGCCTGTACGAGCTGAAGGACGCCCTGGGTGCCGGGGTGGGCGCGGCGTCGCTCGCCGTCGGCACCGTCGTGTCGTTCGCGGTCGCGTACGCGTCGATCGCCTGGCTGCTGAAGTTCGTGGCCAGACACTCCTTCAACGCGTTCGTGATCTATCGGATCGCGATCGGTCTGCTGCTGTTCGGACTGCTGGGCACGGGCGTCCTCAGCTGATCACCGGGAGGAGGTGGCAGGGCGGACCGCCGGCTCGGCACCCCTTGACAGCACCCTTACGTCACCCCCAGGATCACCACCGTGAACCTGTCAGACAGCCAGACAGCTGGCTCGGCGCCCCGGCGCATCAGCGCCATGGAAGCGGTGCTCACCCACCTCCGTGGCGCCATCGAGCGCGGCGAGTACGCCATCGGCGACAAGCTCCCCTCCGAGGCGGAGCTGTGCCGGCGGCTCGAAGTGAGCCGGCCGGTCCTGCGCGAGGCACTGCGGGCCCTGCAGGTGATGGGGCTGACCCAGTCCCGCACCGGCAAGGGCACCTTCGTGATCGCCCATGCCGTCGAGGACCCCACTTTCGGCGACTTCACGGCGAGCGACCTGCTGGAGGTGCGCCGGCACGTGGAGATCCCGGTCGCCGGGTACGCGGCGCTGCGCCGCACCCCGGAGAACCTGGACCACCTGGCGCACCTGCTGGACCGGATGGAGCGCGAGACCGACACGACCGCGTGGGTCGCGATGGACACGCTGTTCCACCTGGCCGTCGCCGAGGCCACCCAGAACCCGGTGTTCCGCCGGGTCATCGAGGAGATCCGGGACGCGCTGGCCCGCCAGTCGGCCTTCCTCAACGAACTGGGTGGCCGCCGCGAGCAGTCCAACCGCGAGCACCGGGCCATCGTCGAGGCGCTGACCGACGGTTCCGAACACGACGCGGTGGAGGCCATGTCCCACCACCTCGACCGCGTCGAAACCACCCTCACAGACATCGTGCGTGCCCCACGCACGGACAGTTCCACGGAAGGCGGACCCGCGTGAGCGAGTCACTCCAGGAAGCCGTACAGAAACCGGCGCACGTCGACGCCGGCGACGCGGGCTACAGCAAGTCCCTCAAGTCCCGGCACGTCAACATGATCGCCATCGGCGGCGCGATCGGCACCGGCCTCTTCCTCGGCGCCGGCGGCCGGCTCGCCGACGCGGGCCCGTCCCTGTTCATCGCCTACGCGGTCTGCGGAGTCTTCGCCTTCCTCGTCGTGCGCGCCCTCGGCGAACTCGTCCTGTACCGGCCCTCCTCCGGTGCCTTCGTGTCCTACGCCCGTGAGTTCATGGGGGAGAAGGGCGCCTACACCGCGGGCTGGATGTACTTCCTCAACTGGGCGACCACTGGCATCGCCGACATCACCGCGGTGGCCACCTACACCCACTACTGGGGCATGTTCTCCGACATCCCGCAGTGGGTGCTCGCGCTCATCGCGCTCGCGGTGGTCCTGACCGTGAACCTCATCTCGGTGAAGATCTTCGGCGAACTGGAGTTCTGGTTCGCGATCATCAAGGTCGGCGCGCTCGTCGTCTTCATGTGCATCGGTATCTTCCTGCTGGTCACCCAGCACCAGGTCGACGGCCACGCCCCCGGCCCGTCCCTGATCACCGACAACGGCGGTCTCTTCCCCAACGGCCTGCTGCCGATGCTGCTGATCGTCCAGGGCGTCGTCTTCGCGTACGCCTCCGTCGAGCTGGTCGGTGTCGCGGCCGGCGAGACCGAGAACCCCGAGAAGATCATGCCGAAGGCGATCAACTCGATCATGTGGCGCGTGGGCCTGTTCTACGTCGGCTCTGTCGTCCTGCTGTCGATGCTGCTGCCCTGGTCCTCGTACAAGGCGGGCGAGAGCCCCTTCGTCACCGTGCTGTCCAACATCGGCATCCCGGCGGCCGGCGGCATCATGAACCTGGTCGTCCTGACCGCGGCCATGTCGTCGCTCAACTCGGGCCTGTACTCCACGGGCCGCATCCTGCGCTCCATGGCGATGTCCGGCTCCGCGCCGAAGTTCACGAGCGTGATGAGCCGCAGCCAGGTCCCGTACGGCGGCATCCTGCTCACCAGCGGTATCTGTGTCCTGGGCGTCGGGCTGAACTTCGTGGTTCCGGCCGAGGCCTTCGAGATCGTGCTGAACTTCGCCGCGATCGGCATCCTCGCCACCTGGGGAATGATCATGGTCTGTCACTTGTTGTTCTGGCGGAAGACCCAGAACGGCGAACTGTCCAGGCCGAGCTACCAGTTGCCCGGCTCTCCGTGGACCGAGCTCGTGACGCTGTTCTTCCTCGCCTCGGTCCTCGTCCTGATGTACGCCGACGGCGGCGCCGGCCGCACGACGGTGCTGTGCCTCCCGCTGATCGTGGGAGCTTTGGTGGCGGGCTGGTTCGGGATACGAGCCCGGGTCGCCCGCCGTTCGACCGGAACGGAAGCGTGAAACAAGAAGTGACGTACGGCAGTTCAGCGGCCATCGACGCCCCGTCGGCGCCGGTGGCCGCGGCTCCCGCGATCCGGGAGCCCCTCCACGCCCCCGTCGCCCACCTCGTACGCGGTGGCGTCATCGAGGGCATCCACTACGGTTCGGTGGCCGTCCTGGCAGCCGACGGCGGCGTCGAGCTCCAGATCGGTGACATCGAGGCGGCCTTCTACCCCCGCTCGGCGCTCAAGCCCGTGCAGGCCGTGGCCATGGTGCGGGCCGGGCTGCCGCTCGACGGCGAGCTGCTGTCGCTGACCGCGGCCAGCCACTCCGGCGAGGAACGGCACCTGGCGGGCACCCGGCGGATCCTGGAAATGGCGGGGCTCACGGAGGACGACCTCCTCAACGTGCCCGACCTGCCCTTCGACCCGGTCGTCCGCGAGTCCTGGGTGCGCCAGGGGCGGCTGCCGTCGCGGCTCGCGCAGAACTGCTCGGGCAAGCACGCGGCGATGCTCTACACCGCCAAGCTCAATGGCTGGTCCCTCGAGGACTATCTCGATCCCAAGCACCCGCTCCAGCAGGCCATCGCCGAGATCGTCGAGGACCTCACCGGGCAGTCCGTCGCCGCGGTGACGGTGGACGGCTGCGGCGCGCCCCTGTTCTCCGTCTCGCTGCACGGGCTCGCGCGCGCCGCGGCCCGGATCACCACCGCGGCGGAGGGAACGCCCGAGCGTCTGGTCGCCGACGCGATGCGCGAGCACGCCGAGATGGCCTCCGGCTCCGGGCGCGACGTCGCCGCGATGATGCGGGCCGTGCCCGGACTGCTGGCCAAGGACGGCTTCGAGGGCGTCCAGGTCGCGGCGCTGCCGGACGGGAGGGCCGTCGCCGTCAAGATCGCAGACGGCGCCGACCGGGCCCGCGTACCGGTCACGGCGGCGGCGCTCGTCCGCGCGGGTGTCGACCGGACGGCACTCGACGAGTTCGCGGGCGCGCCGCTGCTCGGCGGCGGGGAGGTGGTCGGGCATATCCGCCCGGCCCGCGCCCTGTAAGGGGCGCGGGGCTGCGTCGATATGCGGCTCCGCCGCATGAGCGCGAGCAACCACAGCAAACCCGCACCCGCCCACAGCCGACAAGTCCCGAGCTCGTAGGCGGCAACCACCAACCCCGTACAGCCGTACGAAAGAAGGCCCGCACAGCCATGACCGCCGCGACCCACCGCAGCGAACACGACCTGCTCGGCGACCGCGAGGTCCCCGCCGACGCGTACTGGGGTGTCCACACCCTGCGCGCCACGGAGAACTTCCCCATCACGGGGACGCCGATCTCCGCCTACCCGCACCTGATCGACGCCCTCGCCGCCGTCAAGGAGGCCGCCGCCCGCGCCAACGAGGAACTCGGCCTGCTCGACTCCGAGAAGGCGTCCGCCATCGTCGCGGCCTGCCAGGAGATCCGCGCCGGCAAGCTCCACGACCAGTTCGTCGTCGACGTGATCCAGGGCGGCGCCGGCACCTCGACCAACATGAACGCCAACGAGGTCGTCGCGAACCGGGCGCTGGAACTGCTGGGCCGCGAGAAGGGCCAGTACGAGTACCTCCACCCCAATGAGGACGTCAACCTCGGCCAGTCGACCAACGACGTCTACCCGACCGCCGTGAAGATCGCGACGGTCTACGCGGTGCGCGAGCTGCTGAAGGCGATAACGGCCCTTCAGGACTCCTTCGCCCGCAAGGCCGTCGAGTTCCGTGACGTGCTGAAGATGGGGCGCACCCAGCTCCAGGACGCGGTGCCGATGACGCTGGGGCAGGAGTTCTCCGCGTACGCCGTGATGCTGGACGAGGACCGCAGCCGGCTCGCCGAGGCGGTTGAGCTGGTCCACGAGATCAACCTGGGCGCCACGGCGATCGGGACCGGGCTCAACGCGCCCGCCGGGTACGCGGAGTCGGCCCGCCGGCACCTCGCCGCGATCACCGGGCTGCCCCTCGTGACCGCCGCCAACCTGGTGGAGGCGACCCAGGACTGCGGCGCGTTCGTGCAGATGTCGGGCGTGCTCAAGCGGATAGCGGTCAAACTCTCCAAGAGCTGCAACGACCTGCGCCTGCTGTCCTCCGGTCCGCGCGCCGGGCTGGGCGAGATCAACCTGCCGCCCGTGCAGGCGGGTTCGAGCATCATGCCGGGCAAGGTCAACCCGGTCATCCCCGAGGTCGTCAACCAGGTCGCCTTCGAGGTCATCGGCAACGACGTCACCATCACCATGGCCGCGGAGGCCGGACAACTCCAGCTCAACGCCTTCGAGCCGGTCATCCTGCACTCGCTCTCGGAGAGCATCACCCACCTGCGGGCGGCCTGCCTGACACTGGCCGAGCGCTGCGTGGACGGCATCACCGCCAACACCGACAGGCTCCGCGCGACCGTGGAGAACTCCATCGGCCTGGTCACCGCCCTCAACCCGCACATCGGCTACACGGCCGCCACCGACATCGCCAAGGAAGCCCTCGCCACTGGGCGCGGCGTCGCCGAACTCGTCCTGGAGAAGGGCCTGTTGCCCGCAGACCGGCTTGAGGCGCTGCTCCGGCCGGAGGTCGTCGCGGGCAGTGGGGCGCCGCAGGCGGTCTGAGCCGTTCGTCTTCCTCTTTTTCCTCCGGTGGGGGCCGGGCCCCGGCTGGTACGGGGTCCAGACCCCCCATCGAGGGGCGCTGAGGCGCGCAGGAGCGTCGCCCGGTGCGAGGCACGGCGAGTGTCCCGTCCGGCGCACAGGGAGAATGGTGATCATGACATCGTCGTCGACCTTCCAGCCGGTGCTCGACCGCATCGCCGCCGAGATCGCGGAGACACCCGGGCGCGGTCGGTCCGCCGACTACATTCCGGCGCTCGCGGCACGTGACCCCCGGCGGTTCGGGATGGCCGTCGCGGAACTGGGCGGCGCGGTGTACGGGGTGGGGGAGTGGCGTCAGCCGTTCTCCGCGCAGTCCATCACCAAGGTGTTCACGCTCGCGCTGGACCTGGCGCGCGAGGGCGACGTCCTGTGGGAGCACGTGGGCCGCGAGCCGTCGGGCAACCCCTTCAACTCGCTGGTTCAGCTGGA
The DNA here is from genome assembly GCF_055572015.1 of Streptomyces sp. NPDC030840. NCBI lineage: Bacteria > Bacillati > Actinomycetota > Actinomycetes > Kitasatosporales > Streptomycetaceae > Streptomyces > Streptomyces sp. NPDC030840. The sequence continues at coordinate 143,055 of NZ_JBVIEE010000018.1, read as the reverse complement.
GTACGAGAACGGCATCCCGCGCAACCCGTTCATCAACGCGGGGGCTCTCGTGGTCACCGACCGCCTCCACACACGCAGCGGCGACGCGGCGGGCACGCTCCTCGCCTTCCTCCGCGCCGAGAGCGGCAACCCGGACCTCGCCTTCGACCAGGACGTCGCCGCCTCCGAGGCCGCACACGGCGACCGCAACGCTGCCCTCGCCCACTTCATGGCGTCCTACGGCAACGTCGGCAACCCGGTGCCGGTGCTCCTCGAGCAGTACTTCCAACAGTGCTCCGTCGAGGCGTCCTGCGCCGACCTCGCCCTCGCCACCGGTTTCCTCGCCCGCCACGGCGTCCGCGCCGACGGCTCCCGCCTGCTGACGCGCAGTCAGGCCAAGCAGGTCAACGCGGTGATGATGACCTGCGGGACGTACGACGCGGCCGGCGACTTCGCCTACCGGGTGGGCCTGCCCGGCAAGAGCGGTGTCGGCGGCGGGATCATCGCGGTCGTGCCGGGCCGGTGCACGCTGTGCGTGTGGAGTCCGGGCCTGGATCAGCGCGGCAACTCGGTGGCCGGGGTGGCGGCTCTCGACCGCTTCACGACGCTCACGGGACTGTCGGTGTTCTAGAGCCCTTCACGGCCCCCGGCGCCCGGGGACGCCGATCACACGGCGGTCATGTACGGGCCGCCGCACGGTGCACGGCACGTCGCCTGCCGGCCACCCGGCAGCGACACGCTGGCGGAGTGTTGGCCATGGCTTTCCCCGTCGATCTCCGCCATTGTCAGGCGCTGGGTCTCGCCGGCTCCGCTGTTCTCGCGCTGGGGGGTGAGACAGCCGGGGCCCTCCCGGTGCGTGACCTGCTCGCGCCCGCGTCGGCGCGCGCGGCGCTGGGCTTGGTCTGCGTGTACTTCGGCGTCGTCCTGCTGATCGCCGCGTGGGCGCTGCTGGGCCGGGTCGTACGCGGGCCGAGGCCGCCGACTCCTCGGGCCCTGCTGGGCGTTCTGGTCGTCTGGGCGGCGCCACTGCTGCTCGCGCCGCCCCTGTTCAGCCGGGACGTGTACAGCTACCTGGCGCAGGGCGCCATGGTCGAGGCGCACATCGATGTGTACGCCCACGGCCCCGCCCGCCTCGGCGGGCCCCTCGCGGCCGAGGTCGCTCCGGTCTGGCAGCACACCGCCACGCCCTACGGCCCGGTCTTCCTCGCCATAGCCTCCGGGCTCGCGGGCCTGACCAGCGGCGGGCTGCCCGCCGGGCTGATCGGCATGCGCCTGGTCGCCCTGCTCGGCGTGGCACTGATGGCCGTGGCGCTGCCCCGCCTCGCCCGGCACAGCGGCGTCGAGCCGGCCCCGGCCCTGTGGCTGGGCGCACTGAACCCGCTGGTACTGCTGCACCTGGTGGCCGGGGCCCACAACGACGCCGTCATGCTGGGGCTGCTCGGCGTCGGACTCGTCGTGGCACGCGGCCGCGCGTACATCCTCGGAGTCGTCCTCGTGACGTTCGCCGCGCTGGTCAAGGCGCCTGCCGCACTGGGCCTGGTGGCGATCGTCGTGATGCGGGGGCGCACGCGTGCCGTGCGGACGACGGCGACGACCGCGGCGGTCGCCCTCGCCACGACCGCGGTGACCACCGCCCTGACCGGGACGGGATACGGCTGGATCGCCGCACTGCGCACTCCTGTGTCCCCGGACAACTGGTCGCCCACCAGCGTCCTCGGCCGCGCCACCGGCGCCGTACTGGACGACCTGGGAAGTGAACTCGCCCCCCTGGCCCTGCCGGTCTGGCACGCCGCCGGACTCGTCGCGACCGGCGCTGTCGTCCTCTACATATGGCTGAAGCTGCGCCCCGGCCCCGTGTACGCGCTGGGCCTCAGCCTCGCCGTGGTGGCGGTGCTGGGCCCGGCGATCAGGCCCTGGTACGCGCTGTGGGGACTGTTCCTCATCGCCGCGGCGGCGCCCAGCGGCTCCGTGCGCACGCGTGTCGCCGCCGCCAGCGGAGTGCTCGCCCTCGCCGCCCTGCCGAGTGGCGGACCGCCGGACGCCGACCAGGTCGCGCTGGCCGTGTCGGGCGGGGCGCTGGCGCTGGTCGTGCTCTGGCAGGCCCACCAGGCGGCCGGGGCACCCGTGCTGGAGCGCACGGCATGACACCGGCGCTGCCCTACAGCGACACGGCGGACACCGAGAAGGCGGACACCGAAAGGGCGGACAACGGGAGAACCGACCGCCGACGGGTCCTGCTGGTGCTCGCACTCGCCTCGGCGGTCACCGTCTTCACCGCCACGGTCCCGCTCCTGCGGGACTGGTTCGACCTGCGCGTCTACTACGGAGCCGTCAACACCTGGGTGCACCACGGCGGTCACCTCTACGACTACCGGGTGCCCGGGACGACGTACGGATTCACCTACCCGCCGTTCGCCGCCGTCGGCATGCTTCCGATGGCGCTCGTCGGACTGGACACGGCGATCGCGCTCTGCCTGCTGCTCAACCTCGTGGCGCTGGCGGCCGTGCTGTGCGTCCTGGCCGGGCCGCTGCTGCGCCGGCACGGCTGGTTCGGCGTCGCGCTGGCGGTCTGCGTCCTCGCGCTGCTCGAACCGGTGCGGGACACCTTCAGCTTCGGGCAGGTCAACCTGCTGTTGCTGGCGCTCGTGCTCGGCGACGCCTGGCTGCTGTCCACGGGCCGGGGCCGCTGGGCGGGCGTGGGCATCGGGCTCGCGGCGGCCGTGAAGCTGACGCCCGCGCTGTTCATCGGTCTGCTCCTGATCGCCCGGAGGTGGCGTGCCGCCGGGCTCGCGACGGCCGTCGCCGCGGCCGCCACCGCGGCGGCGGCCTGGGTGGCGCCCGGTGCCTCCCGCTTCTACTGGACCGAGGCGCTGTGGGACACCAACCGGATCGGCCGCCTCGCCTACGTCTCCAACCAGTCGTTGCAGGGCGTGCTGGCCCGGCTCGCGGAACCGGCCGAACCGAGCCGTGCCGCATGGGCGCTGGTGGTGCTGGCGGTGCTGTGCGTGTGGGCCCGGCGGACACACCGGGCGGTCGCGGCCGACGACTGGACGGGGGCGTTCGCCCTCACCGGGCTGACGGCGTGTCTGATCAGTCCGATCACCTGGGTGCACCATCTGGTGTGGCTGCTGCCGTCGTTCGCGGTACTGCTCCGGCACCGCCGGCTGCTGTGGCTCGCGGGCGGACTGTACGCGGTGCTGTGCAGCAGCGTCGTGTGGCTGTGGTTCGACGACGCGTCCGGCCTGGACGGCTTCCTCGGCAGCAACACGTACGTGTGGATCACGCTGGGCCTGCTGTTCGGACTGCCCGCCGGTCAGTCCCCGGCAGGCCGCCGACCCTTGAGCCACAGGGTCAGGGCGATGGTGCCCGCGCTGACCCCGGCGGCCCCCACGAGCACGCCCGCAACCGTCCAGCCGGGGCGCGAGGACTCCTGCTCGGCGACGGGCAGCGGCTCGGAACCCGCCCTCGCCGAGGGCCGCGGTGCCGGTGCCGGGGAGTGCGGCGGCAGCAGCGAGCCCACCGGGTCGACGCGCCCGGCCGCCTTGAAACCCCAGTCGAGCAGTGAACGGGCCTCCTGATACACGGTGAAGCCGCCACCTGCCTGAGGGTTCATCACGGTGACGACCAGAGTGCGCCCGTTCCGCTTGGCCGCCGCGATGAGCGTGTTGCCCGCCTTGCTGGTGTAGCCGTTCTTGATGCCGATCAGGCCCGGGTACCGTTCGACGCCCTGCGCGCCCGTGAGGAGGCGGTTGGTGTTCCGGATGGGATACGCCCCGCCGTCCGCCGGGAACCGCGCCTCGGCCGTGGCACAGTACCGGGCGAACTCCTCGTTGCGCAGTCCGGCCCGCCCGAACACCGCCAGGTCGTAGGCCGACGAGACCTGTCCCGGCGCGTCGTACCCGTCGGGCGACACGACCCGTGTGTCGAGGGCGCCCAGGGCGCGGGCCTTCGCCTGCATCTGCGCCGCGGTGGTGCGCCAGCCCCCGTTGAGCGAGGCCAGGACGCGCACGGCGTCGTTGCCCGAGCTCAGGAAGACCCCGCGCCACAGGTCGGCGACGCGGTAGGTGCGGTTCTCCTGGACCCCGACCAGACTGCTGCCCTCGCCGACGCCGGCCAGTTCCTCGGGTCTGACGGTGTGCCGGATGCCGCCCGGCACGGACGGCAGCACCGCGAGCGCGAACAACGTCTTGAGGGTGCTGGCGGGCGGCAGCCTGCGGTGCGCGTCGTGCGCGGCGAGCACGTCACCGCTGTCGGCGTCGGCCACCACCCACGACAGCGCGGACAGGTCCCCGGGAACCTCCGGCGCACCGGACCGTGGCCGCACCTGCGTGCCCGCACGGTGCAGCGCCGACTGCCGACCCGGTGAGGCCGTCGCACGCGCGGCGTCCGGGTGCGCGCCCGGCGGGGCGGTGGAGCCCGGGGCGAGGGTCAGCATCCCGATCACACAGATGGCGGAGCAGGAGGTGGCTGCGCGGGAGGAAAGTCCGGTGGTCATAGCGTCAACGTAGGAACGGGCGCCGTGTCCCGCCGGGCCATCAGGGCCGGGCGGGCGGAGGGAACACCCGGATGCACCAAGACGCGCGCCGATGGGTTTGGCCGCTCGTTTCGGAAGGCGGACGCGTGCCGTCTCAGGAAACCGGAAGCGTGGGCTGGATCTGACGCAGGAAGGCCGCGTTGTCCGGCGTGGCGCGCAACCGGTCCAGGAGCGTCTCGAGGTTCGCCCCGTCCTGACCGTCCCGCGACCGCAGGGCGCGCCGCAGACCTCGTACGGCGGTCAACTCGTCCGCCGAAAGCAGGAGTTCCTCGCGCCGGGTGCCGGTCGGGATGATGTCGACGGCCGGGAAGACACGCCGGGCGGCGAGGGCTCGGTCCAGGCGGAGTTCCATGTTGCCCGTGCTCTTGAGCTCCTCGAAGAAGAAGTCGTCGGCGCGGGACCCGGTCTCCACCAGGGCCGTGGCGAGGATGGTGAGCGAACCGCGCTCCTCGGTCCGGCGTGCGGCGCCGAAGATCCGCTTGGGTCCGTGCAGCGCGGCGGCGTCGACACCGCCGCTGAGGGTGCGGCCACCGGCCGCCGCCGCGTTGTTGTGCGCCCTGCACAGCCGGGTCATCGAGTCCAGGAGGATCACGACGTCCTCGCCCTGCTCGACGAGGCGCTTGGCGCGCTCCACGACGAGTTCGGCGAGCGCGATGTGCTGCTTCGGCGTCCGGTCGAACGTCGACGCGTACACCTCGCCCCGCACGGAGCGCCGCATGTCGGTCACCTCCTCGGGGCGCTCGTCGAGCAGGACCACCATCAGGTGGCACTCGGGGTGGTTGCCGGCGATCGCGGCGGCCAGCTGCTGGAGCAGCACGGTCTTGCCGGTCTTGGGCGGGGCCACGATCAGGCCGCGCTGGCCCTTGCCGACGGGGGCGATCAGGTCGACGACACGTCCGGTGAGGCCGCTCGCCCGGTGTTCGAGGCGAAGCCGGTCCCGCGGGTGCAGTGGGGTGAGGTCGTGGAAGCTCGGTCGGTCGCGCAGCTCCTCGGGGGCGCGGCCGTTGATCCGCTCGACCTCGGTGAGGGCCCGTCCAGCGCCGCGCACGCCTTCGACGGTGTCGCCCTTGCGCAGGCCGTACCGGCGGATCAGCGCGGCGGGAACCTCGGGGTCGCCGGGCGTGGACAGGCAGCTCTCGGAGCGCAGATGACCCTGCCCGCCCGGTGCCATGTCGAGGACACCGCAGACGTGGGCCGGGAGCCGGCGCTGCGTGGGAGGGGATTCGAGTGTGGTGGTCATGGGAGTCCTTTCGGGACTGGGCCGAGCCGAGCCGAACCGAACCGGGCCGGGCTCAGCGGACAGGTGCGGGGAGAGGGAGGGGGATTGCCGCGAGGCGGAGTGGTCACGCCTGGGTGCGGCCGGACGCCACGTCGTCGGGCACACGGCGGCGGTCGGGCTCAGGACCGTGCGAGACGAGAAGTGACGCTGCGAAGGATGACGAAGAAAGAAGAAGAAGGAGGTGGAACCGGCACCGGCGCCCACGACGGGGCGAACACACGTGCTGCTCGCACTGTAGCACCGCGGGCACGGCCCGACCAGTGGGAGCTGCCGGACGGGCGTCCGCCGGGCGGCACATGGGTGGTGCTTGAACCGGGCTTGGACCGCACTTGACCTGCGAGAAAACACTGGCTGGCTTTGTTGTGTGCGTTGAACCGGAGCCGTTTGCGGGACGTACAGGGGAGGGCGGCGGCCAGGGCGCCTGACCCGGACCGCCGCGCCACCACCGCGCTTCGCACCGGAAGGACACTCGGGGTGTCGCTCTTCACGCGCTTTCACCAGCTGCCGGGCAGGAACGAGAAGACCGACAAGGCCGGCGAGGGCGACACGGACGGCGACGGCTCGCTCGAAGAGCCGCTCACCGTCGACGCTCCCGCCGAGGCGGTTGTGGCCGGGACCTCCGGCGAAGCCGGCTCCCGCACCCCTCGCGGCCGGCGGGTCATGTACCCCGCAGCCGCACGGGTCCTGTGGTGGACGGTCACCCTGGCGGCCGCCGCGCTCGTGTTCCTGGCACTGCTGCTGCCGGGGAACCTCAAGTACTTCGAGGCGAGGAGCTTCCTTCGGATACCGGTGGAGCCGATCCTCCTCTCGGCTCTGCTCCTGGTGCTGCCAAGGCGGCCCAGACGCGTCGTGGCGGTGCTCACCGGGGTGGGGCTCGGGTTGCTGGTGATCCTCAAGCTGCTGGACATCGGTTTCAACATGTTCCTCGGGCGCGGATTCAACGTGGTGCTCGACTGGGGGCTGTTCGACGACGCCGAGTCGTACCTCAAGGACACGCTCGGCGGCGCGGGCGCGCTGGGCGCCGTGATCGGGGTAATGGCCCTCGTTCTCGCCCTGCTCGCCGTGATGACGCTGTCGGTCGTCCGGCTCGTCGACCTCCTGCACCGCGACCGGCACACGGCGAGCCGGGCCACGATCGTCGCCGGAACCGTGTGGATCACCTGCTCGGCCCTCGGCCTGCAGCTCATCGGCACCACACCGGTCGCCACCAACAACACGATCGGCCTGCTCCAGGACCGCGCCGCACGGGTCAAGGCGACCCTGCGGGACGAGGCCGCGTTCGCGAAGGAGGCCAGGAAGGACGCCTTCGCCGACGTACCGCCCGACCAACTGCTGACCGGCCTGCGCGGCAAGGACGTCATCTTCGCCTTCGTCGAGAGCTACGGCCGCGCCGCCATCCAGGACCCCGCCATCGCACCCGGCGTGGACGCGACCCTCGACGCCGCCACCGACGGCCTGCGCAAGGCCGGGTTCTCGGCGAAGAGCGGCTGGCTCACCTCCGCGACGTACGGCGGCAGCAGCTGGCTCGGTCACTCCACGTTCCTGAGCGGTCTGTGGATCGACAACCAGGATCGCTACCGCACCGTCACCGCCGGCGAGCGGCTGACCCTCCCTGGTGCCTTCCACCGCACGGGAGCCTGGCGCACCGTCGGCATCGTGCCGGGCGTCCAGTACAACTGGCCCGAGGGCAGGTTCTACGGACTCGACCAGGTCTACGACGCCCGCGACCTCGGCTACCGCGGCCCGAAGTTCAGCTGGTCGACCATGCCCGACCAGTACGCCCTGACCGCCTTCCAGCGTCTGGAGCACGGCAAGAAGCGCGACAAGCCGCTGATGTCGCAGATCATCCTGACGTCCAGCCACCAGCCGTGGGCACCCCTGCCCAGGATGATCGGTTGGGACCAGGTCGGCGACGGCTCGGTCTACAAGCCCATCCAGAAGGCGGGCAAGGATCCCGCGGACGTCTTCTCCGACGGCACCAAGGTCAAGCAGGAGTACGGCAGGTCCATCCAGTACTCGGTGCGCAGCCTCACCGAGTTCGTGGAGCGGTACGGCAGCAAGGACACCGTGCTCGTCTTCCTCGGCGACCACCAGCCCATGGCCCGCGTCAGCGGAAACGGCGCCGACCACGACGTACCCATCAGCATCGTCGCCCACGACCGGAAGGTTCTCGACCGGATCTCCGGCTGGGGCTGGACGGACGGGCTGAAGCCCACGAACGAGGCCCCCGTGTGGCGGATGGACCGCTTCCGCGACCGCTTCCTCACGGCGTACGGCCCGCGGAACGGTGCCACCCCGTGACCTCGTGTCCTTGCCCGGGCGCCTGGTGCGCGCGCAGGTCGCCCGTTCACTGGCCCAGTTCGAAGATCCCGTACCCGAAGCCGTGGGCGGTGATCCCGCCGCGGTCGAGGTTCACGCCCGACACCTCCACGGGGCGTGCGGCGGCGGGGTCGTACGCCCAACGCGCCTCGTTCCGCTGCGGGTTGACCACCACCAGGTACCGCCCGCCCCGGACGTACACGAACGGGTAGCCCGCGTGCAGCACCTCCACCGAGCCGCCGGAGCCCAGCTCGGGGGTGGTGCCGCGCAGGTGGACGAGGCGGCGGACCAGGTGGAGGAGGGAGCCCTCGTCGGCGTGCTGGGCGGCGACGGTCGGGCGGTCGGGAGCCGGGTCGACCGGCAGGTAGAGGCGGTCGGCGGGAGCCGTGGAGAAGCCGGCGTTCTCGGTGTTGTCCCACTGCATCGGCGTGCGCGAGCCGGCCCTGTTGTAGCGGGGGCCGAGGACGCTGCCCTCCTTGTCGGGCAGGTGCTCGAGGTAGCGCATGCCGATCTCGTCGCCGTAGTAGATGGCCGGGAGCGTGGGCCAGGTGAGCTGGAAGGCGAAGGCGGCGGGGAGCTGTTCCGCGGTGCGCGGGCCGCAGTGGAGGCGGGAGAAGTCGTGGTTGGCGGTCGGCAGGGAGATGAACCCGCTGGTGCCGACGGCGGTGGACGCCTGCTGCCACGCCTCGACGAACGGGCGGGGCGAGCCCCTGCCGCCGGGGTCGAAGAAGCAGTCGAGCGGGTCCCAGTCCTCGTTGACGGTGCCCTCGCCGTTGCTCCACAGGGAGCGCAGGGCGAGGCCGTCGGTGGGCCCGCCGAACTGGAGGAAGAAGTCCGCGTGGAATCCCGCCGGGACGGAGACCTCGGGCTCGCCCCACTCCGACAGCAGGACGGCCTCCGGGTGCGCGGTGTCCAGCCACCGGCGCAGCTCCGACCAGATCCTGGCGGTCTCGCCGCGGTCCGGGTCGTCCTTGACGAGGGAGGCGGCCATGTCGACGCGGAAGCCCGAGACACCGAGGCGCAGCCAGTGGTCCATGACCGAGCGGAGAGCCTCGCGGTTCGCGCGCGGGCCGTCGTCGTCCACCGGCCGGCGCCACGGTTCGGCCGGGTTATGGCGCGCGTAGCCGAAGTTGAGGGCCGGCTGCGAGTCGAAGAAGTTCGGCAGGTACGCGCCGGGCCGGCTGCCGGGGGAGGGGACGAAGCCGTCGGGGCAGCCCTCGGGTGCCCAGATGTAGCGGTGGTCGTCAGGGTCGTTCGCGGACGCCGTGAACCACGGGTGCGCGTCGGAGGTGTGCCCTGCCACGAGGTCGAGCAGGACGCGGATGCGGTGGCGGCGGGCCTCGTCGACGAGTTTGGCGAGGTCGTCGTTCGAGCCGTAGCGGGGCGCGACGTTCAGGTAGTCGGAGACGTCGTACCCGGCGTCGCGGAACGGCGAGACGAAGCACGGGTTGAGCCACACGGTGTTGACGCCCAGCCAGGCCAGATGGTCCAGGTGCTCGGCGATGCCGTTGAAGTCTCCGACGCCGTCGCCGTTCGAGTCGGCGAACGACTGCGGGTAGATCTGGTAGAAGACGGCGTCTGCCAGCCAGGCGGGGGCGGGACGGAACGAAGTCATGCTGTCACGATAGGTGGCCTCCCTGATCGTGGGCTGCCCCTGAACCGAAGGCCGCCGGCGTCTAAGCTGAAGGCGATGTTCACTCCGCAGGGCCCCAGCCTCCGCGAACTGGCTGTTCAGGCGCTCTCCTCTGTCGAGCGCGGATACGACCTGCTCGCGCCCAAGTTCGATCACACCCCCTTCCGTACGCCGGACTCGGTCCTGGACGCCGTGGAGCGGGCGCTGTCCGCCATGGGGCCGTTCGACCACGGGCTCGACCTGTGCTGCGGCACCGGCGCGGGCATGGGCGTCCTGCGCGCGGTGTGCCGCGAGAGCGCGACCGGGGTCGACTTCAGCGCGGGCATGCTGGCGGTGGGGAGGGAGCGGACACCACGTCCCGCGGAGCCCGGGCCCCGTGTCGCCTGGGTGCGCGGCGACGCCCTGGCCCTGCCCTTCGGGTCCGCCTTCGACCTGGTCGTGAGCTTCGGGGCGTTCGGGCACTTCCTCCCGCGCGAGTTCCCGGAGCTGTTCGGGCAGGTCCACTCCGTGCTGCGGCCGGGCGGACGCTTCGCGTTCCCGCTGCCGGCGCCCGCGCCGCCGAGTTCCCCCTGGTACTGGGCCCTGCTGGGCTTCGACACGGCGATGCGGGTGCGCAACGCGGTGTGGCGCCCGCCGTTCGTCATGTACTACCGGCCGTTCCGGCTGGGGGAGGTACGGCGCGAGCTGGAACGGGCCGGTTTCGATGTCGAGCTGTACGCGCTGCCCGAGTTCGGGCGGCGGCGTGACGGGAGCCCGCGCTGCCGGATGGTCGTGGCGACGCGCCGGGACGGCTCCTCGTACCCGGCTTGATCCTCTTTTCGCCGCGCTGGACGAAGTGCCGGGCGAGCGGCCCCGGCCGTCCGTGTGCGGTGCCCGTGTCCCTCAGAGGCGTGAGGCCAGCCACTCCAGCTTGGCCGCTTCCTGGTAAGGGCCGCCGCCCTCATGGTCGTTGAAGTCGTACACCTCGATGTGCCTGTCGCTGTGCGCCCAGGCGTTGAAGGCCGCGAAGACCGTCGACGGCGGGCAGGTCTGGTCCTCCAGGGCCGCCGAGAACAGGGCGGGCGCCCGGCCGCGCGCGGCGAAGTGGACGCCGTCGAAGTAGGAGAGCGTGCGCTGGACCTGCTCGGTGCGGCCGCGGTGGGTCTTGAGGTAGTTGCCGACTTCCCGGTACGGGTCACGGTCCGTCAGCGTCGTCGAGCGCGGGAAGTCGCACAGGAAGGGCACGTCGGGGGCGACGGCGGCCAGATCGGGCACCAGGCCGCCGACCGCGATGGAGATGCCGCCGCCCTGGCTGCCGCCGGAGACCGCCGTCCTCGCGGCGTCGACCAGCGGGTGGGACCGGGCCGTCTCCACGGCGCGAACGGCGTCCGTGTACACCCGCCGGTAGTAGTAGTTCTCGGGAGCGTCGATCCCCCGCGTCATGAAACCGGGGTACGAGGGGGCGCCGCCCACCGGGTCGGGAGTGTCGCCGCCCCCGCCCCATCCGCTGCCCTGGCCGCGGGTGTCCATCACGAAGTGCGCGTAGCCCGCCGAGGCCCACAGCAGGTGCGTGTGGGCGAGACCCCGGCCGCCGCCGTACCCGATGAACTCGACGACCGCGGGAAGAGGGGTGTCCGCCCCCGCCGGCAGGACCAGCCAGCCCTTCACCGGGTGCCCGCCGAACCCGGCGAAGGTGACGTCGTACACCTTGACCGTCTTCAGATGGGTCTCGACCGGTTCGAAGCGTGCGCCGAGGTCGTGGGCGCGTGCCTCCTGGAGCGTTTTCGCCCAGAACGCGTCGAAGTCCTCCGGCTCCGGTGAAGCGCTTCGATAACCACGAAGCTCGTCCAGGGGCAGGTCGAACAGGGCCATGTATGACCACCTTCGAGGTCAGGGGTGCGGTTGATCACACCGTACGATGTGATCGCCGCGGGCCGCCAGGGCCGGGCGATCCGTTCCGGTCACCCCTGACCTCGGGTCATCGCCGCTGTCCGGTCACTTCTGGTCGGTGCCGACCAGAGCGCGGACCTCGAACTCCTCGAACGTGGTGTCGGTGGCCGTGGCGGGTGTGCGCCCGTCGGCCAGGGAGCCGATCCAGCCCAGCAGGAAGCCCGCGGGGATGGACACGATGCCGGGGTTCTGCAGCGGGAACCAGGCGAAGTCGGCGTCCGGATAGACCGAGGTGGGCTGGGAGGAGATGATCGGGGAGAACACCACGAGGAGCACCGAGCAGAGCAGCCCGCCGTACAGGCTGAGCAGCGCGCCGCGTGCGGTGAAGCCGCGCCAGAAGAGGCCGTAGACGATCGTCGGCAGGATGGCGGAGGCGGCGATCGCGAAGGCGAGGAACGCCAGCGTGGCCGTGCTCGTTCCCCACGACAGCAGGGCCAGCAGCATGCCCATGACACCGATGACGACCGCTGCGAGCCGGGCGACACCCAGCTCCTCCGTCTGCTTCGCCTTCCCCTTGCGGATCACTTCGCCGTAGAGGTCGTGAGCCAGCGAGGTGGCCGCCGCGAGCGTGAGTCCGGCCGCCACGGCGAGCAGCGTGATGAAGGCGAGGCTGGACAGGAGCGCTTCGAGCACGGCGCCGCCGAGCTTGTGCGAGAGCAGCAGGACGGTCGCGTCGCCCCTGGGGTCGATCTCCGCGATGTTCTCGCGGCCCACGATCGCGGTGGCGCCCAGGCCCAGCACGCCCGCCATCAGGCAGACGAAGCCGACCAGCCCCACGGACCACACCACCGAGCCGCGCAGGACGCGGTTGGTGCGCGGGGCGAGCAGGCGCATCATGACGTGCGGCAGCGCGGCGAGCCCGAGCACGATGGCCAGTTGCAGACTGAAGAAGTCCAGCTTGTTGGTGGTGGTCCCGCCGTACTGCAGACCGGGCTCAAGGAAGCGCCCGCCCAGGGCGCTGTTGTCGGCGGCGGCCGACAGCAGGTCGTCGATGTTCCAGCTGAAGTGATGCAGCACCATGACGGCGGTGACCGCCACCCCGGCGACCAGCATCACGGCCTTGACGATCTGGAGGAACGTGGCGCCCGGCATGCCGCCGATCGCCGCGTACACCACGACCATGGAGCCGATGACCACCACGCACATCGTACGCGTCGTCCCGGTGGGATCGCCGATGAACTGCGTCAACAGGGCGATGCTGCCCACGAGTTGGGCCACCAGGTAGAGAAGGCACACGGCGAGCGTGCACAGGGAGAGCGCCAGCCGGACCTGCCGCTGTCCGTCCGGCAGTCGCAGAGCCAGCGTGTCGCCCAGGGTGTACTTGCCGGAGTTGCGCAGGGGTTCGGCGATGACCAGGAGCACCATCATCCAGGCGACCACCGTGCCGCCCAGGTAGAGCAGGCCGTCGTACCCGTTCAGCGCGACTCGTCCCGTACTGCCCAGCAGCGTCGCGGCCGACAGGTAGGCACCGCACATCGCGAGCCCGTTGCGCAACGGCGTCATGTCGCGGTTGCCGAGGTAGAACTCGCTGATCTCGTCGCGCTGCGGGGCCGTCAGCAAGGCCGTGAAAAGGGTGACCACGACCACGGACACGAACAGGATGAAGGTCAGCCGCAGGCTGAACTGGTCGACGACGGCCGCCAGTTGCGTCACCATGCGCGGAACCGCCTTCCGGCCGTGGCACGGGTCTGCCGCTGCTCGCGCTCACGCTCGCGCTGCTGGGCGCGCAGCCGGATGACGATCGGGTCGACCCGGTCACGCATGTGCAGCACATGGCGCCACGCCGCGACACCCATGACAACGAACTGGACGAGTCCGAGCGTCAGTCCGACGGTGAGTTCACCCAGCAACCGCTGGTTCATCAGGGACGGAGCGAAACTCGACAACAGGACGTACGAAAGAAATCCGCCAACCGACAGCAGGACCGCTGTCGCGCCGAACGAGCGATATGCGCGCCGCAGTGAGCCGAATTCCGGGTCGTGGTGAATTGCCTGCGGGCCGGTCGGTTCCCAGCCGGTGGGGGGAGTGGGAGGAGGCGGGGCATAACCACCATGGGGTGGGTGGTGTTGGGACACAAGCACCTTCTTCGCTGCCTTATGTCACGCACGTGACTCCGCCGCGCCGGGAAAAGCCCGCGTGGGGTCCCGACTGCCTGCGGCGCCACGTATTCGTGCGGATCGTGGGGGGGAGGGGGAAACCGGAGTATGGCAGTGCGGCCATTCAAGTATCAACAGCCTCGCTGAATGGAAAACGCGCCTCTTCAGATACGGACGTTGGAGCACCCGAAAGCGCGTGACCCATGGCTGTTCCGAGAAGACGGATGGCGTCCTCGGTGCCGTCAGCGTGACCCACAGCGTACGGACAGTCGTGATCGCCAGCAACCGCCGTCCACCCAAGGTGAGTTGGGAGGGCGCGGAGATCAGGGAACCGGCCTCGGCCCGCTTTCCGCCGGTCCGCCCACGGTCCCGGTCCCCGGCCTTGCGAAAGCCTCGGTCCCAGGCCCGGCGACGGTCCCCGTCCCAGGCCTGGCGAAGGCCTCGGGCTCAGGCCCGGCGACGCCCCCACTCGGGTCCGGTGCGTGCCCACTCCCGCTCCCACTCGGCCAGCCGGTGCCGCAGGGCGATCCGGCGGACCAGCAGGTTCGCGGCGAGAACGAGGGCGACTGCGCCGGCCGTGGTGCACGCCCCGAACGCCGTCGCGTGCTGCCAGATCGCCTCGCTCGTCGGCGGAGGGTCGACGCTGCGGCCGCGGCCGTCCAGCCACACATGAGCGGATTCCCCGCTCCGGGCGCCCGCCGACACCCGCGCCGGCCCGGTCCGGGTGCCCTCACGCGGATCCGTCCAGCGGGCCTTCACGGCGTAGGTGGGCTGCCTGCCGCCGTGCGCGGTGGGGGCGGCGGCCGGGGCGTCCGCCACCAGTACGGCACGCACCCGGTGCAGCCCCGCCCGCTGATCCGCGGCTTCGGCCCGCGCGGTGGCATGGGCCCAGGAACCCGCGGCCACCCCGGCCAGGGGCGCGCCCACGACGAGCAGGACCGCGACGACGAGAGCCGTCCACGCCTCGACCACGTCCGAGCGCCGGCGCAGCGGATTGGGGCGCCAGCGCCAGCCGCGCACCCGGGTTCGCATCTCCATCTCCTTCTGCCGACGGCCTCCTACGACCGGCCGAGCACCCCTCCAGCGACTGATCCGCACCCCCTGTGGAACTCGCCCTCCATCCGGTGAACCGAGGAGGAGCCCTCATGACCCGTGATCGCGCGGCCCCGGCCCGGCACGCACCGGTTCACAGGCCGTCGCACCCCGGCCGGGGGCGGCCCGGCACCCGGGCCTGTACGCCGACGGGAGCACGGCCGTCCGACAACGGCAGCTCCCGCGGTTCTCCTCTGCCGCCGGAGTTCCCAGCCGCGTTCCCCCGAAACGCGGACCCGTAGCGGTCCCGCGAGCCCTCGACGGCCGGCGGGACCACGCGCGAGGCATGCGCCGGCCACGCGAAAGGCAGAAGTCATGAACCCGGGCACCCGTCCCATCACCGCGGGCGTCGACGGCTCGGCCGAGGGCCTCCAAGCCGCCGACTGGGCCGCCCGCGAGGCCGGGCGCCGCCGTCTCCCGCTGCGGCTGCTGCACGCGGGGAGCGATCCGTCCGTGCTGGACCACGCGGCCGTCCAACTGGCCTTCGCCCACCCGGCGTTGCCCATCGTCGTCCGCCGCACCGCTGCCCCCGCCGTCCCGGCGCTGATCGAGGCGGCCGCGGAGGCGCAGGCGCTGGTCCTCGGCTCCCGCGCATCCACCGGCATCACCGGGTTCCTCACCGGGTCGGTCGCCCTGGCCGTCGCGTCGCGCGCCGAACGACCGGTCGTGGTGGTGCGCGCCGGAGGGCAGCCGGAGGACGAACGACAGCCCGCGCTCGACGGCACCCCACCGCACCAGGCCCCCTACCTGCCGGTCGTCCTCGGCCTGGACCTTGGCCTGGAGGTGGACCGGGCCCCGGGACGGGGCGGGGGCCCTGCCCCGGACCGCCCGGCCGACGACCTCATCGCGTACGCCTTCGACGCGGCCGCCATCCGCTCGGCACCCCTGCACGTGGTCCACGCCTGGACGTCACCGCCGGTCGGCGGCCGCACACCGGCGGTCCCGCTGCCCGGGGACACGGCGCAGCACGCCGCCGACCGGCGCCGGGTCCTGACCGGCATCCTCCAGCCGTGGCGGGAGAAGTACCCCGCGACACCCGTCTCCGAAGAGGTGGTCCAGGCGCATCCCGGCCCGCACCTCCTGCGGGCCTGCGCCGGGGCCGGGCTCCTGGTCATCGGCCGCCGTCCGCCCACCGGGGCGGGCCTGGGCCGCGCTGCGCGCTCCGTGATCCAGCACGTCGCGTGCCCCGTAGCGGTGGTGCCGTACGACTGACCTCACGCTTCGGCGTACACGTCCCACGCTGACCGTTTGCGGGGCGTGGCCCTCCGGCCCGCGGGAATAGCCGGCGCGCGATCTTCCTTGGCGCAAGGTGCGGGCCCGGTGGCCCGCGGCGCGACCGGTGACCCGGTGACAGTGAAGGAGAGTGTGCGAACCCATGCCCAAGGCGTACGTCTTCACGCGGTACGGAGGCCCGGAGGTGGAGGCCCTGGTCGAGCAGGACAAGCCGAGCCCCGGCCCCGGGGAACTGCTCGTCGCGGTGCGCGCGGCCGGCGTCAACCCCGTCGACTTCAAGCAGCGCGGCGGCTACGCCCGTCCCGGCCAGAGCGCCCGGGAGCTGCCGGCCGTGTTCGGCAACGAGGTCGCCGGGGTCGTGGAGCGGGTGGGTCCGGACGTGACGGGATTCGCTGTCGGTGACGAGGTGTTCGGCAACCCGGTCGCCGGCGGATACGCCGAGTACGCGCTGCTGCCCGTCGCCGTGACCGCCCACAAGCCGGCGGAGATCTCCTTCACGGACGCCGCCGCCCTGCCCGTCGCGGCGGCGACCGCCTACGACGGCGTCCGCCAGCTGGACCTGCCCGCCGGTGCCACCCTCGTCGTCACCGGCGCGGGCGGCGGCGTAGGCGTGGCCGCCGTGCAGATCGCCCGGGCCTTCGGAGCGAAGGTCATCGGTGTGGCGAGCGAGGGCAAGAAGGTGTTCGTCGAGTCCCTGGGCGCCGTGCACGTGGCCTCGGGTCCCGGCTTCGTGACGGGCGTACGCGCCGCGGCGCCGGACGGCGTGGACGCGGTCTACGACCTGGTCGGCGGCGCGGTCCTGGAGTCGGCGGCCGCGTTGTTGGGCGACCGCACCAAGCTGATCACCGCTGGGGGCAAGGACATCGTGGGACGGCTCGGTGGGGCGCCCGTCGCCCGTGCCCGTACGGCCGCCGTGCTGGACGAGGTGGCGAAACTGGTCACCGGCGGCAGTCTGCGGCCCCACGTGACGCGGACGTTCCCCCTCGACAGGGCCGCCGAAGCACTGCGCACGGTCGAGGAGGGCCACGCCCGGGGCAAGATCGTGATCGAGGTCGGCGCATGAGCCGTATGAGTCGGAGTCATATGGGCGGTATGGGCCGTACGGGCGCGGCCCCCGCGACCCATGTCCTGGACAACCCCGCACTGACCGCTCTGACCGGCCCCCACGCCCGTTTCGCCGAGCGGCGCGGACGGATCCTGCGCTACCCCGCCGACGTGTCCCCGTGGCTGGCCCTGCCCGACGAGCCCGACGCCGCCGACTGGGCGGACGTGGCGGCGCTGGCGGGCCCCGGCGCGGAGGTCGCGCTGGCCGGCTTCCACGGGGCGCTGCCGGACGGCTGGGACGTGACGTTCAGCCTCGACGGTGTCCAGCTCGTCGGCGACGGTGCCGACGCCGCCCCCGACCCGGAGGCCGTACGGCTCGGCCCCGCCGACGTACCCGACATGCTCGACCTGGTCGCACGCACGAGGCCCGGCCCGTTCCTGCCCCGCACCGTCGAACTCGGCACCTACCTCGGGATACGCAGAGGCGGCGCTCTCGTCGCGATGGCGGGGGAGAGGCTGCACCCGCCCGGCTGGACCGAGATCAGCGCGGTGTGCACCGACCCGGACTTCCGCGGCGAGGGCCTCGCGACCCGGCTGATCCGCGCCGTGGCCCAGGGCATCCGCGAGCGCGGCGAGAGCCCGTTCCTCCACACCGGTGCGGACAACACCGGCGCCATACGGCTGTACGAGGCGCTGGGCTTCCGGCTGCGTCGCACCACCCGTTTCAGGGCGGTGCGCGTGCCCGTGACCGAAGGGCGGGAGGAGCGCGTGGCGGTCGGGAGGTGAGGCGTGACGGGCCGTCAGCCAAATGGGAGTGGTGGTGGGCGCCCGTGGGGTACTGTGGACGGCCAGTCGTCACGTCTTCGGGGGAGGTGGGAATCATCACCGCTGTGTCAGGTCGGGTGCTCTCACCTCGAAGCGGCACGGTGCGCTGACACCGGTCACCGCCCAGAGCACCCTTCGGCCCACCGAAAGGCTCTCGGCTTTCATGCGTTTTCTCTCGACTCCCGCCGTCGTCACCGCGCTTCGCTCCGCGGGCTGCGTCTTCGCAGAGGACGAGGCGGAGTTGATCCTTTCCACCGCCCGCACCCCCGACGAGGTCGCCGCCATGCTGGAACGGCGCATCGCGGGTCTCCCCCTCGAACACGTCGTCGGCTGGGCCCGGTTCCGGGGGCTGCGCATCACCGTCGAACCCGGCGTGTTCGTACCCCGCCGCCGTACCGAGTTCCTCGTCGAACAGGCGCTGGCCGCGGCGCCCGGCGCGTCCGTCGTCGTGGACCTGTGCTGCGGCTCGGGCGCGGTCGGGGCGGCGCTGGCCGCGTCCCTCGACGGCGCCGTGCTGCACGCCGCCGACATCGAGCCGACGGCGGTGCGATGCGCCCGCCGCAACGTCGCCCCCTTCGGGGGGCAGGTCCATGAGGGCGATCTCTTCGCCGCCCTGCCCGACACCCTGCTCGGCCGCGTCGACCTCCTCGCGGCGAACGTCCCGTACGTCCCCACCGGCGAGGTCCCCCTCCTGCCGACGGAGGCCCGCGACCACGAGCCGTGGGTCGCGCTGGACGGGGGTGCGGACGGGCTCGACATCCTGCGCCGGGTCGCGGCCGAAGCGTCCCGCTGGCTGGCGCCCGGCGGCCACCTGCTCGTCGAGACGAGCGCACGGCAGGCACCCGTCGCCGTGGAGACCCTCGCCCGCGGGGGGCTGAGCACACGCCTCGCGGTGTCGGAGGAGTGGGACGCCCACGTGGTGATCGGCACCAGAACCCCGGGGCTCGGCTAGCGACGCCCTCTGCCGGGTGTGGGCTTGCCCTCATCCATTGTGCAACTAATTGCAAAAACCGCGTGGCGTCGTCTACAACGGTCCGGACGACGCCGCGCACGGAGGGCCCGATGAACCGTTACCCACACCTGCTTCAGCCCCTGGACCTGGGCTTCACCACACTGCCCAACCGCGTTCTCATGGGCTCCATGCACATCGGTCTGGAGGAGGCGGAGCGGGGCTTCGAGCGCATGGCGGAGTTCTACGCGGCCCGGGCGCGCGGGGGAGTGGGCCTCATCGTCACCGGCGGTATCGCGCCCAACGAGGCGGGCCGGCCGTACGAGGGCGGCGCCAAGCTCACCACCGACGCGGAGGCCGAGCAGCACCGGCGGATCACCGATGCCGTGCACCGCGAAGGCGGCAGGATCGCGCTGCAGATCCTGCACTTCGGGCGCTACGCCTACCACCGCGACCTGGTCGCCCCGAGCGCCCTCCAGGCGCCGATCAGCCCCTACGTGCCGCATGCCCTCACCGACGCCGAGGTGGAGCAGACCATCGACGACTACGCGCGGACGGCCCGGCTCGCGCGGCGGGCCGGTTACGACGGCGTCGAGATCATGGGCTCCGAGGGCTATCTGATCAACGAGTTCACCGCCCGGCAGACCAATCAGCGCGAGGACCGCTGGGGCGGCTCGTACGAGAACCGCACGCGCTTCCCCGTCGAGATCGTGCGCCGGGTGCGCGAGGCGGTCGGCGAGGACTTCATCGTCGTCTACCGCCTGTCGATGCTCGATCTGGTGCCCGGCGGCTCCACGCTCGAAGAGGTGATCACGCTCGCCAGGGCCGTGGAGGCCGCCGGGGCGACGATCATCAACACGGGCATCGGCTGGCACGAGGCCCGTATCCCCACCATCGCCACGTCCGTTCCGCGCGGTGCCTACGCCTGGGTGACGAAGAAGGTCATGGGCGCCGTCTCGGTCCCGCTCGTCACCACCAACCGCATCAACACCCCCGAACTCGCCGAGCAGTTGCTCGCCGAGGGACACGCCGACATGGTGTCGCTGGCCCGGCCCATGCTCGCCGACCCCGACTTCGTCGCCAAGGCGCGTGACGGCCGCTCCGACACCATCAACACCTGCATCGGCTGCAACCAGGCCTGCCTCGACCACACCTTCAGCGGGCAGATCACCTCCTGCCTGGTCAATCCGCGCGCCTGCCACGAGACGGAACTGGTCCTCTCCCCGACCCGGCGTCGCAAGCGGATCGCCGTCGTCGGCGCCGGTCCCGCCGGACTCGCCTGCGCGGTCTCCGCCGCCGAACGCGGCCACGACGTCACGCTCCTCGACGGCGCGCAGGAGATCGGGGGCCAGCTGAACGTCGCGCGCAAGGTTCCCGGCAAGCAGGAGTTCGACGAGACGCTGCGGTACTTCCGGGCTCAGCTGGAACTGCGCGGTGTGGAGGTGCGGCTGGGCGCCTACGTCACCGCGGACGACCTCACCTCGTACGACGAGGTCGTCGTCGCCACCGGTGTCACCCCGCGTACGCCCGACATTCCCGGCGTCGACCACCCGAGCGTCCTCGGCTACCTCGACGTCCTGCGCGACGGCGCGCCGGTGGGCGAACGGGTCGCGGTCCTCGGCGCGGGCGGCATCGGCTTCGACGTCGCCGAGTACCTCACCGACGGCGGGGACAAGGCGAGCGAGGACCCGGCGGCGTACTTCCGGCAGTGGGGCGTCGACATGGACTACCGCGCACCCGGCGGCCTCGCCGCCCCCGAGCGGCCCACCCCGCCGCGCTCCGTGCACCTCCTGCAGCGCAAGACCACCAAGGTCGGCGCCGGGCTGGGCAGGACGACGGGCTGGATCCACCGCACCGAGCTCAAGCACCGCGGGGTCGTCATGGTCCCGGGCGTCCAGTACGACCTGATCGACGACGCCGGACTGCATGTCACGGTCGACGGTGTCCGTCAGGTCCTCCCCGTCGACACGGTCGTGCTCTGCACGGGGCAGGAGCCACGACGGGACCTGTACGAGGCCCTGGTCGCCGCGGGCCGCAGCGCGCATCTCATCGGCGGCGCGGACGTGGTAGCCGAACTGGACGCCAAGCGCGCCATCAAGCAGGGCACCGAGCTGGCGGCGGTGCTCTAGGCGTCCTCGGGCCGCCCTCGGCCGTACCTAGGATGAGCTCATGTCACTCCCGCACGCGATCCTCACCGCTCTGCTCGAGAAGCCGTCGTCGGGGCTCGAGTTGACCCGACGGTTCGACAGGTCGATCGGCTACTTCTGGTCGGCGACGCACCAGCAGATCTATCGCGAGCTGGGAAGACTGGAGAACGAGGGCTACATCCGGGCTCTTCCGGCCGAGCAGCCGTCGCGCGGGCAGAAGAAGAGTTACGAGGTGCTGCCCGCGGGCCGTGCCGAGCTGGCCCGCTGGACCGCCGCCTCCCAGGACCCCAAGCCGCTGCGGGACACCCTGCTGCTGAGGCTGCGCGCCTCGGCAGTGGTCGGCACAACGGGCATCGAGCACGACCTGCGCCGTCATCTTGCCCTGCACAAACGGCAGTTGGAGGAGTACGAGGAGATCCAGCGGCGCGACTTCGGACCCGGCAGGGACGCGCCGCAGGACCGTCTGCAGCATCTGATCCTGAGGGCGGGCATCGACCTGGAGACGTTCTGGACGCGGTGGCTGACCCACGCCCTGGAGGAGTTCGAGCGCCTGCTCGCGCCCGAGGGCTCCTCATAGGTTCGCGCCAGGAGTCACAGGCGGTGCGGCTTGGCCCGGCGGCGCAGGTACCAGACCGTCGCCCCCAGGCCCGTGACCACCATGACGCCGCCGCCCACCAGCGTGAGGGTGCCGTAGTCCTTGGCGGCCCCGCCGAAACCGCCCATGACCCCGCGCGAGGGTGAGGCCGTCGCGGAGATGGTGCGCGTGGGTGTGGGCGTGGGTGTGCGGGTGGGCGTGGGCGTGCCGGAGACGATGATGGACTGCGTGCCGGCCGTGGTGCCGTTGTTGCAGATCACGATCACGGTGTAGGTGCCGGGACTGACGTTGCCCCAGGCGGCGGACTGGGTGGTACTCGACCCCGACAGCGTCGCCTGGCGTCCCTGGGCGAAGCTCGTCTGTCCGCCGGCCAGCAGCGAGGCACGGCCGAACGCGCCGTTGGCGTCCTGGGTGGGACACGCACTGGTGGTGACCGTGACGTTGGAGCCGGTGGTGCTCACCGAGATCCCCGGCGCGGCATGCGCCGGAGCGGCCAGGGCGAGCGGCAGCGCCGCGGCGGCGGTCGCCGTCAGGCAGGAGCGGACGAGTGGCTGAATGGTGCGCATAGGACTGCCCTCCGGCGGCACGGTTGGCGGTACGTCCCTTGCGCCGCCGAGGATCGGGAAACCCCGTGCCCCCTCTGAGGCAGCCAACGTGCCCCCGGCCCCTGCCGCATGCGGACCGCCCCCGGCCAGGTGACGGATTCCTTCCTCCGAGGGAACCTCCGCCCCCGCGCGCCTTCAGGGACTCATCGCCCCGTGGTCACGGTGCGCTCCGCCGAGAAGCCGCCCCACTCTCCGTCCGGAAGTCTCGCCCTGATCCGCACCCGGTGCGTCACTCCGGCCTCGCGCCCCACGTAGAAGCCGTACTCGGCGCGGTCCTGGGGCGCCGTGCCACCCCAGACGAGCGAGGTGGCGACCTGCCCGTCGACGTGGACCTCGTACTCCGTGATCACCCCGTCGGCACGCGGCGGGACCCAGGCCAGGTCGATGTAGTACGCCCCGTCGGTGCGCCGCGCCGTCGCGCGGAACCGGGTGGGCGACGTGCCCCGGCCGTCGTCCGCTCCCGGTGGGGTCGTGAGCCGCACGGCCTCGCTCGCAGGCGAGACGTTGTCCGCCGCGTCCCTGGCCCGCACGGAGAACACGTAGCGCGTGCCCGGCCGCAACCCCGTCACCACGGTCGCGGTCTGCGCACCGCCCACACTGTGCACCTTCGAGCCGCCCTGCAGGATGTCGTACGAGACCACACCCCGGTCGTCCGCCGACCTCCTCCAGGACAGGTGAACCGCCCGGCTGCCGGCCACCGTGCCCCTCGGGCGCTCCGGCCGGCTCGGCGCCCTGCTGTCGGCGGCGACCGCGGCGGGCGTCGTGGCCCGCACCCGTGGGCTGGGCGGTCCCAGCTCGCCTCCGCCGCCCCGCGCACGGACCGTGAACACGTACGTGGTGGACGGCTCGAGTCCGGTGACGTCCACCATGTGGTCCCCGCCGGGCACGTCCTTCACCTTCGTGGTGCCGCGATACACCTCGTACCCGGCGACCTCCGGCTTCCCGGGCGCCCTGTTCCACATGACGTGCACGCTGGTGGCGCTGCCCGCCGCGGCGGTGACCCCGGCGGGCGCGCCGGGCGGGCGGCCTTCGGGCTCCTCGTCCCGGGTGCACGCCACGGCGAGGCACAGCGAGCCACAGAGCACCAGCACAGCAACGCGACGCACGGCTCTGCCCTCCCCGGACTGCGGATTGGTCTGTACCTATTGGGCAGCCTTTTGCATGTCCTCGTCAAGGGAGTGGGGGCTGTGACGTCGAGCTGTCGCTCACCTGGCCGATGGCGGATGGTCACGCGCGCGACCATTGCGCCGGATCGGGACAACGACTACGTATGCTGAGGCTCTGACGCGGCGTGAACTAGCCCTCGTCCGAGGACGCTTCACGCTGCCCGGCGCGGCCCGCTGTCGTCGCTGATCCCGCGCCGAGGCCAGTGGCCGAGCGCCCGGCCCGCAACGGACCGGGCGCTCGGCCGCACGGGTGCACCACGGTGAGGCCGTGCTTCATCCCGACGCGCCGCACCGCCTCGCGCCGTGACCTTGCTTCACCGCGTGCGGATGATCGTTTCAATGTCCCCGACGAGGGGCCCCATCGTGCGTGCCCGGTCGCTGGTGCCGGCCTAGGTGGTGCCACCCTGATCGCCCTCGTGAACGGTGTCCGCCGAGGCGCACGCACGGCCGTTTGTCGGGTTCGAGGGGGTCAGGGTCACCGACCTGTTGCAGGCTGGACGAGTCCGAGGGGAGGCGCTGGTGCGGAAACTGGTGGGGCAGAAGTGAAGCCGGGTGCGCCCGGCGGCGAAACGCCGTGCGCGTTCAGGGGAGGGTGACGTGCCGCGGCCGGACGCCGGAGCCCGCCCTCGGCGGCTCCGGCACGCACACGGGCCGGGTCACTCCTTCCGGTACGAGTACGCCTCCGTGGCCGCCGCCTCCACGGTCGCGAGGTCCGCGCCCGCAGAGGCCGTGACGACCGCGGCGACCGCGCCCTCGACGAAGGGGGCGTCGATCAGGCGCGTGCCCGCGGGCAGCTCGTCGCCCTCGGCGAGCAGGGCCTTCACGGTGAGGACGGCGCTGCCGAGGTCGGTCAGGACCGCGACTCCGGCGCCGCGGTCCACGGCGGCGGCCGCCGCCGACACCAGCTCGGGGCTCGTGCCCAGTCCGCCGTCCGGGGTGCCGCCCGCCGGGGCGACGGGGGCGGTGGGGCCGCCGCCCGCGAGGCCCTTCGCCAGCTCGGCGACCGAGGACGCGACGGCGGCGCTGTGCGAGACGAGAACGATGCCGACCAGAGTGCCCGCGGCGTCCGTGGCGTCCATGGCGTCACTCACCGGCAGCCTCCGCCGCCTCGACGAGTGTCGCGATCAGCAGCGCACTGGACGTGGCACCGGGATCCTGATGCCCGATGCTCCGCTCACCCAGGTAGCTGGCCCGGCCCTTGCGGGCCTGCAGCGGTGTCGTCGCCTCGGCCCCCTGCTCCGCGGCGGCCCGCGCCGCGGCGAACGACTCGCTGAGCGCGTCGACGGCCGGCACCAGCGCGTCGACCATGGTCTTGTCGCCGGGGGCGGCACCGCCGAGCGACATCACCGCGTCGACACCCGTGCGCAGCGCGTCCGTGAGCTGCTCCTCGGTGACCTCGGCAGCGTCCCCGAGCGCCTTGCCGGTACGGCGCAGCAGCGTGCCGTACAGCGGGCCGGAGGCGCCGCCCACCGTCGAGATCAGCTGCCGCCCGGCGAGCACCAGGACCGCGCCCGGCGTCCCGGGGGACTCCTTCTCCAGTGCGGCCACCACGGCGGTGAACCCGCGCTGCAGATTGCTGCCGTGGTCGGCGTCCCCGATCGGCGAGTCGAGGGCGGTGAGCCGCTCGGCCTCGCGGTCCACGGCAGCCGCGGTGGCCGTCATCCAACGGCGGAAGAAGTCGGCGTCGAGCACGGAATCTCCTTGCCTTATGAAAGCTGATGCGCTGAACGAGTTGGGGCGCGACTGCCGGCGGCTGCGTGGGCGCCGCTCAGACACCCCACCGCAGCCCCGGCGTCTTCACCGGCGCGTCGTACAACCGCAGCAACTCCTCGTCGACCTGACACAACGTCACCGACGCGCCCGCCATGTCGAGCGAGGTGACGTAGTTGCCGACGAGGGTGCGCGCCACGGCCACTCCGCGCTCGGTGAGCGCGCGCTGTACCTCGGCGTTGAAGCCGTACAGCTCCAGCAGCGGGGTGGCGCCCATTCCGTTGACGAGGAGCAACACCGGGTTGCGCGGGTTCATGTCCTCCAGGATGGCGTTCACCGCGAAGTCGGCGATCTCGCCGGAGGTCATCATCGCGCGCCGCTCGCGCCCCGGCTCGCCGTGGATGCCGATGCCCAACTCCAGTTCTCCGGCGGGGAGGTCGAAGGTGGGGCTGCCCTTGGCGGGGGTCGTACAGGCGCTGAGTGCGACACCGAAGGTGCGGGAGTTCTCGTTGACCTGGCGTGCCAGCGACTCGACGCGCTCCAGGGGCTGCCCCTCCTCGGCGGCGGCTCCGGCGATCTTCTCCACGTACAGGGTGGCACCGGTGCCGCGCCGTCCCGCGGTGTAGAGACTGTCGGTCACGGCGACGTCGTCGTTGACGAGCACCTTGGCGATCTGGATGCCCTCGTCCTCGGCGAGCTCCGCCGCCATGTCGAAGTTGAGTACGTCACCGGTGTAGTTCTTCACGATGAACAGCACGCCCGCGCCGCTGTCCACCGCGGCCGCCGCCCGCACCATCTGGTCCGGCACGGGCGAGGTGAACACCTCACCGGGGCAAGCCGCGGACAGCATGCCCGGCCCCACGAACCCACCGTGCAACGGCTCGTGTCCCGAGCCTCCACCCGAGACCAGCGCCACCTTCCCGGCCACCGGAGCGTCCCGTCGCACGATCACCCGGTTGTCGACATCCACGGTCAGCTCGGGGTGCGCCGCCGCCAGCCCGCGGAGCGCGTCCGCGACGACCGTCTCCGCGACGTTGATGAGCATCTTCATGGGTACCTCCTGGGGAGAGTGGCAGATGGCCCACTGGCCCCTATTATCGCTGGTCAGAGTGGGCGGGGCCAGTTCTCGATCTTGACGTTTCGGTGGTGGTTCGGAAACGATTTCGGCGGTAGGGGCGCCCGACCTGTCGCTGACTTCGGTGACGGATCGTCACGATCCCCTGCTGTGTGGACATCGGTGGGTTGAAGCGCTGCTGTCGGCAGTATCGACCTTGAGGCAGCGAAGGTCACGTGGGGGGACGGGGTCGGGCGTGCCCCGGCCGCGCAAGCGGTGTGGTGTGTCAGCGAGAGCCGAGGTGGCTCGTCAGTCGCTCGGCGGCTGTCCCTGCCCGTGACCGGAGTTGGGCGGAGCACCGTCCAAGCGGCCAGGAGGAACTCCTCGGTGTGGTGGTCACAAGGCCGGCCGGTGCTCAGCAAGGGTGCGCTGCCGGACCGGGCGCCTCTGCGCCGGTGGAGCCGGGGTCATCAGCCGCGCGACACAGCCGGCGAATTCGGCGTGGAACTTCGACCGTGGCCGTGGCACTCCGGGACTTTTCGACGAGGCCCCCGGCACGGGCGACGGCGACGACGTCGAGGACCTGCCCGCCCGCGATCGCGTAGTGCGCGAAGTGCCGTGCGTGCCCTCGGCCAGCTCGGCCGCCGGTACGGCGTCGAGCCCGGCCAGCCGGTGCTCCTCCGGGAGGGCGAGGACCATGTCCTCCAGCAGCAGGCCGACCGCCGTGAGGTCCGGCGGGTACTCCGGCCGCCAGCGCAGGAATCCCACGTCGACCCGGCCGGAGGCCAGCGCCTCCAGCTGGGCCGGGGTCTCCAGCTCCCGCACCCTGATCGTCACGTCCTCGTCGTGCCGCGCGCAGTCGGCCAGGACCCGGGTGAGGACACCGGAGAAGGCGGCGGAGGCCACGTAGGCGATCTCCGCCCCGCCGAGTTCGCCGCGACCCGCCCTGCGGTCCACGGCCTCCGCCCTCGCCACCTGCGCCAGGGTGAGCCGGGCCTCTTCCAGGAACAGCTCGCCGGCGGCGGTCAGCCGCGGCCGGGAGCGGCGGCCGCGGTCGATGAGCCGCACGCCGAGCTCGGTCTCCAGTGCCTTGATCTGCGCGCTGAGCGTGGACGGGGCGAGATGCAGCCGGTCGGCGGCGCGCCCGAAGTGCAGGTCCTCGGCGACCGCCACGTACGACGTCAGCCAGCGCAGCTCCATCGCGGCACTCCCTGCCTTCAAGCTCCCTGGAAACGGCGTCCGGCTTCCCGCCGACGTCGCGAGGGAGCCCTATGTCTGTGCTAACGATAGCATTCTCGCGACGCCACTCCCTCCACCTCCTTGCCGTCCGATCGCGATCAGCGCCCGCGCACCCATTGACCTGACGCGTCCATGCATCTAGCCTCCGTCCTCATATGTAGACGACGTCTTCATATGAGGACCGCATTCGATGGAGTGAACATGGTGGAAACAGCCGACGTCGTCGGGCGCCTGGGTCGGGGCATGGCCCGGGGCGTTCTGTCCTTCCCCCTCACCAGCTTCCGCGAGGACGGTGCCCTGGACCTGGACGCGTACCGCTCCTACCTCGCCCTCCAGCTCGCCGCCGAACCGGGCGCGGTCTTCCCCGCCTGCGGCACCGGGGAGTTCACGGCGCTGGACGAGGACGAGTACCGTCAGGTCGTCACGGCCGCGGTGGAGGCGGCCGACGGGCGTGTCCCCGTCGTCGCGGGCATCGGCTACGGCTGGGCGCAGGCCCTGCGGTTCGCGCGCGTCGCCGAGGAGGCGGGCGCCGACGCCGCGCTGGTGCTCCCGCACTACCTGGTGAAGGCCCCGCAGGACGGCCTGGTGGAGCAGCTGCGCCGGATCGCGTCCGGCACCCGCCTGCCCCTCATCGCCTACCAGCGGGACCAGGTCTCCTTCACAGCCGACGGGCTGCGCCGTATCGCGGAGATCCCCACCGTCATCGGCCTGAAGGACGGGCACAGCGATCTCGACCGCCTCCAGCGGTTGACGCTCGCGGCACCCGAGGGCTTCCTGTTCTTCAACGGGGCGGCGACGGCCGAGATCCAGGCCCGTGCCTACGCCGCGGTGGGCGTCCCCGCGTACTCGTCGGCCGTCCACGCCTTCGCCCCGGAGATCGCGCGCGCCTTCTTCGGCGCCTTCCGGGAGGGCGACACGGCCAGGATGGACGAGCTGCTGCGCGGCTTCTTCGTCCCGTTCGTCGAACTGCGCGACCGGGTCCCCGGCTACGCGGTCTCCCTCGTCAAGGCCGCCGCCCGGCTGCGCGGCCTGCCCGTCGGTCCGGTGCGCGCACCGCTCACGGACCCCGGCCCCGACGACCTCGCCGAGCTGACCAAGCTGCTGGATCACGGTCTGGGGCTCGCCGGCGCCGCACGCTGACCCCTTCGCACATCCCATCGCCAAGTCCTCGACGGCACTTCACGCACGCACCGCCGCAGCGCCCGTGCACACGCACCGCCGCAGCGCCCGTGCACACGCACCACCGCAGCGCCCGTGCACACGCACCACCGCACCGCCAGTTCAAGGGAGAGCTGACACATGCCGCTCGTCGTTGTCGGGATCAGTGTCCTGGTCCTCCTCGTCCTAATGACGAAGCTCAGACTGAACGGCTTCGCCGCCCTGCTCCTCGTGGCCGTGGGCGTCGCCCTCGTCCAGGGGATAGGCCTTGAGGACATCCCGGACGTCCTCTCCACGGGGATCGGGGACCAGATCGGCGACACCATGCTGACCATCGGACTCGGCGCCATGGTCGGCCGCGTGATGGGGGACTCCGGTGCCGCCCAGCGGATCGCCGACAGGATCCTCGCCGTCTGCGGCCCGCGCTGGGTCCAGGTCGCGATGGTGGTGACCGCCATGGTCATCGGCGTGACCATGTTCTACGAGGTCGCTTTCGTCATCATCGTGCCGGTCGCGTTCACCCTCGTCCGGGTCACCCGTTCGAACCTGCTGTGGGTGGGGCTGCCCATGTCGATCGCCCTGTCCACCATGCACAGTTTCCTGCCGCCCCACCCGGGCCCGACCGCGGTGGCCGCGACCTTCCACGCGTCCGTCGGACTGACCCTGTTCTACGGGCTGTTCATCGCCGTCCCCATCGGAGCGCTGATCGCCCTGCTGTGGCCCCGCATCCCGTTCGTACGGGTGATGAACCCGTCCATCCCCAAGGGCCTGGTCAGCGAGCGCGTCTTCGAGGACGAGGAGATGCCCGGCCTCGGCTGGTCCCTGGCGGTGGCCCTGTTGCCCGTGGTGCTGATCGCCGGAGCCGCGGTGACCGACCTGTCCACCTCCTCCTCGAACGCGCCGCTGCACTTCGTCGCCTTCATCGGATCGGCGCCGATCGCCCTGCTGCTCACGCTGCTCGTCGCGGTCTGGGCGTTCGGCCCCCGGATCGGGCGCAGCCTCACGGAGGTCAGTACCTCCTGCAAGGAGGCGGCCCAGGCGATGGCGATGATCCTGCTGGTGATCGGCGCGGGCGGGGCCTTCAAGAACGTCCTCGTCGAAGGCGGGATCGCCGACTACATCAAGGACACCACCGACGGCTGGTCCATCTCCCCGATCATCCTGGCCTGGCTGATCGCGGCCATCCTCCGCGTGGCCCTCGGCTCGGCGACCGTCGCCGTCGTCACCGCCTCCGGGGTGGCGCTGCCACTGCTCGCGGGCAGCGGCGTCCATCCCGAGATCATGGTGCTGGCCGTCTCCTGCGGCTCCATCGCCTTCTCCCACGTCAACGACCCGGGCTTCTGGATGTTCAAGGAGTACTTCAACCTGTCCGTCCTGGACGCCATCAAGGCGCGCACCACCTACACCACGGTGCTCGCGATCCTCGGCCTGGGAGGTGTACTCGTCCTGGAACAGGTCCTCGACGCGCTGAGCATCTGATGTACCGAAATCGTCCGTCGACAGCGCTGACACCGCTGACACACCCGGCGCGTCAGCTCCCTCACGAGAAGGGCATCGCCGTCATGAGCCAGCCCGTCGTCACCAAGTTCTCCGTCCACCCGGTCGCCGGCCGGGACTCCATGGCGCTCAACCTCTCCGGCGCCCACGCTCCTTACTTCACCCGCAACGTCGTCGTCATCGAGGACTCCGAGGGACGTACGGGCCTGGGCGAGGTACCGGGCGGGGAGAAGATCACCCGAACCCTGCGCGACGCGGCGCCGCTCGTCGTCGGGGCGCGCGTGGGCGACTACAAGCGCGTCCTGCGCACGATGCAGGCCACGTTCGCCGACCGCGACTCCGGCGGACGTGGCGCCCAGACCTTCGACCTGCGCACCACCGTGCACGCGGTCACCGCCGTCGAGTCGGCCCTCCTCGACCTGCTCGGCCAGCACCTGGACCTCCCCGTCGCCGCGCTGCTGGGCGACGGCAAGCAGCGCGACGCCGTGCGGGTCCTCGGCTACCTGTTCTACGTAGGCGACCCCGACCGCACCGACCTGGACTACCTCCGCGAGCCCGACGCGGACGTGGAGTGGTACCGGATCCGGCGTGAGGAGGCGCTGACCCCCGAGGCGATCGTCCGCCAGGCCGAGGCCACCCATGACCGGTACGGCTTCCAGGACTTCAAGCTCAAGGGTGGTGTCCTGGAGGGCAGCGAGGAGGTCAGGGCCGTCCAGGCGCTCAAGGAGCGGTTCCCCGAGGCCCGGATCACCCTGGACCCCAACGGCGCGTGGTCGCTGCGCGAGGCGGTCGAACTGTGCCGCCCCCTCGTCGGCACGCTCGCCTACGCCGAGGACCCCTGCGGTGCGGAGGGCGGCTTCTCCGGCCGGGAGATCCTCGCCGAGTTCCGACGGGCCACCGGACTGCCCACGGCGACCAACATGATCGCCACCGACTGGCGGCAGCTGACCCACGCCCTGGCCCTGCAGTCGGTCTCCATCCCGCTCGCCGATCCCCACTTCTGGACCATGCAGGGGTCGGTACGGGTCGCCCAGCTCTGCAACGCCATGGGACTGACCTGGGGATGCCACTCCAACAACCACTTCGACATCTCGCTCGCGATGATGGCGCACTGCGGGGCCGCCGCGCCCGGCGAGTACAACGCCCTCGACACCCACTGGATCTGGCAGGAAGGACAGGAACGGCTCACCGTCGAACCGCCGCGCATCATCGGCGGCGAGGTCGCCGTCCCGGACACGCCGGGCCTCGGCGTCCGGCTCGACATGGACCGTCTCCTCGCGGCCCAGGAGCTCTACGAGGAGAAGGCGCTGTCCGGCCGTGACGACGCGATAGGGATGCAGTACCTGATCAAGGACTGGACCTTCGACAGCAAGCGGCCCTGCCTCGTGCGCTGAGTACGGCCGGGACGCGCTCCGCCGACGCCGAGCCGCACTCTCGACGGAGCCGTCCGCCACGAACGGCACCCAGGGCCGCTTCGCGGAGGCCGAACTGGAGCGAGCCCAGCAGCACCGAGGCACTGCCTGGCGCCTGCGGGGCGCGCGGTGGCGAGAGCAGTGGCGTTGGCGGCCGCCGGACCGAGAGAGGAGGCGGCGGGGGGAACCAGGACGACGGCCGCCGGCCACGGAGCCGTCCCACCATCGCCGTCCCGCACAGCACGGGGGAGCAGATCACCATGACCGTGAGCCCGGCCAGAGGCGGTGGCCGTGGACTCCGGCACGGCGGGAACCGGGAGCGGTGCGGGGCGCTCCCGTGGCCGGAGACGTTCATCACGCCGCGCGCGGGCTCCGGTCGCAGTGCCTCGGGCGACGTCCGCGAGCGCCCAGTAGCGGTCGGGGGCTCTGCGGTTCACCCGCCGAGCCGCCGTACCCTTTCCGCGTCGCAGGTGCGGGGACAGGTCGAGCAGGCCTCGCCCGGGCGGATCGTGTAGTAGAGGCAGCAGCCGGTACGGGTGCGGGTGGGGTGTTCGCGGCCGTCGGCGGTGCGCAGGTGGCGGAAGCCGGCGCCGCCGGGGAAGGGGGCCAGGGCGGAGGGCAGGATGTCGGTCGCGGCGCGCACGGCGGTGGCCTCCTCGCCGAGCACCCGGCCGAGGTACCAGATGCCCGAGACGAGGTCGTCGGCGACCATGCCCCACAGGGCGCGTGACCCACGCCGTGTGTATGGACCGATCGCCTCCAGGACGGGGCCCATGTGACCGGCGACCGCCTGCCTCAGCTCGCCCCGCAGCGCCTCCTCGTGGGTCAGGGGCAGGGCACCGGGCAGCGCGGCGGCCGGGTCGTCGGGTAGACAGGCGAGGCGGGTGCCCGGCGTCACCTCGAACGCTCCGGCCGCGAGGTCGATCCGAACGTCCTCGGGGGCGATGTGCGGCACCCTCCGCTCCAGGTACCAGACCCCGCCCATCAGCAGGCCCACCGACCAGGCGTAGTCGTGGAGGGCCCGCGAGGCGGCGACATGGCGGGGTGCGGCGTGGTCGAAACGGTCCTGGATCCGGGCGGCCTCCGCGGCGACGAACGCCTCGACCTGTTCCTGGCCCTCTGTCAGGCACGGTCCCGACGGGCGAGGTCGACCGGCGTACGTGACGCGCACCGACAGCACCTCGCAGAGCGAGGCGAGCCGCTGGTACGACGCGGCCAGGAGTCCGGGCACGTCCGTGCCGGCGTCCGCCGGCGCGAGGTCGAGGGCCACGGTCATCGGAACTCCAGAGAGTGAGACTTCAGGGCGAGATAAAAGGTAAGGCTTACCTTAGTCTGAAGATCGAGTGCTGATGACCAGGAGCGGCCGGGTGGCGGTGTGTGAGGTGGCGCGCAATCGATGACCTGCGAAATCGCCTTCCGGTGGCGGCGGGACTTCGGTGGTGTGGTGATCGCGTGGCCGGTTGAGAGCTTAAGCTTGCCTAACCTAAGCTCACGCCTTGTGGCCGTGACCGAACAGGCGGCACCTTCCGGTGCGCCACCCTTCCGTGCCCTCCGGCACGGACCCCACTTCCTCGCCGGGCTCGGGGCCCCTCTCGTGCTGGGGCTCACCCACGCCGTCCCCGAGTACCTGTGGATCGCGTCAGCGGGCGCGGCCGGTGCCGCGCTGTTCACCCGGGGGCTAGGGACCGCGGGCCTCGGCACGGCATGGTTCGTACTGGATGGCGCCGTGCTCCAACCCCTCTTGCTTCCAAGGGCGTTGCAAGTGATGTCGCCAGGGCGTCGGCTTGCCGGCGGCGCGCGGCCGGCCGGCGGGCTGCATCGGCAGCGCATTTCCGGGCGCCGCGCTGCTCGGTGTGTCGGCGTGGACGTCCGGGCTCGCCGTCACCCGGCTCGGCCGAGCAGAGGCTCGCCGGCGCGGTGAAGGCCACCGGTGCCCAGCCGCCCGAGAGGTGAGTCCCTGCCGCGAGGTGACTCCCGCGCCCGGGGGAGTGCTGTACCGAGCGGCCACGGCCACCTCTCACAACCAGCCATCCGCCCAAGGAAGTTGTCACCAGAACACCCATGCGCCTGTACCTGCTCGCCCTCAACCCCACCGACTCCGTCACCGACGGCTTCCTGCCCGCCGCCGCCCGGCTCGGCCTCGATGTCACCGTCCTCACCGACCAGCCCGACGCCCACCGCCGCACCTGCCCCGGCATCGAGATCCTGGAGTGCGACGTGCGCGACTTCCGCGCCGTCGTCACGCGCGTCTCCACGCACCGCACCCCGGACGCCGTCTTCACCAACAGCGACCACCTCCAGACACAGGCCGCACTGGCAGCCCACTACTTCGGCCTCCCCGCCAAGGACTGGCGGGCCACTCTGCGTACCAAGGACAAGGCCGAGATGCGCCGCCGGCTCGCCGCCGCGGGCGCCGACACCGTCTGGTCCGCGGAGATCACCGAACACACCGACCCCTTCACCCTCGACGCCCCGTACCCCTGTGTCGTCAAGCCCCGTGAGGGCGTGGCCAGCGAGGACGTCGTGCTCGTCGACGGACCCGGGGAGCTGGCCGCGCACAGCAAGGAGATCCTCGCGCGCCGCCCCGGAGCCACACTGGTCGTGGAGGAGTACCTGCCGGGCGAGCTGTACACGCTGGAGACCCTCGGAGACGGCCGCGTCCGCCACGTCCTGGGCGGCTTCCACACCGAGCTGTCCCCGCCGCCGTACTTCATCGAGGAGCGGATGACCTTCGTCCCCGCCCACCCCGAGCCGGTCGCCGGCCAGGTCCTCGCCCAACTCGACGCGCTCGGTGTCGGGTTCGGCGCCTGTCACACCGAGTTCGTGGTCCACGAGGGCCGGGCGCGCCTCATCGAGGTCAACTACCGGGCCATCGGCGACCAGTGCGACCTGCTGCTCGCCCAGCTCCTGGACATCCCGCTCTTCGAGCACATCCTGCGCACGCACCTGGGCGAACCCCTGCCCGCGGACCTGGGCGCGCGCCGCGACGGAGCGGCCCGGCTGGCGTACCCGTGCGCCGAGCGCGCGGGAACCCTCACCGCCGCACCCGGAGCCACCGAACTCCGTGCGGGCGGCGTGCACGTGACGTACCGTCCGCTCCGGCCGGTCGGCGAGCGGCACGAGCTGTACCGCACCAACCGCGACTACCTGGGCGTCCTGCGGGTGGTCGGCACCGACCAGGAAGCCGTGGACCGCGCGACGGCCGGGTTCCTAGCGGCCCGGAACTGGGTGATCGAGCCATGACGACGACCCAGGCGATCTCGCCGGCGATGACGACATCCGCGGACCTGGATCCCGTCGAGTCCGGACTGCTCACCCGCGTGCTCAGCGCCCTGCTCCGTGAGGACGTCGTCGGCCTGCGCACGCGCAGCGCACTCGTCCACCGGCCCGACGGCCCCTGGCTCCGGCTGCCCACCGAGAACGACGCCCTGCTGCTGCCGGTCGCCGAGGACGGGTTCCAGTGCGCGTACGCGGCCCGATTGCCGCTGCTCGTCAGGGAGTCGGACGGTGCCGGGGCGATGGGGTACGAGACCGTCCTCGCCCACCTGCGCGCACTCGCCGAGCCCGTCGACCGCGACGGCTTCGACGCCTTCGCCGAGGAGTGCCGCCAGACGCTCGCCGCGATGCGGCTGCACGCCGAGACGGCCGAGGCGGTGCACGAACGGCTCGCCGAGCGTTACGGCGCCGACCCCGCCCACTGGAACGGCCTCACCGGCAGCCTCGCCCACGACGCGCTCGCCGCGCGCCTCGACCACCCGGTGTACCCGACCGCTCGTGGCCGCTCCGGGCTCACCGAGGACCAACTCCTCGCCTACGCACCTGAGTTCCACCCGCGGTTCGCGCTGCGCTGGCTCGCCGTACCGAAGGGCGCGCTCACCGTTTCCGGGAGCCTGCCGGAGTGCTGGCCCACGCCCGCCGCGCTCGGGCTGGCCGAGCTGGACCGCACCCATGTCGCCGTTCCCGTCCACCCGTTGGCCATCGGCACCGCCCTGGACGAGGCGCTCCGCGAGACGGGACTGACCGGCCGCGCGGTGCTCGCCGACCACGGACACCTCGACGTGGTCCCCACGCTGTCGGCCCGTACCGTCGCACTGGCCGCCGACCCGGCGCTGCACCTCAAACTCCCGTTGCCCACGGCCACGCTGGGCCTGCGCAACAAGCGCTCCATCAAGCCCGGCACTCTGATCGACGGTGCGGCGGGGCAGCGGCTGCTGGAAGCGGTCGTCGACCGTGAACCCCGCTTCCGGGAGCAGGTCCTGCACGCCGACGAGACCGTGTACGCGCACGCCGGGCACGAGATGCTGGCCGTGCTGTGCCGCCGCTACCCGGAAGGGCTCGACGACTCGGTCGTCGTGCCCATGGCCGCGCTGCTCGCCGAGGCCCCGGGCGGGCGACTGGTGATCGACCACCTGGCCGACCGCTTCCACGACGGTGACGTGGTCGCCCTCCTGGACGCCGTGCTCACGCTCCTCTTCGACTGGCAGGCCACGCTCTTCGGCCACGGGATCGCCCTGGAGTCCCATCAGCAGAACATCTCGCTCGTCCTGGGACCGCGCCCCGGCGAGCTGCGGCTGCTGCTCAAGGACAACGACGGGCCGCGGATCAACACCGCACGGCTGGAGGCGTCGATCAGGGGGCCATGGGGCTTCGACGACCCCCGGACGTTCTGCTGCGACGACGGCCCGGTCGCCGACCTGTTCGCCACCATCACCCTCCATCTGTGCGCGGGCGCCCATGCGTTCGGGCTCGCCGGGCGCGGCCGGGCCTCCCTGCCGCGGCTGCTGACCCTCGTACGGGACCGGCTCACTCAGGCCGTGGACCGGCTGGGCGGCGAGCCCGGAGCCGTTCTGCGCGCACGGGTGCTGGAGGCGCCCCGGCTGCCGGTGAAGGCCATGGTCACCGCCGGGACGCTGCTCAGCAAGGAGCGATCGGGAGCGGCCGACATCAACAAGCACTACACGACGGGCCCCAACTACCTGCTGCCGGAGGGCAACGCGGCGAACGGGGCGGCGGCTTGAGCGCCGGGACGCGCCGCACGGGGCGGCGGCACGAGCGCCGGGGCGCGGCGCATGCCTCGCCGCACGTTCGACCGCCGGCAGGTGCACGCCGTGGCCGGCTGCTGCTTCGTGGCGTCCTTCGCCGCGTCGGGCTTCCCGCCGTACCTGGCCGAGGTCCTTCCGGAGCCGGGCGGCCGGACGGTCCGCTGGGCGGGCGTGCTGTTCGTGCTGTCCACGGTGTCCGGCGCGCTCGCCGCCCCGCTCCGGGGACGGCTCGCCGACCGCTTCGGGCGCGAACGGCTGCTTCCGCGTGCTCAGTTGCGGCTCCCCGTGTCGTTTCTGCTCGCCGGGTGGGCCGACTCGCTCGTCTCGTTCACGGCGGCGCCCGTACGACAGGGCTTCCTCGGCGGCACGTTCGCGTGTCGGTCCTCGCCGCCGCCTGCGGACAGGGGCGGGCACCCGGCGGGCCGTCCGGGCCGCCGGAGTTCTTCTCCACGGCCGGGACCGTCGCGGCCGGAGCCGCCGCGGCCACGGGCAGCGCCCGCTTCGGCCCGACCGCTCCCGTCGTCACCGGTGGTGCCGCCGCGGCGCTCACCGCCCTCGCCACCGTCACCGTCGCTCTGAACCCCCGCTGGAGCCGCTGATGTCCCCCCTCTCCGACGCCCTCGCCACCGCGTCTCTGCCCACCGCCGACGACGCGGTGGCCCACACCCTCCTCAACTGCCTGGTGCGCGAGGTGTCCGGCCCCGAGCGGCAGACCACCGTCGCCGACGGTCATCTGCTGGTGCGGCTGCCCCGCCGCGGCGTTCTGCTGCGCGCCGCGCTCCGCCGTACCTCGCTGCTCGGCGCGCACCGCTTCACCGGACCCGTGCACGAGGAGACCGGCACCGGCCGGCGGGAGGTCGACTGGCGCCGCCTCGCCACGTACACCCACGACGAACTGTTCCTGCGCACCGGCGTGCGCAACGAGGAGTTCCTGCGGCAGATCGCCTCCAGCCACCACACCGTCTCCGCCGCCCTCGACGCACGCGGCAGCGCCGACGGCGACGGGCGCCCGGACTACCTCGCCTCCGAGCAGTCCCTCCTCTTCGGGCACCGCTTCCACCCCACCCCCAAGGCCCGCACCGGCGACGTGGACGCGTGGCGGACGTACGCGCCCGAGACCGGGGCGTCCTTCCCCCTGCGGCACCTCGCCGTGCGCGACCACCTGATCGCCGAGGACAGCGCCGAGCCCGGGGCCACCGCCGTCCTCGACACCCGGCGCGACGACGTCCCGGACGGCTACCGGCTGTTGCCCGCGCACCCCTGGCAGTACGAGATGCTGCGCACCCACCCGGCCCTGCGCGAGGCCCTCGGCCGCGGGGACGTCCTCGACCTCGGCCCCGGCGGCAGTCCCTTCGCCGCCACCGCTTCCGTGCGCACTCTCTTCGACGGTGACGCGTTCCTGAAGTTCAGCCTCAACGTCCGCATCACCAACTGCCTGCGCAAGAACGCCAGTTACGAACTCTCCGGAGCCGTCGCCCTCACGCGGGTCCTCGCCCCGGTGCTGGCCGAGCTGGAGGTCCGCTTCCCCGGCAGCGCCATGCTCCGCGAGCCCGCCTACCGCAGCCTCGCCCTGCCCGGCCCCGACGGCACCTCTGACCGCACCCTGCTGGAGGGCTTCGGCGTCATCGTGCGCGAAGGCCTCTCCCGGCGGCTGCTGCCCGGCACGACCCCGCTGCTCGCGGCCGCCGTCGCCGACGAGTACCCCACCGGCCCCGCGCACGTGTCCCGCCTCCTCGGCGGAGCCGGTCCCCGGGCCGTCCTCGACTGGTGGGCCGCCTACCTGCGGCTCCTCGTCCCGCCCGTCCTGGCCGCCTACTTCGACCACGGCCTGGTCCTCGAACCCCACCTGCAGAACGTGCTGATCTGCGTCGACACCGACGGTATGCCCGCCCAGGTCCTCTTCCGCGACCTGGAGGGCACCAAGCTCGTCCCCGAGCACCACGCCGGCACCCTCGCCGCGCTGCCGCCCGAGGTCGCGGGCCCGATGGCGTACGACGGCCGGCGCGGCTGGGACCGCGTCGTGTACTGCCTGCTGGTCAACCACGTCGCCGAACTCCTCGCCGCCCTCGCCGACCTGCACCCCGGGATCGAGGCCGAGCTGTGGGGCAGGGTCCGGGCCGCCCTCCGGGCCTACGCGGACCGCGACGGCTGCCCGCCCCGCCTCGCCGCCCTGCTCGCGGGAGTTCCGCTCCCCGCCAAGGCCAATCTGCTCACCCGCTGGGAACGCAAGGCCGACCGCGAGGCCGGCTACGTCCGCCTGCCCTCCCCGCTCGCCGAGGACATCCTGCTCCGGAGTGCCCGATGACCCGTCCCACGTCCTCCGTCCGCGACCGCGTGCTGTCCCTGCCGAGCACCGAGCTCCCCGCCTACATCCATGACCTGGACGCCCTGCGCGAGCACGCCGCCGCCGTGCGGGCCGCACTGCCGCCGCGCGTCGAGCTGTACTACGCGGCGAAGGCCAATCCCGAGCCGGAGATCCTGACCGCGCTGGCACCTTACGTCGACGGGTACGAGGTGTCCTCCGGAGGCGAGCTCATCCACGTGACGAAGGCCGTGCCGGCACACCCGCTGGCCTTCGGCGGCCCGGGCAAGACCCCGGACGAGATCACCTCAGCGCTGGAGCGGGGTGTCGGCCGCTTCCACGTGGAGAGCGAGCACGAGCTGCGGGTGCTGGCCGAGCTGGCGCGGCGCGTCGTACCGGGGGAGCGGGTGGCGGTCCTGCTCCGCTTCAACCTCGCCATGGCCGACGGCACGCTGGCGGGCAGCTCCCTGGCCATGGGTGGGCGCCCCACCCCCTTCGGCCTCGACCCGTCCCGGGCGGCCCCCGTGCTCCGCGCCCTCACGGACGGCACCCACCCGCACCTCGAACTCCGCGGCGTGCACGCCCACCTGGCCAGCGGGCTCGACGCCCCCGACCTCCTCGCGGTGGCCCGCGCCGTCGTGACCTGGGCGGCGCAACTCGGCGTCCCGATCGGCGAGGTCAACGTGGGGGGCGGGATGACCGTGGACTACGCCGAGCCCGAGAGCCGCTTCGACTGGGCCGCGTACGGCGAGGGCCTCTCCCGGCTGGCCGACGAGTACCCGGACCTGACCCTGCGCATCGAACCCGGCCGCGCCCTCACGGCGTACTGCGGCTGGTACGCCACCGAGGTGCTGGACGTGAAGCACAGCCACGGCGAGGAGTTCGCGGTGGTCCGCGGTGGCACGCACCATCTGCGCACGCCCGCGGCCAAGGGGCACGACCAGCCCTGCTCGGTGCTGGAGGTGGACGGCTGGCCCCACCCGTGGCCGCGTCCGGCGGCCGGCGGCGACCGCGTCACGCTCACCGGCCAGCTGTGCACCCCGAAGGACGTCCTCGCCCGCCACGTCCACGCCCCGGGGCTGCGGGCCGGGGACCGGGTGGCGTTCGCCCTGGCGGGGGCGTACGCGTGGAACATCTCCCACCACGACTTCCTGATGCACCCGCGGCCCGGCTTCCACTTCCTGGGGGCGGGTGACCGTTGACAGGGGACGGGCGGGGGCGCAGACTTCAGCGCGAGCAATGAAGTGAAGCAAGTTTCACTGGGCGAACAGAACGCCCGGGGAGTCACACTGAGAAGGCGCACACGTCCGTGTCCGGAGGCCGCTCCGGGCCCGGGCCCGTCCTCGACGACGAGGAGAAGTTCATGCACACGACCGTCGGGATCATCGGCGGCGGCCCCTCCGGCCTGCTGCTCGCCCGCCTGCTGCACAACGCCGGGATCGACAGCGTCGTCCTGGAGAGCCGCGACCGGGCGTACGTCGAGCAGCGGCAGCGGGCGGGAATCCTGGAGCAGGCCACCGTGGACGTCCTGCGTGCCGCGGGCGCGGGGGAGCGGCTGGACCGCGAGGGCATGCCCCACGACGGCATCGAGCTGCGCTACGGCCGCCGCGCCCACCGGGTCGACTTCCCCGCGCTGACCGGCGGGCGCCGCGTGTGGGTCTACGCCCAGACCGAGGTGGTGAAGGACCTCATCGCCCTCCAGCTCGCCGACGGCGGCCCGCTGCACTTCGAGGCGCAGGTGCACGCGGTGGAGGGAGCCGACACCGACAGGCCGGTGATCCGCTACACCCACGAGGGCCGCGAACAGACGCTGACCTGCGACTACGTGGTCGGCTGCGACGGCTTCCACGGCGTGACCCGCGACGCCGTCCCCGAGGGCGTGCGCACGACGTACGAGCGGACGTATCCGTACTCCTGGCTGGGCATCCTCGCCGACGCTCCGCCCGTCTACCACGAGCTGATCTACGCGCACTCCGAGCGCGGCTTCGCCCTGGCGAGCATGCGCTCCGAGTCCGTCAGCCGGCTCTACCTCCAGGTGCCCAACGGCACGGACCCGGCCGACTGGTCCGACGAGCGGATCTGGGACGAGCTGGACGCCCGCTTCGCGCTCGACGCGAACCCCGAATGGCGCCTCAAGCGCGGCACCGTGACCTCCAAGGCCGTGCTGCCGATGCGCAGCCACGTCACCGAGCCGATGCGCTACGGGCGGGTCTTCCTGGCCGGCGACGCCGCCCACATCGTGCCGCCCACCGGAGCCAAGGGCCTCAACCTGGCCGCCGCCGACGTCATCGTCCTGGCCCGCGCCTTCGCGCACCTGAAGGACACCGGCTCGGCCGACCTGCTCGACACCTACTCCGACACCTGCCTGCGCCGGGTGTGGCGCGCGGAGCACTTCTCGTACTTCATGACGACCACCCTGCACACCGACCCGGAGCAGTCGCCGTTCGAGACGAAGCTCCAGCTCTCCCAGCTCGACCGCGTCGCGACCTCCGAGCACGCCGCGGCCGAGCTGGCGGAGAACTACACGGGGCTGCCGCTCGCCCAGTAGCCGCTTCCTCAGTAGCCGACGCGGAAGGTCGCGTCCTGCCGGTCGGTGGCGGTCGAGATCGGGTCGATGCGCAGGACGTAGTCGGAGTGCCGGATGTAGCGGGTCGGGTTGTTGTACGAGCGGAAGGACGCCCAGGCGGAGTCCGCCAGGCCGGCCGTGCGGTGGAAGGTCGCGTCCGCCGCGAACGTCGACGTGCCGTCGTTGGCGTCGAGGCGCAGCGCGTAGTTGTAGTGCCGCAGGTAGCGGGTGGGGTAGTTGACCGACTGGAAGGACACGGCGGAGCTGTCGGCGAGGCCGGGCACGAGCTTCCACTGGGAGTCGGTGTACAGGTCGAACGGGTAGGTGTCGATGCGGCCGACGTAGTTCGCGTGACGGACGTAGCGCGCCGGGTAGTTGTAGGACTTGAGCCGGTTCCAGGCCGGTGCGCCCCACTTGGCGAGCAGGTTGTCGTACTCGGTGGTGGTGATGGCCGCGATGCCGCAGTGCTTGGAGTTGACCGGCTGTGTGTAGGTCTTCTGGTCGAGGGCGGTCCAGGTGCCGGACGCGAGGTCGGACGTCTGCCACGCGTAGAAGACGCCGTTGGGCGTGTAGGTGTCTCCCC
Organism: Streptomyces sp. NPDC030840; assembly: GCF_055572015.1. NCBI lineage: Bacteria > Bacillati > Actinomycetota > Actinomycetes > Kitasatosporales > Streptomycetaceae > Streptomyces > Streptomyces sp. NPDC030840. The sequence continues at coordinate 101,067 of NZ_JBVIEE010000018.1, read as the reverse complement.
ACAGGTACCAGGTGTTCGAGGTCAGCGACTTGAACACGGTGGGTGCCTCGGTGCCGCCGTGTGCGACACCGGTGCTGAACTCGGTGAAGCTCCCCGGGTCGAGCGAGGTGGAGCGAGCGCCGACGAGGGTCTGGTTCTTCTTGAAGTAGAGGTAGTTGACGCCGTTCACGCCGACGGTCATGTTGCCGTCGATGACGTCGTAACCCGGGTCGAAGAAGACCTGCGGGGCGGAGGCCGTGACGAAGTCGCTGGTGTAGTTCACCATGATCACGTTGTGGCCGCTGGAGTTCACCGAGGAGTAGATGACCGCGTACTGTCTCCGCCCGGCGTCCCAGAACGCTTCCGGAGCCCAGCTGTGGGTGGTCATGTCGTGCAGCTTGAGGCGGCGGTAGCCGGTGAAGGTGCGCAGGTCCGCGGAGTCCCAGACGTGGATGTACTGGCTGTTGTAGCTCCAGTCGGTGCCCTTGAGGTCGGTGGCGAGGACGACGAAGGTGCCGTTCTGCTTGCGCATGACGAAGGGGTCGCGCAGACCGAGCGCGCCCGTCGTGGGGGTGGCGACGGGGTTGTTCTGGTTCAGCGGCGTCCAGTTCAGCGCGTCGGGGCTGACCGCGAGGTGGAGACCGTAGTCGGTGCCCGCGCCGAGGCTGGTCGACTCGGTGAAGTAGACCATCACGTAGGCGGAGTCGGCGGCGTGGGCGGTCCCCGCGCCGAGGCTCATCACCCCGGTCATGGCGAGGGGAGTGGCGGCGGCCATGCCGAGGAAGAGCCGGCGGGACGGCTGGGGGCCCGGGTGTGGTCTCGCGTTCATCTGGTCTCCAAAGGGCGTGGAGGAGCCGGGGAGGGGTGAGGCGGCCAGGGAAGTGGCCGTAATTTCGAACAGGGTTCGGTGGATCGGTCAGAAGGTAGGGGTGCGTCGGGAGCTCGTCAATCGATCTGCCGTACTTCCAGGACTTCTGTGTGAAGCGAGTGCACGGTCACCTCGGTCCTCGGCCAGGCCGACCTCGTGGTGGTCAACGCCAAAGTGATGCTCGGCGCCCCTGACGACACAGCCCGGGCCGACGGGTCCACGCCGGCTCGGTGGCCGGGCACCTTCACAGCCCGAACTGGTCGGTCCACGGCGCGGCCAAGGCCGCCTGGGCCCGCTGTCCGACGACGACATCGCCGGGACCATCGCCTTCGCGGTCGCGGCGCCCGCGCACGTCAATGTCGCCGAACCGGCCGTCGTGCCCGTCCGGCAAGGCTGACCGGTTTCCAAGATTGCCAGCGCCGCCGGGTCGTGCCCATACTGTGCCGGTCGCACGGGGGGAGACCACGGGCTTGAGCGGAAGACGTATGCCTGCCGCGTTACGGGGAACCAGGCACCACGCACTGGTACTCGGCGCGGCGGGGCTCGCCGTGCTGCTGGCCGCGACCGTCCTGGCCGCGCTGGCCGCTCTCACCGAGAAGGCGGTCGAGGGCGGGGTGCAACGGCGGCTCGCCGGCGACCCCGAGGCAGTGATCGAGGTCTCCGGGCCGTACGAGGCGGGCGACAACGAGACGGGTGACAACGGGTCGGGGGACGCGAGGACGGACGGCCTCGTACGGGCCGCCGTCGACCGCACCTTCGGCGGCGTACCGCACCACACCTGGTCCGCGTTACGGTCCCCGGACAGCCGCTCCGCCCAGCTCCCGGTCACCGAGGCGGGCGGGCGGCAGCGCGACGACGCGGGCGTGTCCGTGGTCGCCCTCCAGCAGGAGTCCCGGCACGCCCGGCTGACGGCGGGACGCTGGCCGCGCTCGACCGGGGACGCGGGCACCGTCGAGACCGCGCTCACCGACGTGTATGCCGCGCGCCTCGGGGTGCGGCCCGGCGACGAGTTACGCATCCAGGCGAACGACGGATCCCAGATCCGCATGCGGGTGGCCGGGCTGTACCGGGCGGACGGCCGCAGCCCGGCCGTCTGGGCGAACCTGAGCAGCGCCCTCGGCAACTCCGAGTCCATCGCCCTGGTGCCACGACCGGCACTGACCTCGACCCCCGCCCTGGCCCGGGACGCCGACGCGCTCTGGCTCGCCGTACCGGACGCCGGCAGCCTGCGGCTCGACGACATCGGTCCCCTGGAGCGGCGCGCCGACGCGTTCGGCGGCAGCGACGTCTCGCTCTCCGTCTACCGCGGTACACGGCCCGCGGACGGCCTGAGCGCCGAGTCACAGCTCGACGACGCCCTCGACGCCCTGTCCACGCCCATCGCCGTGGCCCGGGCCGGCCTCTACGTTCCGGCGACCCTGCTGGCCGCCCTGGCCGCCGCCGCCCTCGTGCTGACCGCCCGCCAGATCGCCGAGCACCGCCGCCCCGAACTGGCCCTGCTGGCCGCGCGCGGCGCCGGAACACCACGGCTGGCCTCGGCGACGGTGGCCCAGTGGGCGGCGGTCGCCGTACCCGCGGGACTCGCCGCGCCCTTCCTCGCCGGTCCGCTGCTGCGGCTGCTCGACGGGGCCGGACTGATACCCGGCGACGTGCCCGCGACGGGGACCCTGGCCGTCGGCTGGGCGGCGGCACTGCTCGCCGTCGTCGTGCACGGGGCCTCCCTGCTGCTGCCCACCGTACGGACGGTGCGGGACCGGCACGCGGTGCGCCGTCTCCGGCTGCGGCTCGGGCGGTTCGCGGGGGCTCAACGACTGGGCGCCGACCTGGCGCTCGCGGCCGTCGCCGTGCTCGGCTGGCTCCAGCTGCGCCAGTACCGCTCCCCGGTCACCGACGGCGGCGTCGATCCCGTGCTGGTGCTCGCCCCCGTAGCGATGACCTGCGCCGCCGCCCTCCTCGCGCTTCGGGCCCTGCCCCTGCTCTCCCGCTTCACCGACCCTCTCGCACGGCGCGGCACCGGACTCGTACTACCCCTGGGCGCCTGGCAGATGGGGCGGCGCGCGGCACGGCACGCCGGACCCGCGCTGCTGGTGACACTGGCGCTGGCCGTCGCCGCGCTCAGCAGCACCGCGCTCGCCATCCTGGACCGCGGCGACCACGACCAGGCAGTCTTCCAAGTGGGCTCCGACCTGCGGATCGAGCCGAGCGACCGACTCCCGGCCGACGAACGCCGCACGACGTACGCCGCGTTGCCCGGCGCCCGGTCCGTCACCCCCGTCGTCGACACGAACGGCTACGTCGCCCAGAGCTGGATCACCGTCACCGGTATCGCCACCGAGCGCGGCCCCGCCCCGGCCCTGCGCCCCGACCTCGCCGACCGGCCCCTCGCCGACCTCGTCGCCCCCCTCGGCCGGGACGTCCCCGACTACGGACTGCCCCTCGCCGGCGCCCCACGCGAACTCCCCCTCCGCGTCCGCCTGTCCGCCGACGGGCGCGGCACCCCCCGGCCCGTCCTCCTCTCCCTGCACCTCGTCGACGCCGACGGCCTCACCCACACCAGTGAGGTGGCCCTCGACGACACCGGCGGCAAGGTCCGCACGGTCCGGCTGAAGCTCCCGGCCGGCGGTGAGGGCCTGCGCGTCGTCCAACTCGGCGTGAGCATGAAGGGCGAGCGAGTGCGGCGCACCTACCGCCTCACCGTCGACCAGATACCCGGCCTCACCCGGCCCGCCGCCTGGCACGACCTGCGCGCCGACGCCCCCGACCGGCACGCCGCCGGATGCCCGGCGGCCAAGCCGGGCAGGGGATCCGGGAGCGCCCCGGGACCCGTGCTCTGCGCCGACCGGCCCGGCTCCGGCACGCTGCTCGACGCGGTGCTGCGCGGCCCCGACACCTCGGTCAAGTACCCGACATGGAACCTGCGCCTCGGTACGGACCGCGCCCAGGACCGCCCGGCCGCGCCCGCCCTCGCCGACCGCTCCCTGCTGAACTCCGGCGTGGTCCGCGTCGGCGACACGGTCACGTTCCGGCGCGCCGGCGGCGGCACGGCCCGGATCAAGGTCGTCGGGGAGATCGACGCCGTACCGGGCGGCGAACGGGACCATCCCCGCATGCTCGCCGACTCCCGTGCCATGGCCGCCCAGTTGGCGCTCGACGGTGTTCTGCCCGGCGCCGAGACCGCCTGGTGGGTGGCGGCCGACCACGGAGACGCCACAGCAGCGCTGCGCGCCGTCCAGGCCGACCCCCGCCTCGGCACAGCCGTCGACGTGCCCCACAGGCGGGCCCTGCTGGCCGCCGACCCGCTCCGGCAGGGCGCGCGCGGCGCGCTCACTCTGTGCCTGGTGCTCGCGCCGGCGTTCGCCGTCGTCGGCTTCACCCTGCACACGGCGCTCTCCGCCCGCGCACGGGCGAGGGAGTTCGCGCTGCTGCGGGCACTGGGCGTACGACGCGGCCAGCTCGCCGCGTACCTGTGGACCGAACAGCTCGCCCTCGCCGGTGTCGCGGCGGTGCTCGGCACCCTGCTGGGCACCGCGCTGGCCGCGCTGATCATGCCGGTGGTCACCGTCGACGACACCGGCCGGCCGGTCTACCCCGGGCTGCTCACCGACGTGCCGTGGGTGCGCGTGGCTCTCACGGCGGGCGCGACGACGCTCGTGATCTGCGCGGTGGTGACCGTCGCCGCCAGGGTCCTGGGGCGGGTCGACCTGGCCCGGGTGCTGCGCGCGGGGGAGGACCGATGACGCGATCGAGTGCCGCGCATGGGGAGAGAGCCGATGGCGGGGCGGAGGCCGCGCGCGGGGAGACGACCGATGGCCCGTCGGAGGCCGCGCGCGGGAGGAGACCCATGAGGCGCCCCACACGGCGGCCCGTCCCCGTCGCCCTGCGCGAGGCACGGGCCGAACTCCCGTTGCTCGCCTGTCTGATGGTCCTGACAGCCCTGCTCAGCGCCGTCGCCGCCGCGAGCCCGGCCGTCCTCGACCGGTTCGCCGGGCAGGCACTCGCCTCACGGCTGGAGCGGGAGCAGCGGGCCGAATCCGGAATCCAGCTCAGCGCGGCGTTCGACCCCGAGTTCCCGAGCACCCCGGCCGGGGACCTCGAAGAGGATCTGCGCCCCGTCACCACGGCCATCCGCAGCGCGGTCCCCGACGCCCTGGACGGCAGTCTCGTCCACGACTCCACCCGTGTCGAACTGCCCCTCGTCCGCACCAGAACGGCCTCCGGGGACGTCGGCCTGGGCCTGGTGTACGCCTCCGACGCTCCGGGCCGGGCCGCCTACGCCGAGGGACGGCCACCCGCCCCGGACGCCGAGGCCCTGGAGATGGCCGTGTCCACCCGCACCCGCGACGCGCTGAAACTGCGGCTGGGGCAGCGACTTCCCATCGAGCCACGTGCGCTGGGGAAGGTGAACGACACCGCTGTCGTGGTGGGGTTCTTCCGCGCGGGCGGCGACAGCGCGGCCGAAGCCACCGGCGCCGAAGCCACCGGCGCCGAGGGCACCGTGGGCGGGGACCGCCTCGTACGCGAACTGCCCCAACTGGCGCGCCCCGCCCAGTACCCGGCCGACGACGACTCCGGGCTCGCCTGGGAGGCCCGCGCCCTCGTCGCCCCGCGCACCGTCACCACCCTCCAGGCACAGGCCGACGCCACGCTCACCGCGACCTGGGGCATACGCCTGGACCTCGACGCGGGCACCGCCGCCAGGTTCGCCGACGACCGGGGGCAGGCCGACCTCGGGCAACTGCTCTACCAGTACCCACAGGACGCGCGCGACGGCTACTGCGGCGCCGAAGGGCTGAGCATGGTCTGCCAGATCGGCGCGCATCCGTCCTCCGCGCTGCTGTATCACACCCGACTCCCCGACGTGCTCGGCGAGTTCGCCCCGCAGTGGCGGCAGGGTCGCGTCGTCATCTCCTTCGCGCTCGCGTCCCTGATCGTGGTGGGGATGCTCGCCACCGTCGTCACGGCCCTGCTCGCGGTGCGCCGCCGCCTCGCCGCCCACCGGCTCCAGCGCGCCCGGGGTGCCTCCGCGACCGGTGTCGCGCTCACCCGGGCCGCGCAGACCGCGCCCGCCGTGCTGCTCGGGCTCGCCGCCGGGCTGCTCACGGCGTGGTCCCTTCCGTACGCGTCACCCGCGTACGGATACGGACTGCTCGTCGCCCTGCTCGTCTGGCTGCTCCTTCCCGCACTCACCTGGCACGCGCTGCGCGACGGTGCCACCGCCCTCCGCCACGAGCCGGTCCCGTACGCGGGCGGCCGCCGGATCGTGGCCGAGGTGACGGTGCTGCTGCTCGCCGCCGGCGGTGTGGCCGCGCTGCGGGCCCGGGGCACGACGGGGGCCGCCGGTCCCGATCCACTGCTCGCCGCGGTCCCCGCCCTGCTGGGGCTCGTCACCGTCGGCGTCCTCGTACGCTGCTACCCGCTTCCGGTACGGTTCCTGGCGCGCTGGTCGGCACGGAGGCGCGGCGTCGTGGCGGTCGTCGCGCTGTCCCGGGCGGCGAAGGACGCCCCGGCCCGGGCGCTCGCGCTGCTCGTCCTGGTGGTGACGCTGGCCGGAGCGGTGTTCGGCGGACTGATCGCCGGTACGCTCGCGGACGGGCGCCGTGAGGCCGCCGCCTGGCAGGTCGGCGCCGACGCGTCCTTCCGCGGCGCGGAACGCAACCCCGCCCTCGCCGCACTCCTGTCCCACGTCGACGGGGTGCGCGACTCCGTCGGAGTGCGCCAGCTGCGCGTCGACCCGACCAGCGGAACCAGCGGCGAGCGGTACGGCGTCGGCAGCCTCGTCGGTGTCGACGGCGCCGCACTCCGCGAGGCCGCGCCCGGCTCGGCCGCGGCACGCGCGCTCGACGCCGCCGGACTCACCGGAAAGGGACGCGGTGACGGCGGTGACCAGGACATCCCCGTCCTCGCCACCGGTGCCCGGGCCGGTGACCTGCTGACCATCACCTCGCACGCCCGCACCCTGCGCCTGCGCGTGGTGGGCGTCCTCCCCGACGACGTGGCCCACGACCCCGCACTGGGCCCCGTCCGCAGCACCACCTCGCCCCGCGACCGGCTGCTGCTCACCGACAACCGCGAACTCGGCGCCTTCGAGGGGAACGACTTCGAGGAGTCCGCGCTCCTGCTGTACGGCCCGCGACTGGACGTTGAGGAACTGCGGTCACTCGTACCGCGCTCCGCCGCCGAGACCGCGGTCGGCGAACTGCGCGTGCGCGCCGAGGAGGAGGCCGACGCCGACGCCGACGGCATGGTCGACGTCCTGCGGACCGCGCACACCGCGTGCACCGCGCTCGCGGTCGTCCTCGCCCTTCTGGCCCTCGTCCTCGACCTGCTGCTGTCCGCTCCCGAACGCGGACGCACCGCCTCCTACCTGCGCACCCTGGGCCTCGGCGGCCGCGCCACCTCGGCACTGCACCTGGTGCAACTCCTGCCGATGGTGCTCGCGGCGCTGGTGGGCGGCACCGCACTGGGCCTGACGCTGCCCGCGCTGCTCGGACCCACCCTGGACCTGCGGGAGTTCACCGGCGGCCCGACGGCGCCCGCCTCGCACCCCGATCTGCTGCTGACCGCCGCCCTGGGCCTCGGGCTCGGCGTGCTCGTGGTCGCCGCGGTGGCCGTGGAAACCTTAATCGGGCGGCGCCGCGGCCTCGGCGCGGTCCTTCGCCTCACGGAGGAACGGTGACCGGAGATCAGGAACAGCAGTCTGGAGGAGCGGTGACCGAGCCCCACGTGAGCGACCTGCGCGTCCTGGAGGAGCGGGCCCGCGACGCCCGCCGCCCACGCGCCGACGACGGGGACGGGCTCGTCGTGTGCGACAACCTGGTCCGCGTCTACCGCACCGAGGAGGTCGAGGTCCAGGCCCTGCAGGGGCTCGACCTCGTCGTCGAGGAGGGCGAGTGCGTGGCGCTCGTCGGGGCGTCCGGTTCCGGCAAGTCGACGCTGCTGTCCATCCTGTCCGGCCTCGACCTGCCCACGGCGGGCCGTGCGCGGGTGGCCGGGCACGACCTGCTCGCCATGGGACGGCGCGAACGCCTCGCCTACCGCCGGCACACCGTCGGCTTCGTGTGGCAGCAGACGGGCCGCAACCTGCTGCCCTACCTCACGGCCCTGGAGAACGTGGCGCTGCCGATGAAGTACACGCGTGTCCCGCGCGGCAAGAGGGCCGAGCGCGCGGGTGAACTCCTCGACGTACTCGGCATCGCGCACTGCCGGGACCGGCGCCCCGCCGAACTCTCCGGCGGCGAACAGCAGCGCGTCGCCGTCGCGGTCGCCACCGCCAACGCGCCCCGCGTGCTGCTCGCCGACGAGCCCACGGGCGAACTCGACACCGCGAGCGGCGAGGACGTCTTCGCCGCCCTGCGCCGCGCCAACGAGGAACTCGGCGCCACCGTCCTCGTCGTCACCCACGACCCGCTCGTCTCCGGGCAGGTCCGCCGCACGGTCCGCATCCGCGACGGCCGCACGGCGACGGAGACCCTGCGCGACCCCGGGCGCACGTCCGCCGAGGAGTACACCGTCCTGGACCGCGCCGGCCGCCTGCAACTGCCCCGCGAGTACGTGGACCGCTACGGTCTGCGCGGACGGGTCCGCCTGACCGCCGAGGCGGACCACGTGCAGGTGTGGCCCGGCGGACCCGGCCGCGGGGGCGGCGGAGCCGACGAGGCCGGCACAGAAGCGCGGTGAGGAGCGCGGTGAGGGGGTGGGCGCGATCCCGCCCGGCGCGGACGTGCCACGATGCGCCCCGCACAAGCGGGCCGGAATCAGATCAACCACCTGTCGCACGCGGGAGACTGGTCCCTCGGGATCGGGGTGCTGACCAAGGGGAGCGAAGGTAACGTGAACTCTGCGCAAAAGCCGAGCAGTTGGGGTCGGAGCAGCTCTGCGGGGCGTCATGCGGTCGTCGTCGGAGGCAGTATCGCGGGGCTGCTCACCGCCCACGTCCTCGCCGAACACGCCGACCGGGTGACGGTCGTCGAGCGCGACCGTTACCCCGAGGGCGCCGGTCAGCGCCCCGGGGTGCCGCAGAGCCGCCACCCGCACGTCCTGCTCGAATCCGGGCAGCGGGCCCTGGACGCACTGCTGCCGGGGTTCACGGACGAGCTGCGCGCGGCGGGCGCGCCCCGCCTCGGGATGCCGGACGACATGGTGCAGTGGCAGCTCGGACGCTGGATCCGGCGCTCCCCGGCCTCGACGCACATCTTCACCGGCTCACGCCCGCAGATCGAGGAACTGGTACGGCGGCGCGTGCTCGCCAACCCCGCCGTCACCACCCTGGAGGCGACCGACGTCGTCGGGCTGCTCGGCGACGCGTCGCGGGTGAGGGGCGTGCTGGTGCGCGAGCGCGGCGACGGCGCCCGCAAGGAAGGGCGTCCGCTGGAGGCGGACCTGGTCGTGGACGCCTCCGGGCGCGGTACGAAGGCACCCCAGTGGCTCGTCGCGCTCGGCGCGGACGCCCCGCACGAGGAGACCATCGACACCGGGCTCGCGTACGCCTCACGCGTCTACCGCGACACCGAGGGCACCCTGAGCGGCTGCACACGCGGTCTCTACATCGTTCCGAACCCCGCCCACGTCTACGGGGCCGTCGTCCTGCCCCTGGAGGACGGCAGTCATCTGGCCACTTTCTCGGGCCTGCGCGGTGACGAACCGCCCACGGACGAGGACGAGTACGTGACGTACGGGAAACGCCTGCCGCACCCCTTCGTGCACCGCTGGATGCGCGAGGCCGATCCGCAGTCGCCGATCTTCGGCTTCCGCAGCACGGCCAACGTACGGCGCCGGTACGACCTGCCCGGCCGGCGTCCCGCGGGTTTCCTGGCCATCGGGGACGCGCTGTGCACGTTCAACCCGATCTACGGCCAGGGCATGGCCGTCGCCGCGATGACCGCCGTGGCTCTGCGCGACACCCTCGCGGACGCGCGCCGGACCCCGACGACACACCGGGTGCGGCGCGCCCTCCTCGCTGCGTCCCGGCAGGCCTGGGACATCTCGGCCGGATCGGACAAGAACATGCCGGGCGCCATCGGCAACGCGCTCGGCTCCCGGGCGGTGGACCGGCCGGTCGCCTGGTACCTGCGCCGTCTCCAGGAACGCAGCCCCGGGGACCCCGTGGTGGGCAACGCCTTCCGCTCGGTCCTGTCGCTGAGCGCGCCGATGAGCGCCCTGTTCGCCCCGGAGGTGGCCCGCGCCGTGCTCTTCGGCCCGCCCGCCCCCACACCCGCGGAGCCCCCGATGACACGGGAGGCCCCGGACGCCTGACGGCGGCCACGGCACCGTTTCGACGGCGAGGCGGAAGGACTCATCAGGAGCCCGTCCGCCTCGCGGCGTTTCCACGGGCGCTGCGGGTCCCGGGACGTCCCGCCCCGCCGGGGTACCCGGAGCCCGGCGGGAGCCCGCGCCTGCGGCACGCACGTGCCCGATCGCGCTCTTCCCGGGGAGCCGCACAACCTCAAAAATACCCCCGGGGGTAATCGTGCTAGGGTCGCTTGCATACCCCCCGGGGTAATCGATCGTGAACCGTGAAAGGAGTGCCCAGGTGTTCTTCGTCGACACCATCGAGTTGACCGGCCTCGGTAACCGCAGCTACCTGGCCGGCGGCGCGCACACGGCCGTCGCCGTCGACCCGCCGAGGGACCTCGACCAGGTGATCGCGGCGGCCGTACGGCGCGGGGTGCGCGTCTCCCACGTGGTCGAGACGCACATCCACAACGACTACGTCAGCGGCGGCCTGGAGCTGGCCCGCGTCACCGGCGCCACCTACCTGGTGCCCGCCGCGGCGGACGTCTCGTTCGAGCGGGTCGCGGTGCACGACGGCGACACGGTGGAGATCGACGCGGGGCTCGCGCTGCGTGCCATCGCCACGCCGGGGCACACCCCGCACCACACCTCGTACGTCCTTCAGGAGGCCGGGGCGGCCGTCGCGGTGTTCACCGGAGGTTCCCTGCTCCTCGGTTCCGTCGGCCGTCCGGACCTCGTCGAACCGCGCCTCACCGAGCGGCTCGCGCGCGCCCAGCACACCTCCGCGCACCGGCTCGCCGAGGAGCTGCCCGACGAGACTCCCGTCCTGCCGACGCACGGGTTCGGCAGCTTCTGCTCCTCGGGGGATGCCGAGGGCGACCACACCACCATCGGCAAGGAGAAGTCCGGCAACCCGGCGCTGGTGCAGGACGTGGACACCTTCGTCGCCGAACTGCTCGCCGGTCTGGAGGACGTGCCCGCCTACTACGCGCACATGGGTCCCGCCAATGCCGCCGGTCCCGCCCAGATCGACCTGACCCCGCCCGCGGTCGCCGACGCCGACGCGATCGCCGCCCGGCTGGCGGGGGGGGAGTGGGTGGTGGACCTGCGCAGCCGTGTCGCCTTCTCCGAGGGCCACGTGGCGGGATCGTTCAACTTCGAGGCCGACGGCAAGGTCGCCACCTACCTGGCGTGGCTGATCCCGTGGGGCAAGCCGGTGACGCTGCTCGCCGAATCCCCCGGGCAACTGGCCGCCGCCCAGCGCGAGCTGGTGCGCGTCGGTATCGACCGCCCGGCCGCCGCGGCCGTCGGCGGACCGGCGTCCTGGGTCCGGGACGGCGAGAGGCCCGCCTCCTTCCCGCGCGCCACCTTCACCGACCTCGCGAAGCGCGACGGTGACGACGGCGTGGTCGTCCTCGACGTCCGCCGCGACTCCGAGCGCGCGGGCGGTCACATCGCGGGCTCGGTCCACATCCCGGTCCACCAGTTGCACAAGCGACTCGACGACGTTCCCGCCGGAGAGGTCTGGGTCCACTGCGCGAGCGGGATGCGCGCGGCGATCGCGGCGTCGCTGCTGGACGCGGCGGGGCGGGAGGTCGTCGCGATCGACGACGGGTTCGCCTCCGCGACGGAGGCCGGACTCACTGTGCCGACCGGCTGAGCGGAGGAGTACCGCGTGACCGTCCTGGCCCTGTCGGCGGGCGGAGTCATAGGACTGACTCTCGGCGCGCTCGGAGGCGGCGGCAGCGTGCTGGCCGTGCCCGCCCTGATCTACCTGCTCGGCTTCACCCCGGTCGCCGCCACCACCGCGAGCCTGGTCATCGTCACCGCCACCTCCGCTGCCGGTCTGGCCGCGCACGCCCGCGAGGGCAACGTGCGCTGGCGCGCGGGAAGCCTCTTCGCCATGGCGGGGATCGTCCCGGCCATGCTCACCGCGACGCTCGCGGCCGGGCTTCCTCCCGCCGTGCTGACCGCTGCCTTCGGCGTCATCGCGGCCCTGGCGGCGCTGCGGATGCTGCGGCAGCGGGTCATCGCCGAGGGTGACCGTCCGGTGCGTCCCGGCAGGACTGCCGCGGCGGGCGCGGGACTCGGTGCGATCACCGGGCTCCTGGGCGTCGGGGGAGGGTTCCTCGCCGTACCGGCGCTGGTGGGCGTCCTCGGGCTGAGGATGCGGGTGGCGGTGGGTACCAGCCTGCTCGTGATCACGGTCAACTCGCTCGCGGCGCTCGCGGCCCGCGCGGGTACGGTCCACGGGCTGGACTGGGCGGTGGTCGCCCCCTTCGCGGGAGCGGCCGTGCTCGGCGCGTGGGACGGGAAACGGCTCAGCGCCCGTGTCTCCGGGGGGCTGCTCCAGCGGATCTTCGCGGTCGTGCTGCTGGCGGTGGCCGTGTTCATGCTCCTCGACGTGGCCGTGTGAACCAGCGACCCCCCTGGGCGAGCGGGCTCAGGCAAGCGACAGGAACAGCTTCTCCAGCCGCGCCCGCATCGCGTCGCGGTCCTCCTCGGGCTTCCCGCCGTCCTCGATGTCCGTCAGACACTGCTGCAGACCGGTCGCGATGATCGCGAAGCCTGCCCGGTCGAGCGCCCGTGACGCGGCGGCGAGCTGGGTGACGACCTCCTCGCAGTCGCGGCCCTCCTCGATCATCCGGATGACTCCGGAGATCTGGCCCTGAGCCCGGCGCAGCCGGTTGAGCACGCCTCGAAGCTCGGCGCCCGCGAGATCCAGCTCCACGATCAACTCCCTCGAAGAAAACCCGGGGAATACCCCTGGGGGTAATGTACTCCCGCTTCGAGGTCCCGTCGAAAGCAAGGGTCCCGTCGAGAAGCCATGTTCGGCCGCGGAGCAGGGGTTCCGCCGAGGAGCAAGGTTCAGCCGAGGAGCAGGGTTCCGAGACGCAAGGCCCGTCGAAGGCGAGGATGACACCCGTGACCACCCCGATCGCCCTCGGCGTCGCTCAGGCCCGTGCACATCTGTCCCAACTGACCGTGATCGACGTCCGCACCCCGGCCGAGTACGCCTCCGGCCACCTACCCGGCGCCCGCTCGCTGAAGGCCTGCGGCGCCCTCGCCGAGCACGGCATCGCAGCCATGACCCTGACGGGCGGCACGGCGCCTGGGCCGCCGACGGTCACGCACTGCGCGCCGGCCTCGACGCCACCCTCGCGGCAGGCACTGCGCGCGCCCTGAGGGGGCGGGTCCGTTCAGGCGGTGCGGTTGCTCTTTAGGCGGTGCGGTTGCCCTTTGGGCGGCCGCGCTGGTCGGGGGTCCCGTGCGGCGGCGGGCTGTGGGGCTCCGGGGAGGTCGCCGGGGACACGGGTGATCCAGCACTGGGCCGCCCGGACTCCTCCGGGCGTACGGCGCCGGGGTCGCCGGACGTCGGCTCGGCGCCGGAGCGGAGCTGCTCCAGTCGGGCCGACAGCAGTTCGACGGCCTGGACGCGGTCGGCGTGGGCCCGCTCGTAGGCGAGCAGTTGCTCCACCTCGTCGGCGGTGAGCGCGCGGACGCGGCTCTCGAGACCGCCGATCGGCAGGTGGTCGTAGTCGGGCAGCGGCAGCGCGGTGCGCTGGGCCATGTTTCTCACCCTCCCTGTGTGCGGTCATGGTGTGCGGCATGGAGCGGGGGTGCGGCGGATCCGCGGTGGGCGCCGAAGCCCGGCCCCGTGTGGGTCTCGGCGTGCGCTCCGGTCGCCTCAGTGGGCGCCCAGGCCGCCGCTGCCGAAGGAGCCGCTGCTGCCCTTGCTCCAGCGCGACCGCCGCTTGGACACGGTCGGCCGGGAGCCCAGGTTGCCGTGCACCTGGTAGGGCGTGAGCCGCAGATCGCTTCGGGGTATCTCGTCGGGCTCCAGGTTGTGCTGCTCCTCATGGACCGGGCCGCCCTCGGGCAGCCGGGGCTGCTCCTCCGGGCTGGGCCGGCGCGGCTCACGGCTGCGTACGCGGTTGCCCATCCAGAAGGCGCCGCCCAGGAGGGCCACGACGATCACGCCCATGATGACCGACCAGAGGCCGACCAGTGCGCTTCCCCCTGCGGCAAAATGCACCCATTCCATACTCATATGTGACGAATACCCTCGCGGGCATCGGTGAACCGGCTCAGCGCGCGGAATCCGCACGTCGTCGAGCGGCATTCCCGCGGTGACCCGGGAGGCGCACGGGTGCCCGGGTGGGCGGTGAGAGAAACACGGGCGGCCGAGGGCGCGCGAGCACGGCCGCCCGCGCCGCACCCGTTCCGCGGGCGTGGTTTGACGGGTTCCGGCTCGGCTACCCGCCCGGTGTGACATCGACGACGACTTCTCAGCAGGAGCTCTTCCGGTTCCTCGAGGACCGCTTCGCGTGCGCACAGGCGTGCACGGAATGCGCGCGGGCGTGCGCCCTGCGCGCGAGCCTCGCCGACCCGGACGGGCCCAGGGACCAGGAACGTGTGCGGCGCAAGGGCATCATGTGCGCCGAGGTGTGCGACGCGACGTGCCGGGTGCTCTCCGAGCAGACCCACCAGGACGAGGCCGCCCTCCGGGCCCAGGTGGAGTGGTGCCGGGAGGTGTGCCTGGAGTGCGCGCACGCTTTCGACGCCCACCCCGGTGCCGAGGACAGCGCGAAGGCCTGCCGCGACTGCGCCCGCGCCTGCACGGACTTCCTCGCGACACTCGCTGCCTGAGGCGAGGGGCTGCCGCCAGGCTCGGCGACCCCGGACCCGGCTGTCGGCCTGACGGCCTCGTCCTCAAACGCCGGACGGGCCGGATGTACCTGCCCTCGCTGAAAACCCAAGCCCCGGCCAGGGAACTCAGCCCCGGCCGCGAAAATCAGCCCCTCCGGCGTTTGAGGAGCGGGGGTCCGGGGGCTGGCCCCCGAACCGGGGTCCGGGGCGGAGCCCCGCGGCGGGTCGAAGGGGCGCAGCCCCTGGGGAGGGGACGGGTAGGGGCGGCGGGGGCGAAATGAATCCTCGCCGACCGCCCCGCTCAGGACGCTCCCGCGAGCGGCGGCCCCCCGACCCGCACGTTCCAGCGCCCGCCCCGCCCGCTGAACTCGGTGGCCGTCAGCGGCGGCACGTCCACGCGCCAGAACGCGGATTCCGGCGCCCCCAGCACCCGTACCACCACGGCCCGTACGACGTCGGGCTCGACGACGGCGACCGTCCGGCCGTCGCCCCGGGCGGCCGTGTCGAGCCACAGTGCCACCCGGTCGCACAACGCCCGCACCGACTCGCCGCCGTGCGGCGCGGACTCGGGGTCGGTCAGCCAACGGGCCACCGCCTCGGGCTCGTCGGCGCTCACCTCGGTGAGCGTCGCCCCGCGCCAGCGCCCCACGTCCAGACCGGCCGGCCCGGGCGTCCCCCCGATGTCCAGCCCGAGCGCGGCAGCGGTCTCGCGGCAGCGGACCGTGGGGGAGGCCCAGGCCCGGTCGGGGGACCTCAGGGTGCCCGAGTTCGCCGTCGCCGCCCGCAGCCCGGACGGGTCGAGCGGGCATCCGTCGTCGAAGCGGGCCTCCCGCAGCGCCGCGTTCATCGCGGGTGAGATCAACATCACTCGGCTCGTCATTTCACGCTCTCCCGATCCGGCCACCTGTGCACCCAACCCCCTTGCCCTGTAAGGGACATGACCATCGGGCCGTGGTGTGACCAGCTCACCCGCACGCCGTGCGCCACCCATGCGCCCTTGGCCGGAACCTCACTTCGCGGTACCTTCTCGTCGATATTGACGACGGTCGACGGAAGCCGGTGAGAATCCGGCACGGTCGCGCCACTGTAAGCCCAGCACGATCCGCACCCGCCAAGTGCGGTGACGGCAGGGCAAGTCAGACCCGTGGCCGTCGTCCTGTGCACCACCGAGACGGGACGCGAGTTCCCCCAGGAGGTCCTGCCATGGCGCAGTCCGCCGTCGCCCAGCCGACCGCAACCCCCGCCGCTCCCACCGCGGTTCCGGCCAAGCTGCCGATCGGAGCGATCGCCCCCTGGGCGGTCTTCTTCGGCATCCTCATGCTGGTCCTGCTCTACTTCGTCGGCGCCGAACAGGGCGCCACCTCCCTCGTGTCCGGCGAGGGTGTCCACGAATGGGTGCACGACGCCCGCCACCTGCTCGGCTTCCCCTGCCACTGACGGCGGCGAGGAAGCTCACGAGCCGATGAACTCCGCAACGGTCAGGAACCTCCTGGTGCGCGGCATGCTCGCGGGACTCGCCGCGGGCCTGCTCGCCCTCGTCGTCGCCTACTTCCTGGGTGAACCACGCGTCGACCAGGCGATCGCGTTCGAGGAGGCCCACGCCCACGAACACGGCGGCGAGGAACTCGTCAGCCGCACCCTGCAGTCCACGGCGGGACTGTCCACCGGCGTCCTCGTGTACGGGGTCGCGTTCGGCGGCATCGCGGCCCTCGCGTACTGCTTCGCGCTCGGCCGCATCGGCCGCTTCGGGCCGCGCGCGAGCGCGCTGCTCCTGGCGGTGGCCGGGCTGGTCGCGGTCTATGTGGTCCCGTTCCTGAAGTACCCCGCCAATCCGCCCGCCGTGGGCGACCCCGACACCCTCGACCAGCGCACCACGCTGTACTTCCTGATGGTCGTGCTCAGCGTTCTGCTGGCCGTCGGGGCGGTGGTCCTGGGCAAGCGCCTCGCGCCACGCCTGGGCAACTGGAACGCCACCGTCGCGGCGGGCGCGTTCTTCGTCCTCGTCGTCGGCCTGGCGTACGCCTTCCTGCCGTCGTACGACAACGTCCCGGAGGGCTTCCCCGGCACCCTGCTGTGGCAGTACCGGTTGGCCGCCCTCGCCATCCAGGTGACCCTGTGGACCGCGTACGGTCTGCTCTTCGGGCTGCTCGCGGAACGCGTGCTGGCTCCGCGCACGGCGGGGCGCCAGGGGGCCGCCGCTCCGGCGACTCCCGTCCCGCACTGAGCTGTTGAGCGCGTCCCGCACTGACCTGTTGGGCGCGGGAGAAAGGCCCCCGGGTGACCGGGGGCCTTTCTCCTGTCCTGTCCCTCCCGGTCGCTCCCTCGTGTTCCCAATTACTGGAACACGTTCTACGGTGTGCGCCGTCAGGTCCGGCCTTGGGGAGCCAGGAGGCGCCGTGCATCTGGAATACACGCCCGAGCAGCAGCGGCTGCGCACCGAACTGCGCGCCTACTTCGCCAAGTTGGTGCCGGACAACGCGTACGCGCGGTACGGCGACCCGGCCTCCCAGAAGCGCTTCTACCGCGAGACCCTCCGCCGTCTCGGCACGGACGGCTGGCTCGGAGTCGGCTGGCCGAAGGAGTACGGCGGACGCGGGCTGACCCCCATGGAGCAGTTCATCTTCTTCGACGAGGCCGCCCAGGCGGGCGTCCCCCTGCCCCTGATGGCGCTCAACACGGTCGGCCCGACGATCATGCAGTTCGGCAGCGAGGAGCAGAAGGCGTACTTCCTGCCGCGCATCCTCTCCGGCGAGATCGATTTCGCGATCGGCTACAGCGAGCCCGACGCGGGCACCGACCTGGCCGCGCTCAGGACGCGCGCCGTACGGGAGGGCGACGAGTACGTCGTCAACGGCCAGAAGATCTGGACCACGAACGGCGACACCGCGGACTGGGTGTGGCTGGCCGTCCGCACCGACCCGGACGCCCCGCCCCACAAGGGCATCACCATGCTCCTGGTCCCGACCACCGACCCCGGCTACTCCTGCACCCTGATCAACACCCTCGCCTCCCACGACACCACCGCCAGCTACTACGAGAACATCCGCGTACCCGTCTCCCACCGCGTCGGGGAGGAGAACAAGGGCTGGCGCCTGATCACCAACCAGCTCAACCACGAACGCGTCACCCTCGCCGCCCACGGCACCATGGCGATCCGCTCCCTCCACAACGTGCAGCGCTGGGCCATGGAGACCAAACTCGCCGACGGCCGCCGCGTCATCGACCTGCCCTGGGTGCGCCGCCGCCTGGCCCAGACCCACACGAAGCTGGACGCGATGAAGCTGCTCAACTGGCAGATGGTGAACGCCGTCCAGGAGGGCACGCTCACCCCTCAGGACGCGTCCGCCGTCAAGGTCTACGGCTCCGAGGCGCGCCGCGACGCCTACGCCTGGCTCATGGAGGTCGTCGCCGCGGCCGGCGCCCTCAAGGAGGGCTCCGCGGGCGCTGTCCTCCACGGCGAGCTGGAGCGCGGCTACCGCTCGGCCGTGATCTTCACCTTCGGAGGCGGCAACAACGAGATCCAGCGCGAGATCATCTCGTGGATCGGCCTGGGGATGCCGCGCGTACGACGCTAGTCTGACTCCGTGGACGCTGCTCGAACAGGTGACCAGGGATTCTTCGGACCGGACTCGGTGACCTGGCAGGCGCACGGTGACCCGATGATGTGGATCGCCGGCATCCGCGCGCTGTACCTGCAGGCGCTCCACCCACGGACGGTGCGCGGCGTCATGCAGAACTCGGACTTCCGACGCGACGCCTGGGGCCGCTTGATGCGGACGGCCAACTTCGTCGGCACCATCACCTACGGCACCGCCGAGGCCGCGGAGCACGCGGGCGCCCGGATACGGAAGATCCACAGCAAGCTGTCCGCGACCGACCCCGACACGGGGGAGAGGTACCCGGTCGACGAGCCCGAGCTGCTGCTGTGGGTGCACTGCGCCGAGATCGACTCCTACCTGCACGTCCTGTGGCGCTCGGGGTTCCCTCTCACGGACGCCGCCGCCGACCGCTACATCGCCGAACACCGCGTCGCCGCCGAGCTGGTGGGCCTGGACCCCGACGAGGTTCCGGGCAGCCGGGCGGAGTTGGCCGCCTACTTCGAGAAGGTGCTGCCGGAGCTGGCGGCGGGGCCCGAGGCGCGCGAGGTGGACGACTTCCTGCGCACGCCACCCACGCACCCGTTGCTCGTCCCGGCGCGCGCCCTGCTGTGGCGGCGCGTGGCGAATCTGGCATACGCCTCCCTGCCGCCGTACGCCCACGAGCTGTACGGCAGACCGGCCCCGCCCCCGGATGCGGTGACCCGGCGCCTGCGCCTCACAGGCACCCTCCTGCGCTGCGTTCCCGCACGTCTGCGCTGGCAGCTCCCGCCCAAACACATCATCCGCGCGATGCGACGGCTCGGTCCGATCTCCCGCCCGGCACCGTACAAAGTCGTGCGATAGCTCGTCATACTGGACGGGCCAGGGGAGGGCGGAGCCGGACAGACGGGGGCGGACGCAGGCGATGGGGGACACCAGACTGATCCAGGGCCGGTACCGGCTGCTCGATCTGATCGGGCGCGGCGGTATGGGCGAGGTCTGGCGCGCGAGAGACGAGTCACTGGGGCGGCACGTCGCCGTGAAGTGCCTCAAGCCCCTGAACACGGACCACGACCAGGCCTTCACGCGGATCCTGCGGGAGCGGTTCCGCCGCGAGGCACGCGTGGCCGCCGCCCTCCAGCACCGCGGGGTGACCGTCGTCCACGACTTCGGGGAGGACGACGGGGTGCTCTACCTCGTCATGGAGTTGCTGCTGGGCCGCAACCTCAGCCAGCTCCTGGAGGACAACAAACACCACCCCCTGCCCGTCGACGACGTCGTCGACATCGCGGACCAGGCCGCCGCGGCCCTCGCCTACACCCACCAGCAGGGCATCGTGCACCGGGACCTGAAATCCGCGAACATCATGCGGCTCACCGACGGCACGGTGAAGATCTGCGACTTCGGCATAGCGCGCCTCGGCCACGCCATCGGCTTCACCTCCCGCCTCACCGGCACCGGCATCGCCATGGGTACTCCCCACTACATGTCACCGGAGCAGATCGGCGGCGACCAGGTCGACCAGCGCAGCGACCTGTACTCCTTCGGCTGCGTGCTGTACGAGATCGCCACCGGCGTCCCGCCGTTCGACCTCGACGACGCGTGGGCCGTCCTCGTCGGCCACCGCGACACCCCTCCCGAGCCGCCGCGCAGCCACCGCGCGGAGCTGCCCGAGTACGTGGAGCGGATCATCCTGGACCTGCTCGCCAAACAGCCGGAGGACCGACCCGACGACGCCCGGGAGCTGAGCCGCAGGCTCCACGAGGGGCGGACGGCGTCTCTCTGCGTCCCGACGGCCCTGTCACGCCCCGTGACGACCTCGGCCCAGCCGCACCTGGTCGCGCCGTCGGCTCAGCCGCACTCCGAGCAGCCCCTGTCCGGTGAGCCCCGCCTGCCGTCGTGGACCCGCGGCATGACCACCGGCCACAAGGCGGCGGGCAGAGGACTGCGCACCACCCCGCCGGACGCCTCGGCGGGCCTCACCGGCGACTGGATCGTCCGCCCCGCCACCGGCGGCGAGGAGGGGCCCGCCCGCACCGAACGCCCGGCCCCGCCCCCGGAGGTCGTCACCGCCCTGGCCGGCCGGCACAACGCGGGCCTCAGCCTGGGCCGGCTCGGCCGCTGGACCGAGGCGGGCGAGGTGCACCGCGCGGTCGCCGCCGAACGCGAGCATGTCCTCGGCCCCGAGCACCCCGACACCCTCGCCAGCCGCTACGAGGTCGGCTTCACCCTCAGCCGCACCGGCCGTCCCGCCGACGCCCTGCGCGAGTACACCGCAGTCGCCCGGGCCAGGGAGCGGGTGCTCGGCCCCGACCACCCCGACACGCTCACCGTCCGGCAGGAGACGGCGTACGTGCTCGGCCGGCTGGGCCGCCACATCGAGGCCCACGAGGCGTACACCTCCGTCCTCGCCGCGCGCGAGCGCGTCATGGGCCCCGAGCATCCCGACACGCTGCGCTGCCGCCACAACCTCGCCTTCAACCTGAGCAGGCTCGGGCGCCTGGAGGAGTCGTACGAGATGGCGTCCGACGTGGCCGGCGCACGGGCGCGGGTGCTCGGACCGAACCACCCCGACACCCTCGTCACCCGGTGCGAGGTCGCCTATCTGCTGGGCCAGCTGGGGCGCTGGCCGGAGGCCCTGCGGATGTACCAGGAGGTCGCCGAGGCGCGCACGCAGGCGCTCGGCCCCGACCATCCGGACACCCTCGCGGCCCGCTACGAGGTCGGTATCAGCCTCGGCCGGCTCGGCCGCAGCGCCGACGCGCTCACGCTCTACCGTGCCCTCGTCGACGACCGCACCCGCGTCCACGGCCCCGCCCACACCGAGACCTTGCGCGCCCGCCACGGTCTCGGCGTCAACCTCGGCCGGCTCGGCCGCTGGGAGGAGGCCCTCGCCGAGTCCCGCGACGTGTGCGCCATCCGCGAGCGCGTCCTCGGCCCCGACCACCCGGACACGCTGGTCAGCCGCCGCGAGGTCGCCGTGGGCCTCGGCTGGCTCGGCCGCTGGCCCGACGCCCTCACCGAGTACCGGACGGTGGCCGACGCCCGCGAACGGGTCCTCGGCGCGGCCCACCCCGACGCCCTCGCCAGCCGCAACGACGAGGCCCACTGCCTGGAACAGCTCGGGCGCGGAGCGGAGGCGGTGGAGCTGTACCGGAGGGTGGCGGCGCTGCGGCAGCAGCGGTGACGCGGGTACGGGGCCCGTGCGGCGCGGTGGTCCATCTGCCCGGCCCCCTGGCCGATCCGGATCACCGCGTGTTACCAAGAGCCATGCCCGTACGTGAGCGCTCCGCACCTGAGGGACACCGGTCCTACGACGCCGTGATCGTCGGCGGCGGCCACAACGGACTGGTCGCCGCCGCCTACCTCGCCCGCGCCGGGCGGTCGGTGCTCGTGCTGGAGCGGCTGGGCATCACGGGGGGCGCCGCCGTGTCCACGCGGCCGTTCGCCGGGGTCGACGCGCGCCTGTCGCGCTACTCGTACCTGGTCAGCCTGCTGCCCCGGAAGATCGTCCGCGATCTCGACCTGGACTTCCGCGTCCGGGGGCGCACGATCTCCTCGTACACGCCCACCGAGCGCGACGGGCGTCCCACGGGACTGCTCGTGGGCGGTGGCGAGCGGCGCACGCGGGAGGCGTTCGCGCGGCTGACCGGCTCGGACCGCGAGTACGAGGCCTGGCAGAGCTTCTACGACATGACGGGCCGCGTCGCCCAGCGGGTCTTCCCCACCCTCACGGAGCCGCTGCCGGCCCGTGACGCGCTGCGCGCCCGCGTCGACGACGAGGACGCCTGGCGGACGCTCTTCGAGGAGCCGATCGGCAAGGCCATCGAGGAGCGCTTCGCCGACGACCTGGTCCGCGGCATCGTCCTCACCGACGCCCTGATCGGCACCTTTGCCGACGCCCACGACCCCGCCCTGGCCCAGAACCGCTGTTTCCTCTATCACGTGATCGGCGGCGGCACGGGCGCCTGGGACGTGCCCGTCGGCGGCATGGGCGCCCTCACCGAGGCGCTGGCCACGGCCGCGAAGGACGCGGGCGCTGTGCTCGCCACCGGGCACGAAGTGGTACGGATCGAGACCGACGGGCGGGCCGCCGAGGTCACGTACCGCACAGCCGACGAAGAGAGCGCGGTCACCGCCCGCCACGTGCTGGTGAACGCCTCCCCACAGGAACTGGCCGCCCTCACCGGCGACGAGCCGCCCACGCCCGCCGAGGGCGCCCAGCTCAAGGTGAACATGCTGCTCACCCGGCTCCCCGCGCTGCGCGACAGTTCGGTCGACCCGCGCGAGGCCTTCGCCGGGACCTTCCACATCGCCGAGGGCTACGAGCAGCTGGGCGCCGCGTACACCCAGGCGGCGGCCGGGGCACTGCCCGAGTCCCCGCCCTCGGAGATCTACTGCCACTCGCTCACCGACCCCACCATCCTCGGCCCCGACCTGGTCGAGCGGGGTTACCAGACGCTCACGCTCTTCGGCCTGCACACACCCGCCCGGCTGTTCGCACACGACAACGACGCCGTACGCGAGGAACTGCTGGCATCCACCCTCGCCCAGCTCGACGCGCACCTCGCCGAACCGATCACCGCCTGTCTGGCCACCGACGCCGAGGGCCGCCCGTGCATCGAGGCGAAGACCCCGCTCGACCTGGAGCACGGCCTCAGGCTGCCGGGCGGCAACATCTTCCACCGCGCGCTCTCCTGGCCGTACGCCGAGGAGGGCACCGGCCGCTGGGGCGTGGAGACCCGCCACCCGAACGTCCTGCTGTGCGGTGCCGGCGCGGTACGCGGCGGAGGTGTCAGCGGGGTGCCCGGCCACAACGCGGCGATGGCGGTGCTGGAGGACCTCGGACAGCTGTCCTGATGAGACTGTTTTGTCGCTTATGCCGCATTGTGTCGCGCGTGGCGGGTACTCCGGACGGTGCGTGATCCTGTACGTCACCACATGGGAGGTTCCCATGGCCGACCTCAGCCCCACTGATCTGCAGAAGGCCCTCAGGGGTGCGGAGTACCCGACGGACAAGAAGCACCTCGTCGAGCGTGCGCGCAAGAACAACGCCGACGACAAGGTCGTCAGCCGCCTCAACGGACTGAAGCGGGATCGTTTCGACGGCCCGAACGAGGTCCAGAAGGCCGTCTTCAACGAGTAGCGCCCTGCAACCCCCGCGCCCTCAAGGGGCGCGGGGAACTGCGCGAGCAACCACATACGGATCCACGGCCGCCAACGAGACGGCACAACCCTCCCCGTCAAGCGCAGGTCGACCAACCCCCGGAACAACTGATCTGACGGAGCATCAGAAAACCCCTTCCGTCGTCCGGAGGACTACGGCATCCTGCGCCCATGCAGACGGAGCTGAGCAAGACACTCGGAGTCGAGCACGCCGTCTTCGGCTTCACGCCGTTCCCCGCCGTCGCCGCGGCCATCAGCCGGGCCGGTGGCTTCGGGGTGCTCGGCGCGGTCCGCTACACGGCCCCCGACGACCTCAAACGCGACCTCGACTGGATCGAGGCCCACGTCGACGGCAAGCCCTACGGCCTGGACGTCGTGATGCCGGCCAAGAAGGTGGAGGCCCCGAACAATCAGACACTGACCGAGGCCGACGTCGAGGCGATGATCCCGGAGGGCCACCGGCAGTTCGTCCAGGACACCCTCGCCAAGTACGGGGTGCCCGAACTCGCCGAGGGCGAGGCCTCAGGGTGGCGCATCACCGGCTGGATGGAGCAGGTCGCCCGCACCCAGCTCGACGTCGCCTTCGACTACCCGATCAAGCTGCTCGCCAACGCGCTCGGCTCGCCGCCCGCCGACGTCATCGACCGCGCCCACGAGCAGGACATCCTCGTCGCCGCGCTCGCCGGCAGCGCCCGCCACGCCCGCAAGCACGCGGACGCGGGCATCGACATCGTCGTCGCCCAGGGCTACGAGGCAGGCGGCCACACCGGCGAGATCGCCTCCATGGTGCTCACCCCCGAAGTCGTGGACGCCGTGGACCCGTTGCCCGTCCTGGCCGCGGGCGGGATCGGCAGCGGACAGCAGGTGGCGGCCGCCCTCGCCCTCGGCGCCCAAGGGGTGTGGCTGGGCTCCCTGTGGCTGACGACCACCGAGGCCGAACTCCCGTCGCCCAGGCTGATCGAGAAGCTGCTCGCCGCCGGATCGGGCGACACCGTCCGCTCCCGCGCGCTCACCGGAAAGCCCGCACGCCAGCTCCGCACCGAATGGACCGACGCCTGGGACGACCCGAGCGGACCGGGCGCACTCCCCATGCCGCTCCAGGGACTGCTGTGCGCCGAGGCCGTCTCCCGCATCCAGAAGTACGAGGTGGAACCACTCCTCGGCACCCCGGTCGGGCAGATCGTCGGCCGGATGAACAGCGAGCGCAGCGTCCAGCAGGTCTTCGACGACCTCACGCGCGGCTTCGAGAAGGCCGTCGACCGCGTCAACCGGATCGCCGGAAGGAGTGACGGACAGTGAGCCGAGCCCCCCACGGCTTCTGGGCCCAGGCCGCCGCCGAGCCCGACCGGACCGTCCTCATCGCACCCGACGGCGAGGAGTGGACCGCCGGGCGCCTCCACGCCGCCGCCAACCGTCTCGTCCACGGACTGCGCGCCGCCGGACTTCAGCGCGGTGACGCCTTCGCGGTCGTGCTCCCGAACGGTGTGGAGTTCCTGACCGCGTACCTCGCCGCCACCCAGGCCGGTCTCTACCTGGTTCCCGTCAACCACCACCTCGTGGGCCCCGAGATCGCCTGGATCGTCTCCGACTCGGGAGCCAAGGTGCTGATCGCGCACGAACGGTTCGCCGACGCCGCGCGCCACGCCGCCGACGAGGCCGGGCTGCCCGGCAGCCACCGGTACGCCGTCGGCACGGTCGAGGGCTTCAGGCCCTACGGCGAACTCCTCGACGGACAGCCCGAGTCGGCGCCCTCCGAGCGCACCCTCGGCTGGGTCATGAACTACACCTCGGGCACGACCGGACGCCCGCGCGGCATCCGGCGCCCGCTGCCCGGCAAACTCCCCGAGGAGTCCTACCTCGGCGGCTTCCTCGCCATCTTCGGCATCCAGCCGTACGACGGCAACGTGCACCTGGTGTGTTCGCCGCTCTACCACACGGCGGTCCTGCAGTTCGCGGGCGCTTCCCTGCACATCGGGCACCGGCTCGTGCTGATGGACAAGTGGACGCCCGAGGAGATGCTCCGCCTCATCGACACCCACAAGTGCACGCACACCCATATGGTCCCCACACAGTTCCACCGCCTGCTGGCCCTCCCGGAGCACATCAGGCAGTCGTACGACGTGTCGTCCATGCGGCACGCCATCCACGGTGCCGCTCCCTGCCCTGACCATGTGAAGCGGGCCATGATCGAGTGGTGGGGGCACAGCGTCGAGGAGTACTACGCGGCCAGCGAGGGAGGCGGCGCCTTCGCCACCGCCGAGGACTGGCTGAAGAAGCCCGGAACCGTCGGCAAGGCCTGGCCCATCAGTGAACTCGCGGTCTTCGACGACGACGGCAACCGGCTGGGACCCGGCGAACTCGGCACCGTCTACATGAAGATGAGCACCGGCGGCTTCTCGTACCACAAGGACGAGAGCAAGACGAAGAAGAACCGCATCGGCGACTTCTTCACCGTCGGCGACCTCGGCTACCTCGACGAGGACGGCTACCTCTTCCTCCGCGACCGCAAGATCGACCTGATCATCTCCGGCGGCGTCAACATCTACCCCGCCGAGATCGAGGCCGCCCTGCTCACCCACCCCGCCGTCGCCGACGCCGCCGCCTTCGGCATCCCGCACGACGACTGGGGCGAGGAGGTCAAGGCCGTCGTCGAGCCCGCCCCGGGCTTCCTGCCCGGCCCGGCGCTCGCGGAGGAGATCCTGAGCCACTGCGCGCGCGAGCTCGCCGGCTACAAACGCCCCAAGAGCGTCGACTTCATCGAGGCGATGCCCCGCGACCCCAACGGCAAGCTCTACAAACGACGGCTGCGCGAGCCGTACTGGGAAGGGCGGGCCAGGACCGTCTGAGGCGGCAGCAGGACGCGTGCGGGTCACCTACGGGTCCGGCCCGGAGGCGGGGGAGGGGTGTGGTGCCGCCACGGGGGACGCCACCACACTCCCGCACTCCGCACGGGTCAGCGGTGTTCGCTCACCCGGACCACCCTCAGCTTCGGCGAGGACAGGATGTCCTTCTCACAGAAGCGCGACGTCACCCACTTCTCACCGGAGAACAGCCGGGTCTGGTCGCTGTAGTGCGGCGAGCCGGGGTCCGACGACTGGGAGTACGTCAGGAGGGTGCGCGCCACCGGGCAACGGCCGCCGTCCCAGCCGACGGCCTGGATGTGGCTGGAGCCGAACGGCACCTCCGTGTAGGCGCCGGCCGCCGCGTCCCAGGTCGGCTCGATCAC
This sequence comes from Streptomyces sp. NPDC030840, assembly GCF_055572015.1. NCBI lineage: Bacteria > Bacillati > Actinomycetota > Actinomycetes > Kitasatosporales > Streptomycetaceae > Streptomyces > Streptomyces sp. NPDC030840. Next base: position 74,369 of record NZ_JBVIEE010000018.1, on the reverse strand, counting down.
GTTCCACACACCGAGCCGTCCCGAGCCGCCCGGCACCGGGACGCGCTCCCCGCCGCGGACGACGAACTGGTGGGCGCCGAGCTTCGCGTCCAAGGCGATGCCAGAGGCCCGCAGTTCCGCCACCGTGTCGGCGAGGGCCGTGGCGAAGCCGGGCGCGTCGGTGTTGAGCGTGTGGGGCGTGCGGACCGGGTCCGCCGCCGAGAACGGCACCTTCCACAGGTGATTCGGGGGCACTGCCTGGGTCAGCTTCCGCCAGAACCGGTCGAAGAGCAGTGCTCCCCGGCTGTCGGTGTCCATGGTGCGGTCCCACGCCTTCAGCACGCCGCATGCCTCCGACACGTCAACGGCCCTGCCGTCACCGCCGGTCGCGGTACCGCCGGGCAGCGCGGCACACGCCCGGGCGGCGTCCTCGGCGGTGAGGTCGCCGGCGGGCGCCCGGTTGGCGAACTGCTGCCGTTGCAGGTCCCGTACGGTCAGACTGCCCCGCTCGGCCATCGCCCGCACCTCCTCGATCCCGCCGCGGGTGCGCAGACCGAGTTCGGTGCCGACCGTGCCGAAGACGCGCTCGTACCCGGTGACCGGCCGGTCGGGGTTGGTCATCCACGCGGTGCCGTTGGAGTTCTCCACGTACGGCGCGTCCTTGAGCGTCGGCATCCTGGACGGCCCGAAGATGCCCGGCTGTACGGCGTCGGGGTCGCTGCCGAGGGCGCAGTCGCCGCGTGAGCCGTCGAGGATCGCGATTCCCGACGCGGGATATGTCGTCTTCCCGAGTGTTGTCGAGCAGCGTGCCGCCACGTCGTCGGTAATGCGGGGGAGTACCTGTGACTGGGTGTAGAGGGAGTGACCCGCGCGGTCCGCTGCGATCGTGTTCACCCAGGGGATGCCCTGGTGACGGGCAAGGGACTTCGCCACGTCGTCCGTGCTCCGCGCCTTGCCGAAGCCGAGCGAGGTGTCGGCGAAGCGGAGGTTGCCGGCGTTGGGGTCGTGGAGGGCGTAGGCGGTCGTGGTGGTCCACGGCAGGGGGACCTGACTGCTGAGCGAGGTGACGACGGGGCCGTAGCGGGTCCACCACTGGGTGCGGGTCACCGGTGAGGCGTTCTTCACCGCGACGGTCACCGTCCGCCGGGTCATCTTCTCCGGCTCGCCGTCCACCAGGTACGTCGTCGGATCGGCCGGGTCCAGCGTCAACTGGTGGAAGTTGGCCGGAATGCCGGTGGAGACGGTGTGGCTCCACGCCACGTTCGCGTTGAAGCCGATGGAGATCGCCGGGGTGCCGAGCAAGGAGCCACCGGAGACGTTCAGCTCCCCGGGGATCGTCTGCTGCGACTGCCAGAACCGGCGCCCGCCCGCCCACGGGTAGTGCGGGTTGCCCAGCAGCAGACCGCTGCCGCTCGCCGTCGTGTCGCCGCGGAACGCCACCGCGTTCGAACCCATGCCGGGATCGCCCCAGAGCTCACCCGCCGCCTCCGCAACGGCCTTCGCGTCCGGCGTGCGAGCGGACCCGGACGACGGGGACGGCCGGGAGGAGCCGGTGGTGGATTCCGTCGGCGGCTGCGCGGTCGTGATCGTGTCCACGAAGCGCCCCTCACCGGAGATCGAGGCGATGGCGAGCCCGCGGGCGGCCACGTCGAGCTCGGTGACCGGCCGGACCCAGTCGGCGTCCTTGCAGGCGGGGTTGGTGATCTCGTTCTGCTCCAGCCAGGCGTTGTACCCGGCGGCCCAGCCGCGCATCATGTCCCGGGCCTCGCGGCTCGGGCCCACCGGAGGGGGCTCGGCGAGCAGCTTCTCCACCGTGCGGGCCTCGCGGACCCCGCGGAAGTACAGGTCGCCGGCGAGGTTGGTCCTGGCCGACGAGAGCGAGCCGTCGCCGGCCGCGTCCGCACCGAAGTACCGGGAGCGCTCGCCGCGCAGGGTCACGAAGCCGTCGGCGAGCGTGCACACCTCGTCGGCGGCCTGCGCCCAGCCCTCGCCGAAGCCGATCCCGGCGTGGTTCTTCGCGACGATGTGCGGGATGCCGTACTCGGTGTAGCGGATGACGGCGGAGAGGCCACCGTGCGAGGGGTTCTCCTGACGGCCCCGGCCGTCGGCCGCGGCGGCCGGCAGGGACCCGGCGGCGGTCAACACAACGGCGGCCGTGACCGCGAGCTGTCTCAGTCGGGCGTGCAAGTCGAGCCTCCCAACGTCCTTGGGGGAAGGGGAGGTTGAGCGTAACAACGGACAAATCCTCATGTCCGTGCGTACGTTCGGGGTGTGATGGGGTTGATCCACTTCAGGCCATGTACGCCGGGTCGCCGTGGCCGCGCGCCGCGCTTGACCCGCTCACACGGCGCAACGAGGATCGCGGCAAGGACAGCGGGACGAAGGAGCGGGGCATGACGGTGGCGGCGGGTCGCAGCGTGACGGTGGACGGGGTACTGCGGCGCAGCGCCCGGCGGACCCCCGCCCGCGTCGCGGTCCACTACGGCGAACGGTCCTGGAAGTACGCGGAGCTGGAGGACGCCGTCTCCCGCGCCGCCCAGGCGCTGCGCGACACCGGACTCGCCCCCGGAGACCGTGTCGGCGCCTACGGCCACAACTCGGACGCGTACCTGATCGCCTTCCTGGCCTGCGTGCGCGCGGGACTGGTCCATGTCCCCGTCAACCACAACCTGACCGGCGACGACCTGACGTACATCCTCGACCAGTCCGGCAGCACCCTCGTGCTGACGGACCCCCGTCTCGCCGGGCACCTCCCGGACGGCGTACGTACGCTGGCGCTGCGCGACACCGACGACTCGCTGCTCGCACGGCTCGCCACCACCGCCCCGTACGACGGGGAGGAGCCGCGCCCCGAGGACCTCGCGCAGCTGCTGTACACCTCGGGCACCACCGCGCTCCCCAAGGGCGCGATGATGTCGCACCGGGCGCTCGTGCACGAGTACCTCAGCGCCATCGCCGCGCTCGACCTCCAGGCGGGCGACCGGCCCGTGCACGCCCTGCCCCTGTACCACTCGGCGCAGATGCACGTCTTCCTGCTGCCGTACCTGGCGGTGGGCGCCGAGAACGTCATCCTCGACGCACCCGACGGCGACACGCTCTTCGACATGATCGAGACCGGCCGCGCGGACAGCGTGTTCGCCCCGCCCACCGTGTGGATCGGCCTGTCCAACCGGCCGGACTTCACCACCCGGGACCTGAGCGGACTGCGCAAGGCGTACTACGGGGCGTCGATCATGCCCGTGCCCGTCCTGGAGCGGCTGAGGGAGCGGCTGCCCAGGCTCGCCTTCTACAACTGCTTCGGACAGAGCGAGATCGGCCCCCTGTCCATGGTCCTCGGGCCGTACGAGCACAAGGGGCGCATGGACTCCTGCGGGCGGCCCGTGCTGTTCGTCGAGGCGCGGGTCGTCGACGAGTCCGGCAAGGACGTGCCCGACGGGGAGCAGGGCGAGATCGTCTACCAGTCGCCGCAACTGTGCGACGGCTACTGGGAGAAGCCGGACGAGACGGCCCACGCCTTCCGTGACGGGTGGTTCCGCTCCGGGGACCTCGCCGTGCGGGACGCCGAGGGGTACTTCACGATCGTCGACCGGGTGAAGGACGTCATCAACTCCGGTGGCGTCCTGGTCGCCTCGCGCCAGGTCGAGGACGCGCTCTACACGCACGAGCAGGTCGCGGAGGTCGCCGTGATCGGCCTGCCCGACGACAAGTGGATCGAGGCCGTGACCGCCGTCGTCGTCCGCCGCGGGGAAGTGACGGAGGACGACCTGCTGGCCCACGCCCGCGAGAGGCTCGCCGGTTTCAAGGCGCCCAAGAAGGTCCTGTTCGTCGACGAGCTGCCGCGCAACGCGAGCGGGAAGATCCTGAAGAGGGAACTGCGGGACCGGTTCGCGGAGGCCGGAGAAGCCTGAGAGCGGTTCCGGTGGGCCGCCGGGGGCATAGGATCACCCCGTGACAACCGGCGTTCGAAGCGCGAACTCGCGTGCGCGCTCCCGGCCTTGGCCTCCAGGTTGTCCGCCACAGTTCATGCCTCGGCTGAGGAGACGGAGCCCATGACCGACCACGCGACCACGCCCGAACCCACGGCGAAGCGGAAGATCGACACCTCGGTCCCGCACTCGGCCAGGATCTGGAACTACTGGCTCGGCGGCAAGGACAACTACCCCGTGGACGAGGAGGCCGGCGACGCGTACACCGCCGTCTTCCCCGGCATCGTCACGATCGCCCGGAGCAGCCGGGCCTTCCTCGGCCGCAACATCCGCTACCTGGTCGAGGAGGCGGGCATCCGGCAGTTCCTCGACGTCGGGACCGGGCTGCCGACCGTGGACAACACCCATGAGGTCGCCCAGCGGCTCGCTCCGGAGTCCAGGATCGTCTACGTCGACAACGACCCGCTTGTCCTCGCGCACGCGCGTGCCCTGCTCTACTCCTCCCCGGAGGGGGCGACCGCCTATGTGGACGCCAGCCTGTACGAGCCCGAGCGCATCCTGGCCGCCGCCGCCCAGACGCTGGACCTCTCCCGCCCCACCGCCCTGATCTTCAGCGGCATCCTGGGGCACGTCGGTGACTACGACCAGGCGCGCTCGATCGTCGGCGGGCTCGTGGACGCCGTGCCGTCCGGCAGCTACCTGTCCGTCAACGAGGGTTCGCGAGGCACCGATCCGGACTACGAGCAGGCGCAGGACGCCTACAACGAGACCGGCGCGGTTCCGTACTACCTGCGGCCCGTGGACCAGATCGAGGCCTTCTTCGACGGTCTGGAACTGGTGGAGCCGGGGGTCGTCTCGGTGCCGCTGTGGCGGCCGGAGGCGAGTGAGCCGGCTCCGGTGCCGATCGGCCAGCACGGCGGCCTGGCCCGCAAGCCCTGAGTTCCACCGGGCCGGGTTGATCGCCCCCGCCGCCCTTTCCCGTCCCGTCCCTGGGGGCTGCGCCCCCAGGCCCCCACTGTCGGCCTTGCGGCCTCGTCCTCAAACGCCGGACGGGCTGGAAAATCCAGCCCCTCGGGGGCACCCCACAGCGGTAGCTCGACCGAGACCGACACCCCGATCCCCTCCTTCACCGAGGCGGCGATGACCCGCGCCGCCTCGTCCCGGACCACCGGCCCCGCCCCGCCCCGCACCGAGCCTCGGCCCGCACGGTGAGCGCGTCGAGCCGGCCCTCGCGGGTCAGCAGCAGCTGGAAATGAGGGGCGACTCCCGGCGTACGCAGCACCAACTGCTCGATACGGCGACGCCGACCCGCATTTTTAGCCGCTTGCGGTGATCGCCCCGAGGCCGTCAGGATCTTCGGCATGCCCACCTTCACCGCTCCCGACGGGACCGAACTCGCCTACCACCTGAGGGGGCGCGGGGAGCCGCTCGTCGTACTCCCGGGTGGGCCGATGCGGGCTTCCGAGTACCTCGGTGATCTGGGGGGACTGGATGCCCATCGGCAACTCGTGCTGCTCGATCTGCGCGGCACCGGGCAGTCGGCCGTGCCGCGGGACCGCACGACGTACCGGTGCGACCGGCTCGTCGGCGACGTGGAGGCGCTGCGCGTGCGGCTGGGTCTGGAACGGATGGACGTGCTCGCGCACTCGGCGGGCGGAAGCCTCGCCATGAGGTACGCCGCCAGGCACCCGGAGCGGGTGGCGCGACTCGCCCTGATAACGGCGACGCCCTGGGCACTCGGGATGCCGGCGACCGTCGAGGACAGGCTGGAGGCGGCCGGGCTGCGCGAGGGCGAGCCGTGGTTCGAGGACGCGTACCCGGCGTTCGAGGCGGCCTGGACCGGACAGGGCTCCCAGGACGACGACATCATGGCGTACGCGCCGTTCTTCTACGGCCGTTGGGACGCCGCCGCCAGGGCGCACATGGCCGCCGACGAGCACCAGGTCAACGAGGAGGCCGCCGAGCTGTACGGCTCCGAGGGGGCCTACGACCCACCGGCGACGCGGGCCGCTCTCGCCGAACTCGACGCGCCGGTGCTCGTGTACGCCGCCGAACTCGACGGCGGCCCCCGCCCCGCACTCGCGCGTCGTGTCGCCGGCCTGTTCGCCGACGCCGAGTTCGCTGTCCAGCCCGGTGCGGGCCACTACCCGTGGCTGGACGACCCCGAGTGGTTCGTGGGACGCGTCGCGGCGTTCTTCGGACGGCCCTGAGCGGCCGGCCAGGGGCGTCCGGGGGCCCCTCTCGGCGCGCGCTCAGCCCGGCTCCAGCACGTACGTGCTGCGGGAATCGGGGTCCCCGTAGAGGAAGAACAGGACGAGACCCTTCTCGTGGCGGTCCAGTTCCAGCGTCCACGTGTACCGCTCGGGCGCGGGACCGCCGTCGTCATCGAGGGTGGTGTCCGCCGCGTCGGCGCGCTCCTCCCGGGAAGTGGGCGCGTCGAGGCGCAGCCGGACGTGCTGCCCGTCGCTCCAGCCGACGTCGTCGGTGAGGCTCCAGGTCCCGGTTCCGGACAGGCGCCACCGGTCGTAGTAGTCCCACTCCTGACCGTCCAGCCGAGTGATCACCGCCGTGCCGTCGGGTTTCAGTTCGACGCGGGTGCCCTCGACGCAGCGCCAGGTCCCCGTGAGCTCGGACCGCCGTACGTCCGAGACGCCCGGTACCTCGTCGTACATGTGCGGATTGCAGCCGACCAGGAGCAGCACGGCCCCTGCCATGGCGACCGCCGGGCCTCCACGCCTCCAGCGCCCCATCGTCATCCCGCCCCCGTAGCCCCGTTCCCGCGTGACGGACTGAACGCGACACGCCCGGGAGGCGAGTGGCGCCGACAGCATCCTGCCAGCAGATCTGAACGTGTTCAACTTTGCTGGGGAGGGTCAGCGATCCGCCGCGGCCGCCACCGACCGCGCCCACCGGTAGTCCGCCTTGCCGCTGGGGGAGCGCTGGATGGTGTCCGTGACCACCAGCTGGCGGGGGATCTTGTAGCCGGCGAGACGGGCCCGGCAGTGGGACTGGATGTCCTCCAGGGACAACAGGGGCGCACCCTCGCGCAGTTGGATTACGGCCGCGACGTGGTTGCCCCATGTCGCGTCCGGCACCCCGGCGACCAGCGCGTCGTACACGTCCGGATGGGCCTTGAGGGCCTGTTCGACCTCCTCCGGGTACACCTTCTCGCCGCCGGTGTTGATGCACTGGGAGCCCCGGCCGAGGACCGTGACGACGCCGTCCTCGTCGACGGTCGCCATGTCGCCGAGGAGGACCCAGCGTTCGCCGTCCTTCTCGAAGAAGGTCTCGGCCGTTTTCCGCGGGTCGTTGTAGTAACCCAGCGGTACGTGCCCGCGCTGGGCGACGCGCCCCGGCACACCGGGCGGCACCGGCTCGTACGTGGCCGGATCGACGACCTGTGTACGGGAGTTGACGCGGATCCGGAAGCCGCGCTCCGGGCCCGAGTCCGCCGTCGCCGTGCCGTTGAAACCGGACTCCGAGGAGCCGAAGTTGTTCAGCAGCATCACGTTCGGCACGAGTGCCTGGAACTGCTCCCGCACCGTGTCCGACATGACCGCGCCGGACGACGACACGCTGAACATCGAGGAGCAGTCCGTGCCCTTCATCGGCCCGTTCAGCGCGTCGATCAGCGGCCGGAGCATCGCGTCGCCCACCAGCGACATGCTGGTGACTTTCTCCTTCTCGATCGTCCGCAGGACCTCCTCCGGTACGAACTTCCGGTGCAGGACGACCCGTTGGCCGAAGTTGAAGCCGATGAACGCCGTGAGCGTCGACGTGCCGTGCATGAGCGGGGGAGTGGGGAAGAAGGTGATCCCGTCCCCGCCGGCCGCGACCCGCTCGGCGAGCTCCTCCGGCTTCTTCACCGGCTCGCCGGTCGGCGCGCCGCCGCCCAGACCCGAGAAGAACAGGTCCTCCTGACGCCACATCACCCCCTTGGGCATGCCCGTCGTGCCGCCGGTGTAGATGATGAACTGGTCGTCCCCCGAGCGCGCGGGGAACCCTCGTTCGGGGGAACCGGCCGCCTCCGCGTCGGCGAAGTCCATCGCGTCCAGGGCCGGGGCGTCCGGTCCGGGCGTGCCGACCCGGACGAGGTGCCGCAACGCCGAGGCCCGCGGCAGCGCCGCCGCCACCCGCCCGGTGAACTCCGCGTCGAAGACGAGTCCCACCAGATCCGCGTCGCGGTAGAGGTAGACCAGTTCCTCCTCCACGTAACGGTAGTTGACGTTGACCGGCACGACGCGCGCCTTCAGGCAGCCCAGGACGGCCTGCAGGTACTCGACGCCGTTGTAGAGGTGGAGCCCCACGTGCTCACCGGGGCGTATCCCGCTGTCGATCAGATGGTGACCGACGCGGTTCGCCGCCGCGTCCAGTTCCGCGTACGTCAGGCGGCGCTCGGCGCCCGTACCGGGGTGGTCGATGTACACGAGGGCCTCGCGGCCCGGGACCACGTCGACGACCGACTCGAACAGGTCGGCAAGGTTGTACTCCACCGCTCCTCCTCACCTCGAACGTCCACGGCTGCCGTGCTGACTCGCCGGTCATCAGAGCAAAGGCGGCCACAAGTGGGAAGGGTCCGCGCACAAGAAATCTGACTGACTGTCAGAAAACCCTTGAAGTGGACCGTCGCCTACTGCAACCTGTTCTCGTTCTGACACAGGGAGGTCGGCGATGGGTGGGACGGAACACCTCACCGTGCAGCGCGAGGGCGCCACACTGGTGCTCACGCTCAACAGGCCGGAAGCGAAGAACGCGCTCTCGTTGCCCATGCTCGTCGGGCTGTACGACGGCTGGGTCGAGGCCGACGCGGACGACTCGGTCCGCTCGATCGTCCTCACCGGCGCGGGCGGCACGTTCTGCGCGGGCATGGACCTCAAGGCCCTCGCCGGGAAGGGCATGGAAGGACAGCAGTACCGCGACCGGCTCACGGCGGACCCCGACCTGCACTGGAAGGCGATGCTGCGCCACCACCGCCCCCGCAAGCCGGTGATCGCCGCCGTCGAGGGACACTGCGTCGCCGGCGGGACGGAGATGCTCCAGGGCACCGACATCCGGGTCGCGGGCGAGTCCGCCACCTTCGGCCTCTTCGAGGTCAGGCGCGGCCTGTTCCCCATCGGCGGCTCCACGGTCCGCCTCCAGCGCCAGATCCCGCGCACCCACGCCCTGGAGATGCTGCTCACCGGCCGCCCGTACACCGCCCTGGAGGCCGCAGGCGCCGGGCTCGTCGGACACGTCGTCCCCGACGGGACCGCGCTCGCCAAGGCCCTGCAGATCGCCGAGCAGATCAACGCCTGCGGCCCGCTCGCCGTCGAGGCGGTCAAGGCCTCCGTGTACGAGACCGCCGAGATGACCGAGACCGACGGACTCGCCGCGGAACTCGAGCGCGGCTGGCCGATCTTCGACACCGCCGACGCCAAGGAGGGCTCCCGCGCCTTCGCGGAGAAGCGCCCGCCCGTGTACAAGCGCGCGTAGGCGCTCCGCCTGAGGCCGGTTCACAGTGCGGGTTCGTTGTGGCCGGTCGCGCCCACGCGGCGGAGCCGCAGATGTCACAGCCCCGCGCCCCCTCAGGGGCGCGGAGCCCCAGTTCCGTGAGGAGATGCCGTGCCCGAAGTCCTCAAAGCCCCGCTTGTCGTCGAGTTCCCTTTCACCCGCTCGCTCGGCCCCGTGCAGAGCGCCTTTCTCACCGGGCTGCGGGAAGGCGTCGTCCTGGGTGTGAGGACCGGCGACGGCCGCGTCCTCGTCCCACCCGTCGAGTACGACCCGGTCACCGCCGAGGAGATCCGCGACCTCGTGGAGGTCGCCCCCACCGGCACCGTCACCACCTGGGCCTGGAACCACGCCCCACGCCGCGGCCAGCCCCTCGGCACGCCCTTCGCCTGGGTCCTGGTGAAACTCGACGGCGCCGACACGGCCCTCCTGCACGCCCTCGACGCCCCCGGCCCCGACGCCGTGCACACCGGAATGCGCGTACGTGTCCGCTGGGCCGCCGAACGCGCCGGCGCCATCACGGACATCGCCTGCTTCGAGCCGTACGACGGCGACAGCGCCCCCGAACCCACGGGCCACCGCGGCGAGTTCGAGGACATGGTGACGGGCATCGTCGCCGCCGCCCGCCTCGACTACACCTACTCGCCCGGCCGCGCCCAGTCCGCCTACATCGCCGCGCTCTCCGGCCGGCGGTGCGTCGGCGAACGCTGCCCTTCCTGCCGCAAGGTGTACGTCCCGCCCAGGGGTGCCTGCCCCACCTGCGGCGTCGCCACGTCCGAGCAGGTCGAGGTCGGTCCCGCGGGCACCGTCACCACCTTCTGCATCGTCAACATCAAGGCCAAGAACCTGGACATCGAAGTCCCGTACGTCTACGCGCACATCGCCCTCGACGGCGCCGACCTCGCCCTGCACGGACGCATCGCCGGCATCCCCTACGACCAGGTGCGCATGGGCCTGCGCGTCGAACCGGTGTGGACCGAGGGCGCCCGCTACCCCGACCACTACCGGCCCACCGGCGAACCCGACGCGGACTACGACACGTACAAGGAGCTGTTGTGACAGGCCAGGGAGCCAACGACGTACGTGACATCGCCGTGGTCGCCTTCGCCCAGACCGACCACCGCCGCACCAGCGAGGAGCTCTCCGAGGTGGAGATGCTCATGCCCGTCCTGCACGAGGTGCTTGAGGCCACCGGCCTGAAGACCGCCGACATCGGCTTCACGTGCTCCGGCTCCTGCGACTACCTAGCGGGCCGGGCCTTCTCGTTCACCATGGCCCTCGACGGCGTCGGCGCCTGGCCGCCGATCTCCGAGTCCCACGTGGAGATGGACGGCGCGTGGGCGCTGTACGAGGCGTGGACCAAGCTGCTCAGCGGGGACGCGGACACCGCCCTGGTCTACTCGTACGGGAAGTCCTCGCCCGGCTCCGTGCGCGATGTGCTGACCCGCCAGCTGGACCCGTACTACGTGGCCCCGCTGTGGCCCGACTCCGTGGCGCTGGCCGCGCTCCAGGCGCAGGCGCTCATCGACGCGGGCGAGACGGACGAGCCCGCACTGGCCGGTGTCGCCGCCCGCAGCCGAGCCTGCGCGACCTCCAACTCCCACGCGCAGCTGAGCGGTTCGGTACCGCACGGCGACTATCTGGTGCGCCCGTTGCGCAAAGGGGACTGCCCGCCCATCGGTGACGGAGCCGCAGCCGTGATCCTCGCGGCGGGGGAGCGGGCCCGTGAACTGTGCGAGCGGCCCGCCTGGATCCGGGGCATCGACCACCGCGTCGAGGCGCACGGACTGGGAGTACGCGACCTGACCGACTCGCCGTCCGCGCGGCTGGCCGCCGAGAGGGCCGGAGCCTTCGAACGGCCCGTCGACACAGCCGAGTTGCACGCTCCCTTCACCTCGCAGGAAGTGGTCCTGCGCAAGGCACTCCGGCTCGACGACGGCGTCACCGTCAACCCCTCGGGAGGAGCCCTCGCCGCCAACCCCGTGATGGCCGCGGGCCTGATCCGCATCGGTGAGGCCGCCGCCCGCATCCACCGGGGCGAGTCCGACCGGGCGCTCGCCCACGCGACGTCGGGCCCCTGTCTGCAACAGAACCTGGTCGCCGTCCTGGAAGGGGAGTCATGAGCGCCATGAGCAAGGAGCCCGTGGCAGTCGTCGGGATCGGCCAGACCAAGCACGTGGCGGCCCGCCGCGACGTGTCGATCGCCGGACTCGTGCGCGAGGCGGCCCGACGTGCCCTTGACGACGCCGAGTTGACCTGGGCCGACATCGACGCCGTCGTCATCGGCAAGGCGCCCGACTTCTTCGAGGGCGTGATGATGCCCGAGCTGTACCTCGCCGACGCGCTCGGCGCGGTGGGCAAGCCCATGCTCCGGGTGCACACCGCCGGCTCGGTGGGCGGGTCGACCGCGCTCGTCGCCGCGAACCTCGTCGCCGCCCGGGTCCACGGCACCGTCCTGACCCTCGCCTTCGAGAAGCAGTCCGAGTCGAACGCCATGTGGGGGCTCTCGCTGCCGATCCCGTTCCAGCAGCCCCTGCTGGCGGGCGCGGGCGGTTTCTTCGCCCCGCACGTGCGCGCGTACATGCGACGCAGTGGGGCGCCCGACACGGTCGGCTCGCTCGTCGCGTACAAGGACCGGCGCAACGCCCTCAAGAACCCCTACGCGCACCTCCACGAGCACGACATCACCCTGGAGAAGGTCCAGGCCTCGCCCATGCTCTGGGACCCGATCCGCTACTCGGAGACCTGCCCCTCCTCCGACGGTGCCTGCGCGATGGTGCTCACCGACCGCGCGGGCGCCGCCCGTTCGCCGAGGCCGCCCGCCTGGATGCTCGGCGGGGCCATGCGCAGCGAACCCACCCTCTTCGCCGGCAAGGACTGCGTCTCGCCGCAGGCGGGCAAGGACTGCGCGGCCGACGTGTACCGGCAGGCGGGCATCGCCGACCCGCGCCACGAGATCGACGCGGTCGAGATGTACGTGCCGTTCTCCTGGTACGAGCCCATGTGGCTGGAGAACCTGGGCTTCGCCGACGAGGGCGAGGGCTGGAAGCTCACGGAGTCGGGGGTGACCGAACTCGACGGCGACCTGCCGGTCAACATGTCGGGCGGTGTGCTGTCCACCAACCCGATCGGCGCGTCCGGGATGATCCGGTTCGCCGAGGCCGCGCTCCAGGTCCGTGGTCAGGCGGGAGAACACCAGGTGGACAGGGCCCGTCGCGTGCTCGGACACGCCTACGGCGGGGGATCGCAGTTCTTCTCGATGTGGCTCGTGGGCGCCGAACCGCCGGCCTGACGAACCTCCGCCCCGCGTGGCCTGTTGGCGACGGAGACCGATCGCTAGTCTGGCGGCGGACGACGAACCGGGAGGAGCACAACCGTGGCCGAGACCACCATGGAGCAGCATTCGCTCGCGGGCTGGCACAAGCCGGACCTGGACCTCAGCAACGCCGAGTGGCGGTCCAGCAGCCAGGGGCGGGGCGACGTCCAGATCGCCTTCGTGGAAGGCTTCATCGCGATGCGCAACAGCGGCCGGCCCGAGAGCCCCTCCCTGATCTTCACGCCCGCGGAGTGGGGCGCGTTCATGTCGAACGCGCGCGAGGGGGAGTTCGACCTGACCTGAGGCACACAGCGATGGGGGCGGGGTGAGGGCGGCGTGTAACCCGCGTACCGCGCCCTCGGCCCCGCCCCCGACGCTTCGGTACGGCGGTTGCGGGCCCAGTCGCCGACAACGTCACCGGGTGCCTGCGAGTGCATGCGAGTGCCCCTGCGCTGGGCGAACGGGCTGGCCGTCGTGCGGCCGCCCTCGTCGCCGCGCGCTGTCCGCGTGCCATGGCGCGTGCCTTGTTCGCCGCGCCGTCTGCGCCCCCGCCTGCCGCGCTGCGTGTGCGGCTTCCTTGAAAAGCCCCTGCGGCCAAGCAGTGGGTGTTTTTCGTCTGCCCGTTCAGGCCCGGCGGCCCGCCGCGGGGTCGTTGTGGCTGAGCGCGCCCACGCGGCGGAGCCGCATGAAGTCACAGCCCCGCGCCCCTCACGGGACGCACCCAGTCGGCGTCCAGTCGCTGTCCAGTCCCCCCTCATAGCTTGTGGCCGCCGGGCCAAGGGCTCGGCGCGGCGGAGCATGCCGCACACGCTCCTACCCGCCCCACACGCTCAACGGGAGGAATGACCGATGAAATCAGGGCTCAGCAAGAGAATGGCCGCGGCGATCGCGACCGTGTCCGCCGTCGCCGCGCTCGTGGTGGCAGGGGCCCCGGGCACCAGCCACGCCGCGACCCCCCGCCTCCAGGCGTTCACGCTCACGCCCAACGGCAAGACGATGGCCGCGTTCTGGACCGATCAGCCCGGCGTGCTCAACTGGGTCAAGACCGTCACCGGGCTCGTCGGCGACACCAGCCTGATCGGAATCGACTTCCGCGTACAGAACGGCCTCCTGTACGGCGTCGGCGACAAGGGCGGCGTCTACACGATCACGTGGCCGCCGGTGACCGCGAACGTGGTCGTCACCAAGGTCTCCCAGCTCAGCGTTCCGCTGCAGGGCACGAACTTCGGTGTCGACTTCAACCCCGCGGCCGACCGGCTGCGCATCGTCGGTAACACCGGCCAGAACCTGGCGCACAACCTCGCCAACAACCAGACGGCCACGAACACCCCGCTGACCACGGACGGCGCGACGACCCATGGCGTCAGTGCCGTCGCCTACACGAACAACGACCTGAACGGCGCCACGAACACCACGCTGCACGACATCAACACGAACACGGACCAGCTCCTCATCCAGTCGCCGCCCGCCAACGGCCTGCTGGTGGCGACAGGCTCGCTGGGCGCGGACGCCGGCCCCAACTCCGGCTTCGACATCTTCAGCGACCTGTCCGCCGGCAAGACGATCTCCAACACGGGCTTCGCCACCCTGCTCTCGCCGGACGGCAGCACCGCGACGTTCAACACCGTCGACCTGTCCACCGGGGAGACGACCTACATCGACACGTTCCCGATCCCCGTGTCCGAGGTGGCCGTCGCACTCGACCCCAACCCCTGAGATCCCAGATTCGGGATCCCGTGCCCGACCCACGACCGGCCGGCAGGCCGGTGATGGTGAGCCCGCTCCGCCGCACCTCCCGGGGGCGGGCCCACCACGGTCCGCAGATGCCGAGGTGAGACGCCCGCGGCGAGCGAGCAGTGATCAAGGATCGCAGGCCGGGCCCCGAACCGGTTTCGCCGCCGGGCACGTACCATTGCGGCATGTCCTTCCTCCGCCGCCGCAGCGCCACCCCCGCCGGGCCCGACTTCGACGTACTGGCCATGGACCCGGGCGACTGGCCGGGCAACCTCGGCGCGGGCCTGCTGCCCGCCCCCGACGGCAGCTGCCAGGGCGTCTTCCTGCGCTACGACCTGTTCGGCGGCCGGGGCCCCGCGATGATCATCGGCAACCTCCCGGAGGGCTCCCCGGCGCGGGACACCGCCGAGGGCGAGGTCCCCTTCGAGGTGGCCCAGCTGCTGCTGGCGCTGGAGAACGACGAGGAGATCACCGTCGTCGGTTCCGAGGACATGCCGGTGATGCAGGGAGACAACCTCCTGATCGTCCGCCGCCTGAAGCTCTCCGAGAGCCGCATCTCCTGCGTCCAGTTCGACCGCAGTGACAACGTCCTGGTGACCATCGCCGCCTGGGACCGCCCCATCACGGACGATCTGTACGCGCTGCTGAAGCCGCTGCCTGCGGAGCTGTTCCAGCAGGGCTGACCGGCTGGCGGGCGTACCGGACCGGCTCGTGGGCGTACCGCGTTCTTGTCATGCCCCTTGTTACCCCAGTCATCCGACCATTACGGTCCCGGGCATGTCACCTGAGATGTCCCGGAGAGCGACTTTGAAGAGCGCGCTTGGCGGCGCCGGTGCCCTGACGGTGAGCGGGGGAGCCCTCGCGCAGCCCGCAGTAGCCGCTGATTCATCCCATGTATCCGCCGAGCGGGTTGCTCCCTTGGAGCTGTGGTACGCCGCTCCCGCCTCCGACTGGGAGCGCGAGGCCCTGCCCATCGGAGGCGGGGCGCTCGGCGCCATGGTGTTCGGCACGCTCGCCTCCGAGCGGCTGCAGCTCAACGAGAAGACCCTGTGGACCGGAGGCCCCGGCTCCGTCCAGGGCTACCACCACGGCGACTGGACCGAGCCCCGTCCCGGCGCGATCGAGGACGTCCAGGAGCGGATCGACGCCGAGACCGAGGTCGACCCCGACTCCGTCGCCGC
Organism: Streptomyces sp. NPDC030840; assembly: GCF_055572015.1. Classification (NCBI taxonomy): domain Bacteria; kingdom Bacillati; phylum Actinomycetota; class Actinomycetes; order Kitasatosporales; family Streptomycetaceae; genus Streptomyces; species Streptomyces sp. NPDC030840. The sequence continues at coordinate 58,746 of NZ_JBVIEE010000018.1, read as the reverse complement.
CCGCCTCGGCCAGCCGCGGGTCGGCTATGGCGCCCACCAGACGTTCGGCGACCTCCACCTCGACCTGCCCGGCGCACCTACGGACACCCCCGCCGGCTACCGGCGCGCCCTCGACCTGCGTGACGCCGTGGCGACCGTGACGTACACGGACGGACAGAGACGCCACACGAGGGAGTTCTTCGCCTCCCACCCGGACGGCGTGATCGCCGGCCACCTGACCGGAGGCGTCACCCTCACCCTGCGCTACACCTCGCCCCGCTCCGACTTCACGGCGACGGCCACCGGCGACCGGATCACCGTGCGCGGTGCCCTCGCCGACAACGGCCTGAAGTTCGAGGCGCAGATCCGGGTCCACCAGAAAGGAGGCGCCCTCACCGCGAACGCGGACGGAACACTCACCGTCACGGACGCCGACAACGTCTGGTTCGTCGTCGCGGCGGGCACCGACTACGCCGACACCTACCCCGACTACCGGGGCGACGACCCGCACCGGGCCGTGACGAAGGCCGTCGACGAGGCGTTCCGCAAGGGGTACCTGAAGCTCCGGGCACGCCACGTCCGCGACCACCGAGCCCTCTTCGAGCGGGTCGCGCTCGACATCCGCGCCGACATCCCGGACGTCCCCACGAACGAACTGCTGGCGAACTACACCGGTGGAAAGACCGCGGCGGACCGCGCCCTCGAGGCGCTGCACTTCCAGTACGGCCGCTACCTCCTCATCGCCTCCTCCCGCCCCGGCTCCCTGCCCGCGAACCTCCAGGGCGTCTGGAACCACAGCACCACACCCCCCTGGTCGGCGGACTACCACGTCAACATCAACCTCCAGATGAACTACTGGCCGGCCGAGGCCGCCAACCTCGCCGAGACCACCGCCCCGTACGACCGCTTCGTGGAGGCCCTGCGAGCGCCCGGCCGGCATACGGCGAAGGAGATGTTCGGCTCGCGCGGCTGGGTCGTCCACAACGAGACCAACCCCTACGGCTTCACCGGCGTGCACGACTGGGCGACCGCGTTCTGGTTCCCGGAGGCGGCCGCCTGGGTGACCCAGCAGATGTACGAGCACTACCGCTTCGGTGGCTCCACGGCGTACCTGCGCTCCACCGCGTACCCCGTGATGAAGGAGGCCGCCGAGTTCTGGCTCGACAACCTGCGCATCGACCCCCGTGACGGCACCCTCGTCGTGACACCCAGCTACTCGCCGGAGCACGGGGACTTCACGGCGGGCGCGGCCATGTCGCAGCAGATCGTGCACGACCTGCTCACCAACACCCTGGAGGCGGCCAGGATTCTGGGCGACTCCCCCTCCTTCCGCGAGCAGCTCACCGCCGCGCTCGACAAGCTGGACCCGGGCCTGCGTATCGGCTCATGGGGGCAACTGCAGGAGTGGAAGGCCGACCTGGACGACCCGAACGACGACCATCGCCATGTCTCCCACCTGTTCGCCCTGCACCCCGGCCGTCAGATCGAGCCGGGCAGCGAGTGGGCCGAGGCGGCGAAGGTCTCGCTCACCGCGCGTGGTGACGGCGGGACCGGCTGGTCCAAGGCCTGGAAGATCAATTTCTGGGCCCGGCTCCGCGACGGCGACCACGCCCACAAGATGCTCCGCGAACAGCTCAGGTCCTCCACCCTGCCGAACCTCTGGGACACCCATCCGCCGTTCCAGATCGACGGCAACTTCGGCGCCACCGCGGGAGTCGTGGAGATGCTCCTGCAGAGCCACCACGACGCGATCGAGATCCTCCCCGCGCTCCCCGCCGTTTGGCCCGACGGCTCGGTCCGCGGTCTGCGCGCCCGGGGCGGCGCCACGGTCGGCATCGACTGGGCCGGCGGCAAGGCCACCCGTATCGGACTCACCGCGTCCCGGACGAGACAACTCACCGTGCGCAGCGACCTGTTGCCGGACGGAAGGACCACCTTCAAGGCGGTCGCAGGGCGAAGGTACGAGTGGGCAGCCGGGGGCTGACGGTCTCCGGCCGGATGACGGGCGGCGGCTCGTGACCGCCGCGAGCGTGCGGGCCGGTGCCGTCCGACCGCCGCGCTGCCGCAGGGGTGCCGGGTCCGGGCCGATGCCCGGACCCGGCACCACCTGGTTGCCTCAAGCGCCCGCAGGCAGCACCGCCACGTCGGCGGCCCTCACGTACGCCACCCGGTGACCGAACTGGATCTCGAAGTACTGGTCCTTGCCGGTGACGACCCGGTGCGGAGTCGTGTCGAAGGTCGGTGCGTAGAAGTACTCGCCGGGCACCTTGTCGCCGATCACGTACCGCTGGCCCTTGAGCAGCTTGTACGGCAGCGGCGACACCGACTGGACCGGTACGCCCGCGGGATAGGCCTCGGCCTCCGGGTACGCGCGGCCGTACACCGGGATCTCGGAGAGGTCCTTCCTCGGCGTCACGACCAGCCCGGAGGCGCTGACGGCCGTCGGCTGCGCCTTGGGGTTCCTGAACCAGGCCTTCTGGCCCAGGTACCAGATCGCCGTCCAGTCACCCGCGCGGTCCGCCACGGCGTACTGCTGGCCGGTGGAGACGCGCGAGCCGACGTCGTTCACGTCGATCGTCGAGGGACTGCCGTCCGGCCGCAGACCGATGTCCTGGACCAGGGGCGCGCTCTCGTCGGGCTGCGTGCGGAGGCGTACGGTGCTGGAGCCGTGGACCGCGCACGGCTCGCCCTTCTTGACGCACCCCGTGAACTCCGGCCGGTTCTCCGCGAAGTCGGGGGCGATCGTGACCAGGCCGCCCTTCGGGCCCGCCGTCGCCCTGAACGGCCGGCCCAGCAGGGTGAAGTAGTGCTGCCAGTCCCAGTACGGGCCCGGGTCGGTGTGCATGCCCGGGATCGTCGCGGAGGTGGGGCCGGGCACCGTGTCGTGGCCGAGGATGTGCTGCCGGTCCAGCGGGATGCGGTACTTCTTGGCGAGGTACGTCACCAGGCGCGCCGACGTCCGGTACATGGCCTCGGTGTACCAGGCGTCGGGCGAGGCGAGGAAGCCCTCGTGCTCCAGACCGACCGACTTGGCGTTGACGTACCAGTTGCCCGCGTGCCAGGCCACGTCCTTCGTCTTCACATGCTGAGCGATGTGACCGTCGGTCGAGCGCAGCGAGTAGTGCCACGAGACGTAGGTCGGGTCCTGGACCAGCTTGAGCGTGGTGTCCCAGGTGGCCTCGGTGTCGTGGATGACGATGTACTTGACGCTCTGCGACGTGGGGCGGTCGGCCAGGTCGTGGTTGCCGTAGTCACCGTCGCCGAACTCCTCGTACGGCGCCGGGATCCACTCGCAGGCCACGGTCCGGGGACATTCCGTGCCGTCGGCCGCAGCGGGGCGCAGCCCGGCCCGCGCGAGCTGCCCGGTGTCGGGGCTCACGCCGGGCTCGGCGGCGAGCGCGACCCGCTGGCCGGCGTCCGTGGTGCGCCGCTCCCCCTCCCGGATCACCGCGAAGACGTCGTTCGCGTACGCCGCGGCCGTGGCGCTGTCGTCGGCGCCGGAGAATCTCGCGACCGCCCCGTACCAGTCGGCCGGGTCGTCGCTCAGCGGCTCGCCGAGCTCGCGCTGCGCGGCCGCGAGGAGCGCGGCGCCGCCGGCGACGTTGGCCGCGGCGTCGGTGCGCAGTTCCCCGGCGGGGAGTCCGGTCAGCTCGGCCGCCCTGGTCAGGGTCCGCAGGCGGGCAGGCAGCTCGGACTCCTTCGGGAGACCGGTCCCGGCCGGCAGCGCCGCCCGGGAGTCGTCGCCGCGGGCGTCCTCCGTGCCCTCGCTGTGGTGCGGGGCCTCGGCGAGGGCCGTCCGGGCGTCGGTGAGGTGCATCGGCCCGTAACCGCCCGAGACACTGGGCGCCCCGCCGTGCGCGTCCCAGCGGGACTGCAGGTACGATACGCCGAGCAGCACGCTCTGCGGGACGTCGTACTCGGCGGCCGCGGACGCGAAGGCGCTCTGCAGCCGGGTGGCGGAGGGCTGCTCGGCGGTGCCGGGCGGGGCCGCGCCGAGCAGCGGCAGCAGCAACGCCGCCGAGGCGGTGGCCAGCGCCGTCCGCTGGACGCGTCTGCGCCCTGCGGTGGGCCTGCGGTCGGTGGGGGATCCTCGCAAAGCAGCCTCCTGGGACGGTCGAGCGGGACGGGACGCGCGGCGCCGGGTGTGTCAGTGCCATCGGCGGTCCGACTATCCGTCAATCATGCCCAGGCGGATACCATTTCCCATGCCAGTCGAGGGACGAGCGGTTTCGTGGCGCCCCACGGCCGGGCACATGGCGAAGGTCCGCGGCGCGCCACCGTCCCAGGCGCACCGCGGACCGGCATCCCCCCCGTCAGCGTGTGCCGACCGCCGCGCGCACCGCCTTGCGGGCAAGCTGGCAGTCGTCGTGCAGCCGCCTCAGCAGCAGCCGCTGTTCCTCGCCGGACGACGCGGGGCCCGGGTGGGCCTGCCCCGGTGCCGTCGGGGCCGGGTCGTGCATCGACCGCTGCACGGCCGTCTCGTACGTACGGATCTCACGGGTGAGGACGAGCATCAGGTTCACCAGGAACGCGTCGCGCGAGGCCTGGCCGGCCGACTGCGCCATCTGGCTGATCTGGCGGCGTGCGACCGGCGCGTCCCCGAGCACCGCCCACAGCGTCGCCAGGTCGTAGCCCGGCAGGTACCAGCCCGCGTGCTCCCAGTCCACCAGCACTGGACCGGCTGGTGAGAGCAGGATGTTCGACAGCAGGGCGTCGCCGTGACAGAACTGGCCGAGGCCCTGGCGGCCCGCCGTCTGCGCGATGCTGTGCATCAGCTTCTGCAGGTCGCCCATGTCCCGGTCCGTGAGCAGACCCAGCTCGTGGAAGCGCGAGATCCGCTCCGCGTAGTCCAGCGGTGCGTCGAACGTGCCCGCCGGCGGCCGCCACGCGTTCAGCCGGCAGATCGCGCCCAGCACCGTCCGGATGTCCGAGCGCGGCGGCGCCTCCGCCGGGTGTCGCTGGAGCGCGGCCGCCCGGCCCGGCATCCGCTCGACCACCAGCGTGCAGTTGTCCGGATCCGCCGCGACCAGCCGCGGCACCCGCACCGGCGGCCGGTGCCGGACGAACGAGCGGTACGTGGCTATTTCGTGCCGGATGCGTTCGGTCCACATGGGGGAGTGGTCCAGCAGGACCTTCGCGACCGCCGTGCTGCGTCCCGTCGTGCCGACGAGGAGTACGGAGCGCCCGCTGCGGCGCAGCACCTGGACCGGAGCGAACTCCGGACAGATGCGATGCACCGAGGCGATCGCCGTGCGCAGTTGTGCGCCCTGGGGGCCGGACAGGTCGAGTCTCCCGCTGAGCGCCTGGGTGCCGGCCCCCGGCACGCGCCGCGTCCTGCCGGCGCCGAGTGCGGGAGCCGCCGGACGCGCGGGGTCGAGGTAGGGGCCGCCGCTCCCCGGGCGGGAACGCAGCGACCGGGGAGGGGCGGACACGGAGGATGATGCTGCGTACATGGGGGAGACAGATCCCTTCGTGTGCCTGAGAGTTCGTCGCGCCGCCCGGCCCGGCCGCACAGGTGCACCCTGGGGAGTGCACCGGTCACAGGTACCGGCGACCGGGTCGGGGTGGCGCGTTCCTACCTGACACCAGATGTCCCGTGGCACACCATCTGGCGTGCCCTGGCGAACCCTGGCGAATAGTCCCGCAGCAACTGACAGAGGGCTACTGTCAAGTCAGCCGAGAACCTGGGGGCTTGACGTGAGCGGACAACCCAACACCCGTCTGGCGGACCTGTTCGGCCTGGCCGGCTGGTCCAAGGGCGAGCTCGCGAGGCTGGTCAACCGGCAGGCGGCGGCCATGGGCCACCCCCAGCTGGCGACCGACACCTCGCGGGTGCGGCGGTGGATCGACATGGGAGAGATCCCGCGCGATCCGGTGCCGCGGGTGCTGGCGGCCCTGTTCACCGAGCGTCTCGGCCGTGTCGTGACCATCGAGGACCTCGGTCTGGTCCGGCACGGGCGTACGGGAAGACGGCAGGGCGGCGGGAGTGCGGAACATCCCGACGGAGTGCCGTGGGCGCCCGAACGGACCGCCGCGGTCCTCACCGAATTCACGGGAATGGACCTCATGCTCAACCGACGCGGTTTGGTGGGCGCGGGTGCCGCGCTCGCCGCGGGATCCGCACTCAACAGCGCCATGCACGACTGGCTCCACACCGACCCGGCCCTCGCGGCCGACGCTCCCCGGACCGACAACCCCCTGCATGCCGACCCCGCCGGATTCGACCGGTACGAGGCAGCCCCCATCGGGTCGCAGGAGATCGAGGAACTGGAGCGCTCGGTCGAGGTGTTCCGGGCCTGGGACGCGGCCCGCGGCGGCGGGTTGCAGCGCAAGGCTGTCGTGGGACAGCTCAACGAGGTGGGAGGCATGCTCTCCTACCGTCACCCCGAACACCTCCAGCGGCGCCTGTGGGGCGTCGCCGCCAACCTCGCCGTCCTCGCGGGCTGGATGTCCCACGACATCGGTCTGGAACCCACGGCGCAGAAGTACTTCATCATCGCCGCCCACGCGGCCAGAGAAGGCGGTGACCGGCCCCGCGCGGGCGAGGCGCTCTCCCGGGCGGCCCGCCAGATGGTGCACCTGGGCCGGCCCGACGACGCACTCGACCTCATGAAGCTCGCCAAGTCCGGCTCCGGCGACCAGGTGCTGCCGCGCACCCAGGCCATGCTCTACACCATCGAGGCCTGGGCACAGGCGTCCCTGGGCAAGGGGCAGGCCATGCGGCGCACCCTGGGCGAGGCGGAGGAGCTGTTCGTCTCCGACAAGGGGGACGTGCCGCCGCCGAGCTGGATGCAGATGTTCGACGAGGCGGATCTGCACGGCATGCAGGCCCTGGCCTACCGCACCCTCGCCGAGCACGAGCCGGCCGCCGCGGCCATCGCGCAGCGCCATGCCAGACAGGCGCTCGAGCTGCGCGAGGCGGGACGGGACCGGTCGAAGATCTTCGACCACCTCTCGCTGGCGTCGGCCTGCTTCATCGCCGACGACCCCGAACAGGCGGACACCTACGCCCGCCTGGCCCTGACGTCGATGGGAACGAACTCCTCCCACCGCACCTGGGACCGGTTGCGCGAGATGTACCGGCTCACCGGGCAGTACTCCAGCTATCCGAAGATCCAGGACCTGCGGGAGGAGATCAAACTGGCGCTCCCGAAGGGATCGCTGAAGTCCGCGGGCGGCAACCGCGCCCGGACCTAGGAAGGGCGCTGTGCGCAGTAGCAGGCAGCGTGCGCCGTGGCGAGGGCGGTTCTCAGGAGACGACCCTGGCCACCAGCACGCAGGCGTCGTCCTCGCGCCCGGTCTCGCCGAACTCCTCGACCACCATCCGTACACAGTCCTGTGCCGTGCGGGCCCCGTCCAAGCGCGGGGCCAGGGCGAGGAGCCTTTGGGTGCCTTCCGCGCCGCCGTGCCGCGGGACCAGCCCGTCGGTGTGGAGGAGCAGTAAGTCGCCTTGTTCGAGGGCCACTTCGGCCTGCCCGTAGGCAGCCCCCGAGGTCGCCCCGAGCAGCACGCCGTCCGGGGCCGAAAGCGCGCGCCCCGTCCCGTCGCGGAACAGCAACGGGGCGGGGTGCCCTGCCTGTGCCCAGGTGAGGGTGCGGGTCCGAGGCTGGTAGCGGCAGCAGACGGCGCTGCCCAGGGCGGGCTGGAGGGTGGCGTCGAGTAACTGGTTGAGCCAGGCCATGATGTGGCCCGGTTCGGCGCCCGTCACGGCCATGCCGCGCAGGGCGCCGATCAGCATCGCCATGCCCGAGGTGACGGTGACGCCGTGCCCGGTGAGGTCACCGACGCTCAACAGGGTCTGCCCGTCGGGCAGTTCGAGAGCGTCGTACCAGTCGCCGCCGATCAGCGCGCTGGTCGACGACGGCAGGTAGCGGGCGGCCAGGTCGAGTGTCTGCGGGCCCTGGTGCGGGAGCCGCAGGGAGCCGCGCCACGGAGGCAGCACGGCTTCCTGCAACTCGACCGCGAGCCGGTGCTCGGTCTGCGCGATGTGCCGCTGACGTTGCAGCGAGTCACGGGTCTCGCTCACCGTCCGCTCACTGCGCCGCAGTTCGCTGACATCCCGCAGCACGGCCCACATCGAGGCGGTGCTGCCGTCGGCGTCGAGCACGGGTTCGCCCATCATGTGCACGGTGCGCACACCGCCGTCCGCGAGCACGATCCGGAACTCCCCGTCGATGCGTCTGGCGTCGACCAGGCAGTCGGTGACCATCGCCGTCAGGCGGGACCGGTCCTCGTCGAGGACCAGCGACGGCAGTTCGTCGAGGGTGAGCGGCGGGGCGGCGGGGTCACGGCCGAGGATCCGGTACAGCTCACCGGACCAGCTCGCCTCGTCCGTCAGCAGGTTCCACTCGGCGCTGCCGACCCGGCTGAGCAGTGAGTCGCGCCGGGGCGCGGCAGGCGCGACCGGCAGGACCGATTCGGCCGGGGGCTCGACGGACACCGGCTCAGGACCGTCCCGCAACTGCGTCAAGTGCTCGCCCAGGTCGCTGAGCTGATGCACCGCCAGGTCGTACAGCGCGCGCTGCCAGCGTCCCTCGGCGTCGGAAGCGTGGCCCTGCGCGTCCCGCCGAACCGCGTCCACGTCACCCCGCAGCCGCCGCGTCTGCGAGATGAGTGCCTCGACCGTGCCGCGCCCGGGGGGCTGGGCGGCCGGGCGGTCCGCAGAGAGGTGGGGCGGCATGACGTACTCCGATACGGCGTCGGTTCGACCAGGGTGACGGAAGGACCGTTACGACTCTTGCACAGCCTGCGACTCGCTGTAAGGGATTTGGCAACACACGATACGGTGGTGCTTCTGGCATATGCCGCCGTCCTCGCGGAGAGGTCAGGTGGCATGACTGCGGTACGCGCCGAGGGGTTCAAGGCGTAGGTGGCGTACGCGAGTTGAAGGGTTGTCGGCTGGGTGGGCGGTCGCTCTCGCGCTCGCGTTCGACGGCCGTTTGTTCCCGCCCTCCGGGCGGCTCGCGCGGAAGGTTCTCTCAGCCGCCACAGTGGGTGACGCGAGTCACAGTGGGCATCCGAAGGCATCCGGGGAAACGGCATCGTGCGAATCCTCCGCGAGGTCGCGAAGGTACGTCGGCGCAGCAGCCGGCTCCTCACCGTCAACGGAGGACGATCATGGACATCACCCTGCAACAGCCCGCCCGTGCCTGCCTGGTCACCGACGACGACCGGGAGCTTCCGGTGCCCGCCACGCTGCGCTACACCTCCGGTGATCCCCTGGCCGTGAACATCGACTTCCCGGCCGACGTCGCGCTCGGAGGAGAGACGGTCACCTGGACCTTCGCCCGCGCACTCCTGGACGAGGGGTTGTGCGTCCCCGTCGGAACCGGCGACGTGCACATACGGCCGTGTGGAGCGTCCCGCACGGTCGTGGAGTTCCACTCGCCGTACGGCCTGGCCCTCGTCCAGTTCGACACTCCCGCCCTGCGCCGCTTCCTGCTCTGTTCGTACGCCGTCGTCGAGGCGGGCGGAGAGGACATGGGCCCCGTCCTCGACCGGGGCCTGAGCACCCTCTTCGACGGGGTCTGACGTGTCAGTAGCGCAGCACCCCCGCGATCCCCTGGGCGTCCCGGAGGGTGCCGTCCGGTACGAAGCGGACCTCCGCCCCGGTCTCCAGGCACTGCTCGACGATCTCGTCCACGATGTCCTCGCGGGCGTCGAGGTCGCCGCTCTCGGCCGGGACGAGGTGCTCCCCCTGGTCGTCCCGGACCGTCACGCGGTAGTTCTCCTCGACGGCGAGGAGCCGGACGCGCCCCTCCTCGGCGTTCTGCCAGACCTCGTCGACCCCGGCGGCGAACTCCTTGCGGCCACGGGCCAGTTCGAGCTCGCGCTCCACGGAGTCGACGTTCTTGCGGTCCTCGGCGGCGATCAGCGGCCGTACGGCCTGCCACACGGCCTCGTGTGAGGCGTGAGCGAGCCCGCCGTGCGGAACGTGGATGGCGTCCTTGGTGACCGTGCCGACCTCGTCCAGGGCGGACAGCGCGGCCTGCTCGCCGGTGACGTACAGCGGCCGGGGGTTCTCGCGGAGCACGGCGGCCATGGCCGTGTCGGCGTCGCGCAGGAAGCGGCGGGTCCCCTCGTCCCGGAACGTGCTGGGCACGTCGCCGATGCGTTCCTGCCTCTCCGTGTCCGGGTTCTCCACGAGGCTGCGGGCCAGCGGAAAGCCCCCGGTGCGTTCCGCGGTGACGTGATCACCGGCACCGTTCCACAGGGACGCCCGGTCGGCGGAGACCGAGAGCACCCAGAACGGCCGTTCGGCGGCCTGCGCGGCCACCAGGTTGCGGGTCAGGAAGGTGTCCGAGAGCACCACGCGCTCGGGGACCGTGCGGGCCAGCGACCACACCTGGTGCTCACCGGGTGCCGCGAAGATCACCAGACCGTCCTCGGCGTGCGCCAGGTCGACCTCCGCCAGGGCCCGGTCGAGCTGCGCGGCGACGTCGTTGCGCCGCTCCCGGGTGACCGCCGGATCGGTCTCCAGCTGCCTCTTGGCCTCGGCCAGCACGTTGCGCAGCCGGACCGGGTCCTGGGCGTTGTCGGGTTCGCGGCGGTGCGTGGGCGTCAGCACGGACACCGCCGGATACGGCCGCGGACGGCGTAGCTCGGTCAGGGTCGCGGGACTGAGGGTGTGCTCCATACCAGCACCATAGGACTGATTCGCGACTCGGGCATTTGGGGTAATCCGGATCTAGCGGGGGTGGGTGCCCTGGGGCCGTACCCGGACCGGCGGAGTGGCAGGCCGGCCGGAGGGGCGGCCGGCCTGCCTGGTCGTACGCCGGCGCGAGCCGTCGGCCGACCGCGTGCGGAAGGCCGCGTACACGGGCTTCCCGGCCCCGGCCCTGTACGGCCCGCTCGCCCCCCCCCCCGGGAGCCGGCCGGGCCGCGCCGGACAGGTCACCGAACGTGACGGCCGGGACGCGGCCGCACGCCGCGCCGGACGGCCGCCGGGGCCTGGGGCGCGGCGGTGAACCTGCCCTGTGTGACGCGCGGCCCGCCCCCGAGGTCGTAGCCGGGGCCGCCCGCACGCCCAGGGGAGTGAGCTGCCGCTCTCAGTCGTCGTCGTCCGGTCCGCACGAACTCCCGTCCGCCGGCAGCGACCCGTACAGCAGGAAGTCGTCGATCTTCTGGTGCACGCACGCGGAGGACCCGTACCCGGTGTGCCCCTCACCCTTGTTGTCGAGCACGACGGCCGAGGAGCCGAGCCGCTCGGCGGTCTGCACGGTCCAGCGGTACGGGGTCGCCGGGTCCCCCCGGGTGCCGACGAGCAGCATCTTCGGGGTGTCGACGTCCCGCACCTTCTCGCGGATGTAGTCGGTGCCCTTGGGACGGCCGTAGCACATCAGCACCTGGTTGAGCCGGTACTGCCCGAAGACCGGCGACGCGTCCTCGTACCGGGAGCGCAGCCGGGCGAGGTTTTCGGTCATGCGGGCCGCGGAGGGGCGATCGGGGTCGTCCGCGCAGTTGATCGCCATCAGCGCGGCCGGCAGGTTGTCGAGCGGGATGTCCTCCGCGTCCACGAGGCCTCCGCCCCCGGTGTCGTCGGGACTCGGTGTGCCGGGTGCCGCGATGCCCCCGCTCGCGAGCTCCATCAGGGCCTGCGGGTCGCCGTCCCGGAGCAGCACGGTCAGCGCCTGGGTGAGCGCGGGCCACAGCTGCTCGCTGTACAGCGCCTGGCCGATGGCGCCCACGAGGTCCTGTCCGGTGAACTCCTGCCCGAAGGCCGTCCTCAGGGGGGTCTCGTCCAGCGAGTCGACGAGGTCGACGACCTGCTCCCTGGCCGAACGCGGGTCCTGGCCGAACGGGCACGTCCACTGCTCGGCGCAGGCGTCGAGGTAGTTCTCCAGCGCGGTCTGCTGGCCCTCGGCGCCCACCAGGCCCTGCTCGGTGAGGGGTTCGGTGAGCGTGTCCACGCCGTCGAACGCCATCCGCCCGACCTTCTCGGGGAACTCGGCCGCGTACACCGCACCCAGCCGGGTTCCGTAGGAGAAACCGAGGTAGTTGAGCTTCTTGTCGCCGAGCGCCGCGCGCATCACGTCCATGTCCTTGGCGGCGTTGACCGTGCCGATGTGCGGCAGTACCGGTCCGGAGTGCTCGGCGCAGGCGGCGGCGGCCCGCTTCAACTGCCGCAGCGCGGCAGCCGGATCCTTCACGTCGTCGCCGTCGTCCGTGGCCTCCACGGCTTCTCCGGTGCCCTCGCCGCAGCTGACGGGGGAGGACCGGCCGACGCCGCGCGGATCGAAGGTCACCACGTCGTAGCCGTTCGTCAGACCCATGAAGTCCTTGCCGCCGTAAGCGAGTTGGGGAACGCCGGGGATGCCGGGCCCACCGAGGTTGAGCAGGACGGACCCGCGCGTCTCCCTTCCCGTGGCCCGGTAACGCGCCATCGCCAGGTCGAGCGTCCCCTGCTCGGGCCGCTCGTAGTCCAGCGGCACGGTCACCTTCCCGCACCGCAGGTCCTTCGGCATCTCCATGCCCTCGCACCTGGACCACTTGATCCGCTGCTCGTAGAAGCGGGACAGGTCGGGCTCGTCGGTCTGCACCGACGCCACCGACGCGATCGACGGCAGGCAGGCCCCGAGCAGGACCAGTGCCACGGCCGCGGCTCCGGCAGCGCAGCGTCTGTGCGTGAAACGCATGCATGCCTCCAGGGACGCCCGGCCGTGGGCCGGGGATACCCCCTGGATCACGATAAGCGGGCAGGTCCCGCCCCGCCTCCGGGCGAGCGGGACGGCCGGTCGTGCCGTATTCTGCGGCGCCCGCGCGCACTACCGTCGTCCGTATGGCCGACGAACTCTTCCGGGACCCGCGGCTGGCTGCCGTCTACGACCCGCTCGATCCCCACCGTGACGACCTGGACACCTACCTGCGTCTCGCCGAGCGGTTCGGTGCGAGGCGAGTGCTGGACATCGGCTGCGGTACCGGCGTCCTCGCCCTCCAACTGGCCGAGCGCGGTGTCGAGGTCGTCGGCGTCGATCCCGCCCGGGCCTCCCTCGACGTGGCCCGGGCCAAGCCGGGCGGCGACCGGGTCCGCTGGATCTGCGGCGATGCCACGGCACTTCCCCCGCTGCGAGCCGACCTCGCCACGATGACAGGCAACGCCGCCCAGCAGATCGTCGACCCGCACGCATGGCAGGAGACGCTCAAGGGCGTGTACGAAGCACTGCGCCCAGGTGGGCACTTCGTCTTCGAGACCCGGGATCCGTCCAGGCGTGCCTGGGAGGAATGGAACCGCCACGCCACCTACCAGGTCACGGAGATACCGGGCGGGGGCGCGGTCGAGCACTGGGTGGAACTGCTCGACGTCGCCGGGCCGTTGGTGACCTTCCGTAGTCACTACGTCTTCGCCGCCGACGGCCGCACCCTGACGTCCGAGTCCACTCTGAGGTTCCGTGAACGAGAGGAAGTCGAAGCGGACCTGAGCACACAGGGATACACCCTGCGCGAGGTGCTCGACGCCCCCGACCGGCCGGGCAAGGAGTTCGTCTTCGTCGCTCGCCGGCCGGCGGCAGCCCTGGACGGCTGACGACCGGCCGGACCCCCTCGAAAGCCGGGGCGCGCCTCTCCCGCACCGCGGACCAGTTACGCAACGGAAGGTGTCACCGGTGAAGTTCAGCCACGCGATGCTTCCCGACCACCCGCTGCAGGAGTCGCTCGCCTCGGCCGTCGGCCAGACCCACCGGATCCGCTCAGGGCCCAGCGTCTCCCCGGTCACACCGCGGGAGCCCACCCTGATCGCCCAGAGCGGGCCACGCTCGACGTACTGCCCGGCGGCCACGCCGGCTACGACCTGTGCCCGCCCGCCCCGGGCGGCGCCGTCGTCCCCCGCACCTCCAGCGCCGGCGCCGCGAGGACGGTTTCCGACGGGCGGTCCGGGCTGTCGATGCGGTCGAGGAGGCGCTGGGCGGCGCGGCGGCCGACATCGTGGCCGGCGTTGTCCACGGTGGTGAGCCACAGGTGCCGCAGGCGGGAGAGGTACGTGTTGTCGTACCCGACCAGGGACAGATCGCGCGGCACCTGGAGGCCGAGTTCCTCGGCGGCGGAGAGGGCGCCGACACAGGCGATGTCGTTGAACGCGAAGACGGCGGTGGGACGTCGGGCCGAGCTCAGGATGCGGACCGTGGCGCGGTAGCCGCCCTCCTCGGTGAGATCGCCCTGTTCCACGACCGCCGTGTCCGCCAGCCCGTGCTCGCGCATGACCGCCTCGAAGCTGCGGCGGCGCAGTTCACCCACAACCCCCTGTCCGGCGATGTGGGCGATGCGGCGGTGCCCGAGGCCGATGAGGTGCTCGGTGGCCAGCCGTGCGCCGTGCTCGTCGTCGCCCGCGACGACGTCCACGTGGGGCAGGACGGGTTCGCGGGCGCCCGCGACCACGGTCGGGATCCGCCCCGCCGCCGCGCGGAGCGCCTCGGAGGGCGGGAGCGTGCCCACGGCGACGAGGCCGTCGACACGGAGGTCCGTGAACGTGTGGGTGAGCTCTTCGCCGAGGCGCCGGTTGAGGTGGCCGTCGGCGAGCAGCATGTGCAGGCCGCTGTCGTGGAGACGGGAGCCCAGGCCGTCGAGCAGCTCGACGAACCAGGGGTTGCGCAGGTCGTTCAGCAGCACGCCGATGGTGCGTGTGCGGCGCTCGCTGAGGCTGCGGGCGGCGGCGTTCGGGCGGTAGCCGAGTTCCTCGACCGCGGCGAGCACCGCCTGCCGCTTCTCCGGGCGCACCTGCTCGGAGCCGCGCAGCACGAGGGAGACCAGGGACTTCGACACGCCGGCTCGTTCGGCGACGTCGCGGATCGTCGGAGGTCTCATGCTGTGGACCGTTCCATAGGGCGGGAGGGCTTGTCAAAGGGGTTGACAGCTGCAGACATGGAAATCAAGGTGGGGTATGCACGTTGTGGACCGTTCCAAAGCGGTCGGAGGAAGGGCAGAGGGGCAGCCAATGGTGAGTACGCTCGGCGTCGCCGTCGTGGGGTTCGGCTGGATGGGACGGGTGCACACCCAGGCGTACGCGCGGGTCCCGCACCACTTTCCCCAGCCGGCCCTGCGCCCCGAGCTGGTGACCGTCGCCGAGGAGGTGCCGGGCCGGGCCGAGGAGGCCGCCGAGCGGTTCGGCTTCGCCGCGACGGCCCGCGACTGGCGTGAGGTGGCTGCCGACCCCCGAGTCCAGGCGGTCAGCATCACCGCCCCGAACTTCCTGCACCGCGAGATCGGCGTCGCGATGGCCGAGGCCGGAAAGCACATCTGGATCGAGAAGCCGGTCGGCCTCACCGCGGACGACGCCCGGGCGGTGGCCGACGCGGTCGCCAAGGCGGGCGTCCAGGGCACCGTCGGCTTCAACTACCGCAACGCGCCCGCCGTCGCGGCGGCCCGCGAGCTCATCGCCTCGGGCGGGATCGGCACCGTCACACACGTGCGCATCCGCCTGTTCAGCGATTACGCGGCCCATCCCGAGGGTGCCCTGACCTGGCGTTACGAGCGGGAGCGCGGCGGCAGCGGCGTGCTGGGCGACCTGGCCTCGCACGGCGCGGACCTGGCCCGCTTCCTGCTCGGCGACATCGCCTCGCTGACCGCCGACACCGCCGTCTTCATCCCCGAACGGGCTCGCCCCACGGGCGCCACCGCCGGCCACACCCGCGCCACGGGCGGCGAGCTGGGCCCGGTGGAGAACGAGGACTACGTGAACTGCCTGGTCCGCTTCGCCTCCGGTGCCCGCGGCGTGCTGGAGGCCTGCCGGGTCTCCGTCGGCGAGCAGAACAACTACGGTTTCGAGGTGCACGGCACCAAGGGCGCGGTCTTCTGGGACTTCCGCCGCATGGGAGAGCTCGGTGTCAGCCGCGGCACGGCCTACCAGGACCAGTCCGTCACCACGCTCCACGTCGGCCCGGGCCACGGCGAGTACGCCGCCTTCCAGCCCGGCTCGGCCAACAGCATGGGCTACGACGACCTCAAGGTCATCGAGGCGCACAACTTCCTGCGCTCCATCGCCGAGGGCACGCCGCACGGCGCCACGCTGGAGGACGCCGTGCACAGCGCGACCGCCCTCGACGCCATGAGCCGCTCCGCCGCGTCGGGAGCGTGGGTGAACCTCTGACCCCGGGTCCGTCAGCCCCGCACGAGGAGCTGGAACTCGAACGAGTAACGCGAGGCCCGATAGATGTGGGTGCCGAACTCGACCGCGCGGCCGGTGTCGTCGTACGCCGTGCGCTGCATGGTCAGCAGCGCGGCCCCCTCGGGCTCGCCGAGGCCCTCGGCCTCCTCGGCGGTGGCGCGGCGGGCGCCGACGGACTGGCGGGCGCTGTGCAGGGTGATACCGGCGGCCCGCATCAGCCGGTAGAGGCCGCTTGCCTCCAGCCTCTCCGTGTCGAGCGACAGCAGGCCCTCGGGTACGTAGTTGGACAGGTGCGCCACCGGTTCGCCGTGGGCGAGGCGCAGCCGCCGCACGTGGTGCACCTGGGCGCCCTCCGCGACACCGAGGGCCCCGGCGACCTCGGCGGACGCGGGCAGGACCTCGTTGCCGAGCACCCGGGTCGTGGGGCTCTGGCCGGCCGCCTCCAGGTCGTCGTACAGGCTGCTGAGCTCCAGCGGGCGTTTGACCTGGCTGTGCACCACCTGCGTGCCCACGCCCCGGCGGCGGACGAGGAGGCCCTTGTCCACGAGGGACTGGATGGCCTGGCGCACCGTGGGGCGGGACAGGCCGAGCCGGCCCGCGAGCTCGATCTCGTTGCCGAGCAGGCTGCCGGGGCCCAGCACGCCGTGCTCGATCGCGGACTCCAGCTGCCGGGCGAGCTGGTAGTACAGCGGCACGGGGCTGTTGCGGTCGAGGGCGAAGTCGAGCTGTGCGGGAGCTGTGCTGGTCACGAGGTGAGCGTATCCCTCCGTCCGGATGACAGGAATCCTTGTCATCGTGTTGTCCTGACAATGAGGGGATTCCCTGGGGGGGCCTTGACGGCGGGCGTTACCCGGGATCTGGTCCCGCGTCGTGCGAACGGCCGGTGCAGGGACGGCCACGCATCCGCCCCTGCACCGGCCGCCCCCGAGGCTCAGGAGTTGCTGGGGAAGCCCAGGTTGATCCCGCCGTCGGCCGGGTCGGGCCAGCGGGTCGTGATCACCTTGCCCTGCGTGTAGAAGGCGACGCCGTCATTGCCGTAGATGTGCAGGTCGCCGAAGAGCGAGTCCTTCCAGCCGCCGAACGAGTGGTAACCGACCGGGACCGGGATCGGCACGTTGACGCCGACCATGCCCGCCTGGACCTCCAGCTGGAAGCGCCGGGCGGCGCCACCGTCCCGCGTGAAGATCGCGGTGCCGTTGCCCCAGCGGGAGTTGTTGATCAGCTGGATGGCGTCCTCGTACGTGTCGGCGCGCACCACGCACAGCACGGGGCCGAAGATCTCGTCCTTGTACGCGTCCGCCGTCACCGGCACCTTGTCCAGCAGGGAGACGCCCAGGAAGAAGCCGTCAGCGCACTCGGGGTGTCCCTCGACCGTGTAGCCCGTGCCGTCCACCACGACCTCGGCGCCCTGCTCTGCGGCGCTCGCCACGTACGACGCCACCTTGTCGCGGTGCTCGCGCGTGATCAGCGGGCCCATCTCGGACGCCGGGTCGTTGCCGGGGCCGATGCGCAGGTTCTTCGCCCGCTCGGCGATCTTGCCCACGAGCTCGTCGCCCGTGTCGCCGACCGCGACCACGACCGACACGGCCATGCAGCGCTCGCCCGCCGAACCGTACGCGGCGTTGATCGCCTGGTCGGCGGCGAAGTCCAGGTCGGCGTCCGGCAGGACCAGCATGTGGTTCTTGGCGCCGCCCAGGGCCTGTACGCGCTTGTCGTGCTCGACGGCCTTGAGCTGGATGTACTTGGCGATCGGCGTCGAGCCCACGAAGGACACCGCCGCGACGTCCGGGTGCTCCAGCAGGCGGTCCACCGCCACCTTGTCACCCTGGACGATGTTGAACACACCGTCCGGCAGACCGGCCTCGGCCAGCAGCTCGGCGAGGCGGTACGAGGCCGACGGGTCCTTCTCGCTCGGCTTGAGCACGAAGGTGTTGCCGCACGCGATCGCGAGCGGGAACATCCACATCGGCACCATGGCGGGGAAGTTGAACGGCGTGATGCCGGCGACCACGCCGATCGGCTGCCGGATCGAGGCGACGTCGACACGGGTGGAGACCTGCGTGGACAGCTCGCCCTTCAGCTGCACGCTGATCCCGCAGGCCAGCTCCACGATCTCCAGCCCGCGCGCGACCTCGCCGAGCGCGTCCGAGTGGACCTTGCCGTGCTCGGCGCTGATCAGCTCGGCGATCTCGTCGCGGTGCGCGTCGAGCAACTCGCGGAACTTGAACAGGATCGCCGTGCGCCTGGCGATCGAGGACTGGCCCCAGCTCTCGAAGGCGGCCTTGGCGGTCGCGACGGCGGCGTCGACCTCGTCGACCGTGGCGAGGGCGAGCTGCTTCTCCTGGGCGCCGGTGGCCGGGTTGTAGACCGGGCTGAAACGCCTGGAGGTGCCCTCGACGGGCTTGCCGCCGATCCAGTGGCTGATGGTCTTCATGGTGCGAGGGGCCTTTCCTGAGCGGGGAGTTGGGTTGGTCGAGGGCGGAACTCGTCAGATCACAGATGCCGTCGCTGTCCTGCCACGTGGCGGTCGTACCTCTCGCGCGCGGCCACGGCGGCCTCGCGGGAGGCGACCTCGGCCACGGGCACGTCCCACCAGGCCTCGGCCGGGGGAGCGGTGGGCGTCGGGTCGGTCTCGACGTACACGCACGTCGGCCGGTCCGAGGCGCGCGCGGCGGCGAGGGCGTCCCGCAGCTCGCGGACGGTCTTGGCGCGGATCACGTCCATGCCGAGGCTGGCGGCGTTGGCCGCGAGGTCCACGGGCAGCGGCGCGCCCGTGAAGGTGCCGTCGGCGGCGCGGTACCGGTAGGCCGTGCCGAAGCGCTCGCCGCCGGTCTCCTCGGAGAGGCCGCCGATGGAGGCGTAGCCGTGGTTCTGGATCAGGACCAGGTTGACCGGCAGGCCCTCCTGGACCGCGGTGACGATCTCCGTCGGCATCATCAGGTAGGTGCCGTCGCCGACCAGTGACCACACGGGGGTGTCCGGGGCGGCCTGCTGGACGCCGATGCCGGCCGGGATCTCATAGCCCATGCAGGAGTAGCCGTACTCCAGGTGGTACTGGCGCGGGCCGCGCGCCCGCCACAACTTGTGCAGGTCGCCGGGGAGCGAACCGGCCGCGTTGATCACCACGTCGTCGTCGCCCACGACCGAGTCCAGGGCGCCCAGCACCTGCGTCTGGGTGGGTACCGCGTGCTCGTCGTCCGCGTGGTAGGCGGCGTCCACGACCTGCTCCCAGCGCTCCTTGCCGGCGCGGTACTCGGCCTCGTACGCCTCGCGGACACGGTGGCCGGAGAGCTCGCCGGTGAGCGCCTCCAGACCGGCGCGGGCGTCGGCGACGAGGGCGCGGGCGGCCAGCTTGTGGGCGTCGAATGCGGTGATGTTGAGGTTGACGAACCGGACGTCCGGCTTCTCGAACAGGGTGCTGGAGGCGGTCGTGAAGTCGCTGTAGCGCGTGCCGACGCCGATGACCAGGTCCGCGGTGCGGGCGACGGCGTCGCAGACCGCCGTGCCGGTGTGGCCGATACCGCCGAGGTCGGCCGGGTGGTCGTACCGCAGGGAACCCTTGCCCGCCTGGGTGGAGGCGACCGGGATGCCGGTGGCCTCGACGAAGGCCTTGAGCGCCTCCTCGGCCTCGCTGTGGTGGACGCCGCCGCCCGCGACGATCAGCGGGCGCTCGGCGGCGCGGATGGCGCGTACGGCCTCGGCGAGCTCCAGCGGGTCGGGCGCGGGACGGCGTACGTGCCACACGCGCTCGGCGAAGAACTCCTCCGGCCAGTCGAACGCCTCCGCCTGCACGTCCTGCGGCAGGGCGAGGGTGACCGCGCCGGTCTCGGCCGGGTCGGTCAGCACCCGCATGGCGTTCAGCGCGGACGGGATCAGCATCTCCGGGCGCGTGACGCGGTCGAAGTAGCGGGAGACCGGGCGCAGCGTGTCGTTCACGGACACGTCGGCCTCGGTGGGGTGCTCCAGCTGCTGGAGCAGCGGGTCCGCGGGGCGCGTGGCGAAGTAGTCGCCGGGCAGGAGCAGCACCGGCAGGCGGTTGATCGTGGCGAGGGCGGCGCCCGTGACCAGGTTGGTGGCGCCGGGGCCGATGGACGTGGTCACCGCCTGGGTGGAGAGCCGGTTCAGCTGGCGGGCGTAGCCGACGGCGGCGTGCACCATGGCCTGCTCGTTGCGGCCCTGGTGGAACGGCATGGTGTCCTCGCCGGCCTCCAGCAGTGCCTGGCCGAGGCCGGCGACGTTGCCGTGGCCGAAGATCCCCCAGGTGCCGGCGATCAGCCGGTGCCGTACGCCGTCGCGCTCGGCGTACTGGGCGGACAGGAACTGCACCAGCGCCTGGGCGACCGTAAGGCGTCGCGTGGACGGATTCGGCTGGCTCATCGGGACCTCACTGGGACGGACGCTTTCGCGGGGGGCTGCGGGGGACTTCACTGGGCGGGGGCGGTGTAGAGGGGCAGTCGCGGGTCGACCGGCTGCTGGGGCCAGGTGTCGCGGATCCACGTGTGGTCCGGGTGGTCGCAGATCAGCCAGGCCCGGTCCGGGTCGGGGCCCGCCATGACGTTGAGGTAGTACATGTGGTGGCCGGGCAGCGCCATGGAGGGCCCGTGCCAGCCGTCCGGGATCAGGACGACGTCGCCGCCGCGCACCTCGGCCAGCACGTCCGTGTTGCTGCCCTTGCCTGAGGGGGAGACCCGCTGGTAGCCGAGGCCGGGGATGCCGTCGTGGCCGTCGAACTCGAAGTAGTAGATCTCCTCCAGCTCCGACTCCTGACCGGGCCGGTGCTCGTCGTGCTTGTGCGGCGGGAACGACGACCAGTTCCCGCCGGGGGTGATCACCTCGACGGCGATGAGCTTGTCGCACTCGAAGACGCCTGCCGCCCCGAAGTTGTTGACCTGGCGCGAGCAGGTGCCCGTGCCGCGCAGCTCGACGGGGACGGAGGACGCCGGGCCGTAGCGGGCGGGCAGCCGCCGCTCGCAGCGGGCGCCGGTCAGGGCGAACCGCCCGCCGTCGCGGGACGCGATCGAGGCCTGCGTGTCACGTGGTACGTACGCGAAGTCGCTGACCCCGCTGAAGACGCTCTCGCGCCCGTTCAGCCCGAATGTCTCACCGTCGACGGCGACCGTGCAGGACCCCGCGAGCGGCAGCACGATCCACTCGCTGTCGCCGCTGTCGAAGGTGTGCCGGCCGCCCGGCGGCAGTTCGAGAACCCGCAGGCTGGAGTAGCCCCAGCCCGCCGACTCGGGGGTGATGTTCACGGAGTAGGCGTCGCCGGTCGCCTTGCCCGCGGGGAGGTGGTAGGTGGTGGTCATCGTGTGATCCTCGGCTCGTTCCGCGACGTGTGTGGGGGTTTCCGGGCCGTACCCGCCCTGCGGGCCGTACCCGCCTGTCAGGACCTACCCGGACTCAGAGCAGACCGACCGCGGTGTCCACCGCCGTCTCGACACTGCCCTCGGCGGGGTAGAGCAGGGACCGGCCGACGACCATGCCCTGCACGGTGGGCAGCCTGAGCGCCTTGCGCCACTTCTCGTACGCGCCCTCCTGGTCCCCGCCGACCTCGCCGCCGAGCAGGACGACGGGCAGCGTGGACGCCTCCAGCGCCTGCGCCATGTCGTCGGGGTCCTCGGTGACGGGCAGCTTCAGCCAGGTGTACGCGGAGGTGCCGCCGAGGCCCGAGGCGATCGCGATGGAACGGGTGACGGCCTCGGAGCTCAGGTCGTTGCGGACCGCGCCGTCCACGCGGCGCGAGAGGAACGGCTCGACGAACAGCGGCAGCCGTCGCGCCGCCATGTCGTCGATGGCCCGGGCGGTGGTCTCCAGGGTCCGCAGGGAGCCCGGGTCGTCGTAGTCGATGCGCACCAGCAGCTTTCCGGCGTCGAAGCGGAGCCGCTCGATGTCCTCGGCGCGGTGGCCGGTGAAGCGGTCGTCCATCTCGAAGGACGCGCCGGCCAGGCCCCCGCGGTTCATGGAGCCCATGACAACCTTGTCGTCGAGGACGCCGAGGAGCAGCAGGTCCTCGAGGATGTCCGCGGTGGCGAGCACCCCGTCCACGCCCGGCCTGGACAGGGCGACGCACAGGCGCTCCAGCAGGTCGGCCCGGTTGGCCATGGCCAGGCGGCGATCGCCCACGCCGAGGGCGCCGCGCGCCGGATGGTCGGCGGCCACGATCATCAGGCGTCCGCTGTCGCCGATCAGCGGGCGGCGGACACGGCGGGCGGCGGCTTCGGCGATGGCCTCCGGGTGCCGGGCGCGCACCGTGGCGAGGTCGGGGATGCTGATGCTCAAGTCTTCGCTCCGTTCAGGGGTCGTCGTCGGTCAGCCGCGCGCGAGGAGGCCGTCGACCTCCGACTCGGTGGGCATCGCGGAGGAGCAGGCGAGCCGGGAGGCGACGAGCGCGCCGGCCGCGTTGGCGTACCGCATGGTCTTCTCCAGCTCCCAGCCGCCGAGCAGGCCGTGGCAGAGCGACCCGCCGAAGGCGTCCCCGGCGCCGAGCCCGTTGACGACCTCCACGGGCACCGGTGGGACCTCGGCTGTGGTGCCGTCGCGGTGGACCGCGAGCACGCCCTTGGGGCCCTGCTTGACGACGGCCAGCTCCACGCCGGCCTCCAGCAGCGCCTCGGCGCAGGCCTGCGGTTCGCGGACGCCGGTGGCGATCTCGCACTCGTCGAGGTTGCCGACGGCCACGGTGGCGTGGCGCAGGGCCTCGGCGTAGTACGGGCGGGCGGAGTCGGGGTCGTCCCAGAACATCGGGCGCCAGTCCAGGTCGAAGACGGTGATGCCCGACTTGTCGCGTGCCTTGAGGGCAGCGAGGGTGGCCGAACGGCTGGGCTCCTCGCTCAGGCCGGTGCCCGTGATCCAGAAGATGCGGGCCGCGCGGATGGCGAAGAAGTCCAGCTCGTCGGTGTTGATCTCCAGATCCGGAGCCTTGGGCCGACGGTAGAAGTACAGCGGGAAGTCGTCCGGCGGGAAGATCTCACAGAAGGTGATCGGGGTCGGGTACGCGTCGACCGGGGTGACGAAGCGGTCGTCGACGCCGAACTCCCGCAGAGCGTCGTGAAGATACGAACCGAAGGGGTCGTTGCCGGTCCGGGTGATCACAGCGGTAGCGTGACCCAGGCGCGCGGCGGCCACAGCCACGTTGGCCGCCGATCCCCCCAGGAACTTGCCGAAGGATTCGACTTGCGGAAGCGGCACACCGGTCTGCAGCGGGTACAGATCGACCCCGATGCGGCCCATGGTGATGAGGTCGAACGATACGGCGGACTCGGGCATGCGCGTCACTCCTCGTACGGGGATGCGGGCCGTGGAGGGCCCGGAGTGCGGGGGATGCGGGCACGCTGGCCCGGACGTACATCAGGTGTAGGTCCCCGGGCGAGCCCATGTCAAGAGTTTGTACTGACATTCGGACCTGCAACTGAAATGATGTCTTAACAAAGTATTGACAGCTGGGCAGGGCAGGCACTTGTATCCCGTCCCAACGAAACCGCCGCTCCACAGGCACAATGACCCCGGCTTCAATGCCCGGGCCGCTTCGGGCCGCTCGCCCGACGCCGTCCCGTTCCCTCCCCCCCCGGTCGCACAGTGAGGTGCAAGAAAAGATGGTTCGTTTTCACCCCCGCTCTCGTCGAGTGGCGCCGCTCGTCGCGTTGGCTGCGTCGTCCGCGCTGCTCATAGCGGGCTGCTCCAGCAGTTCGGGCGGCAAGAAGGCCGAGGAGAGCGGCGACAGCGCCTCCGCGGGCAAGGCGAACACCCCCCGGATGACGATCGCGCTGGTGACCCACCAGGCCCCCGGCGACACGTTCTGGGACATCGTCCGCAAGGGCGCTCAGGCCGCCGCGGACAAGGACAACGTCAAGCTCATCTACTCGGCCGACCCGAACGCGGGCAACCAGGCCAACCTGGTCCAGAACGCGATCGACCAGAAGGTCGACGGCATCGCGGTCACCCTCGCCAAGCCGGACGCCCTGAAGGACGTCGTGGCCAAGGCCGAGAAGGCGGGCATCCCCGTCGTCGGCCTCAACTCGGGCCTGAGCGACTGGAAGTCGCTGAACCTCCTGGAGTTCTTCGGGCAGGACGAGACCGTGGCCGGCGAGGCGCTGGGCAAGAAGCTCAACGAGGAGGGTGCCAAGCACGCCGTCTGCGTCGTCCAGGAGCAGGGCAACATCGGCCTGGAGCAGCGTTGCGCGGGCGTGAAGAAGACGTTCGAGGGCAAGACGGAGAACCTCAACGTCAACGGCACGGACATGCCGTCGGTGAAGTCCACGATCACCGCCAAGCTCAAGCAGGACTCCTCCATCGACCAGATCGTCGCGCTGGGTGCCCCGTTCGCCCTGACCGCCGCCCAGTCGGTCGACGAGGCCGGCAGCAAGGCGAAGGTCGCCACGTTCGACCTCAACAAGGAACTGACGAGCGCGATCAAGGACGGTGACATCGAGTTCGCCGTGGACCAGCAGCCCTACCTGCAGGGTTACCTGTCGATCGACTCGCTGTGGCTGTACAAGAACAACGGCAACTACATGGGCGGCGGCGAGCAGCCGGTGCTGACCGGCCCGGCGTTCGTGGACAAGTCCAACGTCGAGGCGGTGGCTGAGTTCGCCGCGAAGGGCACTCGGTGATGAGCATGACGCAACAGGCTGCGCCGGCGGTGACCACACCGCCGGCCTCCGGCCCGAAGCAGGCCGACGGGCGCACCGCGCAGCGCCCGCTGGCGCTGCGGCTGCTGGCCCGCCCCGAGGTGGGTGTCTTCCTCGGCGCGGTCGCGGTGTACATCTTCTTCCTCGCCGCGGCGCCTCCGGTGCGCGAGGCCGGCGCGATGGCCAACATCCTGTACCAGTCCTCGACGATCGGGTTGATGGCGCTGCCGGTGGCGCTCCTCATGATCGGCGGGGAGTTCGACCTGTCCTCCGGTGTCGCGGTGATCACCTCGGCGCTGACCGCGAGCATGGTCAGCTACCAGCTGACGATGAACGTGTGGGTGGGTGTCATCGTCGCGCTGGCGGTGTCGCTGGCGATCGGGGCGTTCAACGGCTGGATGCTGGTCAAGACCGGCCTGCCCAGCTTCCTGGTCACCCTGGGCACCTTCCTGATCCTGCAGGGCGTGAACCTGGCGGTGACGAAGCTGGTCACCGGGAACGTGGCCACCGACAACATCAGTGACATGGACGGCTTCGACCAGGCCAAGGCCGTCTTCGCCTCCACGTTCGAGGTCGGCGGGGTCACGTTCAAGATCACGGTGGTGTACTGGCTGGTGTTCGCGGCGCTCGCGACGTGGGTGCTGCTGCGCACCAAGTACGGCAACTGGATCTTCGCGGTGGGCGGCAACCAGCAGAGCGCCCGGGCCGTGGGTGTGCCGGTGACGTTCACGAAGATCTCGCTGTTCATGCTGGTCGGGTTCGGTGCCTGGTTCGTCGGCATGCACAACCTGTTCTCCTTCTCCACCGTGCAGTCCGGTGAGGGCGTCGGCCAGGAGCTGATCTACATCGCGGCGGCCGTGATCGGCGGCTGTCTGCTGACCGGTGGTTACGGCTCGGCGATCGGCCCGGTATTCGGCGCGTTCATGTTCGGCATGGTGAACCAGGGCATCGTCTACGCCGGCTGGAACCCGGACTGGTTCAAGGCCTTCCTCGGCGTGATGCTTCTCGGCGCCACCCTGATCAATCTGTGGGTCCGCCGCACGGCGACCCGGAGGTGAGTGACCCATGGCTACCAACGAATCCCAGGCCGCGGGGGCCGTCCTGAAGGACGCCCCGTCCAAGGGCGACGCCCCCATCGTCGAGCTGAGGGCCGCGGGCAAGTCGTACGGCAACATCCGCGCCCTGCACGGTGTCAGCCTTCAGGTGTACCCCGGCAAGGTGACCTGTGTGCTGGGGGACAACGGCGCCGGCAAGTCCACCCTCATCAAGATCATCTCTGGGCTGCACCAGCACACCGAGGGCGAGTTCCTCGTCGACGGCGAGGGCGTGCACTTCACCACCCCGCGCCAGGCCCTGGACCGCGGTATCGCCACGGTCTACCAGGACCTGGCCACCGTGCCGCTGATGCCGGTGTGGCGCAACTTCTTCCTCGGCTCGGAGATGACCAAGGGCCCCTGGCCGGTGCGCCGTCTCGACATCGACAAGATGAAGAAGACCGCCGACGAGGAACTGCGCAACATGGGCATCGTCCTCGACGACCTGGAGCAGCCCATCGGCACCCTCTCCGGTGGTCAGCGCCAGTGCGTGGCCATCGCCCGCGCGGTCTACTTCGGCGCCCGCGTGCTGATCCTGGACGAGCCGACGGCCGCCCTCGGTGTGAAGCAGTCGGGTGTGGTGCTGAAGTACATCGCCGCCGCCCGCGACCGCGGCCTGGGCGTCATCTTCATCACCCACAACCCGCACCACGCCTACATGGTCGGCGACCACTTCAGCGTGCTGCGGCTGGGCACGATGGAGCTGTCCGCCTCCCGTAGCGAGGTCAGTCTCGAAGAGCTTACGAACCACATGGCCGGCGGCGCCGAACTCGCCGCACTCAAGCACGAGTTGGCGCAGGTCAGCGGAGTGGACGTCGAGGAGCTCCCCGAGGAGGAGGACCTCACCGCACCCGTGGCGTCCGCTCCGGAGGGAAAGTCCTGAGGCCGCCGGGGCCGGCTTCCGTTCCGCCGCTCCCTGGGCGCCCGACCCACTCGATGCGACCCGTTCGAAGGGATCACCCCCCACCATGACTCAGCGTGGAACGCTCGGGGTCGCCGTCATCGGCACCGGCCGCATGGGCGCCGATCACGTGCGCCGCATCGACCAGGTGATCAGCGGAGCGCACGTGTCCGCCGTCGTGGACATCGACGCCGAGCGGGCCCAGAACCTCGCCGAGGGCATCGACGGCTGCGCCGCGTACGCCGACCCGGCCGCCGCCATGGCCGCCGACGGTGTCGACGCCGTGCTCATCGCCTCACCGGGACCCGCTCACGAGGCGGCCCTGCTGGCGGCGTTCGAGCGCGACCTGCCGGTGCTGTGCGAGAAGCCGCTCACCCCCGACGCGGCCGCGGCGCTGCGCGTGATGGAGGCCGAGCTGAGACTGGGCCGGCGCCGGGTCCAGGTGGGCTTCATGCGGCGCTACGACGCCGAGTACATGAAGCTCAAGGCGCTGCTCGACAGCGGGCGGCTGGGCCGGCCGCTGATGGTGCACAACCGGCACCGCAACGCCGCCAGCCCGCCCGGCTTCACCACCGAGATGCTCATCAACGACTCGGTGGTGCACGAGATGGACGTGACCCGCTGGCTCCTGAACCAGGAGATCACGGCGGTCACCGTGCTGCGCCCGACGCCCTCGCAGAACGCGCCCGAGGGTTTGCAGGACCCTCAGCTCGTGCTCTTCGAGACCGACGGCGGCGCGATCGTCGACGTCGAGATCAACGTGAACTGCGGCTTCGGCTACCAGGTGAAGGCCGAGGCCGTCTGCGAGCGCGGCACCGCGCGCATCGGCGAGGAGCAGTCGCTCGTCACGGACACGGCCGGCCGCTGGGGCGGCACCATCGCCCAGGACTTCGTGGAGCGGTTCGCCGGTGCCTACGACCGCCAGGTTCAGGCCTGGGTCGACGCCACCCGGCGCGGCGAGGTCACCGGCCCGAGCGTGTGGGACGGCTACGCCACAGCGGCGGTCTGCGAGGCGGGCGTCCGCGCCCAGGCCCAGGGCGGCCGGGTGGAGGTGGAGCTGATCGAGCGGCCCGCCTTCTACGGCTGAGGGACCCGGGTGCCCCAGGAGGCCGTCAGCGCGTGCGCGCCGCTTCCTGGGGCACGCCCTTGTCCTGAGGCGCGGCATCCTTGTCAGGGGAACGGAACGCCCACTCCATCCTCGGCTCCACGACGTACCGGAACACCGCCCGCACCGGCGGTGAGCACAGCAGCGTGATCCCGCCGACCGCCAGCGCCGTCACCACTAGCTCGCCGAACGGGGTGTGCACCCACGCGGGCGCGTACCAGTCCCGGAAGCGGGACGCCTTGATGACGAAGCCGTGCAGCAGGTAGCCGTACATCGTCCCCGCGCCCAGCGCCGTGAACCACGTGTGCCGTCGCGGCACCCACGCCAGGAAGGCCGCCGTCAGCAGCAGCGCCAGGCCGAACAGCGCCGGTGTGCTGACCAGCCCCACCCAGCGCGAGGCGCCCTGCCCCGTGACGGCGCTCCGGTGGTAGAACCAGGACGCGTCGAACCAGGGCGCCACCCAGTAGGCCGCCACCAGCGTGCCCGCGCCCACGGGCAGCGCGCACAGCCGGACCCGCCGGGTACGCAGCCGTTCGAAGTGCTCGGCCCGCAGCGTCAGTCCCAGCACGAAGAACGGCAGGAACTGCAGGGTCCGCTGTATCGAGACGTCACCGCCGAGGTCCGGTGACACCGAGGCCAGCGCGGCGAGACCGAGCGCGACCGGCAGCGGATACCGCAGCGCCAGCCATATGGGAGTGGTGATCCGCCAGATGAACAGTGCCATCAGGAACCACATCACGTACCAGGGATCCAGCAGGCTCAGCGGGTACCGCCAGTCGTCCTGCGCCCACCGGTAGAACAGCGTGTACGCCGTCTCGAAGACCACATACGGCAGGGCCACCCCCGTCAGCAGCCGTCGCAGCCGGCCCGGAGCCATGTCGAAGCTCCGCGAGAAGTACCCGGAGATCAGCGCGAACGCGGGCATGTGGAAGGCGTAGACGGTCAGGTAGAGGGCCGTGGCCGCGCGGCTGCCGTAGGTCAGCGGCTCCCAGGCGTGGCCGCACGCCACCAGCACGATCGTCAGGTACTTCGCGTTGTCGAAGTACGGGTCCCTCGACGAGGGCCTGCGGGTGGGCGGCGCCCCTCGGGCAGCGGGCGCCGTCGCGGTCGGGGGGTACTGCGTCACGTTGGTGGACATCCTCCGCGTCTCGAGGGACGGACCCCGACCGCCTGCCCCGTCCCGCGGGGCTCACTCCTTCCCGCCATCCCCCCGGTGGAACCGGCGGTGCAGGGCACGCACCTGGCCGGCCAGCTCCGGCACCGGGCCCTCGACGGCCACCCCGGGAGCGACCTGGTTGACCGGCAGGGTCCGCACCGGGGGCGCGGGCACCCCCAACTCGGCCAGCCAGGAGGCGAGTTGTTCGGACGAGGCGACATAGACGATACGCCCGAGACCCACCCACGCGTGGGCGGCCGCGCACATCGGACAGTGCTCGCCGGACGTGTACACGGTCGCCGCCGCCCGCTCGCCGGGGGTGAGATGTGCCGCCGACCAGCGGGCCAGCTCGAACTCAGGGTGCCGGGTGCGGTCGCCGGAGGCCACCCGGTTGTGGTCCTCCGCCAGCACAGTCCCGTCGGCGCCGACGAGCACCGACCCGAACGGCTCGTCCCCGGCCTGGAGCGCCTGCGTCGCCAGCTCCACGCACCGCCGTAAGTAGCGCAGCTCGGAGTCGTCCAGCATTGTTGTACGTACCTTTCTCGTGAGGTCTCCCCTCAGTGCGGACCGGCTCCGGCCCGCGCCGCGATCTTCGTGCGGCAGCCTACGTGCGAGGCGCCTGCTCGGCGTGGGCCGGGCCCGCGGCACGCTCACCCATGGTGAACTGCTGATCACGGCGTGGTTACGGTGGTCCGCGCCGACGCGGAACCACGGGTGCCGGAGGGTCGGGATGCGCGACTGGATCTGGGAGTACGAGGGCTACGACCCGGCGCAGGAGCGACTGCGCGAGTCACTGTGCACGCTCGGCAACGGCTACTTCGCGACCCGCGGAGCCGCCCCCGAGTGCGCCGCCGACGACGTGCACTACCCGGGCACGTACGCGGCGGGCTGCTACAACCGGCTCACCTCGCAGGTCGGGGGGCGCCGCGTCGAGAACGAGGACATGGTCAACCTGCCCAACTGGCTGCCCCTGCGTTTCCGCGCCGCCTCCGGCGACTGGCTGTCCCCGGACACCGACAAGGTCCTCGGTCACCGGCTGAGCCTGGACCTGAGAGGGGGGACCCTGGAGCGCACGGTGCGCTACGAGGACAGCGCGGGGCGGCGCCTGGCCGTGCGGCAGCTCAGGCTGATCCACATGGCCGATCCCCATCTCGCGCTCCTGCGCACCGAGTTGACCCCCGAGGGGTGGTCGGGGGAGCTGGAGGTGGAGTCCGGTCTCGACGGCACGGTCACCAACAGCGGGGTGGAGCGGTACCGCGCGCTGACCTCCCGGCACCTCACACACGTCCACACCGGCACCGCGCCGCACAAGGCCGTCTGGCTGCGCTGCCGCACCCGTACCTCCGACATCCGCATCGGCCTCGCCGCACGCACCACGGTCGACACCCCGGCCGAGGCGGGCAGTGTCAAGGAGAACGGGCGGATCGCCCGCGCGTTCCGGTTCCCCGTGGCCGACGGCCGCACGGTGACCGTCGACAAGACCGTCGCCCTGCACACCTCCCGCGACCCGGCGATCAGCGATCCGCTCTACGCCGCCGTCGACCGCGTACGGCGCGCCCCCGACGCCGACACCCTGCTGGCCTCCCACCGCACGGCCTGGCAGCAGCTGTGGCGCAACGCCGAGGCGGACGTGCCGGGCGGCGCGGGCGAGGTGCTGCGCCTGCACCTCTTCCACGTGCTGCAGACGCTGTCCCCGCACACCGCCGAACTCGACGTCGGCGTGCCCGCGCGAGGACTGCACGGCGAGGCGTACCGCGGGCACGTCTTCTGGGACGAGCTGTTCGTGCTGCCGTACCTGAACCTGCACTTCCCCGAGGTGTCCCGGGCCCTGCTGACCTACCGGCACCGGCGTCTGGAACGGGCCTGCTTCGCCGGCGCCGACGCCGGGCACCGCGGTGCGATGTACCCCTGGCAGAGCGGAAGCGACGGCCGCGAGGAGACCCAGTGGCTGCACCTCAACCCGCGCTCGGGACGCTGGCTGCCCGACCATTCCCGGCTCCAGCACCACGTGGGCTCGGCGGTCGCGTACAACGTGTGGCGATACTGCGAGGCGACCGGGGACATGGAGTTCCTGCACACCAAGGGCGCCGAGATGATGATGCAGATCGCCCGCTTCTGGGCCGACGTCGCCTCGTACGACGAGACGCTCGGCCGCTACCGGATCCGCGGCGTCGTGGGCCCCGACGAGTACCACGAGGCCTACCCCGGCGCGGCCGGTCCGGGCCTCGACGACAACGCGTACACCAATGTCACGGCCGCCTGGGTCCTCGCCCGGGCGCTCGACGTGGCGCGGACCCTGCCCGTGACACGCCGCCGCGACCTGTTCGAGCGCATCGGCCTGGACCGCGCCGAACTCGAGGCCTGGGAGGACGTCTCCCGCAGGTTGTACGTCCCCTTCCACGCCGGTGTCATCAGCCAGTTCGCCGGCTACGGGGACCTCGCGGAGCTCGACTGGGAGGGGTACCGGAAGCGCTACGGCGACATCCGGCGCCTCGACCGGATCCTGGAGGCCGAGGACGACTCCGTCAACCACTACCAGGCGTCCAAGCAGGCGGACGCCCTGATGCTCGGTTACCTCTTCCCGCCGACCGAACTCAAGGCGCTGTTCGGGCAGTTGGGGTACGACCTGGACGACGGGACCTGGCGGCGCACCGTCGACCACTACCTGGCCCGCACCAGCCACGGCTCCACCCTCAGCAGTCTGGTCCACGGCTGGGTACTGGCGAGGGCCCGGCGCGGCCAGGCCTGGGCCTTCGTGCAGGAGGCGCTCATCGGGGACATCGCCGACCTGCAGGACGGGACCACCGGCGAGGGCATCCACCTCGGCGCCATGGCCGGGACCCTCGACCTCGTCCAGCGCGGCCTGACCGGTCTGGAGGCCCGGGACGGCAAGCTCTGCTTCGACCCCGTCCCGCTGCCGGAGCTGTCCGAGTACGGATTCTCGATCCGCTACCGCGGCCACTGGGGCGTACGGCTGCACCTGCGGCGGGGGCGGCTGCACATCGCCGTGCCCGACTCCGACGAGGCTCCGATCACCGTGGCCGTCACGGGCGGCCGCACCCTTTCCGTGGCCCCGGGGGAGTCCGCCGTGCTCACCCTGCCCCGCTGAAGTGGCCCATCACCCGCGGGTTCGCGCGAGAAGCGGGTGAATTCCGTTGCCCGCGGGGACCCAGGGGTGATGGAGTGGCCATATGCGTCACGCTGGGGTGTTGGCCCTCTTCGACCGGGACATGCGGGAAGGGGCGCGCCCCGACGCGCCCGGTGCGCGGATCGAGCGCGCGGACGGGGTGGTGCGGCAGGTCGGTGCCGAGCACGGCTGGAGCGGGGTGCTCTGGTCGGACCTGGACGAGACGACCGCCGACGAGGCGATCGCCGCACAGGTGCGGTACTTCGCCGGATTCGGCCGCGAGTTCGAATGGAAACTGTACGGACACGACCTCCCCGTCGATCTGGGCAAACGCCTCCGCGCCGCCGGGTTCACGCCCGAGCCCGAGGAGACCTTGATGATCGCCGAGTTCGGGCAGCTTCACCTCGACGCCGAGCTGCCGGAGGGCGTACGGCTCCTCCCGGTGACCGACGAGGCGGGCGTCGACATGGTGGCGGACGTCCACGCGCGGGCCTTCGGCCGGGACAGCTCCCGTATGCGAGAGCAGCTGCTCGCGCAGCTCACCGCCGACCCCGACACCGTCGTCGCGGTCGTCGCCCTCGCCGGGGACCGCCCGATCAGCGCCGCGCGCATGGAGATGCTGCCCGGCACGCGCTTCGCCGGCCTGTGGGGTGGCGGCACCGTGGAGGGCTGGCGCGGACGCGGCATCTACCGGGCTCTCGTCGCCCACCGCGCCCGCGTCGCCGCCGAGCACGGCTACCGCTACCTCCAGGTGGACGCCACCAGCCAGAGCCGCCCCATCCTGGAACGGCTCGGCTTCGAACCGCTGACCACGACGACGCCGTACGTGTCACCGGCCGCGCCCGTGGGGCCGTGAGGCCGACCGGCTCTGCCGTGGCCAGGCCAACGGCATCCGGGTCGGCCCGCTGAACCACCACGCGGCAGGGCGCCGCGTCCACCGGCACCGCTTCGACGTGGTCGTCCGCGCCGCCACCGCCCTGAGCAGGCCGCCGGCGCGCGGCGGTTCGCCGCCGAGCCGATGGTCTTCGGGTACGGCCATGGCTGCCACGGCGAGCACGCCCTCACCGAGGAGGACACCCTTGGCCCGCGGCCGCAGGCTCCCCGTAGCCGCGACCACGGGCGGGTCTGCCGTGGGCCGAACTCACCGACGCGGCCCGCGCGGGCCGCCGCCGTCGAGCGTGGGCGTTTCCGCCGGGCGTGCCCATCGCGGGGCGACACGCCGCCGGGCTTCGGCGGGTAACGTCCGCGCCGTCGCCGGCGATGCGCCGCTCTGGTGGCGAGGGCCTGACAGGCACAGGCCCGTGCGGCGCCCTTCTCCGAGCTCTCAGCGTCGTGCCCGCGACCGGTCGAGAGCCGCGACGCCCAGCGCCGCCAGGCCGATCTGGATGAGCCACTCGATCCAGTCGGGGCCGTCGGTGTCGGCCACGCCGAAGCCGGCGGCGATCGCGGAGCCGATGAGCGCTGCGACGATGCCGACGAGGATCGTCAGCAGGATGCCGATGCGCTGACGTCCCGGAACGACGAGCCGTCCCAGTACGCCGATGATGACGCCGATGACAATGGCACTGATGATGCCGGAGATCTCCATCTCCACCCCATTTCGTCAGGATCCCCCGCACAATGGGTGTTCCCGCAGGGCGCGGGAGCAGTCCGGTCAACTTTTTCACCCGGCGCGGTGGCACCACGTCCGCAGGGCGATCTCACGGTCCTTCTGCCTGCGCAGGACCGGTTCGTCAGCCGTGAGTGCGAAACCGGTCGCCCTGGCGACGGCCTCGCTCGCGGTGTTGTCCTCCTCGATGCACAGCACCACGCGACGCGGGCGCAGTTGTCGCGTGGCGTACTCGGTGACCAGGCGGACCGCCTTCGTGGCCAGACCCCGGCCACGGTGGGCCGGCCCGACGCCGTAGGCGAGTTCGGCGTCCCGGGGATCGGTGGCGCTGCGGAACAGCAGGACCTCGCCCAGGGGATGCCTGCCGTCCGTGGTGATGGCCAGGTGGACTCCCCGGCCCTCGACCCGTTTCTGGGCGGCGGCGGCGAGATAGGCCTCGGCCGCCTCCGTGTCGAAGGGGGAGGGTACGGGAGTCCAGCGGGCCATCTCGGCGTCGTCGTACAGCGCCACGAGGGCCTGCGCGTCGTCGTCCCGCCACTCGCGCAGACGCAGGCCGAAGCCGCGCAGGTGGAGAGGTGACGGGAGGGGCAGAGGTTCCTGGGCGTCCATGAGGAGATCCTGTCGCGGGTCCGGGTGAGCGGCCAAGGATGCCCGGCCTGGGCATGCGCTCGGCGCCCTGTCAGGGCACGTACAGGCGTGGGTTCCCCGCGGGCCGCACCGCCTCACGGATCACCGCGGCCGGATCACCCTCGTGGTACGGCCGCTCGGACGGCTCGATCCCGTCCAGGAACTCCTGGTACCGGACGGCGTAGGCGAGCTGAGCCAGTGGTTCGGCGAGCGCCAGGGCGCGGGCCGGGTCACTGGCGGGGGCATGCGTTCTCCAGGCGTCCACCCAGGCGCCCGCGGCCGCCGAGCGCGCCGGTCCGGAGAGGAAGTCCAGGAGCCGCAGACCGTCGAGGACGGGATTGCCCCAGTAGGTGTCGGCGAAGTCCACGACGACGGTCGAGCCGCCGTGGGCGCGCCAGTTGCCCGGGTGGAAGTCGCCGTGAACCACCGTGTCCGGCAGGCCGCACTCGGCGAGCAGGGGCCAGCGCTCCGCCAACTCCCGTGCCGCGGACCGCTCCTCGGCAGTGATGTCCAGGGGGACGGCGCCGTCGAGCAGGTCCCGTACCCGGGCGGCCAGCAGCTCGTCGCGGCCGTCCCGCAGCCATACGGGACGGCCGGACGCCAAGTCCGCCTGCGCCGCGACGAAACGGTGCACACCGGCCCGTGCCGTCTCGGGGGAGGCCCCCCAGCAGTCCTCGCCGGGAATGTGCTCGAGAAGCACCCGGTGTTCGCCGGCGCCCAGGACGGTCGGCACCAGACCAGGGGCGACCTCGCCGAACACGCCGATCACGGCGGCCTCGTCGGCGGCGAAGTGAGGTGTCGCCTTCAGCCAGACCGTCCCCTGGGCGGTGGGCAGCCGGAACAGCCCGGCCAGGTTCCAGGTTTTTCGCTGCTCGACCGGACCGGTCACCGGACGTCCCGAGGCGGCCAGGGATCGGGACGCCCAGTCGAGCAGCTCCCGCAGCCCGTCGGCCCGTGCCCAGGGCGAGCGGAGCGGCGCGTGCCCGTCCAGCACTCCCTGAGGGGGCGGGCGTTGTTCGAGGACGCCCGGCCCGGGATGCTCCAACGCCTCCACGTGGTACGTCACATGGCCGTCGCGCCCGCCCTCGCCCCCGTCGACGGTCAGGAGCCGCAGAACGGCCACGGGTACCCGGAGCGCGTCCCGTAACCGGACCACGACCGGCTCGACCTCGGCCCACCACGGGACGTCCACGGAAAAGGGGCCGATCGAGCCGAGGACCTCCCCACCCGATGTCACCCACGCGCTGACGGTTCGACTCACGGTGTCAGTGTGCTGGTCGCGATGGGCCGGAGCGAGCGAATTTCCATCGGCCGCGGGCAGCCCCGCCACGGATCCGTGGCGGGGCTGCGCGTGCTCTCGATTGACATGCAGGCAACCAACTGCATAACGTTGAGTGTGCGATCAGAGGGCGACACCCCCATGGACCTGGCGTTCAAGGCGCTGGCCGACCCGACGCGGCGGCGGCTGCTCGACCGGCTGCACGAACACAACGGCCAGACGCTGGGTGAGCTGTGCGCCCGCATCGACATGGCGCGGCAGTCGGTGACCCAGCACCTGGCCGTCCTGGAGGCCGCCAACCTGGTCAGCACGGTGCGGCGGGGCCGGGAGAAGTTGCACTACCTCAATCCCGTCCCGCTCCACGAGATCCAGGAGCGGTGGATCGACAAGTTCGAGCGCCCGCGGCTGCGCGCGCTCGGCGCCGTGAAGCGACGAGCGGAGGAAGCGATGGCCGAGAAGCCGGCATTCGTGTACGTCATCTACATCGAGAGCACGCCCGAGAAGGTCTGGGACGCGCTCACCGACGCGGATCTGACGGCCGTGTACTGGGGGCACAGCAATGTCTCCGACTGGAGGCCGGGCTCCCGTTGGGAACACCGCCGGACGGACGGATCGGGCATCGCCGACGCGGTCGGCGCCGTGGTGGAGAGCGAGCGGCCGACGCGTCTGGTACTGACCGGGGTCGCGCCCGAGGACGAGGGGCGGGAGGAGAAGCACTCCCGGATCACCTTCGAGATCCAGCGGCACCGAGGCATCGTTCGCCTCACGGTCACCGAGGAGGGCCTGGCCGACGAGGCGGCGCAAGCCGATGTGTCGTCCGGCTGGCCCGCCGTGCTGTCCAACCTCAAGTCGCTGCTGGAAACCGGCAGTCCGCTGCCCGAGCAGCCGTGGCTGATGCCGGCCCGCTGAGCAGCACCCTGGAGTCGGCCTCACTCGGTCTCGTCCGGTCTCGTCCGGCGGAGGAGCGGCGACGGCCGGGCCGCCGAGGCGGACCGGCCGCCGGTTCCCCTCGCGGGCGTTTCTGTCACATCGGAGGAGCCGCGCTCCGCGATGTGGCCCTGGCCGCCGTGGCCGCGCACAGCAGCCCCAGCATGACGGCCAGGCCGCCGATGATGACGTTGTTGACGATGACGCCGGCGTCCGGGTCCGTGCCGACGACCCACGGCGAGATGATCATCCAGACGCCGATGGCGGACGTGGCCCAGCTCAGGCCGTACATCCTCGCGGGGGCGGCGGTGAAGCCGAGGGCCAGCAGGCCGATGGCGATGCCGATGATCAGGTTGTGCGGGACAAGAGCGGGCTGGTTGGCCGTGAAGTGCAGTATCCACGGGGATACGGCGCAGTACAGACCGAGCAGGAACACCGGTCCGTCCACGAGCGCCACATCGCGACCACCGAGCATGCGGGCGTACCTCTCCCGCATTTCGGTCACGTCAGGATGGCTGGTGATGTCACCCCTGGGTGAGACGTTGGCCATGACTCGTCTCCTTCGTTCTCAGCGGGTCCGACCGCCGGGTATGCGGTAAGCGCCGCGTATCCTCATTCTGCTCTTATTTTTTCTTTATGTGTAGTGGTGGGTGGGTTCCGTGAGGGGTGGAGGGCGCGGGTGAACGAGGCGGCGCTCCTGGCGGGCATTCCCCGGACCTGGTGGTCGACCCCCTACGTCGGCGCGCGCTTCCCCGGCTCGCGGTCCGTCACGGAGAACCCCGGGCTCGCCGAGGGCGCCAACTGCCAGTTCTTCGCGTACGAAGTACTCCGGCTGTACGGGGTCGAGGTTCCCCCGTGGCGGTCGAGCGAGCTGTGGCACGACACCGCGCGCACCGTCCGCGTGACCGACGCCGAGCCCCTGGACCTGGCCCTCTTCGGCGCCACCGAGGACGCCTGGGGCGCCCATGTCGGTGTGGTCGTGGGGGAGGGGCGGGTGCTCCACCTCGGCGCGGAGGCAGGGCGCCCGGCGGTGTGGAGCATGGCCGACTTCGCCGCGCGCGACCGCTACCGGACCCTCATCGGCTTCAAGCGCGTGATCCGCGGTTGACGCGGTGTCAGAGGTGCGCGATGCCGCTCTCCACGAATTCGGCGAGGACATCCGGTCGATGCGCCGGGCACGGGGCCTGCGGCAGCACTCCTTCCGCGCGGAGTGCCTCCTCGGCCCACGCGCACGTGCGGTTCGAGAGCTCAGTGGTGGGGGCCCGGTGACTCACCCTGTCGCCGGGGCCGGGGACGAGGCCCCGAGCGCCCCGAGATGTGCCCGGCGCACCTCCGCCGTCTGCCCCTGGATCAGGAGGAACATGCCTTCACGGGCCAGCCGCTGGGCACGGTTGCCCAGGGTCATGGAGCGCCCGCCGCCGGCCACGATCGCGGCGGTGGTCGCGGCGCGCAGCAGGTCGTAGGCCCGCGTCTTGAGCGCCAGTCGCTCGTCGACGCGTTCGTGCGGTACGGGGTGGTCGGCCAGGGCGTAGGCCTGCTGCCGGACGCTGTCCAGGCGGGTGCGCAGGGAACGCGCGGTGGCCTTCGCGTCCGGGTCTGACCCGAGCAGTCCCAGTGCCGCGTACGCCACGCCGAAGACGGCGGGTGAGACGTTCGTGTTCCTGGGCCGGTCGATCACGGCGAAGCTCCTCTGCGGGGCCCGCAGCACCAGGGCGTCATCCGGCAGCCACAGGCCGTCCAGTTCCAGGGACACCGTGCGGCCGGCGGTGAGGGCCGCGAGCCGCATCGGCGGCGAGGGGCGCATTCCCGGCTGCTCGCGGGCCTCGGCGGCGGCGAACACGACCTCGTCCCCGTCGGTCAGCCCCGCCAGCAGCATCACGTCGTTCAGGCCCCAGCCCGTGTACCACGGCACGGTGCCGTCGAAGCGCCAGCCGCCGCGCTCGGGGCTCGCGCGCACAAGTACACGGGGGAAGGCGCGAACGTGGGCGTAGGCGACACCGGAGAGCAGTTCGCCGGTGGCGAGCGGGCGCAACAGGCGTTCGCGCACCGGGAGCCGGGAGTCCGCCAGCAGTTTCACCGGGGTGTGGTGCTGGGTCTGCACGAACCACGTGGAGCAGCACGCCCCGGACAGGATCTCGGCGATCTCCCGGGCCACCGGGGCGGGCGCGCCCGCCCCGCCGTACTCCACCGGAGCGCTCATGCCCAGCAGGCCCGAACGTTTCACGGCCTCGATGTGGCTCTGCGGCAGGCCCTCCTGGTCGACCCGCTCCGCCTGCGGTGCGAGGAGATCGTCCGCGAGGTGGCGGGCGCGGCTGACGAGCGGGTGGGGTGCGGTGGTCATGCGGACGATTCTCCCGGTGAGGTGGCGCGGGGTGCCGATCCCGGGGCGTGTCGTACGACGGCGGCCACTGGAGCCTTCGCGCAACGGCACCGCCGATTGACTGGTCTACACCCTTGACTGGTCCAGACCAAGGCGGTTGAGTGTGCGACCACAACCCCCCACCACGGCCGCCCCCACGCCGTGACCGGCCCGCCGGCACGTGTGCACGAGGCCCTGCTCCAGCCTGCCCTCGTACGGGTGTGGCCGTGCTCCGCAAAGGAGTTGATCCCGTGTCAAGACGCCGCGTCTCAGCGGTCCTGGCCGCGCTCGTCGTCGGAACCGCCGCTCCCGTTCTGCTGCCCGCCCAGAGCGCGTCCGCCGCGCCCTGTTCGAGCTACCCGAGCTGGGTGGCCGGCAGGTCCTACGTCACCGGCGACATCGTCCGCTACACCGACGGCAAGGCGTACATCGCCGAACACGACAACCCCGGGTACGACCCCACGATCAGCACCTGGTACTGGGAGCCGTACGCGTGCGACAGCGGACCGTCGAACCCCTCCGGCTTCGTCGTCAGCGAGGCCCAGTTCAACCAGATGTTCCCGAACAGGAACTCCTTCTACACGTACAGCGGCCTGAGGGCGGCCATGAGCGCCTACCCGGCCTTCGCCAACACCGGCAGCGACACCGTCAAGAAGCGGGAGGCGGCCGCCTTCCTCGCCAACGTCAGCCACGAGACCGGCGGCCTGGTGCACATCGTGGAGCAGAACACCTCCAACTACCCCACCTACTGTGACGGGAACAGGCCGTACGGCTGCCCGGCCGGTCAGGCCGCCTACTACGGGCGCGGCCCCATCCAGCTCAGCTGGAACTTCAACTACAAGGCCGCGGGCGACGCCCTCGGCATCGATCTGCTGAACAACCCCTGGCTGGTGCAGAACGACGCGGCCGTCGCCTGGAAGACCGCCCTGTGGTACTGGAACACCCAGACCGGACCCGGCACGATGACCGGCCACAACGCGATGGTCAACGGCGCGGGCTTCGGCCAGACGATCCGCAGCATCAACGGCTCGCTGGAGTGCGACGGCAAGAACCCCGCGCAGGTGCAGAGCCGCGTGAACAACTACCAGCGGTTCACAGGGATCCTCGGGACTTCACCCGGCGGCAACCTCTACTGCTGACGGCGCTCGGTGGCCCATGATGTCATGCACCTGATCACCGACCGGCCGACCCGATGAAGGGCACGAGATGCCAACCCCCCGCACCGCCCTGCTCACCGCGACCGCCGCGCTCGCCGCGGCGGTCGTCGCCCCCTCGCCCACCGCCTCCGCGGCCGTACCGGCGACCGGCGCCTACTACGTGCAGAGCGCCACCACCGGACTGAACGCCGCGGACAACGGGGGAGCGGTGGAGCAGCACAGGCCCAAGGGGAACGAGGACCACCAGCAGTGGACGCTCAGGGCGAGCGGATCCTCGTACGTCCTGGAGAGCACCGACAGCGCCGGCAGCTGCCTCGGCCGCTCCGGGGACCAGGCGCGCACCGTCGCCTGCACGCACTCCGACGCCGCCTGGGAGATCACCGAACTCGGCTCCGACCAGTACCGGCTGAAGGTCCCGGGCGCGGAGCGCTATCTGACCGTCGGTGCCAAGCCGTCCGGCTCCAACTACCCCGCGCGGCTCACCGTCGGCCCGGCGAGCGCTCTCGCCGCCTGGTACCTCACCCCGGTCACCCCGACGACCACCCCCATGCCGCCCGCCAACGAACGCACCCTGGACCAGGTCACGTTCCTCACCTCCCACAACGCCTACGCCAACGGCGTCGACGGCGGCTTCGCCCCGCCCTTCGTGAACCTGGCGCCGAACCAGTCCCGGGGCATCAACCAGCAACTCGCGGACGGTGTACGAGGGTTCATGCTGGACGCCCACCAGACCTCCGACGGCGCCATCCTGTGCCACAACAGTTGCACCCTCGTCAGCAACCCGGTCGCCCTGTGGGTCGACATCCAGCGCATGGTGGACTTCCTCAAGCGGAACCCGAACGACGTCGTGACGGTCTTCTTGGAGGACTACGTCGATCCGGGCGTCCTGCGCGGCGAACTCGCCCGCGTCAGCGGCCTGTCGGACGTGCTCTACCGGCCGGACCGGACCGGCGTACGGCAGAACGGCTGGCCGAAGGTGGCCGACCTGATCGCCGCGAACGACCGGCTGCTGATCTTCACCGACCACAGCCGCTCCGCCGACCAGTCCGCCGGACTCACCCGGGACACCTTCGGCGTGATGTACCAGCGCGAGTGGACGGTCGAGAACTACTGGTCCATGGGCTCGGGCCTCGGCTCCTCCGACTGGTCCTGCTACAGCCGCTGGTACGACGCGGGCACCAACATCCCGCTGACCCGCACCGAGTCCCGCTTCCGGCCGCTGTTCGTCATGAACCACTTCCGTGATGTCGCGGTCACCTCCACGGTGGCCACGGACAACACCAAACTCGCCGACCGGGCCCAGCGGTTCTGCCGGCCGGCCGCCCGCAAGAAGCCCAACTTCCTCGCGGTCGACCACTACAACCTGGGCAACTCGGCGTCCGCGGTCGCGACCCTGAACACCTACACGTATCCGTAAGGCCCGTACGTGGAGGCGTCCATGTCTCCGTGAAGCGGGCGGGAAGGCGCCCGCGGCCCTGCGCCCTTCGTGGATGACCTCGCGACGATCATCGCGCGGGCCGCCGGCACCCGGACACTCGGCGATCTGGCCGTCCATCGTCTCGCCACCCCCGGCACGGGCGATCCGGACAACCTGGTGGAGAACGTGGCCGCGGGCGCGCTCCGTCTCCCGGAGGAGGAGGCGGCACGGCTGAACGGGCTGCGCCGAACGGCGGGTGGAGAGCGCGAGCCGGGGCTCACACGGCCCAGACTCCGTCCCGCATCAGATGCCGCCGGGGCAGCTCGCGCTGCTCGTGCCACGCCTGCACCGCCCGCGGCCGCACCCGGTAATACGCGTACGGCGCTTCGCTCGCCCGGGGATCCCAGCCGAACTTCTCCGAGAAGGCGTCGGCCGCGGCCGACGGGACGTTCCGCAAGGTGAAGGCGGTCACGTCACCGTCGATGAGGACGACGTCCCGGGTGTCGCCGAAGGCCAGCCGGGTCCGTCCTCCGGCGCGCAGGTTGCGGCCGGTGGGGTTGGTCTCCCTGGTGGAGAGCCAGAGGAACTCCCCGTCCCAGACGAACCACAGCGCCACCAGACACGGCACTCCGTCGGCGTCGGCCGTGGCCACCCAGACGTCCGTCTCCCGCTCCAGCCGGGCCAGGACGTCGTGCTTGCGCTGCTCGGGGGTGCGGACGGTCCCAGTGATCTCCATGACGGGGACGGTACCGGCGTCGGCGCCCGCGCACCTCGGGCCGGAGCCCTAGGTCGGCGGACCGGGCGGAGCCGGACCGCCGACCGGTTGCCATACCCTCGTGTTACGTATAACGTCACCCCTCACTCCGACACCCACGCGAGAGGCCCATGAGACACATCGCCCTGGTCACCCTTGTCGTCGACGACTACGACGAGGCGATCCGCTTCTACACCGAGGCGCTCGGCTTCCGGCTCGTCGAGGACGCGCCACGGCCCGACGGATCGCGGTGGGTCGTCGTCGAGCCGGGTCCGGAGGAGGGGCGCGGCAGCGGACTGCTGCTGGCCCGGGCGAAGGACGAGGCACAGCGCGGCCGGGTCGGTGACCAGACGGGCGGACGCGTGGGCTTCTTCCTGCACACCGACGACTTCGCCCGCGACCACGCTCGTATGCGTGCCGCCGGCGTGCACTTCCTGGAGGAGCCGCGGCACGAGGCCTACGGCACCGTGGCCGTCTTCCAGGACCTGTACGGCAACCGCTGGGACCTGCTCCAGCCCTCCCGGTAGCCCGATCTCCCACGTGCCGGAACCACCCACCGGTCCCCGAACCACCCGCTGAGGAACCACACGCATGACCGCGCACCGCATCGACACCGCCACCATCCGCCGCCTCCCCAAGGCCGTTCTGCACGACCACCTCGACGGAGCCCTGCGCCCTGCCACCCTCGTGGAACTCGCGGACGCGGTCGGCCACACCCTGCCCACGACCGACCCGGAGGCGCTCGCCGCCTGGTACGTCGAGGCGGCGGGCTCCGGCGACCTGGTCCGCTACATCGGCACCTTCGAACACACACTCGCCGTGATGCAGACCCGTGAGGGCCTGCTGCGCACCGCCGAGGAGTACGTGCTCGACCTCGCCGAGGACGGTGTCGTGTACGGCGAGGTCCGCTACGCCCCCGAGCTGATGCTGAAGGGCGGCCTGACCCTCCCCGAGGTCGTGGAGACCGTGCAGGAAGGCCTGGCCGCGGGCATGGTGAAGGCGGCGGCCGCGGGCACGCCCGTGCGCGTGGGCACTCTGCTCTGCGGGATGCGCATGTTCGACCGCAGCCGGGAGATCGCCGACCTGGTGGTGGCGTTCCGGGAAGCGGGCGTCGTCGGCTTCGACATCGCCGGCGCCGAGGACGGTTTCCCGCCCGCCGACCACCTGGAGGCCTTCGCCCACCTGCGCGGACAGAACGTGCCGTTCACGATCCACGCCGGTGAGGCCCACGGGCTGCCGAGCATCCACCAGGCCCTGCAGGTGTGCGGTGCCCAGCGCGTCGGGCACGGTGTCCGCATCACCGACGACATCGTCGACGGCAAGCTCGGCCGCCTCGCGGGCTGGGTGCGCGACCGCCGTGTCGCCCTGGAGATGTGCCCCACCTCCAACCTGCAGACGGGCGCCGCCGGCTCCATGGCGGAGCATCCCATCACCGCTCTGAAGGACCTGGGCTTCCGCGTCACCCTCAACACCGACAACCGTCTGGTGTCGGGCACGACCATGACCCGTGAGATGAGCCTGCTGGTCGAGGAGGCGGGCTGGACGCTGGACGACCTGCGCGCGGTCACCGTGAACGCCCTCAAGAGCGCCTTCATCCCGTTCGACGAGCGGAACGCCCTCATCCGGGACGTGGTGCTTCCCGGCTACGAGCCCGGCTACGCGTCCGCGCGCTGAAGCAGCCCGCGCACGAACGCGGCCTGTCCGACGTGCTGGAGGTCGTCGGCCAGGACGCTGACCAGCCGGACGCCGAGTGTGACGGCGGGGGTCCAGCTCTCGTCCACGACCCGGTCGAGGTCCTTGTCGCGGAGCGAGTCCACGAAGGCCAGGGTCCGCTCGTGCACCGCGTCGTAGTAGCCGAGCAGCAGGTCGCCCGAGTCCACCCGGACCCGGGCGACCTTCTTGGGTGTGTGCCCGTATCCGGTGTCGTGAGCGGGCAGCCCCAGGCCGAAGCGGTCCGCCCAGCCGTCCGCCAGCCACACCTGCTCCTGGCCGGCCACGCCCGCCACGTGGTCGTCCTGGATGCGCGTGAGATGCCAGACCAGCCAGGCCAGGGAATTGGCGCCGTCCTGGGGCGGGGTGTTGAGCTCGTCGGGGGAGAGGCCATCCACGGCGGCGTGGACCTCTTCGCTGATGCGGCCGAACGCGTCGGTCAGAAGGTCTTTGGAGTGCATGACATC
The DNA here is from genome assembly GCF_055572015.1 of Streptomyces sp. NPDC030840. Classification (NCBI taxonomy): domain Bacteria; kingdom Bacillati; phylum Actinomycetota; class Actinomycetes; order Kitasatosporales; family Streptomycetaceae; genus Streptomyces; species Streptomyces sp. NPDC030840. The sequence continues at coordinate 14,355 of NZ_JBVIEE010000018.1, read as the reverse complement.
CAGCCTCCCGCACGAGAGGCGGGTGCGCCTGCGAAGTCACGGATGCGTTTCTTTTCAAGCCGGCCCTTGTGGCCCAACCGTCGATTCCGCGCCCCATGGGCACCTGTTCACCATTTCAAACCGGTACTTACTTCCAGTTACTCGCCTTCGTGGTCATCGAATCTCCTTGAATTCTCCTCTTCTTGGGCTGCGTGAACAGATAAATCGCATACGGGACTTCGGGAGGAAGAGGTGTGCGATCACTTGTTGCGGGACCACGCTCTGTGCAAGGGTGACGCCTGTCGGTGTGCAGGCAGGTCGTGCCCTGCTGCTGTACGCGGCACGGCCTGGAGGACATAGGACGTGAATGACGCCCGCTTTTCGCATTCGCCGCGGCTTGTTCCGCGAACTGCTCCGCAACTCGCCCGTTCGTCCGGGGTGACGGACGAAGAGCTGGCAGCCGAACTGAAACGGAGTTCCGGCAGGCGGCCCGCGCGCCAGCCCGTCGGGGAACTGCTGTCCCGGCACTGGGTGGCCGTCTTCTCGTACGCCACCCTGTGCACCAGCGGCCCCCAGCACGCGGGAATGCTCGCCACTGCCGCATTTACACGTGTATTCGGGGAATCGCATCAGCAATCGGGCCCGACCGCCGCATGGCGGCCGCATCTGCTGGTCACGGTCCGCCGTATAGCGGGGGAATGGGACAGGGGCAGCCGACGGATGATGCTCCACCCCTCTCTGAGAACCGGTCCCGAGGCCACGGGCCGCGCCGCGTTACGACTCCTCCCCGCGGACGACAGGAAACTCGTCTCCCGTGCCTTCCACGGGCTTCCGGAACGCGCCCGCTGCGTCCTGTGGCACGCCGAGGTCGAGGCGGAGGACCCCGCCGTTCCGGCCGCCCTCCTCGGGATCACCCCCGAGGACGCCGCCGTGAAGGCGGCCCAGGCACGGGCACTGCTGCGCGACGCCTGCATGCGCGCGCACCGTGAGACCGCCCCCGACGAGGAGTGCCGTCGCTTCAGCCGTCTGCTCGACGTGTCGCTCCGGCGCGGTGACCTGCGGCTCGACCCGGACCTGTGGCAGCACCTGGCGGGCTGTCCGCACTGCCGTCGCACCGCCGACCAGTTGGACTCCGGGTCCCGGCCGGCCGTCCTGCTGGCCGAGGCGGTGCTGGGATGGGGTGCGCGGGCCTACGTCGACTCGCGGCCGGGGCGAGGGCGGGGAACCGCGAGGGCGGGGGGACCTGCGAGCACGGCAGGAGCCGCGACGCCGGCAGGGGGCGCGGGGTCATGGTCGGCCGGAGCCAAAGCCGGAGCCAAAGCCGGAGCCGGAGCCGAGGCAGGAGCCGGAGTGCCGGTGGCGGGTGGTGTCTCGGGCGGGCCCACCGGGGCAGCGGCCCCGAGGGGCGGTGTTCCGCGTCCTCCCGCTCGGCAGGCCGGGTGGGAAGACGGGTACCTTCCGGCCGGGCGAGCCGGTCGGCCCGCCCCGTCGACCGGCCCCCGTCACGCGGTGCGCCCCGGTCTCCGTCGCCGGGACGCCCTCCGCTCGCTGGTGGCCGGGGCCGTGAGCGGGGCCCGATCCTGGCGCCTCGCCCACCGTCGGCGGGTGGCCCTCGCCACCCTGGTGGTGAGCGGATGCGTCCTGGTGCCGCTGGCCCTGACATCGGGAGGCGGGAGCACCCCGGTCTCCCATGCCCCTTCCGCCGGGGCGAGTTCCCCCACGAGGACACCGGGTGCGTCAGGCATCGGGGCGGGTGGCCTGGCGAGCGGCCCGCTGGAGGGCCGCCTGCGCAACGCGGGCAACGGCCTGTGCGCGGGCGTCGACGGTACGGGGGCGACGGCGGGTGCGGAGGTCGTGCTCACCCTGTGCACGTCGTCGGTGCGGCAGCAGTGGTCGTACGAGACGGGTGGCTCGCTGCGCAGCCTGGCGGACACCGAACTGTGCCTCGACTCCCGCCCCGGCCTCTCCGCCCGGCTCGGCCCCTGCGGGGACCCGGCACGGCAGGGGCGCGTCCAATACGACTTCACCCGCGACGGCACCCTGGCGCCACGCGGCGGCCTGGGGCTCGCGCTGGCGCCCGCCTCCGCCGTGGAGGGCGCCGACCTGGTCCTCAAGAAGCGAAGGGGTGGTGACGCGTCACAACAGTGGGTCATCGACAACTCGGTCGAGTCCCTGCAGATCGAGGCGGTCTCCCGGATGACGGACGCCTCGACGGCGGCCCCGGAACCGTCCCGGCCCGCTCCTCCGCCCGCCCCGGCACCCCCTTCGAAGCCCCGCCCCCCGGCGTCGTCCCCCGCCCCGAGCCAGACGCCCTCCGCACCGCCTGCGCCGTACCCAGGGTCGAACCCGTGCCCGCCCTCCTACTGCTGGCCCTACGGATATGCCAACGACGCCTATGGCGATGGCTACGGCTACGGCGATGGTTACAGCTACGGAGGTGGCTACGGCCAGGGCGGCGGCGGCTGGGGAGGCGGAGACTGGGGAGGCCGCGGCTGAGGGGCGGTCGGCGCACTGCGTGACAGCCGCCGTGGACTTGAGCAGGTCTCGGAACTTGACGCCCGGACAAGGCCGTTGCCACACTCGCCGCCCCCACAGAAATCGCTTGCTGTCGTGTCGCGGTACGCCCTGGGGTGCCATGGAGCCGCGTTGCCGCAGGTCACTGACGACACTCGCGTGAATCGATTCAGTCGAACGGGTTTCGACAACGTCGAGGAACGCGGGAGGCGGCAAGCGCACAACCCCCCATAGGAGAAGACGAGATGGGACGCAGAGCCGCAGCTCACCTCACCGCCGAGGCCGCACCGGTCCGCCGTACCCGCACGAGGCGCGCGGCACTCGCCGCCGCCTGCGCCACCGCCCTGCTCACCGGCGCCGCCGTAATGACGGCTCCCGCGAACGCGGCACCGGAAGCAGCCCTCGCCGACCCGGAACCGGCCGCCGCCCCGGCCGCCCCACGGGAGGCGATCGCCGCGTGCGGTGACGGCTCGTACCAGGCGGAGGCCGTGCTCAGCGGCAGCACCTGGACCGCCCGGCGCGGCGGCAGCACCGTGTACACCGGCGGCGACATGCGCGCCGCGATGCAGGCGGCCATCAACAGCCTGACGTCGGGCCGGACGTCGAAGGAACGGGTCGTCGTACGAGGATCGGGCTCCATCGCGGCCGGCTCCCGGGTTTCCCTGCCCAGCTACACGGTGCTCGACGTGTGCGGCACGATCAACGTCACCGGCTCGGGCTCGGGCGACCAGGCGCCGGTGTACGCACGCGGCGTCCGGGACATCGAGGTCCAGCACCTGAACCTCACCGGCACCCCGCTCTACGGTGTCTTCCTGCGCAACGTCCAGAACGTCGTCCTCGGTCAGATCGACATGCGTCTGTCGCGCGGCCTCGGCGTCCGCATCGACAACCGCGGCGACACCAGCCAGTGGACGCGCAACGTCCGGATCGACAACGTGTACGTCTCCGGTGCGAGCAGTCACGCGGTCGAGACCTACGGCGTCGACGGCATCACCATCGGCACCGTCACCGCCCGCAACGTCGGCGAGTCCGGCCTCCTGCTCAACCAGACCATCAACGCCACCGTCACGAAGGTCGACGCCGACGGCGCGGGCGCGGGCACCGGATACGCGGCCTTCCGCATGGCCAACCGCAACGGCCGCGTGGGCAGCGGCTATCCCACCAACGTCCGTGTGGGCGAGGTCGTCGCGCGCGGCGGTGGACGCGGCGTCTTCTGCGTCTCCGAGAGCGGCGGCGCCGTCATCGACCGGGTGACCCTCTCCAACACGGGCAACAACGCCATTCTGATAGAGAACTGCTACAACGTGAACATCGCCGCCCAGAGCGGCAGCGTGTCGGGCGGTGGGGAGATCCGCCTCGCGGCACGGTCGGAGTTCCCGAACAACCGCGACATCACCATCCAGAACCTGACGGTGACCAACTCGTCCATCCGCGAGAGCCCCTGCGGCGAGAACACGACCTTCCGCAACAACCGGCTCGTCAACAGCGGCCAGGACATCTGCTGAACCGTCCGGGCGCGCGTCCGGTACGACCTGCGACGGACGCGCGCCCAGTCCGCCCAGGAGGCCGCGTCGTCCCGGACGACGCTAGCATCGGGCCCCATGATCGTATGGATCAATGGCACCCACGGCGCGGGCAAGACGACGACCAGCCCGCTCGTCCAGCGACTGATCCCGGACTCGCGGGTGTTCGACGCCGAGAAGGTCGGCGAGACACTCATGGACATCACGCCGGGGCTGCCCCCGACGGACAACTTCCAGCACTGGCCGCCGTGGCGGCAGCTCGTCGTCGAGACCGCCCGCCGCGTACTCGACTACACCGGCGGCACCCTGGTGATGCCCATGACGGTCCTGGTCGAGCAGTACTGGCGTGAGATCAGCGCGGGCCTCGCCCACCATGCCATCCCCGTACGGCACTTCGTCCTCCACGCCGACCAGGCCACCCTCCGCGGGCGCATCGAGGGGGACACCGTTCTCGGCCCCTCCTGGTTCCGTCTCAAGTACCTCGAGCCCTACGCCGAGGCGGCCCGCACGTGGCTGCACGACGAGGCCGAGGTCGTCGACACCACACACCTCACGCCCGCCCAGGCCGCTCAGCAGATCGCGGAGGCCGTCAAAAGCTGAGGCCCGCCTGCCACGCCGATGCGCCCCGGCGGCCGGTGCGTTGGTGTGCCGAGAACAAGTTGTTCGGCGGGTCGGACATCGTTCGAAAACTCTTGACGTCCCCGTGTACACCAGTTGACACTCTCGCAACACGACGTCACACCGACGAAACGGCGGGCCTCCCACGGCAGGGGTCCCGCTGTCCGCCGTGCCTGCCCCCGCCTTCCTCCAGCCGCGCCTCAGCAGGGAAAACTCCACATGACGAACTTCGCACGACCTCGCCGCGCGAGACGTCGGGCCGGCAAACTCGCCGGGCTCGCCGTCGCCTCGCTCTTCCTCGGTCTGGCGGGCCCCGCCGTTCCCGTGGCGCAGGCGGCGGACACCGCGGACATCGCTGACGGCCTGGTGCTGCGCTACAAACTCGACGCCTCCGCCGGCAGCGTGGCCGCCGACTCCTCGGGCAACGGCCGTGACGGCACCGTGAACGGCACAGCCGGCTGGTCGGGCAGCGGCGAAGGGCTCGCCTTCAACGGCTCCGACACCTACGTCAAGGTGCCGAACAACATCATGAGCGGCCTGGACTCGATCACCGTCTCGATGGATGTGAGAATCGACTCCACGCAGGCCACGCCGTACTTCATCTACGGGTTCGGCAACACCAGCGGCAGCGCGGGCAACGGCTATCTCTTCACCACCGGCGACGGCTTCCGCACCTCCATCGCCACCGGCAACTGGTCGACGGAACAGACCACCAGGCCGTCCACCTCGCCGAACCTCACGCGCTCGGTGTGGAAGCACATCGCCTACACCCAGACCGGCACCACCGGTGTGCTGTACGAGGACGGCGTCGAGGTCGCCCGCAACACGGCGCTCTCCATCACCCCCGGCGGCATCGGCTCCGGCACGACCACCGCCAACTACATCGGTAAGTCCGTCTACCCCGGGGACAAGCTCTTCAAGGGCAACATCCGCGACTTCCGGGTGTACGACCGTGCCCTCGCCTCCTCCGAGGTCGAGCAACTCGCCCTCCCCGTCGACACCCAGGGCGTCGCCGACGACAGGGCCGCCCTCACCCTCGGCGACACCAGCGCCGTCACCGACGACCTGACCCTGCCGGCCACCGGCACGGCGGGAGGCTCGAAGATCAGCTGGGCCTCGGACAACTCCGGCGTCGTCTCCGCCACCGGAAAGGTCACCCGCCCCGCGGCCGGCGAACCGAACGGTCACGCCACGCTCACGGCGACCCTGAAGAAGGGCACCGTGACCGCAACCAAGACCTTCGACGTCACGGTCCTGCCCGACTTCGACGACGCCACCGCCACCGAGAAGGCCGCCGAGGAACTCACCGTCCACAACCTCGACGACGCACGCGGCAACCTCACTCTGCCCACGAGCGGCGCCTACGGCACGAAGGTCGACTGGTCCTCCGCCGAGCCGGACATCGTCTCCGCCGACGGCATCGTCCACCGCCCCGCGCACGGCGACGGCGACACCACCGCGAAGCTGACCGCCACCGTCAGCAAGGGCGAGGCGAAGGCGACCCGCGAGTTCACCGCCGAAGTACCCCAACTGCCGAAGAAGGAAGCCCTCAAGGGCTACATGTTCAGCTACTTCACCGGCGAGGGCACCGCGGACGGCGAACAGCTCTACGCGGCCCTCAGCAAGGGCGACGACCCGCTGAAGTGGCGCGAGCTGAACGACGGCAAGCCCGTCCTGACCTCCACGCTCGGTGAGAAGGGCCTGCGCGACCCGTTCATCATCCGCTCCCCGGAGGGCGACAAGTTCTACCAGATCGCCACCGACCTCAGGATCTACGGCAACGGCAACTGGGACGCCTCCCAGCGCACCGGCAGCAAGTCCATCATGGTCTGGGAGTCCACCGACCTCGTCCACTGGACCGACCAGCGCCTGGTCAGGGTCTCGCCCGACAGCGCCGGCAACACCTGGGCGCCGGAGGCGTTCTACGATGAGCAGCGCGGCGAGTACGTCGTCTTCTGGGCGTCGAAGCTGTACGACAACCCGGAGCACTCCGGCGACACGTACAACCGCATGATGTACGCGACCACCCGCGACTTCCACACGTTCAGCGAGCCCAAGGTCTGGATCGACCGCGGCTACTCGGTCATCGACTCCACGGTGATCCAGCACGACGGGACGTACTACCGCCTGTCGAAGGACGAGCGGAACAACACCTCCTCCACCCCCAACAGCAAGTTCATCTTCGAGGAGAAGAGCGACTCGCTGCTCGACACCTCCTGGACCGCGGTCGCCGAGGGCATCGGCAAGGGCGCGATGAACGCCGCGGAGGGGCCGCTGGTCTTCAAGTCCAACACCGAGGACAAGTGGTACGCGTTCCTCGACGAGTTCGGCGGACGCGGCTACATCCCCTTCGAGACGACCGACCTCGCCTCCGGCAACTGGACTCCGTCCCCCGACTACGACCTCCCCGCCAAGCCCCGCCACGGCACCGTGCTCCCGGTGACGCAGGCCGAGTACGACCGCCTGCTGCGCGCCTACCAGCCGGACCAACTGGTGGAGAGCGTCGAGGACATCAAGGTCAAGACGGGAATCGGTGACGCGCCGGTCCTGCCCGCCACCGTCATCGCCGAGTACACCGACGGTGTGAAGCGCCCCGTCTCCGTCACCTGGGACGACGTACCGGCGTCCGCGTACGCGCAGGCCGGCACCTTCACGGTGCAGGGCAGCCTGCCGGACGGCGCGGCGCTCGAGGCCCGCGCGGAGGTCACGGTCTCAGAGGAGGGCCCGGACGTACCGGCCGACCTTCTCCTGCGCTACGGCTTCGACGAGACCGGCGGCAGCATCGCCCGCGACTCCAGCGGCCACGGCTACCACGGCACCTACGTCCGCACACCCGAGTTCGGCACCGGTGTGAAGGACGGCTCGTTCAAGATGTCCGGCGGGTCGAGCAGTTCCACCACGTCGCCGTACGTCAGAATCCCGAACGGCGTGCTGAAGGGCGCCGACAGCGTCACCGTCTCCACGTACGCCAAGTGGAAGGGCGGCGACCACTTCCAGTGGCTGTTCGGACTCGGACCCGACAGTGACAAGTACCTGTTCGCCACCCCCTCCAACGGTGGTTCCAGCCTCTACTCGGCCATCACCAAGGCCAGTTGGTCGGCGGAGTCGAAGCTGACGGGACCTCAGTTGCCTGTCGGTGAGTGGAAGCACGTCACCGTCACCCTCAACGGCCCCACCGAGACCGCGGTTCTCTACGTGGACGGCATCCAGGTGGCCCGGGCGACCGGGGTGACCACCAAGCCGTCCGAGCTGTACGACTCCTCGAAGGGATACTCCGGCTACATCGGGCGGTCCCTGTACTCCGCCGACCCGTACTTCGGCGGTGAGGTGGACGACTTCCGGATCTACAACCGGGCCCTCACGCCCGCCGAGGTCCTGGAGCTCAGCGGCAACACCACCGGCATCGCCTCGGCCACGCACCCCGACCTCAAGGTCGACGCGCTCGTCGACGACAAGGACAGCAGGATCGTCCTGCCGCTGAACGAGGACGCCGACATCACCTCCCTCGCCCCCGAGTTCACCCTCGCCCACGGCGCGGCCATCAGCCCCGCCTCCGGGTCGGTACACGACTTCACCGAGCCGGTCCGTTACGAGGTCACCGGCTCGGACGGCAAGAAGCGCACCTGGACGGTCGAGGCACAGCGGATGCGCAGCCCGGTCCTGCCGGGCCTGAACGCCGACCCGAACATCGTGCGGTTCGGCGACACCTTCTACCTGTACCCGACCACCGACGGCTTCGAGGGCTGGAGCGGCACCCGGTTCAAGGCGTACTCCTCCAAGGACCTCGTCCACTGGAAGGACCACGGAGTCATCCTCGACCTCGGGCCCGACATCTCCTGGGCGGACAGCCGGGCCTGGGCGCCGACGATGGCGGAGAAGGACGGGAAGTACTACTTCTACTTCTCGGCCGACGCGAACATCGGCGTCGCGGTCTCCGACTCGCCCACCGGCCCGTTCAAGGACCCCCTGGGCAAGCCGCTGCTGAAGGCCGGACAGCTGACCGGCCAGATGATCGACCCCGCCGTCTTCACCGACGACGACGGCACCTCCTACCTGTACTTCGGCAACGGCCGCGGCTACGTCGTCCCGCTCAACGACGACATGATCTCCTTCGACGCGTCGAAGATCACCGACATCACACCGAGCGGCTACAACGAGGGCTCCTTCGTCATCAAGCGCAAGGGCACCTACTACTTCATGTGGTCGGAGAACGACACCCGGGACGAGAACTACCGCGTGGCCTACGCCACCGGCCCCTCGCCCACCGGCCCGTGGACCAAGCGCGGAGTGATCCTCAGCAAGCGCCTCGGCCTCGGTATCAAGGGCCCCGGCCACCACTCCGTCGTCCACGTGCCGAACACCGACGACTGGTACATCGCCTACCACCGCTTCGCCATCCCCGGCGGTGACGGCACGCACCGCGAAACCACCATAGACAAGATGGAGTTCGGCTCCGACGGCCTGATCAGGGACGTGGAGCCGACCCTCACCAGCATCGACCCGGTCACCATCGTCCACGCGGGTCCGGACGCCGACGGCAAGGAGGGCGGCGCGATCACCCTCACCGGCACCGTCTCCGGGGCCGGCGGGCCGAAGTGGACGGTCGAGGACGGAGCCCCCTGCGCCTTCTCCGATCCCAGGGCCGTCCCGACCACGATCACCTGCGCCGACGACGGCACGTACACGGTCACCCTCACCGGCGGCCGCAGCAGCGACACGCTCAAGGTCACCGTCGGCAACGCGGCACCGGTCATCGGCACGGCGACCGGCCCCAAGTCCCCGGCGCCCGTCGGCGGGCGCACGGTGGTCACCGCCGAGTTCGACGACCCGGGCACCGGCGACACGCACACCTGCAGCGTCGACTGGAAGGACGGCACCGGGCCGACGACCGGAAGCGTCAAGGGTTCCGTCTGCGAGGCCGCGCACACCTACACCACGGCGGGCATCCGGCGTCCGGTGATCACCGTCACCGACGACGACGGTGCCTCGGACCGCACGACCCTCCCCGAGGTGATCGTGTACGACCGCTCGGCGGGTCCCGCGCTCGGTGCCGGTTTCCTCTCCTCGCCCGCCGGTGCCTTCCCCGCCAAGCCGGCGCTGACCTGGACCGCGGCGTTCTCCTTCGACGCCCGCTACAAGAAGGGGGCGTCGGTGCCGTCCGGCCACGCCACCTTCGACTTCCTGAAGGCCAAGCTGAAGTTCCGCTCCAGCGGCTCGGACTGGCTCGTGGTCACCGGTTCGAAGGCCGTGTACCAGGGCTCAGGAAAGGTCAACGGCACCAGCGGGTACGGCTTCAGGATCACCGCCACCGACGGCCGCCCGGACACGTTCCGCATCGAGATCTGGAAGAAGTCCACCGGCCAGGTCGTCTACGACAACCGCACCGGCGCGACGACGAAGGGAGTCACCGTGGGTGACCGCCGGCGGTAGGCCGGACCGCGTCCCACTTGCGCCGCGCGGCGGCCGGGCACAGTCCCGGGCGCCGCGCGGCGCGCTGTGTCACGGGGCCACTGCACCGTATGGACCACCTCAGGAGCACACGCACGAGCCGATCTGGCTAATTTGTCCATGTATCTCCTCTTATTCCTATGAGGGATGAAAGGTGGGCAATGGTCAACGGCTCGAACGCCACGCTGGTCGGTGCGCCGCAGCCAGGGTCGCCCACGCTCGCCCGGAGGCCCTGGCACGTACGCGGCGACGGCTGGCTCCTGGCCGTCGCGGGGGCGTACACGCTGGCCCAACTCACCCTCGTACGCCCCGGAATGGGTCTCGGCTGGGACGAGACGGTGTACGTGAGCCAGGTCAGCTCCCATGCTCCGCCGGCGTTCTTCAGCGCACCGCGTGCGCGCGGCGTCTCCTGGCTCGTCGCGCCGGTCGCCACATGGTCGTCGTCCACCGCGCTCCTGCGCGTCTACCTCGCGCTGCTGTCGGGACTGGGCCTGTTCCTGGCGCTGCGTGCCTGGCGCGGGGTGTTCCCCGTCCGGGTGGTGGCCCTCGGGGGCGCGCTCTTCGCCACGCTGTGGGTGACGCTCTACTACGGCCCGCAGGCCATGCCGAACTACTGGGTGGCGATCGGTGCTCTCGCGTGCGCCGGCTGTTTCCTGCGCGCCCGGGCCGACCGCGCCGACCGGTGGGCGCTGTGGGGCATGGGCGCGAGTGCGGCCCTGATGGCGTGGATGCGGCCCACCGACGCGGTGTGGGTGGCCCTCCCGCTGCTGGCCCTCTCGGTGTGGATGCGACGCCCCCGGCTCCTGGCGGCCCTGGTGGCGGGGCTCGTCGTGGGTGTGGCGCCCTGGGTGATCGAGGCGTACGCCGCCTTCGGCGGCCTGGAGCAGCGGTTGGCCGAGGGCTCCCGAGCCCAGGGCGGGTTGGGCTGGAACATCGCGGTCGACGACCAACTGCGCAGCCTGAACGGCCGCACCCTGTGCCGCCCCTGCACCGGACCACTGGCCCACATCGGGGTGGCCGCCTGGTGGTACGCCCTCCCGCTGTTGGCCGCCCTCGGGACACTGGTCGCGATCAGGGCGCGGCGCCCGGCACCCACACTGGTCCTGGTGGCCTGCGCCACCACGGCGGCCGTCCCGTACCTGTTCATGATCGGATACGCGGCCCCGCGCTTCCTGCTCCCGGCCTACGCCCTGCTCGCCATCCCGGTGGCCGACGCGCTGGTGCGCCTGGTGACGGCACCCAGCGGGAGGTGGCGGCCGGTCGCCGTGACGCTGGTGGCACTCGCGCTGACCGGGCACCTGGTGGCGCAGTTCGCGGTGCTGACGCGCACGGTGAACCGCACGCACGCGGCCCGCCACGACTGGTCGCGCACCGCCGCGGAACTGCACCGCCTCGGCGTACGGCCACCCTGCCTGCTGACCGGTCACCTGGCGATCCCGATCGGCTTCTACGCCCGGTGCTCCTCGGCGCACACCACCGGCAACAACACCAACACCACCCAGGCGGAGCTCGTGCGCACCGCACGGCGGATCCCGTTCGCCGTGCTCACCCCGCCGGGGTCCGCCCCGCCCGGGTACGCCCGGACGTGGCCCGCCCACCGGTTCGGCCACCTCGACTTCTACGTGGCGCCGAGCGCCCGTTAGCCGCAGTCCACCGCGGGGTCGTCCAGCAGCCGCATCAGTGCCCTGGCCGCCGGGCTGGTCGCCTCCGGGGGCGGAAGCATCGCGACGGTGTCGTACGACGTCTCCCCGGTGCCCTTCAGCGGAAGCGCGGCGAGGGACGAGGCTTGACGTTTGTGGCTGAAGTGCCGCGGGACGACGGCGATGCCGAGGTTCTCCTGGACGAGGTCGAGGAGGCTGTGCACGTCATTGACCTCCAGGGTGACCGTCCGCCGGACGTCCGCCACCGCGAAGGCCGCGTCGGTGGTGCGGCGCGGCCCCCAGTCGGGGTGGAAGTCGACGAAGGCCTCGCCACCGAGGTCCTCCGGCGTGACCGCGCCCTCGCCCGCCAGCCGGTGCGTGGGGTGGCACAGCACGGTCATCGGCTCACTGGCCAGCGGGACGCAGCGCAGTTGCGCGGTGTCCGCGCGGGTCGTGACGGCGAACGCCAGATCCAGGCGCCCGGCGGCCACCTCCTCCGCCAGGGCGCCCGAGCCGGCCTGCCGCAGCCGGATCTCCACGTCCGGATGGCGACGGCGGAACGCGGCGAGCAGTCTGGCCACGCACACCCCGGCGATGCACTGCTCGGTGCCCAGTGACAGCGTGCCGCGCACCACGCCCCGCACCGCCGCCACGGCATCGTGGGCCGCACGGACCTGAGCGAGGATGCGCTCGGCCTCGCCGAGCAGCGCTTTCCCGGCCTCCGTGAGCGTGACCCGGCGCGTGGTGCGCACGAACAACGGTGCCTGCAGCTCCCGCTCCAGCGCGCGGATCGACGCCGAAAGCCCCGACTGCGACACCAGCAGCCGCTCGGCCGCCCGGGTGAAATGCTGCTCCTCGGCGACCGCGACGAAATGCTGGAGGTGACGCAGTTCCATGATTGAGAAGCCTAGACGCTGAATGCCATCCGATTCCCCTGTTGGACCGGCACCGCGTGCGCGGGTGAGAGTGGAGACCTGTTGTTGAGGCTTTCCAGGTCCTTCCCTCGCTCCCCGCTCTCCAGGAGTACGCGTTGTACACCGCACACCCCGACCGTTACGCGGACATGCCCTACCGGCGCACCGGACGCAGCGGCCTGCGGCTGCCCGCCCTCTCGCTCGGCCTGTGGCACAACTTCGGGCCCGACCGGCCGGTGCAGACGCAGCGTGCGATCCTGCGCCGCGCGTTCGACCTGGGCGTCACCCACTTCGACCTCGCGAACAACTACGGGCCGCCGCCCGGCGCCGCGGAGAGCGCCTTCGGCGAGGCGCTGAAGGACGACTTCGCGCGGTACCGGGACGAACTCGTCATCTCCACCAAGGCCGGCTACCTGATGTGGCCCGGCCCGTACGGTGAATGGGGTTCGCGCAAGTACCTGCTGTCCTCGCTCGACCAGAGCCTCGCCCGCATGGGCCTCGACTACGTCGACATCTTCTACTCGCACCGTCCCGACCCGGACACTCCGCTCGAGGAGACGATGGGTGCCCTGCACTCGGCGGTCCAGCAGGGCAAGGCCCTGTACGTCGGCGTGTCCAACTACTCGCCCGAGCAGACCCGTGAGGCCGCCCGCATCCTGGGTGAGCTGGGCACGCCGCTGCTCATCCACCAGCCGCGCTACTCGATGCTGGACCGCCGACCCGAGGAGGGTCTGCTCGACGCCCTCGACGAGCTCCAGGTCGGCTCCATCGCGTACTCGCCCCTCGAACAGGGCCTCCTGACCGGCCGCTACCTCAACGGCATCCCGCAGGGCTCCCGGGCCGCGAGCGACAGCCCGTTCCTGAACGCCGACAAGGTCACCGAGGACCTCATGGGCCGGCTCCGGGCCCTGAACGACGTGGCCGCCTCCCGCGGCCAGTCCCTCGCCCAGATGGCCCTCGCCTGGGTCCTGCGCGGCGGCCGCGTCACCTCCGCCCTCATCGGCGCGAGCAGCCCCCAGCAACTGGAGGACAGCGTGGTGGCCATCCGGAACCTGGACTTCACGCCGGAGGACCTTTCCCGCATCGACGAGATCATCAAGGGCTGATCCGGTGCCGGAGGGGCTGAACGATTCAGCCCCTCCGGCGTTTGAGAGCGGGGGTGTGGGGGTGGCCCCGAGAACGGGGTCCGGGGGGTGGCCCCCGAATCGGGTGTGGGGGTGGCCCCGAGAACGGGGTCCGGGGGGGTGGCCCCCGAATCGGGTCTGGGGGTGGCCCCGAGAACGGGGTCCGGGGGGTGGCCTCCGAATCGGGTCTGGGGGTGGCCCCGAGAACGGGGTCCGGGAGCCGGCCCCCGAACCGGGTCTGGGGGGACGCCGAAAACGAGGCCCGCGGGCCCGGCCCCCGAATCAGGGTCCGGGGCGGAGCCCCGAAAGGACGGGGGCCCGGGGGCGGCCCAGCAACCGGGTCCGGGGCGGAGCCCCGAAAGGATGGGGGTCCAGGGGGCGCAGCCCCCTTGGCGGAGCCGAAGGGGCAGAGCCCCTGGGGATGGGACGGGTAGGGGCGGCGGGGGCGAAAACCCCTGGGCCCCACCGATGCGCACGGTCCCCCGCCCCCGCACCGTCCCCCCCCCGTTATGTTTTCCGCGGTCCTGCAAGAGGACCGCTGGCCTCCGGGCCCGGCATGGCTGGTCCCCCCTGTCGAACCGATGACCTGGGGGGT
>NZ_JBVIEE010000017.1:41447-190206 GCF_055572015.1 Streptomyces sp. NPDC030840 | reverse complement strand
GATGATGCGCCGCTTCAAACGCTCCTCCAGCGGCAGCGCCGCCAGCTCCTCGGCCTTGCCCGCCTTCAGCGACTTCGCGGTGGCGCCCTCGAACAGCTGCATCAGCTTCTGCAGCGGGTCATAGCCCTCGCCACGGCGGTCGTAGATCAGGTCGAGGGCCGTGGCGACCTCCTCCTCGCTGAACCGGGCGATCGGCAGGATCTTCGAGGCGTGCACGATCGCCGAGTCCAGCCCCGCCTTCACGCACTCGTCCAGGAACACGGAGTTCAGCAGGATGCGGGCGGCCGGGTTGAGGCCGAACGAGATGTTCGACAGACCAAGGGTGGTCTGCACGTCGGGGTGACGGCGCTTCAGCTCACGGATCGCCTCGATGGTGGCGATGCCGTCCTTGCGGGACTCCTCCTGACCGGTGCAGATGGTGAAGGTCAGGGTGTCGATGAGGATGTCCGACTCGTGGATGCCCCAGTTGCCCGTCAGGTCCTCGATCAGCCGTTCGGCGATCTCGACCTTCTTCTCCGGGGTGCGGGCCTGGCCCTCCTCGTCGATGGTGAGCGCGATCAGTGCGGCACCGTGCTCCCTGGCGAGCTTGGTGACCTTAGCGAAGCGGGACTCGGGGCCGTCACCGTCCTCGTAGTTGACGGAGTTGATGACCGCACGGCCGCCGAGCTTCTCCAGGCCCGCCTCGATGACGTCCACCTCGGTGGAGTCCAGCACGATCGGCAGGGTGGAGGCGGTGGCGAACCGGCCGGCGAGTTCCTGCATGTCGGCGACGCCGTCCCGGCCCACGTAGTCCACGCACAGGTCCAGCATGTGCGCCCCCTCACGGATCTGCTCCCGGGCCATCTCCACACAGTCGTCCCAGCGGCCCTCCAGCATGGCCTCACGGAACTTCTTGCTGCCGTTGGCGTTCGTCCGCTCCCCGATCGCCAGATACGACGTGTCCTGACGGAACGGCACCGACTGGTACAGGGAGGCGGCACCGGGCTCGGGCCGGGGATCGCGCGGTGCCGGCGTGAGTTCGCGCACCCGCTCCACGACCTGGCGCAGGTGCTCGGGGGTGGTGCCGCAGCAGCCGCCGACGAGGGAGAGGCCGTACTCGTTGACGAAGGTCTCCTGGGCGTCGGCGAGTTCGGGCGCCGTCAGCGGGTAGTGCGCGCCGTCCTTGCCGAGCACCGGGAGGCCGGCGTTGGGCATGCAGGACAGCGGGATGCGGGAGTGGCGGGCCAGATAGCGAAGGTGCTCGCTCATCTCGGCCGGGCCGGTGGCGCAGTTCAGGCCGATCATGTCGATGCCGAGCGGCTCCAGGGCCGTCAGGGCGGCGCCGATCTCGGAGCCGAGCAGCATCGTGCCGGTCGTCTCCACGGTCACCGACACGATCAGCGGCAGGTTCAGGCCGGAGTTCTCCAGGGCGCGGCGGGCGCCGAGCACGGCCGCCTTGGTCTGGAGCAGGTCCTGGGTGGTCTCCACCAGCAGCGCGTCGGCGCCGCCCGCGATCATGCCCTCGGCGTTCTGCTGGTAGGCGTCGCGCAGGGTCGTGTACGGGGCGTGGCCCAGCGTCGGCAGCTTGGTGCCGGGACCCATGGAGCCCAGTACCCAGCGCTGCTGCCCGGTCGACGCCGTGAACTCGTCGGCGACCTCGCGGGCGATGCGGGCGCCCGCCTCGGACAGTTCGTACACGCGCTCGGAGATGTCGTACTCGCCGAGGGCGGAGAAGTTCGCCCCGAAGGTGTTCGTCTCCACGCAGTCCACGCCCACCGCGAAGTACTCCGCGTGCACCGAGCGCACGATGTCGGGGCGGGTGAGGTTCAGGATCTCGTTGCAGCCCTCGAGGTTCTCGAAGTCCTCGAGCGTCGGTTCCTGGGCCTGGAGCATCGTGCCCATCGCGCCGTCGGCGACCACCACGCGGGTGGCCAGGGCATGACGGAGTGCGTCGGATCGGGTCCGGCTGTCGGAAGCGGCGGACGTAGGGGACGGGTTCGGCAACGAGGCCATGAAGGTGCTCCCTGGAGTGCGACGGCTGTCGGCTTTGCGCCTCCTCGCGGAAGACGCACCCGGCCAGGGTAGCCCGGAGCGGGTGCGCCCGGTCAGGGCGTCCACGGGACGGACGAACGTGGCGGCCCGCCGGGGCACGGGGGGCCCAGGCCGGCGGCGACCCCTGGGGCCCACACCCGCGTGGCTTGAACTGCTGCTCCTGGCCAGTGACGGGTCCGCACCGGCGTGAGGTGCCACCCCTGGCCCAGACCCTCGCGACCGAGCCCAACGCCTCCGCCAGAGGCGCGCTCAGGCCGGCGCTGCATGGACGCACGCCCGTCGCGACATGCCGAGCACACCCCCGCGACACGGATCCACCCTCGCGACACGCATCCACACCCGCCGCGACACGCAGGCCACGCCTTCGCCGCACGAACCCGCGCTCATTGCGACATGCGAGCCCAACCAGTGCCATATGCGCACACGACCGCCGCGACATGCGGTTTACTCCGACGGCGCGCGTGAACGTGCCGGGCCCGTCGGGGGGCGATCTGGCGAAAAGGTGGTGACCGCCATTAGCGGCGGATCGCGGGCGACAGGTAGTGTTCGACATTGCCGAACGGTGTCAGTGGAGCCGCGCACCGATGGCGCAGGGGACGGAGGCAGGACGGCGATGGCACGGAACATCCAGTCGCTCGAACGGGCGGCCGCGATGCTGCGGTTGCTCGCGGGCGGCGAGCGACGACTCGGCCTCTCGGACATCGCCTCGTCGCTGGGCCTCGCCAAGGGCACGGCCCACGGCATACTGCGCACCCTCCAGCAGGAGGGCTTCGTCGAGCAGGACGACGCCTCCGGGCGCTACCAGCTGGGCGCGGAACTGCTCCGCCTGGGCACGACATACCTCGACGTGCACGAGCTGCGGGCGCGTGCCCTGGTGTGGACCGACGACCTGGCCCGCTCCAGCGGGGAGAGCGTCTACCTCGGGGTGCTGCACCAGCAGGGCGTGCTGATCGTGCACCACGTCTTCCGGCCCGACGACAGCCGGCAGGTCCTGGAGATCGGGGCCATGCAGCCGCTGCACTCCACGGCACTGGGCAAGGTGCTCTCGGCGTACGACCCGGTGGCGCACAGCGAGGTCGTGGAGGGCCACCGGAAGGCTTTCACGGACCGGACGATCAGTGAACTGGGCGAGTTCGAGGCCGTCCTGGACATCACGCGCGCCCGTGGGTACGCGGCCGACATCGAGGAGACCTGGGAGGGCGTGGCGTCCATCGCCGCGCCCATCCACGACCGGCGCCGCATGCCGGTGGGCGCGGTCGGCATCACCGGCGCCGTGGAGCGGGTGTGCCGGGACGGCGAGGTGCGGCCGGAGCTGATCGCGGCGGTGCGGGATTGCGCCCGCGCGGTGTCCCGGGATCTGGGCGCGGCGCGGTTCTGACCGCGCGGGGCGTGCGTACGACACGGGCCGGGACGTCATGCGGACGTCCCGGCCCGTGTCGGTTCTGTCCGCGGTCGGCTGCGGGTTCACTGTGGCCGGTCGCGCCCACGCGGCGGAGCCGCGTATCAAACACAGCCCCCCTGAAAAGCACGGGCGCACCCGGCACCCCACCGCACCGCCCGCGCCGCGACCAGCGGAAGATCGTCAATCGCCGATGCCCCGTTCCGCGATCGATAACGATCGCGTTTTCGATAACGGACCCCTTGACGTGCAGGTGGAGCCGGAGCAAGACTCCCGTCCATCGGTCGGCATTGTCGAACACTAACCGGCAATACGCGCTAGAGTGTGGCAACGCCAAGGGCCGGCATCGCCCTCACCCGAGGGCGCGAACCACCGGAGGGACCCGGGGTTCGCCTTCCCCTGGACGAAGGACAAAGGAGTCGCGGGTGTCCAGCTCCGACATCTTCATCGGCGAGACCATCGGTACCGCCATACTCATCCTGCTCGGCGCGGGCGTCTGCGCCGCCGTCACGCTCAAGGCCTCCAAGGCCCGCAACGCCGGTTGGCTCGCCATCACCTTCGGGTGGGGTTTCGCCGTTCTGACGGCGGTCTACACCTCGGCGCCGCTGTCGGGTGCCCATCTGAACCCCGCCGTGACCCTCGCCATCGCGATCAAGGACGGCGACTGGAGCAACGTCCCGACCTATTGGGCGGGCCAGATGCTGGGCGCCATGATCGGTGCCGCGCTGGTCTGGGTCGCGTACTACGGACAGTTCCACGCGCACCTCACCGACAAGGAGATCGTGGGCGGTCCGGGCGCGCAGGCCACCAAGGCCAAGGCCGTGGAGGCGCGGGAGGCCGGCGCGGGTCCGGTGCTCGGCATCTTCTCCACCGGCCCCGAGATCCGGAACGTGGTGCAGAACCTGGCCACCGAGATCATCGGCACCGTGGTGCTCGTCCTCGCGGTGCTCACCCAGGGCCTGAACGACAGCGGCAAGGGCCTCGGCACGCTGGGCGCCCTGATCACCGCCCTCGTGGTCGTGTCCATCGGCCTCTCGCTCGGCGGCCCGACCGGATACGCGATCAACCCGGCCCGTGACCTCGGCCCCCGGATCACGCACGCCCTGCTGCCGCTGCCCAACAAGGGCGGCTCGGACTGGAGCTACGCCTGGATCCCCGTGGTCGGCCCGCTGATCGGCGGCGCGATCGCCGCAGGCATCTACAACGTCGCCTTCGCGTAACGGCACCACGCCCGCCGGATCGCTGACAGCATTCCGCGCGCAAGCCTTCCGCGTACAAGCGTTCCGCACCAAAGCGTTCCGCACATGAGCATCGCGCCGTACCGACCGCCGCTTGTCCACAGAATTCTCAGGAGCACACCGTGACCGACGCCCACGCCGGCCCGTTCATCGCCGCCATCGACCAGGGCACGACCTCGTCCCGTTGCATCGTCTTCGACCGTGACGGCCGCATCGTCTCCGTCGACCAGAAGGAGCACGAGCAGATCTTCCCCAAGCCGGGCTGGGTCGAGCACAACGCCACCGAGATCTGGACCAACGTCCAGGAGGTCGTCGCCGGGGCCATCGAGAAGGCCGGCATCACCCGTGACGACATCAAGGCCATCGGCATCACCAACCAGCGGGAGACCACTCTCCTGTGGGACAAGAACACCGGTGAGCCCGTCCACAACGCCATCGTCTGGCAGGACACCCGCACCGACGCGCTCTGCAAGGACCTCGGCCGCAACGTCGGCCAGGACCGCTTCCGCCGCGAGACCGGACTTCCCCTCGCGTCGTACTTCGCCGGCCCCAAGGCCCGCTGGCTGCTGGACAACGTCGAGGGCCTGCGCGAGCGCGCCGAGGCCGGGGACATCCTGTTCGGCACGATGGACAGCTGGGTCATCTGGAACCTGACGGGCGGTGTCAACGGCGGCCGTCACGTCACCGACGTCACCAACGCCTCCCGCACCCTGCTGATGAACCTCCACACCATGGAGTGGGACGACAAGATCTGCGCCTCCATCGGCGTGCCGCAGCAGATGCTGCCCGAGATCCGCTCCTCCGCGGAGGTGTACGGCGAGATCACCGGCGGCAAGCTCGGCGACCTGCTCGGTGGCATCCCGGTCGCCTCCGCGCTCGGCGACCAGCAGGCGGCCCTGTTCGGCCAGACCTGTTTCGCCGAGGGCGAGGCCAAGTCCACGTACGGCACCGGCACCTTCATGCTGATGAACACCGGTGAGAAGATCATCAACTCGTACAGCGGGCTGCTGACCACCGTGGGCTACCGGATCGGCGACGAGAAGCCGGTCTACGCCCTGGAGGGCTCGATCGCCGTCACCGGTTCGCTGGTGCAGTGGATGCGCGACCAGATGGGCCTGATCTCCACCGCCGCCGAGATCGAGACGCTGGCGCTCTCGGTCGAGGACAACGGCGGCGCGTACTTCGTACCGGCCTTCTCCGGCCTGTTCGCCCCGTACTGGCGCTCCGACGCCCGCGGTGTGATCGCCGGCCTGACCCGGTACGTCACCAAGGCGCACCTCGCGCGCGCCGTCCTGGAGGCCACCGCCTGGCAGACCCGTGAGATCACCGACGCCATGACGAAGGACTCCGGCGTCGAGCTCTCGGCGCTCAAGGTCGACGGCGGCATGACCTCCAACAACCTGCTGATGCAGACGCTCTCGGACTTCCTGGACGCCCCTGTGGTGCGCCCGATGGTCGCCGAGACCACCTGCCTCGGCGCGGCCTACGCCGCCGGTCTCGCCGTCGGCTTCTGGACGAGCACCGACGACCTGCGCCGCAACTGGCGCCGGGCCGCCGAGTGGACCCCCCGCATGGACGCGGAAATCCGCGACCGTGAGTACAAGAGCTGGCTCAAGGCCGTCGAGCGGACCATGGGCTGGCTCGAGGACGAGGAGTAAGAAACCGCATGACCAGTCAGTCCACCCTGCAGACCCTGCCCGCCCTGGGCACGCGCCCGGCCTCCGGCTCGAACCCGACCCGCGCCGAGGCCCGGGAGCAGCTCGCCAGGGCGTCGTACGACCTCCTCGTCATCGGCGGCGGCATCCTGGGCATCTCCACCGCCTGGCACGCCGCGCAGTCGGGGCTCAGGGTGGCGCTGGTCGACGCCGGTGACTTCGCCGGCGCCACCTCGTCCGCCTCCTCCAAGCTGCTCCACGGCGGTCTGCGCTACCTGCAGACCGGCGCGGTGAAGCTGGTGGCGGAGAACCACTTCGAGCGCCGTGCGGTCTCCCGTCAGGTGGCCCCCCATCTGGCGAACCCGCTCACGTTCTACCTCCCCGTGTACAAGGGCGGGCCGCACGGCGCGGCGAAGCTCGGGGCGGGCGTGTTCGCCTACTCCGCGCTGTCGGCGTTCGGTGACGGTGTCGGGCACCTGCTGTCGCCGGCGAAGGCCGCGCAGGACGTGCCCGAGCTGCGCACCGAGAACCTCAGGGCCGTGGCCGTGTACGGCGACGACCAGATGAACGACTCCCGGATGGCGCTGATGACGGTCCGCGCGGCCGTCGAGGCGGGCGCCGTCGTCCTCAACCATGCCGAGGTCACGGGACTGCGCTTCACCCGGGGCCGGGTCACGGGCGCGGAGCTCAGGGACCGTCTGTCGGGCGACGAGTTCGGCGTCAACGCCCGGCTGGTGCTGAACGCGACCGGTCCGTGGGTCGACCACCTGCGCCGGATGGAGAACCCGGACGCGGCGCCCTCCATCCGCCTGTCCAAGGGCGCGCACCTGGTCCTGAAGCGCACCTCCCCGTGGAAGGCCGCGCTGGCGACCCCCATCGACAAGTACCGCATCACCTTCGCCCTCCCCTGGGAGGACATGCTGCTGCTCGGCACCACGGACGAGGAGTACACGGGTGACCCGGCCGATGTCGCGGTCACCGAGAAGGACATCGCGCAGATACTCGACGAGGCCGCGTTCTCGGTCCGCGACCAGCAGCTCTCGCGTGATCTGATGACGTACGCCTTCGCCGGTCTGCGGGTGCTGCCGGGCGGTCCCGGTGACACGTCGAAGGCCAAGCGGGAGACAGTCGTGACGGAGGGCCGGGGCGGGATGCTCTCGGTCGCGGGCGGCAAGTGGACCACCTTCCGGCACATCGGCCGTACGGTCATGAAGAAGCTTCAGGCTCTGCCGGGGCGGCCGCTGGGCGAGGACTTCGAGCCCATCGCCTCGCTCCCGAAGAGGCTGCCGCTGCCGGGTGTCGCCAATCCGCGCGCGGTCGCCCACCGGCTCCTGGTCGACCGTCCGGCACCCGGCCCGCGCATGGCGCCCGACACGGCCCGGCACCTGGCCACGCACTACGGTTCGCTGGCCTTCGACATCGCCCGCCTCGCCAACGACGACCCCACGCTGGCCGAGCGGGTGCACCCGGACGCGCCGGAGATCTGGGCGCAGGTCGTCTACGCCCGGGACAACGAATGGGCCGAGACCGCGGACGACGTGCTGCGCCGCCGTACGACGCTGACGATCCGGGGCCTCGACTCGGACGACGTCCGCAGCAAGGTGCAGGACCTGCTGGACAAGAAGTAGGCGCGTGCGGTGTCGTGAGGGGCGGTTCCCGGTCGGGGCCGCCCCTCTTCGCGGGTAACGCCTCGTACGTACTGGTCCGTCGGTGCCGGCAAGTGGTCGCGCCTCACTGCGTGTTGGCGCCGGGCAGCAGTGCGCACCGAGAGGAATATCCCGTTCAGCCTGCTCAACGCGCATAATGTGCTGAGACATCGGATGTCTGAGCGACAGGGAGGCACGCCATGGCGGTCACCGACGAGGCGATCGAGAAGATCAAGGGAATGATCGTCTCCGGCGCGCTGCGCCCCGGCGACCGCCTGCCCAAGGAGAGCGAGCTCGCGTCAGAGCTCGGGCTGTCCCGCAACTCGCTGCGCGAGGCGGTGCGGGCCCTGTCGCTGATCCGCATCCTGGACGTACGGCAGGGCGACGGCACGTACGTCACGAGCCTGGACCCGCAGCTGCTGCTGGAGGCGCTGAGCTTCGTCGTCGACTTCCACCGCGACGACACGGTCCTGGAGTTCCTCGCGGTGCGGCGCATCCTGGAGCCGGCGGCCACGGCGATGGCGGCCTCCCGCATCAGTGAGCAGCAGCTGGACGCGCTGAGCGCCCAGTTGGACAAGCTGGGCGAGGCGCCGTCCGTGGAGGAGCTCGTGGCCTGCGACCTGGACTTCCACCGGGGCATCGTGCAGAGCTCCGGCAACTCGGTGCTCTGCTCCCTGCTGGACGGGCTCTCCGGTCCCACGACGCGGGCCCGTATCTGGCGCGGTCTCACCCAGGAGGACGCGGTCAGCCGCACCCTGCACGAGCACCGCATGATCCTCGCCGCGCTCCGTGACCGCGACGGGGAGGCGGCCCGCTCGTGGGCCACGGTCCACATCGCGTCGGTGGAGCAGTGGCTGCGCTCGACTCTGTGAACCGCCCCGTGAACCCCGGTCGACACTCGGCTGCCCGGCGGGTGTTTCCGGGTGGCGAACGGGGCAGTGATCCGTTCACTCCCCCGTGCAAGGGGGCTGCGGAGGCCCCCGCAGCACGCCGTAAGGTTGGGACGTAAGCGAGGGGCACGTCGGAAGGAGGCGCTGGGTGATCGAGCTCGAGGGGGTTCCCGAGCTGATCGACCCGGTCATGGTGGCCGCGTTCGAGGGCTGGAACGATGCCGGCGACGCCGCCTCCACCGCGGTCGCGCATCTGGACAAGGAGTGGAAGGGCGAGGTGTTCGCGGCGCTGGACGCCGAGGACTACTACGACTTCCAGGTCAACCGCCCCACGGTGTGGATGGACGCCGGCGTACGCAAGATCACTTGGCCGACGACCAGGCTGTCGGTGGTCCGGGTCGGCGGCCAGAAGCCCCGTGACCTGGTGCTGGTCCGCGGTATCGAACCGTCCATGCGGTGGCGCTCGTTCTGCAACGAACTGCTGGGCTTCGCCCATGAGCTGGGCGTGGAACTGGTGGTCATCCTGGGCGCCCTGCTCGGCGACACCCCGCACACGCGTCCGGTACCGGTCAGCGGGGTCACGTCGGACGCGGACCTGGCCCGGCGGATGGACCTGGAGGAGACCAAGTACGAGGGCCCCACGGGCATCGTCGGCATCCTCCAGGAGGCGTGCACGCACGCGGGCGTCCCCGCCGTGTCGCTGTGGGCGGCGGTCCCGCACTACGTGTCGCAGCCGCCGAACCCGAAGGCCACGCTGGCGCTCCTGAACCGTCTGGAGGACCTCATCGACGTGCGCATCCCGCTGGGCGAGCTGCCCGAGGACGCGCGCGCGTGGCAGGTGGGCGTGGATCAGCTGGCCGCCGAGGACAGCGAGGTCGCCGAGTACGTGCAGACGCTGGAGGAGGCCCGGGACACCGCCGAGCTGCCCGAGGCGTCCGGTGAGGCCATCGCCCGCGAGTTCGAACGCTATCTGCGCAGACGGGACGTCGGCGGGCCGGGACCGGCCGCGGGCGGACACGCCACTGCGGACGGCAGCGACAGCGGCTCGTACCTGCGGGACAACCCCGGCGGCCGGACCCGTCCCCCGAAGCCGCAGCGGCCGGGGCCAGACGACGACGAGTCGACGGACGACTGAGACACCTGAGACTGACGACTGAGACACCTGAGACTACTGAGTCACCCGAGTCACTGAGACGGCTGAGACACCTGAGACACCTGAGACACGGAACAGGGGCGGTGCGCACGGCGCACCGCCCCTGTTGTCTTCCGCGGGTGTTCTGCCCGGTGTTCGTGAGCTGCTGCGGATCAGGGCTTCACGGCGACGACGGCGTACGTCGTGTCCGGCGTCGGCGTGGTGGTGAACCGGGCGTTGGGCAGGTAGAGCGCCCCCTTGTAGGCGGCCACGGTGGTCGGCACGTCGAAGTCGGGGTCCGTGACGCGCTTGACGAAGACGCCGCTGGTGCCGTCCGCGGTCAGCGTGAACACGTCGATCGCGTTCTGGCGGTTCTGCACGACGTACAGGGTCCGCCCGATCAGCAGCAGCCCGTCGCCGTTGGTGAGCGGGGCCGCGTCGCCGAGGTCGACGCGCCGGGTCACGCCGGTCCTCGGGTCGACGCGGTGCAGGCCGCCGACCCCGGACTGCACGACGAGGAGCGCCTTGCCGTCGGGGGTGCGAGTGATGCCGTTGGCGTTGACGACCTCGCCGGGAACCTGGCTCCAGTCGCCGCTCAGGGCGATCGTCACGACCTGGTCCGGGCGCGGCAGCGCACCGCCCCGGCCGAGCGGCAGGGCGTACAGCGCGGGCTGGAAGGAGTCCGTGAACCAGGCCGTACGCGAAGTCAGGAACACGTCGTTGGCGAACGTCGGGGTCGCCGTGGTGAGCGTGTACGAGGCGAGGATCGCGCCCGTGCGCACGTCGACCACGCGGGCGCCCTGACCGCGCCCGGCGACGAACAGCCGCCCCCGGCCGTCGAGTTTGAGTCCGACCGACGGCGTACCGGGCCCGGTCGAGATGATGCGGCCCTCTCCGGTGCGCAGGTCGGCGCGGTATATCGATCCGTCGCCCAGCGAGCCGAGGTAGGCGTACGGCCCGTCGCCGGTCGTGATGCCCTCGGGACGGAAGCCGTTCGGCAGCGGGATCACGGAGGGGGTGGTCCGTGAGGGGTGCGGGGCCGCCTCGGCCGGCGATCCGAGGAGTACGGCTCCGGCGGTGGCCGCTCCGGCCGTGAGCAGTCCTCTCCGGCCGAGGTGGGGTGCGGGGGAAGAGTGCGGGGGTGCCACGGCGGTGTCCTTCCGCGTGGGGACCGGCAGTTGGCCGGTCGGGCGGTCAACTTCCTCTGTCACCCCATCACATGCCGTGTGCCCCCGCAGCAACTATCGGTCGTCCGACAGCCTCTCGACAGGTTCCGGGCGGCCCCGGCCGCCGTGCGGCAGAAAGGGGCGCCTCCCGACGCGGGGAAGCGCCCCTTGCCCTGCGGGGCCGTTACGTCACAGAGGCCCCGGGTTCACACGTGTCACAGCGTCACAGGGCCACGCCCAGCAACGCGTCGACCGCGCGCGAGACGATTCCGGGCGCGCCCTCGTCCGTACCGCCCCGCTCCTTCTGCAGGGCGGCCCAGCGGTCGACTGCGGCGAGCGCGGCCGGAGCGTCCAGGTCGTGTCCGAGGGCCTCGCGGATCTCCTCGACCAGCGCCTCGGCGGGCGGGCCGTCGGGCCGGGACACGGCGGCACGCCAGCGGTCGAGCCGCGCGACGGCGTCCTGGAGGACCTGGTCGGTCCACTCCCAGTCGGCTCGGTAGTGGTGGGCGTGCAGGGCGAGCCGTATGGCCGCGGGATCGACCCCGTCACGCCGCAGCTTGGAGACGAAGACGAGGTTGCCCTTCGACTTCGACATCTTCTCGCCGTCGAGGGCGACCATCCCGGCGTGGACGTACGCCTTGGCCATGGGGAACTCGCCGGTCAGCGCCTGGGCGTGCGAGGCGCCCATCTCGTGGTGCGGGAAGGCGAGATCCGATCCCCCGCCCTGGATGTCGAAGCCCATGCCGAGGTGGTCGAGGGCGATGGCGACGCACTCGATGTGCCAGCCGGGCCGGCCACGGCCGAGCGAGCCTCCGTCCCAGCTGGGCTCGCCGTCGCGGGCGGCCATCCACAGCATCGGGTCGAGCGGGTTCTTCTTGCCCGGCCGGTCCGGGTCGCCGCCGCGCTCGGCGGACAGCAGGCGCATCGCGGCGGCGTCCAGGTTGGACACCTTGCCGAAGTGCGGGTCGGACTCGACGGAGAAGTAGACGTCCCCTTCGAGCTCGTACGCGGCGCCGGCGTCGCGCAGCCGCTCGACGAGCGGGACGATCCCGGGTATGGCCTCGACGGCCCCGATGTAGTGCTGCGGGGGCAGCATGCGCAGGGCGGTCATGTCCTCGCGGAAGAGGGCGGTCTCCTGCTCGGCGAGGGACGCCCAGTCGACGCCGTCGCGCTGCGCTCGCTCCAGCAGCGGATCGTCGACGTCCGTGACGTTCTGCACGTACTGGACCTGCCGCTTGGTGTCGAGCCACACGCGCTGCACGAGGTCGAACGCGTTGTAGGTCGCCGCGTGACCCATGTGGGTCGCGTCGTAGGGAGTGATCCCGCAGACGTAGATACGGGCGACGGGGCCGGGGTCCAGGGTGACGGGACCACCGGTCGCGGTGTCGTGGATCCGGAGGTCGCGGCCCTTGCCAGGCAGGGCGGGGACATCGGAAGCGGGCCAGGCATGCATGTCATGAGCCTAACCGGACGGAAGTTCCGCATACGAACCGGACGGGGGTGGATGGCGGGGAAGGCGGTCTTGTGCGTTGGGTGCCGCCGTGCATGGTTGCTGTCTCGGGAGGTTCCTCGCCCCCGCCGCCCCTACCCGTCCCATCCCTGGGGGCTGCGCCCCGGACCCCCGCCATCGGCCTCCGTCCTCGTCCTCGAACGCCGGGCGGGCTGAAATATCAGCCCCTCCGGCGGCGAGAGACCGGGGACGGTGGACGTGGTCATACCGGTGGCCATGGAATGGCCGGCCAGTCCCCGGACGGCTCGGGATGCTTGCCGGTGGTGAGAAGCGCACCGACCCGGGCGCGGGTGGCGTCGAGCTCCGCGTCCGTGATCAGCCCGCCCAGCCGGCCGGCCAGCTCTCCCCCGTCCGCTAGTCCGTCCCGCAGCCGGCGGAGAACGTCGAGCGCCTCCGGTGTGAGCGGCTCCCCCGCCCACCCCCACAACAGCGTGCGCAGCTTGTTCTCGGTGTTGAAGGTGACGCCGTGGTCGATGCCGTACAGGCGGCCCTCGCCGGCAGGCAGCAGGTGGCCGCCCTTGCGGTCGGCGTTGTTGATGACCGCGTCGAGGACGGCGAGCCGCCGCAGCCGTTCGTCGTCGGCGTGCACCAGGAGGGCCGTCTTCCCGTCCCCCACCTCGGCGAAGCCGATCGCCTTCCAGCCCTCCCCGGGCTCCTCGCCGTCGACCAGGGCCAGGAGCTCGGCGCCCGGCTGTCCCTCGATCCACAGCTGGCACATGCCCTCGCCGTACGGCCCTTCGCGCAGCACGGTGGGCGGCACGAGGCCCCAGCCGGTCGCCTCGGAGACCTCGTACGCCGCGACCTCGCGCTGGGCGAGCGTCCCGTCGGGGAAGTCCCACAGGGGCCTCTCGCCGGCGACGGGCTTGTAGATGCAGGCGGCTTCCCGCCCCTCGTACGTCACCGTGCAGTACAGCGCCGCGTTGGACGCCTCACGGATGCGGCCGCGCACGGTCAGCTCGCCCTCGGCGAGCAGCTCGGCGGACGTCACTCTCCGCGACGGTATCCGTTCTGGCGCGGACATACGTGTCCCTCCGGGTCGAGCGGCAGGCTGCACAGCGGGCACGGCGGGCGTCCCGCGTTGACGACGTCGAGGGCGCGCTTGGCGAAGGCACGGGCCTGCGCGCCGGTGAGGCGGACACGGAGCATCGGCGGACCGTTCTCCTCGTCCTGGAGCAGCCTTTCCTCGGCCTCGGCCAGGTCCTCCTCGGAGTCGGCGTCCAGCTCCACGAGGGCCTGCGCCTCGACGATCATGCGCTGCTCGTCACCGTCCCAGGCCAGCGCCATGGTGCCGACCCGGAACTCCTCCTCGATCGGCGTCTCCAGGGGAGCCGTGTCGGAGATCTCGCTGGGGGCCACGGCCGGGACGGAGGCGCTGCCCCCACTGCGCCGCACCACCTCGTCGAGCAACTCGTCCATGCGCTCGGCGAGCGCCGCGACCTGGGTC
Source organism: Streptomyces sp. NPDC030840 (assembly GCF_055572015.1). Taxonomy (NCBI): domain Bacteria; kingdom Bacillati; phylum Actinomycetota; class Actinomycetes; order Kitasatosporales; family Streptomycetaceae; genus Streptomyces; species Streptomyces sp. NPDC030840. The sequence continues at coordinate 176,095 of NZ_JBVIEE010000017.1, read as the reverse complement.
TTCTCCAGGGCGACGCTGGTGACGCGCTGCCCTGACGAGGCCTGCAGGAAGAAGGTACGACGCCCGGGCAGCCCGACCGTACCGGCCACGAAGCGGTCCGGGGGGTCGTAGAGGAACACCTGACGGGACACGTCCTGTCTCCATTGGAATCGACGGTGGGACCGGCCGCGGCGGCTGGACGCTGACACGTGCTGTACCGCTGCGACCGCTTCACCCTACTGCGGTTGACGATCACGGTGCGCCCGCATCGCCCCCGACCGGAGCGTCAGGGCCCTGCGGCTCCTCCCGGGGGGCAAGGGACGCGAAATCCCCCGTGTCGCCGAGGCGAACGAGAAACGGCCGCAGGCGGGTGTAGCGGATCGCGGTGATGGAACACGGTTCCACGGAGATCCGCTGGAAGAGGTCGAGATGGAGTCCGAGCGCGTCCGCCACGAGGGACTTGATGATGTCGCCGTGCGAGCACATGACGTAGACGGCGTCGGCACCGTGATCGCGCTCCACGCGCGCGTTCCACTCGCGTACGGCCGCCACGGCCCGGTCCTGCATCGCCCGCATCGACTCGCCGCCGGGGAACGCGGCCGCCGACGGATGCGCCTGGACGACCTCCATGAGCGGCTCGTCCCCCAGCTCGGCGAGTTTGCGCCCGGACCAGTCGCCGTAGTGGGCCTCGCCGATCCGCTCGTCGGTGTGCGGGCTGAGTTCCGGGCGGGCGTCGAGGAGCGGCCGGATGGTCTCCTGGCAGCGCTGCAGCGGGCTGGTGACCACCTCGGAGATCGGCAGCCCGGCGAGGCGGCCGGGCAGCGCGGCGGCCTGCGCGGCTCCGCGTTCGTCCAGGGCGACGCCGGGCGTCCACCCGGCGAGCACCCCCGAGGTGTTGGCGGTGGACCGTCCGTGCCGGACAAGGATCAGCGTGGGCATGCCGCCCAGCCTAAACGGGTCGCCCGCGTACCCCTGGGGTGTTGTGGGCACCCGTGGTGCGCTCCCGGGCCGACGACGGAAGGACGTGCTCTGTGATCGTGGACTGTGCTGTCTACCGCGACGGGCGCCGTACCCAGGGCCCTGAGGACCTGTCCGACGCCCTCGCGGCCGCGCGGGCCGCGGACGGCTTCGTGTGGATCGGGCTGCACGAGCCGTCAGAGAACGAGTTCGACCTGGTGACCCAGGAGTTCGGGCTGCACCCGCTGGCGGTGGAGGACGCCCTGAAGGCGCATCAGCGGCCCAAGCTGGAGGTGTACGAGGACTCGCTGTTCCTGGTCCTGAAGCCGGTCGTGTACGAGCCGGCCGGGGACACCGTCTCCACCGGCGAGGTCATGGTCTTCCTCGGGGACGGGTTCGTGGTGACCGTACGGCACGGCGAGGGCTCTCCCCTCGGAGTCGTACGCCGCCGGCTGGAGGACGAGCCCGACATGCTCGGCAAGGGGCCCACGTCCGTGCTGTACGCGCTCATGGACGCCACGGTCGACCACTACCTGGATGTCGCGACCGAGTTGCAGACCGATCTGGAGGAGCTGGAGGCGGAGGTCTTCTCGCCGGACATCGGCAGCTCGCGGCACACCGCGTCCCGGATCTACGGGTTCAAGCGGCAGGTCCTGGAGTTCCGCCGGGCCACGGTCCCCCTCGCCCTCCCGCTGTCACGGCTCGCCGGCACGGGCCTGTCGAGCACGGCCGTGCCCTTCGTGGACGACCGGGCGCAGCCCTTCTTCCGTGACGTGAGCGACCATCTCACGCGCGTGAACGAGTCGGTGGAGGGTCTGGACCGGCTGGTCTCGGACGTCCTGTCGGCCCATCTCGCCCAGACGGGCGTCCGGCAGAACGACGACATGCGGAAGATCTCGTCGTGGGCGGCGATGGCCGCCGTTCCGACGATGCTCGCGGGGATCTACGGCATGAACTTCGAGCACATGCCGGAGCTGCGCTGGGCGTGGTTCTATCCGGCGCTGATCGCGGTGATGGCCGTGCTGGAGGTGCTGCTGTACGGGCTGTTCAAGCGGCGGGGCTGGTTGTAGCCGCCGGCCGTGAGGCCGGGGTGGTTGCTGCTGGGTACGCGCGCGTGGCCGTTTTTCGTGGTCCACGCGCGCGTGCCGGCCGGTTCGTTATGCGAACTCGGGTTCCGCGCCGGCCGGTCCGCCGAGGGCGTCGCGGCGTTCGGGCATCCTCAGGGAGACCATGCGGCGCCAGCCGCCGAGCCTCTCGTACAGGTAGACGGCGTGGATGCCGACGGCGAGGACGGCGGCCTTGGGCCTGGACCAGCCGAGGATGCGGCCCATGCCGGCCATCACGGCGAGGCTGACATCACGGTAGATACGGATCTCCGCGAGGGCGCACTCGCGCAGGGTCCGCTGGATCAGGCGGCCGTGGCCCGCCGCGGCGAAGCGCAGCAGTTCCTCGTGGCAGTAGGCGAGGTGGTTGTCCTCGTCGTTGGAGATCATCCTGACGGCGCGCCCGATGTCGGGGTGGTCGGCGAAGTGCTTGCGCAGGAGTTCCATCTCCTCGGAGGCGCGCTGTTCGGTGACCCTGCTGTGGGCGAGGTAGGTGACGATGTCCTGGACGGTGAGGGGCTGGTCGCTCCTCAGCTTCTCGTGGGGCAGACCGATGCCGTTGCGCTCCAGGATCATGGTGTAGTCGGTGGCGGGCGGGACCTCCACGGGTTCGAGGCCGCGCTTCTTCATGAGGGCGTTGAAGATGCGCCCGTGCTTGTCCTCGTCGGCGCCGTGGCGGGTGATCTTGGGTGCGAGGGCGCGCTCGCTCTGCGGGACGAGCGCGGCGATGCGGGCGTTCTCCCAGCCTCCCTGCGACTCCCCACTGGCGGCGATGGAGCAGAACAGCCGGAACGACTCGTCGTTGTCGAGGATCTCCTGGAACAGACTCTTGGCCGAAAGCATCTGAGGCACCTCTCTGCAGGGTTCCGCAAAGAACGAGTCAAATGCGGCAACAGGGGTGCGGCAACACCTGTGTCGGACTAATCCGCCGAACGGTGGACGAGAGGGGCCCGAGAGACACGCACAGTCGTTCGACCCGATGGTGGGTGACCGGCGCGCGATCATGGTGTTCGCCGGGCGGCGGCGCGTGGCCGAGCGGACCGTGGGCGCGTGGCCGAGCGGACCGTGGGCGCGTAACCAAGGGGTGCGGTGAGGCGTTGTGCCCGGCGACGGCCGTGGCGGGGAAGACCCCCGAGCCCCCACCACGGCCGCGGAAGAGCTCCCGTCCGTCACGCGAGCCCGGCGCGCTCCAGTGCCTCGGAGCCGGCCCGGAGCGAAGCGACCCTCTCCTCCAGCGTGAAGCCCGCGGGTGCCAGCGTGAGGGTGGTGACCCCGGCCTCCGCGTAGGCCTTCATGCGGTCGGCGATGCGGTCGACGGAGCCGAGGAGCGTGGTCTGGTCGATCAGCTCGTGCGGGATCGCCGCCGCGGCGCCCTGCTTGTCGCCGGACAGGTACTTGTCCTGGATCTCGGCGGCCTCCTTCTCGTAGCCCATGCGCTGGGCGAGCTGGTTGTAGAAGTTCTGCTTGCGGCTGCCCATGCCGCCGACGTACAGCGCGGTGTAGGGGCGGAAGGTGTCGGCGAGGGTGGCCACGTCCTTGTCGTCGCCGACGGCGAGGGGGAGTGTCGGGCAGATGTCGAATCCTTCGAGGGTCCTGCCGGCCTTCTCTCGCCCGGCCCTCAGGTACTTGATCGCGGTGTCCTCGAGGTGGGCGGCGGAGGGGAAGATGAGGAGCGCCCCGTCGGCGATCTCACCGGTCTGCTCGAGGTTCTTCGGGCCGATGGCGGCGATGTAGAGCGGGATGTGCTCGCGCTGGGGGTGCACGGTGAGCTTGATCGGCTTGCCGGGGCCGCCGGGCAGCGGGAGGGTCCAGTGCTCGCCCTCGTAGGAGAGCCGCTCGCGGGTCATCGCCTTGCGGATGATCTCGACGTACTCGCGGGTGCGGGCGAGGGGCTTGTCGAACTTGACCCCGTACCAGCCCTCGGAGACCTGGGGGCCCGAGACGCCGAGGCCGAGGCGGAAGCGGCCGCCGGAGAGCGAGTCGAGGGTGGCGGCCGTCATCGCGGTCATCGCGGGCTGGCGGGCCGGGATCTGGAAGATGGCCGAGCCGACGTCGATGCGGGTGGTCTGGGCGGCGACCCAGGTGAGTACGGTGGCCGCGTCCGAGCCGTAGGCCTCGGCGGCCCAGCACACGGCGTAGCCGAGCCTGTCGGCCTCCTGGGCCACGGCGAGATTGTCCGCGTCCATTCCGGCGCCCCAGTAGCCGAGGTTGATCCCGAGCTGCATGGCCTTCCCCTTACCGATCAGTAACGTGCGTTGTGGCGTCGACATTAGCGCGGGGGTGGGTTTTCTTCGCCCCCGCCGCCCCTACCCGTCCCATCCAGGGGCTCCGCCCCTTCGCCCCCGGCCAAGGGGCGGAGCCCCCTGGGGACGGGTTCGTCGGGGGGTGCGGCCCCCGGCCCGTCCTTTCGGGGCTCCGCCCCGAACGCCCGTTTCGGGGCCGGCCCCGAACCCCCGTCCTCGGGGGTGCGCCCCGGCCCCCGTCCTTTCGGGGCTCCGCCCCGAACCCCCGTTTCGGGGCCGGCCCCCGGACCCCCGTCCTCGGGGGTCCGCCCCGGACGCCCGTCCTTTCGGGGGTCCGCCCCGGACGCCGTTCGGGGGCCGGGCCCCCGGGCCCCCGATCCTCAAACTCCCCCGGCTACCGCTGGGAGGTGCCCCCAAGGGGCTGGATTTCCAGCCCGTCCGGCGTTTGAGGACGAGGCCGAAGGCCGACAGCGGGGGTCTGGGGGCGCAGCCCCCAGGGATGGGACGGGTAGGGGCGGCGGGGGCGAGGAAACCCCCGGCGGCGGGCCTGCGGGAATCGGTTGTCCACAGGCTTCCCACGCCGCCAGTTCCGGACAGTAGTGTCGCGTTCATGGAGCAGAGGCATCTCGGCCGTACCGGCCTGCGTGTGTCCCGGATCGGGCTCGGCACCCTGACCTGGGGACGTGACACGGACGAGCACGACGCCGCGGACATGCTGAAGGTGTTCTGGGAGGCGGGCGGCACCCTCGTCGACACGGCGGACGTGTACGGGGACGGCGAGTCCGAGTACCTGCTCGGACAGCTCATGGAAGGGCTCGTGCCACGCCGCGACCTGGTCATCTCGACCAAGGCGGGCAGCGTGCCGGACCCCGACCGACGCTTCGACGGCTCACGCGGCCATCTGCTCTCGGCGCTCGACGCCTCCCTGGCCCGCCTCGGCACGGACTACGTGGACCTGTGGCACGTCCACGCCTACGACACCGGCACCCCGCTGGAGGAGACGCTCCAGGCGCTCGATCTCGCGGTCAGCAGCGGGCGGGCGCGGTACGCGGGAGTGTCCAACTTCTGCGGCTGGCAGCTCGCCAAGGCCGCCACATGGCAGCTCGCGGCCCCGGGCACGCGCACCCGTCTGGCCAGTACGCAGATGGAGTACTCGCTGCTCCAGCGCGGCGTGGAGCGTGAGGTGCTCCCCGCGGCCCTGGACCTGGGCGTCGGCCTGCTGCCGTCCTCACCGCTCGGCCGCGGCGTCCTCACGGGCAAGTACCGCACCTCCACGCCCGCCGACTCGCGGGGTGCCTCGGAGCACCTGGCCCCCTTCGTCGCGCCGTACCTCGACGAGACGGCGAGCAGCATCGTGGACGCGGTGCAGACAGCCGCGGACGGTCTCGCCACGAGCCCGCTCCAGGTGGCCCTCGCCTGGGTCCGCGACCGCCCCGGTGTGGCCGCCCCGATCGTCGGCGCGCGCAACGCGCAGCAGCTCACGGCGGCGTTGTCAGTGGAGACCCTTACTCTTCCTGACGAGATCTGCCGGGCTCTCGACGACGTGTCGGCGCCCCTGCACCGCTATCCCGATCACGACTGGAGCACGCTGTGAGCACGGAGCCCGAGACCACGGAGACGCCCGAGCCGGGGCACCCGGGCGACGGGGACGCACCCGGGGGCGGCCCGGCTGCCGCCGCGAGCGGCACGGACGCGCCCGAGGCGGGCGCCGGGGCCGGAGAGGACACCGCGGCGCCCGATCGGTCCGAGGCCGAAGCCGAGTTGGCGGCTCAGCGGGTGGAGCGGGAGCGGATCGAGCGGCGCAAGGCCGAGAAGACGGCTCCGGTCGAGAGCGGGGCCAAACTCAGCGGCAAGGCGGCCGACCTCCTCGCGGCCGTGCGGGCCGTGGAGAGCGGCCAGAAACCCTCCCCGGTGTTCAGTGCGCCGGAGCCCGCACCGCGCGAGCCCGCCGCCGAGCCGGTGCGGCGCCCCCAGCCCGCACCACCCACGCCGCCCACGCCGCCCACGCCAGCCGCGGCCCCCGCGGGACCCGTGGCTCCCGCCCGCGAGACGGTCGAGGCCGTGCGCGCCGTGCTGACCGCGGGCGGTGCCCCGGAGAGCCTCGCACCGCACGCCGCCGCCGTGCTCGGCGAGGGCGCGGAGGGTGAACTGCGCGCGGACCCCTGGCAGTTGCTGCGGGTTCCCGGCGTGCGGCCCGAGCAGGCGGACGGCTTCGCACGGGCCCTGCTCGGCGCGGAGTGCGGCCCCGACGACGAGCGGCGGGCCCGTGCGGTCACCGTGTGGCTGCTGGAACAGGCGGCGCTCGCCGGGCACACGGCCCTGGATATGCCGACACTGACCGCCGCGCTCGCCCAGCGCTCGGTGCCGGACCCGGAGGCGGCGGTGCGGAGCACCATCGCGGAGGGCGAGGCCCTGGGCTTCCAGGACGCCCTCGACGACGCTCCCCCGGCCCGGCAGGCCGAGAGCGAGGACGAGGACGCGGAGGAACGCCCGGTCCGCGTGCTGCTCGGCCTGGAACGGTACGCCCTCGCGGAGGAGAGCCTCGCCGACGGACTGGCCCGGGTGATCAACTCGGTGCCCAAGGAGGACGGTTCGGCCGCCGACTGGGAGCGGGCCGCCTCGGCGGCCACGCGCTCCGCGGCGGAGCTGATCGGCGCGGTCGCCGGGCACGGTCTGGTCCTGCACACCGGCGGCGAGGCGTCCCGCGCGGAGCCCGCGGCCCTGGTCGCCGCCGGGCGCGCGCTCGGCCTGCGCGCGTACGCGGCCGCTCACACCCCGGACGGACGGCGCAGGTTCGCGGCGCTGCTCGCCGACGCGGCCGAGGAGGCCGCCCCTGAGGACGCCTTCTCGGCCGTGGTCACCCTGGCCGGCCTCCTGTCCGGTGCCGAAGGTCCGGGGCGGGACGTGGACGGGGCACTCGCTCTCGATCTCCTCGTGGTGCTCGACGCCCCGCAGCTCGACGTCGAGGCCGCGGCGGTGGTCGCCGAGTCGCTGCCGGACGGGGCGCGGCTGGTGCTCAGCGGCGATCCGGGGGTGCTGTGGTCCGCCGGACCGGGACGGGTCTTCGCGGATCTGCTCGCCTCCCGGGTGTGCCCCCAGGTCGCCTCGCGCACGCCCGACCCCGGCCCTCTCGGCGAGCTGGTCTCCGGGATCGGGATCGGCGAGCTGAACCAGGTGGACGCGCCCGGCAAGGAGGTCGTGATCGTGCCGGTGCGGGACGCCGGCGAGGCGGTGCACCGGACCGTGCAGCTCGTCGCGGACTCGGTGCCGCGGGCGATCGGGGTCCCGGCCGAGCAGACCCAGGTGATCACGCCGGGTCACGGCGGCGCGGCCGGTACCCGCGCGCTCAACGCGGCGCTGAAGGAGCGGCTGAACCCCGGCCCGGGCCGCTTCGGCGGTTTCGACCCCGGTGACCGCGTCGCCTACTCCCCCGCGCCGGGCCGTACGGTGCCGGGCCACGTCGTGAAGGCCGACGCCGACGGGCTGCACCTGGAGTGCGCGGGCGTCCCCGTCGTCGTACCGAAGGAGCGGGTGGAGCAGTCCGTGCGGCACGGGTGGGCGATGACCGCGCACCAGGCGGTGGGGCAGCGGTGGCCGGCCACGGTGGTCGTGCTGCCCGGTGACGCCGCCCAGGCGCTGACCCGGCCCTGGGTCTACACGGCCTTCGGCCGGGCCGAGCGCCACCTGTCCGTGGTGCACGGCGCGGAGCAGGCGCTCCCCCGGGCCGTTGCCGAGGTTCCCGCCAAGCCCCGTACGACCCGGCTGCCCGCCCTGCTCACGGCACAGGTCCCGGCGGCCGGTTGAGCGCCCACGAGGGCCCTCACCGCAGTGGGGCGGCGGTCACCCGATGCCGGGTGACCGTCGGCCCGTCGTGCTCATCGCCGTGGCCGGCAGGGCTCAGCGGTCGGCGTCCAGCGGCTCCAGGTCCTCGTCGTCGTCCAGGTCGGGTTCAGGGACGAGGTCGTCGTCCAGGTCGTCGTCGGCGTCCTCTTCGAAGCTGGTGCTGGCGTCGAAGCGGCAGATGACCCGGTCCTCGTCGGGCTGTTCGAAGGGGGCCTCCAGCCATTCGCCGGGCTCGGGCTGCGTGTCCAGAGCCGTCACCCAGAGCGTGGAGTCGCCCTCCTCCAGCCCGAACTCCTTGTGCCGCGAGGCGATCTCGTCGGCCTCGAACTCGCCGAAGATGATGTCCAGGGCATGGGCCGTGTCGAGGGAGTCGTCGGAATCGCCGACTCCGTTCCGGTCCTCCTCCACGGCTTCCACGCGCTGCGCCTGTGCCACCAGCCGCTGGGGTTCCACCACGGTGTAATCCCTGCGGATCAGTACGCTGATGGCGTCCGGCTCCGGCCCGGTGTAGGGCGGCACCGTGCCGGGGATCTCGAAGGGCGTGACCTCGTCGTAGCGGTCGTAGAGGAGTTCGTCGTACTCCTCGGCGGCCGCGGCCAGCTCGTTGAACGCCTCGTAGACGGCCGGGTCGTCCTCACCCGTCCTCCGCTCGACCGCGGCCAGGTGGCGGTCGAGCGCGGTCTTGACCGCCTCGGCGGCGGCGCGTACCTCGGCAGCGGTGGGCTGCGCAGCATCAGACATAGTGCAGACGCTATCCGTACAGGGCCTCTGCCCGCACAATAGATGCGATGCCGGAATACGAATTTGTCGACGTGTACGTACCGCGCGGGGTGTCCCGCAAGGACGCCACACGTCTGCTGACGGACCATGCCGAGTACGGTCACTGGGAGCTGGATCGCCTCAGCCTGCTGCGCGACGGCAGCCGCAGGGTGCGGTTGCGACGGCGGATCATCCGCCAGGTGCGCGCGACGTGGTGAGGACGGACGACTGAGCCGGAGCGGGCCCCGCCTCGGCGGGGCCCGCTCCGTTGGGGGCACACCGCAGGGGAAACGAGGCGTCCTCCTGCGGTGCGTGCGCTATGAGGTCGCCCGCGCCTTGCGGTAGAGCAGGGCACCGCCGATGATCGCGCCCGCGCCCATGGGCAGCGCGAGGCCGAGCGGCAGTTCACTGCCGGTCTGGGCGAGTTGGTCGACGCCCTGGGGCTGGGTGATGGTCTGCGTGCCCGGCTTGTTCTCGTGGCCGCCGCCCAGGTTCTCACCGCCCGGGGTCCCACCACCCGGGGTCCCACCACCCGGGGTCCCACCACCCGGGTTGCCGGGATTACCCGGGGTGTTGGGCTCGCCCGGCTTGCCAGGCTGCTCGGGGTTGCCCGGGTGTCCGGGGTTGCCCGGGTTCCCCGGCTTGCCGGGCGGGTTCCCGTGGCCGCCGCCCGGAGGCGTGTGGTGACCTCCGCCGCCCGAGCCGTTGCCGCAGTCGTTGCCCGTCGACGTGTTGCCGATGCCGATGACGTTCACGTTGTTGCCGCAGACGTTGACGGGCACGTGCACCGGTGCCTGGACGTTGTTGCCGGAGGCCACGCCGGGCGACCCGGTGGCGTCCCCGTCGGCGTGCGCCCCGCTGCCGGACCCGCTCTGCGAGCCGCCGCCGTGGCCGCCGCCGTTGTGCGAGCCGCTGCCGCCACCCTGGTTGGCGCACTTGTTGCCCACCGCCGGGTTGAGCGCCCCCACGACGTTCACCGTGTTGCCGCAGACGTTGACCGGGACGTGCACCGGCGCCTGTACCGAGTTGCCCGACAGCACGCCGGGCGAGTTGGTGGCGGAGCCCTGGGCTCCGGAGTGGGCGCTCGCGTAGCCGCCGGTCGCGGCGATGACGCCCGTCGCGGCGGCCACGGTCATCAGGCCCTTGCGGGTGACCTGTCGCATTGCTGAATTCCCTGCCTTCGACCTTGTCTTGTACCTTGCGGGAAGACCCGTCGGCCCCGGAGTGCATGGCTCGCACTCCGGGGCCGACGGACTCAACCCTCATGGGGTGAGGCGCCTCACGGGGTGAGGCCCAACGTCACTTGTTGATGCAGGTGTTGCCGAAGGCGGGGTTCAGCAGCCCGATCACCGAGATCGTGTTGCCGCACACGTTCACCGGGACGTGAACGGGCGCCTGGACGACGTTGCCCGACAGCACACCCGGGGAACCGATGGCGGCACCCTGGGCACCCGAGTCGGCAACCGCCATGCCCGCACCCGCGAGAACCAGACCGCCCGTGGCAGCGGCAGCAGCGACGACCTTCTTGATCATTATTCCTCCTTGTTGGCAAAGCGACTCCAAGTAGCGAGTCACATCACCTGTAACGAGGAGGATGTAATCGAGCTACGAGCTTATGGTCGCATTCACCCGTCCCGGTCGATCTCCGCACACGTTGGCGAATATCGGGTCAGGACGCGTCGATGAAACGGTCGAGCACGCGCACCCCGAACTTCAGTCCGTCCACGGGCACCCGCTCGTCGACGCCGTGGAACATGCCGGCGAAGTCCAGCTCCGGCGGCAGCTTCAGCGGAGCGAAGCCGAAGCAGCGGATGCCGAGGTCGTCGAAGGACTTGGCGTCGGTGCCACCGGAGAGCATGTAGGGCACCGCACGGGCGATGGGGTCCTCGGCGCCCAGCGCGCTCTGCATGGCGTCGACGAGCTTGCCGTCGAAGTCGGTCTCCAGGGCCTTGTCCGCGTGCACGTCCTCCCGCTTCACCCGCGGGCCGAGGATCCGGTCGAGGTCGGCGAGGAACTCCTCCTCGTGGCCGGGCAGGAAACGACCGTCGACGTGCGCGGTCGCCTGCCCCGGGATGACGTTGACCTTGTACCCGGCGCCGAGCATGGTGGGCGCGGCGGAGTTCCTGAGCGTGGCACCGACCATCTTGGCGATGCCGCCGAGCTTGGCGAGGGTCTCGTCCATGTTCTCGGGGTCGAGTTCGGTGCCGAGCGCGTCCGAGAGTTCGTCGAGGAACGACCGCACGGTCTTGGTGACCCGCACCGGCCAGGTGTGGCGGCCCAGCCGGCCGACGGCCTCGCACAGTTCGGTGATGGCGTTGTCGGTGTTGGTCATCGAGCCGTGTCCCGCCGTGCCGTCCACGGTGAGCCGCATCCAGTGCATGCCCTTCTGGGCCGTCTCCACCAGGTACAGGCGCAGCTTCTCGTTCACGGTGAAGGAGAAGCCGCCGACCTCGCCGATCGCCTCGGTCACGCCCTCGAAGAGGTCGGGGTGCTGCTGGACGAGGTGCTTGGCGCCGTACGTACCGCCCGCCTCCTCGTCGGCGAGGAACGCCAGCACGATGTCCCGCGGGGGCTTGCGCCCGCCGCGCAGCCGGTCGCGGACGACCGCCAGCGTCATGGCGTCCATGTCCTTCATGTCGACGGCGCCGCGCCCCCACACGCACCCGTCGGCGATCTCGCCGGAGAAGGGGTGGTGGGTCCAGTCGTCGGCGTTGGCCGGTACGACGTCGGTGTGGCCGTGGATGAGGAGCGCGGGCCGGGACGGGTCCTCGCCCTCGATGCGGGCGACCGTGGAGGCCCGGCCCGGGTGCGACTCGAAGATCTGCGGGTCGAGTCCCACCTCGGCGAGCTTCTCGGCCACGTACTCGGCGGCCTTGCGCTCACCCGGGCCCGAGTGGTCGCCGTAGTTGCTGGTGTCGATCTGGATCAGCTCTCGGCAGAGGTCCACGACCTCGTCCTCGCCGGTGACGTGCCTGGTCGTGTCCGTCTCGCTCACGCTGCTTCCTCCCGCTGTCACTGCCGGTCCACCTGCCGGTGTATCTGCCGGTGTATCTGCCTCATCCTCTCTCCGCGCCCCCGCCCGCCCCAAGACCGGGCCGCGCCCGACACACGCCGTTCACGCGGGGACGGCGTGTGATCAGGGGCCCTCCAAAGCCTGGTAATGTTTCTTCTGTCGCCGCGGGGAAACCCCGCACGACAGACACCTTGTCCGGGTGGCGGAATGGCAGACGCGCTAGCTTGAGGTGCTAGTGCCCTTTATCGGGCGTGGGGGTTCAAGTCCCCCCTCGGACACCACACAGGATGCGGGTCGGGAGTTCTCCCGGCCCGCATCGTGTTGCTCCCGGTGTACATCGCCCTCCCGCTCCGTCGCCGGCGGCGCCCGGCAAGACGGGTCGGCCGAACGCGCCACGCCAAGCGCCTCGATGGGCGGCCTATGCTTGCCACCATGAGCCGTTGGGAGGAGTTGACCGGAGGGACCTCCGGACAGGACTACGCCGCACGGTTCGCGGCGCTGGCCGGCAGCGGGAAGGACGTGCACGGCGAGGCGCGGTTCTGTGCGCGGCTCGTGCCTGCCGGCGCGCGGGTACTGGACGCCGGGTGCGGGACCGGGCGGGTCATGATCCGGCTCGCGGAGCTCGGGTACGACTGCGTCGGGGTGGATCTTGACGCGTCGATGCTCGCGGTGGCGCGGGAGCAGGCGCCGGGACTGCCGTGGTTCCAGGGTGATCTGGCCGCGTTCGACCCGGCCCGGTTCGGCATCGCCGCGGACTTCGATCTCGTGGTCGCGGCAGGCAACATCTTCCCGCTGCTCGCCGCCGGCACCGAGGCAGCGGTGGTCGAGCGCCTGGCCGCGGCCCTGCGCCCGGGCGGTCTGCTGGTCGCCGGCTTCGGCCTGGACGAGGCCCACCTGCCGGTGCCACCCGGCATCACCCTGCCGGAGTACGACGACTGCTGTGCCCTGGCCGGCCTCACCCTCGTCGACCGCTTCGCCACCTGGGACGCCGACCCTTACGACGGCGGGGGCTATGCCGTCAGCGTCCACCGCCGGTGAGGTCATGTGCCGGGCGCGAGCAAGCGTCCGATCAACTCGGGGTACGGGAGGCGGATCTCGTACAGGCGGTGTTGCAGCAGAATGGCACCCATGTCCCGACGCACCCCGCAGTCCCGGCGCAGGCACTCCCCGGCCACCGCGCACGATCCCTCCTGCCCTTGCGGTCTTGCGGAGACGTACGAGAAGTGCTGTGGCCGATTCCATGCGGGCGGGGTGGCGGCGCCCACCGCCGAGGCGCTGATGCGGTCCCGCTACAGCGCGTTCGTGAAGCGGGACGAGCGGTACCTGCTGCACACGTGGCATCCGCGAACACGGCCGGCGCGGGTGGACTTCGAGCCGGGGCTCAGCTGGACCGGCCTGGAGGTGCTGGGGACGACCGACGGCTCGGCGTTCCACTCGACGGGGACCGTGACCTTCCGCGCCTCCTACCGGGGCGGCGCGCTGCACGAGCGCAGCCGGTTCGAGCGGGTCGACGGGGCGTGGGTGTACGTGGACGGGGAGTTCATCCAGTAACGGAGAGTTCGTTCAGTAACGGAGAGTTCGTCCAGTAATAAGGGCTTCACCCGGTAACGGTCAGGGCCCCGCCGGCCGGCCGCCCGGTGCCAGGATGTCCAGTTCCTGGAGGGCGCCGATCGTGATCTCGCGGGTGAGTCGCTCGGCACGGTCCGCGTCGCCCTCGCGGACGGCCTCGGCGAGCCGCACGTGCAGGGTGACGGCCTCGGGGTCGGGATCCTCGAACATGACCTCGTGGTGGGTGCGCCCCGCGAGGACCTCCGCGACCACGTCGCCGAGGCGGGCGAACATCTCGTTGCCGGAGGCGTTGAGGATCACACGGTGGAAGGCCATGTCGTGGACGAGGTACTCCTCCAGCTTGTGGCCGCGCGAGTTGGCCACCATCCCGATGGCGCACTCGGTGAGTTCGGCGCACTGCTCGGCCGTGGCGTTCCGCGCGGCGAGCCCCGCGGCGACCGGTTCGATCGCTGAGCGCAGCACGGTGAGTGAGCGAAGCTGGCGCGGGCGGTCGGCGCCGGCCAGCCGCCAGCGGATGACCTGGGGGTCGTAGACGTTCCACTCGGCGGGCGGGCGGACCGTCACACCGACCCGGCGGCGGGACTCGACGAGATGCATCGACTCCAGGACGCGGACCGCCTCGCGCATCACCGAGCGCGACACCTCGAAGCGCTGGGCCAGCTCGTCGGTGCGCAGCACACTGCCGGGCGGGTACTCGCCCGCGGTGATCGCCGGGCCGAGGGTCTCCAGTACTCGGCCGTGCAGCCCCCGGCCCGGTGTGGTCATGGGGATCAGGGTACGAGGAGATCCGCCGCGACAAAAAGTCAGACTTATCTGTGACGGGCTCTTGAATTCGTCGTACCTAATGGGTTTCAGTGTGGTCGGCGCCAGGTGGCGTCGGACGACGTCGCGCGACCGCCGTAGGGCCTTCGCTCGCCGTCGGATGTCGATGAGGACAGTGAGGTAGAGATGCGTTCCCCCCACGTCGTCGTGGTCATGGGTGTGGCAGGAACCGGCAAGACCACGATCGGTCCCCTGCTCGCGGCCCGGCTCGGCGTCCCCTATGCCGAGGGCGACGACTTCCATCCCGAGGCCAACATCGCCAAGATGTCGGCCGGGGTCCCGCTGGACGACGGGGACCGGTGGCCGTGGCTGGACGCCATCGGCGCGTGGGCCGACGGACGCGCGGGGCTCGGCGGGGTGGTCAGCTGCTCGGCGCTGAAGCGGAGTTACCGGGACCGGCTGCGGGCGGCGGCACCCGGGCTGGTCTTCGTGCACCTCACCGGCGACCGTGAGCTCGTCGAAGAACGGATGACGCGTCGTCAGGGGCACTTCATGCCCACGGCGTTGCTGGACTCGCAGTTCGCCACGCTCCAGCCGCTCGGTCCGGACGAGGCGGGTGTCGCGGTCGACGTCTCGGGCACTCCCGAGGAGATCACCGAGCGGGCCGCGTCCGCGCTCGGGGAACTCGACGGTCCGTCCGCTTAAGCCCAACCGTCCTGCCGGGCGGGCCACTTGTTCTCCGGAGCACGCTGCCCGTCGTCCCGGGCGCGCCCGCCCGCCCGTCCCGAGCAGTCCCACCTGTCCTTTCCTCCGCGGGGGACCACCCGGTCCCCGAACAGTGGACCCACGCGCCCACCCCTCCCCCAACTCCCCCTCCACACAAGGGATTCACCGTGACCAGACTCAGCGTCGAGATGCTGGCGGCGGACGCCCCCGAACCGATCACCTCGGCGGGCCACGCGCAACTGGGCATAGCCGTGCTGGCGGGCATCGCCGTCATCGTCGTGCTCATCACCAAGTTCAAGCTGCACGCCTTCCTGTCCCTGACCATCGGCTCACTGGCGCTCGGCGCCTTCGCCGGGGCACCGCTGGACAAGGTCATCACCAGCTTCAGTGCCGGCCTCGGCTCCACGGTCGCGGGCGTGGGCGTCCTCATCGCCCTCGGCGCGATCCTCGGCAAGCTGCTCGCCGACTCGGGCGGCGCCGATCAGGTCGTCGACACGATCCTGGAGAAGGCCGGTGGCCGCTCGATGCCCTGGGCGATGGTGCTGATCGCCTCGGTGATCGGTCTGCCGCTGTTCTTCGAGGTCGGCATCGTGCTGCTGATCCCCGTCGTCCTGATGGTCGCCAAGCGCGGCAACTACTCCCTGATGCGGATCGGCATCCCGGCGCTCGCGGGCCTGTCCGTGATGCACGGTCTGGTACCGCCGCACCCCGGCCCGCTGGTGGCCATCGACGCGGTCAAGGCCGACCTCGGCGTGACCCTCGCCCTCGGTGTGCTGGTGGCGATACCCACGGTGGTCATAGCCGGCCCGCTGTTCTCGCGGTACGCGGCCCGCTGGGTGGACGTGCCGGTCCCCGAGCGGATGCTGCCGCCCCGCGCCTCCGAAGACCTCAAGCGCCGTCCGGGCTTCGGCGCGACGCTCGTCACCGTGCTGCTGCCGGTCGTGCTGATGCTGGCCAAGGCCCTCGTGGACATCGTCGTCGACGACCCGGAGAACGGCGTCCAGCGCGTCTTCGACGTCATCGGCTCCCCGCTGATCGCGATGCTCGCGGCCGTCCTCGTGGGCATCTTCACGCTGGGCCGCCCGGCCGGGTTCACCAAGGGCCGCCTGACGGAGGTCGTCGAGAAGTCACTGGCCCCGATCGCGGGCATCCTCCTCATCGTCGGCGCGGGCGGCGGCTTCAAGCAGACCCTGATCGACTGCGGTGTCGGCCGGATGATCCTGGAGATCTCCGAGGACTGGTCGATCCCCGCCCTCCTGCTGGCCTGGCTGATCGCGGTCGCGATCCGGCTGGCGACCGGCTCGGCGACCGTGGCCACGGTCTCGGCGGCCGGCCTCGTCGCCCCGCTCGCAGCCGACATGTCGACGACCCACGCCGCCCTGCTGGTCCTCGCCATCGGCGCCGGCTCGCTGTTCTTCAGTCACGTCAACGACGCCGGTTTCTGGCTGGTCAAGGAGTACTTCGGCCTGAGCGTCGGCCAGACCGTCAAGACGTGGTCCGTCATGGAGACGATCATCTCGGTGGTCGCGGGAGCCGTGGTGCTGCTGTTGTCCCTCGTGCTCTAGACACACGGCGACACACACGGCGATACACGGCGATGACGCCGCCGAGGCCGTCATGGAGGTTGGCCGAAACCCCAACTCATGACTCCTGAAACACTGTTGTCGCCTCTTCTCCCTGGTTGGCAGACTCGCCCCGCCGACGGCAAGACCCACGTCGGCGACGGGCACACCAACTGCCGAGGGGGAACATCCATGAAACTCAGCACGCCCAGACGCGTCCTGGCCAGGGCCACGGCGATCCTCGCCCTGGCCCTGGCCATGGCCACGGGGTCGACCGGCCTCCTGCCGGACGCCGAGGCGCACGCCCTGCCTGTCAGCGAGGGCTCCTTCAGCTTCAGCGGCGACGAGGGCGACTGGGTCAGCGGCGGCCGGTCCTACGCCTACTCGACCGCGTCCGACGACCGCATGAACATCTCCGCCGCCAACGACGGCAACGTGATCTCCTTCTCGGTCGACGGGGTGAACGGTGACTGGTGGTCCCTGGACCTCGCGGCTCCGTCCGGGAAGACCCTCGCGCCGGGGACGTACACCGGAGCCACCCGCCATCCGTTCAACGAGCCGACCGAGCCGGGTCTGTCGCTCAGCGGCAACGGGCGCGGCTGCAACACGCTCACCGGCGAGTTCACCATCTCCGCGGTGGAGTTCGGCCCCCAGGGATACGTGAAGAAGCTCGACGCCTCCTTCGTGCAGCACTGTGAGGGCGGCAGCACCGCCGCACGCGGTGAGGTCCACATCACCAACCCCGCCCCGCCGGCCGAGCTCGGCCTCGACCTCGACGTGGCGCTGGAGGGGACCGCGAGCGCACTGAACGGAAAGGCCACCTTCCACGGGACGGTGACCTGCAACAAGCCGGTGCGCGTCGAGGTGTGGGGCGACGTCACGCAGGTGAAGAACCAGAACCTCATCCGGGGCTCCTTCACCACGTCGGTGTCCTGCGTCCCGGGCGCGCCCGCGGCGTGGACGGGAACAGCGGTGCCCACCGGATCCGTCCCCTTCCAGCGCGGTCTCGTCGAGGTCGAGGGCCACGCCTCCGCGACAGACCCCGACTACGCCCAGCCGGTGACCGTCAACGAGACGGTGCCGGTGCGCCTGCGCCGGGCCTGAACCGCACAGGTACACGTGGCACGTCGTGCGGCCCTGCCCGGGGCGACCGGGCAGGGCCTCACGGCCGCCACAGCGGGTGCTCCCGCTCCGCCCACTCCCGGCTCACCGCCCCCGTCCTCAGACCCTTCCGCGCCTCCGGGTCCCCGAGGGCCATGCCGATGTGGCCGGCCAGGACGACGCCGATCGTCAGCGCCAGCCAGTCGTGGACGAAGGTCGCGCTGGTGCGCCACACCAGCGGGGTCAGGTGGGTGAACCACATCATCAGGCCCGTGCCGAGCATCACGAGGGTGGCGCCGGCGATCCAGGCCGCGTACAGCTTCTGGCCCGCGTTGAACTTGGCCGCGGGCCTGCGGCCGGGAACGCGGCGGACGGCCTTGCGGAGCCAGACGCGGTCGTGCGGGCCCCAGCGGTTGAGGTGGGTCAGGTCCGACCGGAAGGCACGGGAGGCGAGCCCCGCCAGCACGGGGAGCGGCAGCAGCAGACCCGACCACTCGTGCACCGTGACCACGAGGGCGCGGCGCCCCACGAGTTCGGCGAGCTGCGGGACGTACAGGCAGGCCGCGGTCACCACGCACACGCCCATCAGGGCGGCCGTGCCCCAGTGCACCCAGCGCTCGGCGCGGCTGAAGCGGCGTACCCGGGCGGAGGGGGCCGACTCGACCGCCGGGGTGTCAACTCGTGGGTTCATCGTCCCGCCCGTTCGACCTGCCGACCCACGCGTCGATGTCGTAGCCCCGCTCCTCCCAGTACCCCGGCTTCACCTTCCGGGTGACCGTGATGCCGGAGAGCCACTTGGCCGACTTGTAGAAGTACATGGGGGCGACGTAGAGGCGGACCGGGCCGCCGTGGTGGTGGCTCAGGTCCTTGTCCTGCATGCGCAGGGCGACCAGGACGTCCGCGCGGCGGGCCTGGTCGAGTGTCAGGCTCTCGGTGTACGCGCCGTCGAAGCAGGTGAAGCGGACCGCCCCGGCCGTCGGGCGCACGCCCGCCATGTCCAGCAGCCGGGACAGGCGTACGCCTTCGAAGGGGGTGTCGGGCACCCGCCAGCCCGTGACGCACTGGACGTCGCGCACCATCCGCGTCTGGGGCAGGGCTCTGAGGTCGTCGAGGGTGTACGACGCCGGGCGGTCGACCAGGCCGTCGACGGTGAGGCGGTAGTCCGACGCGTTCTTGCGCGGGACCGACGACGTCACCGAGTAGTAGCGGAAGCCGCCACCGTTGGGGAGCAGACCGGTCAGGCCCGTGGGGTCCTTGTCGGCGGCCTCACCCAGGAAGGACTCCAGGCCCCGCTGGAGCACGGGCGCGGCGACCAGTCCGAGCGCGCCGAGCCCGAGCGTGCCCAGGACGATCCGGCGGCCCACGGGTGCGCCCCGCTCCTGGGGCTGTTCCTCTGGGGGCTGTTCAGTGGTCACGTACTGATTCGAACACCCGCCACCCCGATGAGGCCAGCGGCGGCGGGTGTCCGTATGGATCCGTCAGGGTTCCGTAATCACCAGGACCCGCCGGGTTCTCAGCCCACCGCCTTCGCCGCCGCCCGCCCCGCGGTGCGCCCCGAGAACAGGCACCCGCCGAGGAACGTGCCCTCCAGCGACCGGTAGCCGTGGACGCCGCCCCCGCCGAAGCCGGCGGCCTCGCCCGCCGCGTACACGCCCTCCAGCGGGTCGCCGCCCTCGGTCAGCACGCGGGACGACAGGTCGGTCTCCAGGCCGCCGAGGGTCTTGCGGGTGAGGATGTTGAGGCGGACGGCGATGAGCGGGCCCGCCTTGGGGTCGAGGATGCGGTGCGGGGTGGCGGTGCGGATCAGCCGGTCGCCGAGGTAGTTGCGGGCGCCCCGGATCGACATGACCTGGAGGTCCTTGGTGAAGGGGTTCACGATCTCGCGGTCACGGGCCACGATCTCGCGGCGCAGCGCGGCCTCGTCGATGAGCGGCTCCTTGGTGAGGGCGTTCATACCGCGGACGAGAGAGCCGAGGTCCTTCTCGACGACGAAGTCGGCGCCGTTGTCCATGAAGGCCTTGACGGGGCCGGGTACGTCCGCGCGGGCCCGCCCGATGACGTCCTTGACGGACTTGCCGGTCAGGTCGGGGTTCTGCTCCGAGCCGGAGAGCGCGAACTCCTTGCCGATGATCTTCTGGTCGAGCACGAACCACGTGTAGTCGTACCCGGTCCTCATGATGTGCTCGAGCGTGCCGAGGGTGTCGAAGCCGGGGAAGAGCGGGACCGGGAGCCGCTTGCCGCGTGCGTCCAGCCACAGCGAGGAGGGGCCGGGCAGGATGCGGATGCCGTGGTTCTCCCAGATGGGGTTCCAGTTCTGGATGCCCTCGGTGTAGTGCCACATGCGGTCGCGGTTGATGAGGCGGGCACCCGCTTCCTCGGCGATGGCGAGCATCTTGCCGTCGACGTGCGCGGGCACCCCGGAGACCATCCGCTCGGGCGCCTTGCCGAGGCGCTCGGGCCAGTTGGCGCGGACGAGGTCGTGGTTGCCGCCGATGCCGCCCGAAGTGACGATCACCGCCTGGGCCTTGAACTCGAAGGCGCCCGTGACCGTGCGGCTGCTGGCCTGGCCGCGCTGGATGCCGGAGGGCTCCAGGATCTCGCCGCTGACGGTGTCGACGGCGCCCGCGCTGCGGGACAGCCCGGTGACGCGGTGCCGGAACTTCAGCTGGACCAGGCCGCGGGCCGCCCCGGCCCGCACCCGCCGCTCGAACGGCTCGACGAGTCCGGGCCCTGTCCCCCAGGTGATGTGGAAGCGGGGTACGGAGTTGCCGTGCCCGGTGGCGTCGTAGCCGCCGCGCTCGGCCCAGCCGACCACCGGGAAGAAGCGCACGCCCTGCCGGTACAGCCAGGCGCGCTTCTCGCCGGAGGCGAAGTCGACGTACGCCTCGGCCCACTTGCGCGGCCAGTTGTCCTCGGGACGGTCGAAGGCGGCCGTCCCCATCCAGTCCTGGAGGGCGAGGGCGTGGCTGTCCTTGATGCGCAGCCGGCGCTGCTCGGGCGAGTTCACGAAGAAGAGCCCGCCGAAGGACCAGAAGGCCTGCCCGCCCATCGACTGCTCGGGCTCCTGGTCGAGGAGGATCACCGTGCGGCCGGCGTCGACGAGCTCCGCGGTCGCCGCGAGGCCGGCGAGGCCCGCCCCGATCACGATCACATCTGCGTCGTACGACATGGGGCCGTCCTCTCGAGAACAACGTCAAAGTGAGCCGGTGCAAGGTCAGGGGCAGCGCCGGGCCGTTTGTTACCGGCCGGTCGGCAGCTTGGCACCAGATCCTTCGGCAGAAGCGGTGACCGAGTCAACTGCCGGGATGTGTCCGCTCCCACGGACATCACCCCGGGGCGAGCCGGGATCGTCGGCGGCACCGTGCTGCTCGGGCGAGCCGTACGTCCCCGGAAGGCGGTCTACTGGTCCCCGTACCGGCCTGCTTGGATGGGCCCATGAGCGCCGCCGACGAGATCCTCGACATCGTGGACGAGAACGACCGCGTCATCGGGCAGTTGCCCCGAGGTGAGGCGCTGGCGCGCGGCCTGCGCAACCGCTGCTCCTTCATCCTCGTGCGCGACTTGGAGGACCGGATCTTCGTCCACCGCCGCACCCCGACGAAGCTGGTCTTCCCCTCCCTGTACGACATGTGGGTCGGCGGGGTCGTGGGCGCGGGCGAGTCCTACGACGACGCGGCGCTGCGCGAGGCCGAGGAGGAACTCGGCGTCACGGGCCTCCCCCAGCCCCAGTACCTCTTCAAGTTCCTGTACGACCAGGGCTCCGGCCCGTCCTGGTGGTCCGCCGTGTACGAGGTCCGCTGCGACCTCCCGGTGAATCCGCAGGTGGAGGAAGTCGCCTGGCACGGCTTCCTGCCGGAGGACGAACTGGAGCGGCGGCTGACGGAATGGGAGTGGGTCCCGGACGGCCTGGCCGCGTACGAGCGCTTCAAGGCGTACCGGTCCATGGGCTGACCGGCTCTCTCCTCCCGCTCCCGGGGGCGGGGGCGGCGCCCGATAGGGTCGCGAACGTGAGCGAATTCGTGCGGAACATCCGGTTGTGGTTCGCACCCCAGGAGATCCGGGAGGAGGGCGGCACTCCCGACTACCGGTTCTCGCTGGCGAACGAGCGGACGTTCCTGGCCTGGCTGCGCACCGCGCTCGCGCTGATCGGCGGGGGGTTCGCGGTGGACCAGTTCCTGCCGGACCTGCGGTGGGGGTGGCGGGTGGGGCTCGCGCTCGCGCTGCTCGGGGCCGGTGTGCTGTGCTCACTGCGGGCCGTGAACCACTGGATGCGGTGCGAGCGGGCGATGCGGCGCGGCGAGGACCTGCCCGTGTCACGGTTCCCGGCGCTGCTCAGCGTCGTGGTGGCCGTGGTCGCGGTCGCCATGGTCGCCGTGGTGCTGCTGGGGTGGGAGGGATGAGCGAGGAGCGGGATCCGGGGCTCCAGCCGGAGCGTACGCGGCTGGCGTGGCGGCGTACGACGCTGTCGAGCACCGTTGCGGCCGTGCTCGCCGCGAAGGCGGTGCTGCATGACGGTCCGTCCGTGGTGGGGGTGCTGGTGTGCGCGCTGTGCGTGGCCCTCTGGCTGGGTTTCCTGGGGCTCGCCCACCTCCGCATCCGCGCCCTCGCCGCGCCCCGTCCCCCGGTGATCGCCACGTCTCACGCCACGGCGGCGACCTTCTGCACGGTGGCCCTCGCGGTGTGTGCGGCGGCGCTGGTGGTGTGACGCGGCCGGGAGGGTTGGCCCGGCTTGGTTTCGCCCCCGCCGCCCCTACCCGTCCCATCACTGGGGGCTGCGCCCCCAGACCCGCTGTCGGCCTTCGGCCTCGTCCTCAAACGCCGGACGGGCTGAAAGATTCAGCCCCTTGGGGGCACCTCCCAGCGGTAGCTGGGGGAGTTTGAGGAGCGGGGGTCCGGGGCGGAGCCCCGACAACGGGGCCTGGGGCGTAGCCCCGGCGGGGTCGAAGGGGCGGAGCCCCTGGGGATGGGACGGGTAGGGGCGGCGGGGGCGAAACCGACTGGGCACCCCGGACACCGGCGGCTCGGCACCGGCTGGCAGGCTCTGTGCACCAGTTGGCATCGATCCCAGGGGGTCCCCATGACCGCAGGCGAGCCGTACACGGTCGAGCTGGCCGAGGACGTGTACGCGTACGTCCAACCGGACGGCGGATGGTGCCTGAACAACTCCGGCTTCGTGAGCGACGGCACGACCACCCTCCTCGTGGACACCGCGGCCACCGAGCGCCGCACCCTCGCGCTGTCCGCCGCACTCGAGACCACGGGTGTCCCGGCCCCGCGGCTCCTGGTCAACACGCACCACCACGGGGACCACACCTACGGCAACGGCCACTTCATGCCCACGGCCACGCTCGTCTCGCACGCCGCCTGCCGCCGTGAGGCCCTGGCCAGTGGACAGCACCTGCACCTGCTCTGGCCGCAGACCGACTTCGGGCACGTCCCGATCATGGGCGCGGACGTGACGTTCACGGACCGCACGACGCTGCACGTGGGCGACATCGAGGCCGAGGTGATCCACCCGGGCGTCTCGCACACCGTGGGCGACTCCTTCGTCTGGCTGCCGCACCGCCGGATCGTGTTCACCGGGGACCTGGTGTTCGAGGGCGGGACGCCGTTCTTCCTGATGGGGTCGCTGACCGGTTCGCTGCGCGCACTTCGGATGCTGCGCGCACTGGGCGCCGAGACCGTCGTACCGGGGCACGGGCCGGTCACCGACCCGTCGGCGTTCGACCGGGCCGAGCGGTACATCCGTTTCGTGGCCGAGGTGGCCGAGAAGGCGCACGCGGCGGGGCTCACCCCGCTGGAGGCGGCCCGGCAGACCGATCTCGGGGAGTACGCCGGGCTGCCGGAGAGCGAGCGGCTCGTGGCGAACCTGCGCCGCGCCTACGCCGAGCTGGACGGACACCCCGAGGGCGAGGGCGTCGACCCGTTCGCCGGCTTCATGGACATGGCGGCGATCAACGGCGGCGAGATGATGACCTGCCACGCGTAGCCCCCGGCCACCGGGCCGCCGTGGCCGCGGGCGGCGAACGGGTCGAGACACCGATCACTTTCACCGGCCACTTTCGCCCTGCCCACTGGACGCCATACCGACCGGTCGGCATCATGAACTCCAGTGAATGACGACCCCCGTCCCGTTCATCCGCATGTAGGAGCGACGATGAGCCCTGATCATCCACCCGGTCTCGACCCCGACCGGCTGCGCGGCCTGCTCGACGCCGAGCGCCCCGGCCTGGTGAGCGGCCCCCTGACCGGCCGGCTGATCGAGGGCGGACGGTCGAACCTCACGTACGAGGTCACGGACGGCACGTCGAGGTGGGTGGTACGGCGCCCTCCGCTCGGCCATGTGCTGGCGACCGCGCACGACATGAAGCGCGAGCACCGGGTCATCAGCGCGCTGCACCCGACGGACGTACCCGTGCCGCGTCCCGTGCTGCTGTGCGAGGACGAGCAGGTGCTCGGCGCCCCCTTCTACGTCATGGACTTCGTGGAGGGCACGCCCTACCGCACCGCGGAGGAGCTCGCCCCGCTCGGCCCGCGGCGCACCCGGGACGCCGTGCTGGGCCTGGTCGACACGCTCGTCGAGCTGCACGCGGTGGACCCCGCCGAGGTGGGCCTCGCCGACTTCGGGCGGCCGGAGGGCTT
This sequence comes from Streptomyces sp. NPDC030840, assembly GCF_055572015.1. Taxonomy (NCBI): domain Bacteria; kingdom Bacillati; phylum Actinomycetota; class Actinomycetes; order Kitasatosporales; family Streptomycetaceae; genus Streptomyces; species Streptomyces sp. NPDC030840. The sequence continues at coordinate 151,836 of NZ_JBVIEE010000017.1, read as the reverse complement.
CCTGGACCGCCAGCTGCGGCGCTGGGGCAAGCAGCTGGACGCCTCCCGCAACCGCGACCTGGCCGGGATCGACGAGCTGCACGCCGCCCTGGGCCGCGCCCTCCCTCACTCCCCCGCGCCCGCGGTCGTGCACGGCGACTACCGGCTGGACAACGTCCTGCTGGACGAGCAGGACCGGATCAGGGCCATCCTCGACTGGGAGATGTCCACGCTCGGCGACCCGCTGACGGATCTGGGCCTGCTGGTGATGTACAGCGTGCCGCTCGGGCTGCCGGACTCCCCCGTCTCCACCACGGCCACGGCCCCCGGCCACCCGGACCCGTCGGAGATCGTCGAGCGGTACGCCGCGCGCTCGGGGCGCGACGTGTCCGAGGTCGACTGGTACACGGCGTTCGCGTGGTTCAAGCTCGCCGTGATCCTGGAGGGCATCCACTACCGGTACACGCTGGGCCAGACGGTGGGCCGCGGCTTCGACCGCATCGGCGACCTGGTCCCCGTCTTCATCGAGCACGGCCTGACGACTCTCCGACACGGCTCCGGGAAGGGCTGATCCACCATGGACTTCGCATACGACGCCCGTACGGAGGAGCTGCGGGGCAAGCTCCTCGCCTTCATGGACGAGTACGTCTACCCGGCCGAGACGGTCGCCCACGAGCAGCGTGCGCGGCTCGCCTCGCCGTGGGACACCCCGGCCGTGGTGGAGGAGCTGAAGGCCGAGGCCCGCAGGCAGGGCCTGTGGAACCTCTTCCTGCCGGATCCGGAGTACGGCGCGGGCCTGACCAACCTCCAGTACGCTCCGCTCGCCGAGATCACCGGCCGCTCGCCGCAGCTGGCTCCTACGGCGCTGAACTGCGCGGCGCCCGACACGGGCAACATGGAGGTGCTCGCGCAGTTCGGTGACGAGCAGCAGCGCAAGCAGTGGCTGGAGCCCCTGCTGGCGGGCGAGATCCGCTCGGCGTTCGCGATGACGGAACCGGACGTGGCCTCGTCGGACGCCACGAACATCACCACGCACATCGAGCGCGAGGGCGACGAGTACGTCATCACCGGGCGCAAGTGGTACATCTCGGGGGCGATGAACCCGGACTGCAGGATCTTCATCGTGATGGGCAAGACGGACCCGGACGGTGCCGACATCCGCCGCCAGCAGTCCATGGTCCTGGTCCCGCGCGACACCCCGGGCGTCACCGTGCGGCGCGCCATGCAGGTGTTCGGCTACGAGGACCATTACCACGGCGGGCACGCGGAGGTGATCTTCGACGGCGCGCGCGTTCCGGTGTCGAACCTGATCGGCGAGGAGGGCGGCGGCTTCGCCATCGCCCAGGCGCGGCTCGGTCCCGGTCGCATCCACCACTGCATGCGGCTGATCGGCATGGCGGAGCGGGCGATCGAGCTGATGTGCCGGCGAGCGGTGTCCCGCACCGCCTTCGGCAAGGCGCTGGCCCAGCAGGGCGTGGTGCACAACTGGATCGCGGACGCGCGGGTGACGGTGGAGCAGCTGCGGCTGCTCGTACTGAAGACGGCCTGGCTGATGGACACGGTCGGCAACAGGGGCGCGCACACGGAGATCCAGTCCATCAAGATCGCGACGCCGCGTGCGGTCGTCGACATCATCGACCGGGCGATCCAGCTGCACGGTGCGGGGGGTGTCAGCCAGGACTTCCCCCTGGCCGAGCTCTACGCGGGCGCGCGGACCCTGATGATCGCCGACGGGCCCGACGAGGTGCATCAGCGGTCGCTGGCTCGGCGGGAGTTGAAGCGGTACGCCTGACCCCTGGGCGGCCGGGGGTTTCCTCGCTCCCGCCGCCCCTACCCGTCCCGTCCCCGGGGCTCCGCCCCGGACCCCGTTCGGGGGCCGGCCCCCGGACCCCCGCTCCTCAAACGCCGGAGGGGGCTGGACTTTTCGCCGGCGGAGCTTGGATTTCCGGCCGAGGACAGGCAAATGCAGCCCGTCCGGCGTTCGAGGACGAGGCCGCAAGGCCGACAAGCGGGGGTCTGGAGGCGCAGCCCCCAGGGATGGGGCGGGTAGGGGCGGCGGGGGCGAAAACCCCTTACGCCCTACGGCCGCAGCGCCCTCAGCAACAAGTCCGCCAAGTGGTCCGCGACCTCCTGGGGGCTCATCGGGCCGTCCGGGCGGTACCACGTCGACAGGTGGTGCACGGAACCGAAGTGGTAGTCCACCACCAGGTCCGCCGGAGTCGCCGTGGAGAAGACGCCCGCCTGCTGCCCCTCCTCGATCAGCGCGCGGAAGCGCTCGTGGTAACGACGCCGCTCCGCCCTCACCTGCTTGTTCTTCTCGGGGCTGAGATGGTGCATCGACCGGAAGAAGATCATCGCGTCGTCGAGGTTCTCGATCGTTGTGACGACGACATCGGCCGCGGCGTCCCGCACACGTCTCTCGATCGGCTCGTCCGCACCCGCGAAGGCGTCGAGACGCTCCTGCTGGACGCGCAGCACCCGCGCGTACACCTCGTGCAGAAGATCGTCCTTGGAGCCGAAGTAGTGGTACAGCGCGCCCTTGGTGACGCCCGCCGCCTCGACGATCTCCTGCACCGACGTACGGTCGTAGCCCTGCTCGGCGAAGAGCCGGGTGGCGGCGGCCAGCAGCCGCTGCGGGACGGGCGTGCCGTCTCCGTCCGTCGTCCTGGGCACCTGCCGCCACCTGCCTTCCGAGATTTTCCCTGCTGGTCGTCCGCCGGACGTCCACTCGTCCTATCGTCGCCGATCCGACGGGCTGTCGTCCCGACGGGAGGATCTTTCCACCTGCCGGGTTCCGCACGTCGGGCAGGTCCGTCGGAGACCGGTCGGGACCGGTCCGTCAGGGATGGGCCTCCCACTTCTGCTGGACGCGGTTCATGCTCGTCAGCCAGCGGTCCGGGTCGGCGGCCCGAGCCTGGTAGAACCCGGCGACCTCGGGGTGCGGCAGGATCAGGAACCGGTCCTCCTCGATGCCCTTGAGCAGCGCGTCCGCCACGTCCTCGGGGTCGATCGCGGTCGGCGCGAGCACGAGCTCGCCCGCGCTTCCCGACGCGGTCAGCATGTCGGTGCGTACGCCCTGCGGGCAGATCGCGTGGACCTTCAGCCCACGGTGCCGGTACGTCAGCGACAGCCACTCGGCGAAGGCGTACGCGCCGTGCTTGGTCACGCTGTAGGGCGCGGCGCCGATCATGGTGAGCAACCCGGCGGCCGAGACGGTGGAGACGAACCGGCCGCTGCCGCGCTCCAGCCAGGCGGGCAGGAGCGCGTGCGCCGCGCGGACGTGTGCCATCACGTTGACGTCCCAGGCGAGCTCCCAGACCTCCTCGTCGGCCGCCTCCGTGCCACCGGAGCCGACGCCCGCGTTGGCGCAGTAGACGTCGACCGTGCCGCCGAGCGCGTCCCGGGCCTCGGCGACGATCAGGGACGCGTCACCCGGCACCGCGATGCCGCCGATCTCGTCGGCCACGGCCTCGGCCCTGCCGGCGTCCAGGTCGTTCACCACCACCCGCGCCCCCTCGGCCGCGAAACGGCGGGCCAGCGCCGCCCCGATGCCACCCCCCGCTCCGGTGACCACCACTCCAGCACCTTGCACGGCTCCCACCATCGGCTCCTTCAGACGCGACGCCACGGCCCTGCCTTGAGCCGCTCGCGGGTGAGACTAACCGGTCGGTATGTGTCAACGGAAGGGTGGCTGTGCGCCCCTTCAGGGGCTCGGGGCTGTGTCGATGCGCGGCTTCGGCCGCGTGGGCGCGACCAGCCACGAACAACCCGCGGCCAACACACCACCGCACCCGTTCCGGCTCACCCGGCGGAGCAATACCGTGGCCCCGGCAGTTCCGTCGATGTCGATCACGGAGGTCACGACCATGCGGGTGTCCAGACGACGACTGCTCGCCACCGCAACAGCCACCACCGCGCTGGCGGTGGGCCCGGCCGGAGCCGCCGGAGCCGCAGGCGGCCGCGCACTCCGTACCGGATTCGAACGGCTCGCCGCCGACGGCTACACGCTGCTCGACGGCGAGCGCGTCGGCGTCGTCACCAATCCGACGGGCGTCACCCGCGACGTGCGGCACATCGTGGACGTGATGCACGCCGACGACCGCGTGAACCTCGTCGCCGTCTTCGGCCCCGAGCACGGTTTCCGCGGCACGGCCCAGGCGGGTGGCTCGGAGGGCCGTTACGACGACCCGGCGACCGGACTGCCCGTCTACGACACGTACCAGAAGAGCGGCCGGCCGCTCGCCGACATCTTCACCGCCTCCGGAGTCGACACGGTCGTGTTCGACATCCAGGACGTGGGCGCGCGCTTCTACACGTACATCTGGACGCTGTACGACTGCATGGAGGCGGCCCGGATCGCGGGCAAGCGGTTCGTGGTCCTCGACCGGCCCAACCCGGTGACCGGGCGCTCCGCCCAGGGGCCCGTGCTGCACAGGGAGTTCGCCACGTTCGTCGGCAGGCAGCCGATCTCGCAGGCGCACGGGATGACGGTGGCGGAGCTGGCGCGGCTGTTCAACAAGGAGTTCCTGACCGCGCCGGTGCCGCTGGACACCGTCCTGATGTCGGGCTGGAGGCGCTCGGCGTTCTACGACTCCTCCGGGCTGCCCTGGGTGCCGCCGAGTCCGAACATGCCGACGCCAGACACCGCCCTCGTGTACGCGGGGACGTGTCTCTTCGAGGGGACGAACCTGTCGGAGGGACGGGGCAGCACCCGGCCGTTCGAACTGCTCGGCGCGGAGGGGATCGACCGGCGCTGGGCCGAGGCCGTGAACCGGCTCCGGCTGCCCGGTGCCCACTTCAGGGAGGCGTACTTCACGCCCACGTTCTCCAAGTTCCAGGGGAAGACCGTCGGGGGCGTGCAGATCCACGTCCACGACCGGGCCGCGTACGACCCGGTGCGCACCGGCATCGCCCTCCTCGTGACCGCGAAGCAGGTCTGGAGCGGCTTCGCCTGGCGTCCCGACCACTGGATCGACAAGCTGACCGGCTCCGCGCGGGTGCGCACGATGATCGACGCGGGGGCGGACACGGACGAGGTGGTGGCCGGCTGGCAGGAGGAGCTGGAGGCGTTCCGCGAGGTGCGCCGGGAGTACCTGCTGTATCGCTGACCGCCCGTATCACTGACTGCCCATATCGCTGGCCGTCCGCATCACCGACACCTCCACTGGCACATCAGTTCGGGTACATCCGGGCCCTGCGTGACATATGGCCAACTGCCGCCACCAGCGGGACGATGCGCGCAGAGCGCACGGAGCGCGGGACCGACGGGGGCCGAAGGGGGCCGGCATGGCGGATCCGGATATCGGCGTGACTCCCTACTGGGAGCTGACCTTCGACGCGGACGGTGACGTCGACGGGCGGCAACGGGATCGGCTCCTGGCGGAGGCCGGACAGCGCGGGGTGCGGAACCTGGTCGTCTTCGCGCACGGCTGGAACAACGACCGCTCGGGCGCGACGCGGCTCTACAGCCGCTTCTTCGAGCCGTTCCCCGCGCTGGCGCCCCGGGCTCGCCTCGGCTACGTGGGCGTGCTGTGGCCCTCGATGCGGTTCTCGGACGAGCCGATCCCCGACCTGCCGCGTTCGGTGGCCCCCGAGGTCCGGGCGACCGCGCGTCCCGTACTGGACAAGGGCACCCGGCACGCTCTCCTGGAGGTGTTCCCGGGGCGGGCGACGGTCGTGGAGCAGCTGGCGCGGCTGCTGGACCAGCAGCCGGACGAAAACGCCTCGCTGGAGGAGTTCGGGCGGCTCGTACGGCTCCTGGTGGAGGTGCGGCCGCAGGGTCCGCAGGCCTCGTTCGCGGCGGACACCCTGGCCGGCGGGATGCCGGAGAGCGACCCCGAGATGCTGTCCGGGGACACGGTGGCGGTGTGCGGGCAGTTCGCGGCGGCGCTGGCGGAGATGGAGTCGGCGGCGGGTGCCCAGGCCGTCCCGACGCGGCCGCGGTTGTGGGACGGCGGCAAGGAACTGCTGCGCCACGCCACGTACTTCGCGATGAAGCGGCGTGCCGGCACGGTGGGCGAGCGCGGGCTCGGGAGGGTCGTCGGGCAGCTCGCGGAGACGGAGCCCGACGTGCGGGTGCACCTCGTGGGGCACAGTTTCGGGGGGCGGCTGGTGTCGTTCGCGCTGCGCGGGCTGCCCGAGGACGTGCGCACGGTGAAGTCGGTGACGCTGCTCCAGGCCGCCTTCTCGCACTACGCGTTCGCGCCCCGCCTCCCCCACGACACACAGGCGAGCGGGGCCCTGAACGGCCTGCAGAAGCGCGTCGACGGCCCGCTGGTGTGCTGCCACTCCCGTCACGACTCGGCGCTCGGCACGATCTACCCGCTGGCCTCCCGCATGGCGGGCGACTCCCGCTCGGTCGCGGGCTTCGGCATCGGCAGTGTCCTGGGCACCAAGTGGGGCGCGCTGGGCTACGACGGCGTGCAGGCCGTGAAGGGCACCCGCTCGTACCTGCTGGCCGACGCGCTCAAGGCGCGACTGCCCACGTCCGGTTGCGTGAACATCGACGCGGCGGCCGTGGTGAGGCGCGGCGGTCCGCCGTCAGGTGCCCACAGCGACATCTGCCACGAGGAGCTGGCACGCATGGTGCTGGCGGCGGGCCGTATCGCCTGACCCGCCGCCGCGCACCGCGCTCTCGCGCCTACCGGTGCGACGTGAACTCGACCACCTGCTGGAAGGTCGGCCGGTTCTGCCAGCTGATCTTGTTGTGCTTGATGCCGCCGAGGGTGCGCTGGATGATCGAGTCGGCGCACCACTGATCACCGGCCGAGCAGTTGTCGTCGCCCGGGTAGACCTGGGCCGCGGTCTTCCCCGCCGCCTCCTTCAGCGTGCTGATCAGGACGTTCCGGCAGCCACCGAGGGTGCCGCCGCCGCAGTACTTCCGCGCGAGGCCGCCCTGCACCGACTCACCGAGCACGGCCCGGATGTCCTTGTCGACGTAGGACCACCAGCCGTACTGGAAGGAGCTGCCCGCGTGTGAGCCGGTGGGCCCGTGGGCGGCCGAGGGGGACTCGTCGATGGGCAGGTTGTCGTTCATGGCGGCGTACAGGCCGCTGCCGAGGCCCGGTTCGAACTCGGCCTTGACCAGCAGGGGCCACCAGGCGTCGAGGATGCGGATCGCCTCGGCGTTGGCGTACGTCTTCGAACCGGCCGAGGTCTCGGTGCGCCTGGCTCCCGCCGACACCCACGCCTGCAGCTTGTCGACCGCCGCCTTGGCCGCGGAGTCCGTGACCGTCGAGGAGTTGATCACCCTCAGCAGCTTCGGCAGGACGTCCTCGGCACGCAGGTCGGCGAGCCCCGCGTCCGCCATCGCCTTCACGAGCTGGGCCCTGGTCACACCGCCCGCCGCCACGAGCTTCTTGACGCGGTCGTCGAGCAGGTTGCCGCGGTGGACGGAGCCGTTGCCCCAGGGGGCGGTGGTGTAGTCCTTGGCCTGCTTGTTGTTCCAGGAGATGTAGTAGTCCTGGTCGATGGAGTTCGGGTGGGCGGACGGGGGCGTGTAGTCGGCGGTGTTCGTCGACGGGTCCCAGCCCTGCCACTCGTACGCCTGCCGCGCCCACACCGGGAACTCGGCGTCCACCCCGCTGGCGCGCACCGGGTTGTCGCCGCTGTTGTAGTACGCGGTGTGCCGGGAGTCGGCGTAGAACCAGTTGAAGGTGTAGTTGATGTGCTGCGTGGCCTTCTGGAAGTCCTGCGGGCCCTTGACGTAGTCGGGGTCGTTCAGCATCTGGAAGCCGATGATCGAGTCGGCCTCGTGCAGGTAGGAGGAGCGCAGGGTGGTGTAGGCGACCTTCTTGCCGCCGACCGTCGCGCGGTGCGTGACCGGGCCGTACTTGGTGCGCCAGACCTGCATCCGGTAGGAGCCCGCCGGGGTGTCGTCGGCCGTGGTCGGCTTCCAGGAGTTGGTCTTCTCGACCTTCTCCATGGCGGTGCAGGTGCCGCGGTACAGGTAGTGGTGGTCGTCCTGGCACAGTTCGACGGCGTACGTGTCGATGATGTCCTGGCCGGAGGTCGTGGCGCTCCATGAGTAGTCCTGACCGCGGCCGAGCTCCACGTACATGCTCAGGCCGGCGAAGGAGGCGCCGCGGGCGCTGATGCCCGGGCCCTGGATCTCCTGCAGCAGGAGCAGCTGCGGGGCGAAGTAGCCGGTCTGGGGGCCGAACACCGCGATCGGGTTTCCGCTCGCGGTGTGCTCGCCGCTCACCACTAGGGCGTTGGACATGCCGCGCTTGGCCGAGGTGAGGGCGTTCTGGGCGGCCGTGGCCGAGGCGCTGGTGGCGCTGGAGGCGGCCGCGCTGCCGGTGCGGTCGTAGACGAGCGGCTCCTCGGTCACCGAGCCGGCGTCGGGCAGGGCGGTGCCCTGCGGGTCGTCGGGCTTGGTCGCGTAGGGGAAGCTGCCGTCGTGGACGGTGAGCACGGCCTCCGGGTCGTTGCGCTCGCGGAAGGACTCCCAGACCCTGGTGCCCTCGGCGACGCCGTACTTCTCCTGTGCGGCGAGCAGGGAGATCGCGTTGTTGACCTCGCCGCCGCCCCCGGAGCCGAAGAGGGCACCGATGACGGAGCCCAGCGCGACGAGGTCGGTGAGTTTGAACTTCTCGATGGTGCCGGCGTTGGTGACTGAGTCCTTGTGCCCGGTCAGTACGTACTCACCGGGGAAGTAACGGCCACTGTCGGAGGCTGCGATGTAGGCGTTGATTCCGTCGAGGTAGGCGTTCGCGTCGGCGAGGGCCAGCTTGCCGCGCTCGCCGTTCGTCGCGACCGCGTTGTCGATCTGGGCCTGGAGATCGGCCTCGGTGTAGGGCGCGTGGCGCCAGAACTCCTGCTCCAGGCCCTGGTTGGAGGGGTCGCCGCCGGCGAACGGGGTCAGCTGGCCGCGGCCGACGTGGCGGAAGACATCCATCAGCCACAGCCGGTCCTGGGCGGCCGCATAGCCCGCTCCGAACTCCGTGCCGTATCGCGTGGTACCGGTGATGTGCGGCACACCCGTCTTCTTGTCGCGGACGATCGTGACGTCCGTGCGGCCGGCGGGCCTGAGTGTGGAGGCGACCTGGTCGGAGGGGACCCCGAAGGAGGCGTCGTTGAAGAAGGTGTTGATCTTGTCGTTCGTCAGCGAGGAGTAGCCGGTGGCCAGGTTGGCGTACGGCCCCAGCTGATTGGAGGCGTTCTCGGGCTGGGTGCCGAAGGCCTGGTTGAGGAGGATCTGGGCGAGGGTGGCGTTGCCGTTCTGACCGGGAGGAAGGATGTCGGAGCACTGGCCGCCGCAGTAGTCGTTGGCGGCGGCCGCCGCGTCGACGGCGGCCGTTTCCGCGGCGGCCGCCGGGGAAAGCGGCGACAAAAGACCGGCAATGAGGATGCATATGGATGCGCCCTTGAGGAACTCCGTGAATCTGCCGGGAGTTCTCACTGCGTCGAGCGTGGTGCGTGGGATACGCCAGGGCATGGCAACTCCTCCTGACGGGGGGTGGGGCCAGAGGTTACCGCCGGTATCCCCGAGTTTGAAGATGAGCAAGCGTCAACTTTTTCTCATCGCCACGGCCGCCGGCCGCCCGACACGGGCCGACGGCAGGGCAGAAACGGGCCGAGAACCGCTCGGCGGATGGCTTATGGGGGGCCATCCGAAATCGGATGGAGCCGAATCGCGTGTCGATACGTCTATTCGGCGACGTCCGAACGGACGACGCCGAAGTGACCGAAGTGCAGGTGCAGGTGTGACGGAGGTGCAGGGCGATGGCCGGCTTCAGGAGTCTGGCGAGACAGGTGCGCGATCCGAGGTGCGACTTGGCACTGCGGCGTTATTCGCTGCGCAAGTGCCTTGAGAGGTTCGCTCCGTACGGACATCGGGCGACCTGGGACCATTTGTGCTCCCGGGCCGGGTTCGGTCCCGAGGACCGTTCCCCGGATCCAGCGCGGCTCGTGGCCGCACTGGACGAGCTGGAGGAGGCCCGCTCCGTCTGGCTCGCCTACGAGGGGGAGTTCGCGCGGCGCCGCAAGAAGGAGAAGCACGACGGGCTGCGCAGGCCGGGCAGCGTGGACGACTGGCACCGGCTGACCTGGGGTGGATTCGGCGTGGCCTGGTGCGACGATCCACATGTCCACCCCCATGAACCACTGGCCGAGGTGCTGCGCCGGCTCATCGCCGCACTGGAGCGCGAACCGGGCTCGGTGTGTCCGGTGTGCGAGGGCGAGCACCTCACGTGGAAGTACGACCTGGCCCATGAACCGTCGTCGGGCCCGGTCTGCACGGAGTGCGGGATCGTGGTGCCGCGGCCCGTGCTGACACGCGAGGCCCTGGCGCACGCCAGGCGCACACGGGCGCGGCTGCTCGTATCGGCGTAGCCGAGCGGGCGCACGGGTGTCGAGAGGCATGGGGGACCCCTGCTGCCTGAGGGAGCACGCAGGCCCGCAGGGGGTGAGCACGGTCGGTCTCTCGACACCGGCTGGGGCGCCTTCAGGCGCCCTGGTGCGACCGTGCGCGGCGGGGTGCGCCCGGGGATGCCGCACCCTCGCGTGATGAGCGCGCGGCCCTTGCCCCTCGACCGGTCACGGGGTCGCGACGTCGGTGTGGATCGCGAGCTTGAACTCGGCGAGCGTGATCGCTGTCCTGATCCTCGCGTCTCTCAGTCCGCGCGCCGACACCTTCAGACCGAGGGGTGTCCCCTTGCGCACGAACATCTGCCACAGGTAGGTGCGGTACTGGCCGCCCCGGGTGATCGTGCTGTCGCTGGTGGCCGTCGAGTCGTACCCGTCCTTGGCCGAGTTCAGCGGGTCGCGGACGAACCGTGCCCGGTACTCGACGGCGCGGGGGTCCGCCGCCCAGAACACCATCGCGGAGAGCACGCCCCAGCCGTCATGGCTGGGCCAGATCAACCCGGAGCGCTCATCCGGGTACGCCGAGGGCTCGTCGCCACCGTGCGCCGGGTCGTGCATCTTCCAGGGGTCGTACGACTCGCCCTCGTCCTCGTACGGGAAGCGCACGAGGTGGTAGCCGTCCTTGTCGTACGTGATCTTCTGTGCCCCCGACCGCGCGGCATCCCACTTCAACGAGCTGACGACGACGCTCATCGGTACTCCTGTTCTACTCCGGGGCCTCCTCGGACCTCGGTGCGTTGTCAGTGGCGCCTGGCACCATCGGGGGCATGCTGCAGGTCTGCCTGAACGGCGCCCGGGGATCGGGCGATGGTGCGGTGGTGCCTCTGTCCCCGGGGTCGATGGCCGACTCCGCGGCCGAGGCCGTGGCGGTCGGGGCGTCCGACGTGCACGTCCACCCCAAGTCCCCTTGTGGGCATGACACATTGGCGGAGCAAGCGGTTGCGGCGACGGTTGTGGAGATACGGTCGAGAGTGCGTGTGCCGATCGGGGTGACCACGGGCGCCTGGGCCGAGCCCGACCCGGCGGCCCGGGTGAAGCGCGTGCTCTCCTGGACCGTCCTACCCGACCACGCCTCCGTCAACTGGCACGAACCGGGCGCGGAGGAGGTCGCGGCGGCGCTCATGGAGCGCGGCATAGGCGTGGAGGCCGGCATCTGGTCCGGCACGGACGGAGCCGCGCGGTTCGCCGCGTCCCCCCTGGGCCCTCGGGTCCTGCGCGTCCTCGCCGAGGTCACGGACCCCTCGGCGCACACGGCGGAGCAGTCGGCCCACGCACTCCTCACCGAACTCGGCGCCGCCCACGGCCGTCCCGTCCTGCTGCACGGCGAGGAGGACGGTGCCTGGCCGGTGCTGCGCCTGGCGGGTCGGCTCGGCCTCGCCACCCGGACAGGCCTGGAGGACACGCTCGTCCTGCCGGACGGGGAAAGGGCGCGGTCGAACGCTCAGCTGGTGGCGGAGGGGCTGGCTCAGTACGGGCGGTCCCAGCGCTCCTCGTAGGGCAGGGCGAGGAGTTCGGCGTGAGTGGCGAGGTCGGCCGCCCCCAGGGCACGCAGCCGTCCGGAGCCGTGCCGGACGAGCCAGTCCCCCAGTTCGGCGGCCGCCGCGTCCTCGCCCTCCCCGAGCCACCAGCCGAATGGGGTGGCGTCACCGATCAGGTTGTAGAGCCAGTCGTCGGCACACCGCACGAGGTGGGCATCCGCGACCGGTGTCCGAGGCCAGTTGTCGAGCCACGGCTTCACCGACCGGCTGATCGTGACGCAGGTGTCGAAGATCTCCTCGATCCGGTACGGCGGCTCCCGCTGCGTCAGGGCGTCCTGCCACCAGGCGTGCAGGAAGGCCTCGACGGCGTGGGCCTGCTCGGCGGGCCAGGACCGCCAGTCGGTGCGGATCAGGCCGTGGTAGCCGTCCCCGATCCGGTTCAACGTGCCGTCCGCCATGGCCCGCGCACACTGCGGCAGGAGCCGCCGCATCACGGCGGCGTGGTCGTCGAAGTGGTCGGCGGCCTTGAAGACGAAGCCGTTCAGGACGTCGAGCGGCACACGGCGGTCGGGAGCGCGCAGGTACTCGGTCTCGCCGGACGGGAAGCAGCAGCCGCAGCCCGTCTCGGTGGGACTGGCGAAGCCGTCGAAGACCGTGTCGATCGCCGCGAGCGCGGCGTCGAGGCCGGGTGAGCGCATGGGCGTCGGTCCCGTCAGGACTCCGTGCCGGGCGGGTCACCGCCGGCCGAAGAGCGCGACCCTACCAGCCGCAAATCCGCTCGCTCCATTCCTTTCCCCCATGGACAGTTGTGCGCGAGGGCGGGACCGCGTACCAGTGACTCCCCACGGGGTCGGGGGACTCGTGGGGCCGGGAAGCCCGGGGCCGCTCAGCAGCGGTTCCCGGGCTCCTCCCGCGGCTCGGGCCTCCGACGCGGCTGCCGCCGTACACCGGGGGTCTTGTGCTCCACCATGAGGCGGGAGCCGCTCGCCCGCTCTCCGAAGGCGTCGTCGGGGTTGGACAGGACGCAGCTCTCCAGCGACAGGCAGCCGCAGCCGATGCAGTCGGTGAGGTGGTCGCGGAGCCGGTTGAGCTGCTTGATGCGCTCGTCCAGCTCCGACCGCCAGGCCTCGGACAGGCGCGCCCAGTCCTCGCGGGTGGGGGTGCGCTCCTCGGGCAGTTCGGCGAGGGCCTCGCGGATGGTGGCGAGCGGGATGCCGACGCGCTGGGCGGCCCGGACGAAAGCCACCCGGCGCAGCGCGTCACGGCTGTAGCGGCGCTGGTTGCCGGAGGTGCGGCGGCTGGTGATCAGCCCCTTGGACTCGTAGAAGTGCAGGGCGGATACCGCGGCGCCGCTGCGGGCCGACAGCTGGCCGACGGTCAACTCGTGGATCTTCTCCGGAATCTGAGGCACCCCTCAGAGCCTACCGACCCAGTCACCCGGCCGGGCCGTTGACAGGTGTCCCGACCCCGACCATGCTAAGCAGTTGCTTAGAGTGATGTCCGAAACGAGTGGCGCAGCGAGCGGCGCAGGCACACGGGATACGGGAGGCCGAAGCATGGCAGAACCGAGGACGTTCACGTCCGCCGACGAGCTCAAGGCGGCGGTCGGCGAGCAGCTGGGGTACAGCGACTGGCTGGAGATCGACCAGAAGCGGATCGACCTGTTCGCGGACGCCACGGGCGACCACCAGTGGATCCATGTGGATCCGGAGAAGGCCGCGGCGGGCCCCTTCGGGACGACCATCGCGCACGGGTACCTCACCCTGTCGCTGCTGCCACTGCTGGTGCCGCAGGTGCTGAAGGTCGACAACATCAAGATGGGTGTCAACTACGGCACGAACAAGGTGCGGTTCCCGGCCCCCGTGCCGGTGGGTTCACGGTTGCGCGCCACGGCGGTCCTGAAGGAGGTCACCGAGGCGGGCGGTGGCGTACAGGTCACGGCCGCGGTCACGGTCGAGCGCGACGGCGGGGACAAGCCGGTGTGCGTGGCCGAGTCGGTGTCCCGGTACTACTTCTGACCCCTCTCACCCTTGGCTCCCACCATCCGCAGCACGAGGTCGGCGTACAGCGCGCCGACCTCGTCGGGTGTCCTGGGGCCGTTCACGTTGAACCAGCGGGCGACGTCGATGCACAGCGACAGGACGGCGATCGTGGTGCCCTTCACGTCGGGGACGTCGAAGTCGCCCGCCGCGACGCCGTCCTCGATGATGCCGCGCACGGCCGCGTCGTTCTGCCGCCGCAGGGCCACGATCTCGGCTCGTGCGTCGGGACCGAGGGCGTCCAGCTCGTACTGCACGACCCTGGCGACGGTGTGCTGCCCGGCGTGCCACCGCACGAAGGACCGTACGGCCTCGGCGAGCCGCTCGGCCGGGCCGCCCTCGCTCGCGGCGGCCGTCCGCAGCACCTCGAGCGCCTTCTCGTGCCCGATGCGGCTGATCCGGTGGAGCAGCTCTTCCTTGGTCTTGTAGTGGATGTAGAGCGCGGCCGGGCTCATGCCCGCGCGGCCCGCGATGTCACGGGTCGTCGTCGCGTGGTATCCGCGCTCGGCGAAGGCCTCCACCGCGGCGACGAGCAGCCGCCGGGCCGCGTCCGGGGTGACCTCACCCCATGGCTGCGCCTCACTGCCGGCCGTCTCCTCCGCCGTACTCATCGCTCGTTCGCCCCTTCCCATGGCAGGGTCAACACCATACCTCCGAAGGTGAGCGCTCGCTTAGAGTGCCCGTTCAGGGCGGTACGAAACGCGGTCGGAGCCGGGGGAAGGGCGGTCAGAGCTGAGGAAGTGGCGGTCAGAGCTTGGCGAGCGGGTCGTGCTCGGCGAGCAGCTTCTCCAGCCTCGCCTGGTCGACGCGGCTGACGATCTGCCCGGCCTCCTGCTTGTCCCGGATCACCTTGGCCAGGGTGAAGGCCGACGTGACCAGGTACAGGACGGCGATGCCGAGGAAGGCGCGCACCCAGGCGTCGGCCTCCAGCTGGAAGATGCCGATCGCCGTGGCCACCATGGCGACGACGAAGGAGGCGACGGCCTGACCGAAGTAGGCGGCGGTGGACTGCTGCTTGACGGGTGTCTCGCTCATGCGGACAAGGATCGGCGAGCGTGACGGGCGCCACATCCGTCGGGATACTCACCCGCGTACTCAGACGGTGAGCACGCGCGGGCTCCGCTCAGAAGGCCGAAACCCCGGTCAGCGCGCGTCCGATGACCAGCTTCTGTATCTGGCTGGTGCCCTCGTACAGGGTCATCACGCGCGCGTCCCGCAGCAGTTTGCCGACCGGGTACTCGTCGATGTAGCCGTACCCGCCGAAGACCTGCAGGGCGTTGTTGGCGGCGCGTACGGCGGCCTCGGAGGCGAAGAGCTTGGCCTTGCTGGACTCGGTGGCGAAGGGCAGCCCGCGGTCGACGAGGTCGGCGACGCGCCAGGCGAGCAGCCGCGCCGCGTCGACGTCCACGGCGATGTCGCTGATCAGCTCCTGTACCAGCTGGTGGTGGGCGATGGTCTTCCCGAACTGCTCGCGCTCGGTCGCGTACGTCACGGCGGCGTCCAGCGCGGCCTGGGCGATGCCGACACAGCCCGCGGCCACCGACATCCGCCCCTTGGCCAGCGCGGACATGGCCACGGTGAACCCCTTGCCCTCGGGGCCCAGCATGGCGCTCGCGGGCACCCGTACGCCGTCGAGCACCAGCTCGGCGGTGGCCTGGCCCCGCAGACCGAGCTTGCCGTGAACGGTCCGGCGGGTCAGTCCGGGCGAGTCCGCGGGCACGAGGAAGGCGGAGACGCCCCGGTGCCCCGGGGCGTCGGTGGACCGCGCGAAGAGCAGCACCACGTCGGCCCAGGTCCCGTTGGTGATGAACATCTTGGAGCCGCTGATGACGTAGTCGTCGCCGTCCCGCACCGCCCGGGTGGCCAGACTGCCCGCGTCGGACCCCGTACCGGGCTCGGTGAGCCCGAAGCAGCCCAGCCGCTCCCCCGACGTGAGCCCCGGCAGCCACTGCCGCTTCTGCTCCTCGCTCCCCCAGTGCGCGACGGTCTTGGCGACGAGCCCGAGCGAGACGGAGACGATGCCGCGCACGGAGGAGTCCCCCCGCCCCAGCTCCTCGGTGACCAGGCAGTACGCGAGATGGTCGCCGCCGGAGCCGCCGTACTCCTCGTCGACGGTGAGCCCGAGGAAGCCGACCTCGCCGAGCCGCTTCACAATCCCGCGGTCGACGGCCTCGGCGCGGTCCCACTCGGTGACGTACGGAGCGATCTCGCGGGCCACGAAGTCCCTGGCGAGCTGCCGGACCGCGACGTGCTCCTCACCGAGCTCCAGGTTCACCACAGGCCCCCTCAGGAGTTCAGGACAAGGGCCTCGGCCCTTTAATTACCACTGCTAGTTTAATGCCCGCGGCCCTACTATGTGCGCCATGGCCAGACCGCGCAAGCCCCTCCTGAGCACCGACCGGATCGTCGCCACGGCACGGACGCTGGTGGACGCGGAGGGCCTCGCGGCGGTGTCCACCCGACGGCTCGCCGCCGAGCTGGGCGTGAGCGGCCCTTCGCTCTACAACCATTTCCGCACCAAGGACCAGATCCTGGAGGCCGTGGCGGACTCGGTGAGCGCGCAGGTCGACCTGTCGATGTTCGAGGACGGGCGTGACTGGCGCACCGCCCTGCACGACTGGGCCGTCTCCTACCGGGCCGCTCTGCGCGACCACCCGAACATCGTCCCCGTCCTCGCCCGTGGCCCCGGCCGGCGTCCGGCCGGACTCCGGCTGGCCGACGCGGTCTTCGGCGCGATGGTGAGGGCGGGCTGGCCTCCGGCCCAGGCCACGTCCATCGGCGCCCTCATGCGCTACTTCGTCATGGGCTCCGCCCTCGGGTCGTTCGCCGGCGGTTTCGTCGACGACGAGGCGGCGTACGACCCGGCCGCCTATCCGCACCTCGGCCAGGCCCACCTGCTCGCCGACCAGCAGGAAAAGATCGACGACCGGGCCTTCGAGACGGGGCTGACGGCGCTGCTGGACGGCCTGACCGCCCAGTTCGAACGGCTCCCTCCGGGGGTGTGAGCGTTCGGTGTCGTCCGCCGCGCTCCTGCGCGACCAGCCACGACGCCCCGCAACCACCCCTCAACCACCGGAGGCACCCGCCACCCCGTATCGCACACTTCGGCCGCCACCGAAACGTCCGTGACGCATGCTGGTGGACATGACCCGCAGGAGCTCCGATCACCCGCGATCCCGCGGCAGCGGCGCCGCCGAACTGGCCGCGTTCGCCGGGCTGATCGCCGACGAGACGCGCGCCGCGTGCCTCCTCGCCCTGTTGGACGGCCGCGCCTGGACCGCCGGTGAACTCGCCCGGCACGCGGACGTCGCCCCCTCCACCACCAGCGAGCATCTCGGCAAGCTCGTGGCCGGCGGCCTGCTCGCCGAAGAGCGCCAGGGCCGGCACCGATACGTCCGGCTGGCCGGTCCCCGCATCGCCCAACTCGTGGAGGACCTCGCCTCCCACACCCGCCCCCTCTCCCCCGCCCAGCGCCCCGGCACCCTCCGCGCCGCCACCACCCGGTCCGCGATGGCCCGCGGCCGCACCTGCTACGACCACCTCGCCGGCCGCCTCGGCATCACCGTCACCGACGCCCTGACCCACCACGGACTCCTCCGCCAGGACACCGGTTTCGCCCTCACGGACACCGGCCTGGCGTGGTTCGCCGACGCAGGCATCGACCTGGTGCGTACGGGCCGCCGCCCCCTCGCGCGCGCCTGCCTCGACTGGACCGAACGCCGCCCCCACCTCGCGGGCGTCGCGGGCGCCGCCCTGTGCCGCCACGCGCTGACCACCGCTTGGTGCGTACGCGTCGGCTCCCAGCGGGCGGTGAAGGTCACCCCGGAGGGCGAGCGGGCCTTCGCGGAGCTGCTGGGCATCGAGCCGGGATCGTTTCGCTGAACCGCGCCGAACAGCTCCCGGCTGCCCCTACCGGCTCCGGCCACCCTGACTTGGCCTGCTCTTCTCCCACCCCACTCGCCCTCGCCGCGGCGCCGCCCCGCACCGCCCCGTCCGAAATCCGCGAGCCCCGACTCCCCTGCCCCGCCTAGCCTCAGGAGCATGATGACCACCGCGTCCGCCGACCGTGCCGCCCCGGCCACCTCGTCCACCCGCCGTTCCGAACTGCTCGCCGCGGCCGCCGCCACGGTCACCGTCGTGTTATGGGCGTCCGCGTTCGTGTCGATCCGCAGTGCCGGCACCGCGTACTCGCCGGGCGCGCTGGCACTCGGGCGGCTGCTGGCGGGGGCGGTGGCGCTCGGGATCATCTGCCTGGTGCGCAGGGAGGGGTGGCCGCCGCGCGCCGCGTGGCCGGGGATCCTGATATCCGGGCTGTTGTGGTTCGGCTTCTACATGGTGGCTCTCAACTGGGGCGAGCAACAGGTCGACGCCGGCACGGCGGCCCTGGTCGTCAACATCGGCCCGATTCTCATCGCCCTGCTCGGTTCCCGCCTGCTGGGCGACCGGATGCCGCCTCGGCTGCTCGCGGGCATGGCGGTGTCGTTCGCGGGCGCGGTCACCGTGGGACTGTCGATGTCCGGTGGGGGCGGATCATCGGTCCTGGGCGTCGTTCTGTGCCTGCTGGCGGCCGTCGGGTACGCGGGTGGCGTCGTCGCGCAGAAGCCGGCGCTCGGGCGGGCGAGCGCGCTGCAGGTGACGACGTTCGGCTGCCTCGTCGGTGCGGTGGTGTGCCTGCCGTTCGCGGGGCAGCTGGTGACGGAAGCGGGCGACGCGCCGCTCTCCGCGACTCTCAACATGGTCTACCTGGGTGTGTTCCCGACCGCGCTGGCCTTCACGACGTGGGCGTACGCCCTGGCCCGTACGACCGCCAGCCGGATGGGCGCGACCACGTACGCGGTGCCCGCGCTGGTGGTGCTGATGTCGTGGCTGGCACTGGACGAGGTGCCGGGGCTGCTCACCCTGGCGGGTGGTGTGCTGTGTCTGGCCGGGGTGGCCGTCTCCAGGTCCCGCGCCCGTACGACGCGTGGAGCCGCGACCCCGGAGAAACTCCCGGCGTCGCGGCCGGAGCCGGAACGGACCTGATTCCCGCCGCGGCGAGCCGGTGGGACCGGCGGCCCGCGGCGGGGGCGGGGAAACACCTGGGCCGCGCCCCCGGGCTAGAACACCACCAACGCCCGCCCGCCCTTCCCCGCCACCATGTTCTCGAACGCCCCCGCGACCCCGTCCAGCCCGATCCGTTCCGTGACCAGCGCCCCCAGGTCCAGTTCACCCGCGCGCACGAGCTCGGCCAGGACCGGCAGGTCCCGCGCCGGGTTGGAGTTGCCGTACACGCAGCCCGAAAGGGTGCGGCCCCAGTGGAAGATCTCCAGGGCGTTGAAGGTGACCTGCTGGTCGTTGCCGCCGATACCGACGACCGTGGTGCGGCCACCGCGCCGCGTGGAGTCCCAGGCCGCACGGATGGTGGCCGCACGGCCGACACACTCCACGGCCACGTCCACTCCCTGCCTGCCGGTGAGCGCGCGGATCTCACGCGCCGTGTTCTCGGACGCGAGGACGAAGTCCGTCGCGCCCGCCGACCGGGCCAGTTCCTCCTTGGCCGGGGAGACGTCCACGGCGATCAGCCGCTCGGCACCCGCGATCCGCGCCGACTGGAGCGTGGCCAGCCCGACGCCCCCGGCGCCGAACACCGCCACGGTCTCGCCCGGCCTCACCTTCGCCGAGTGGTGGACGGCCCCGTACCCGGTGAGCACGGCGCAGCCGAGCAGGGCCGCGTCGGTGAGCGGGACACCGTCCGGTACGGGGAGGACACAGCCGGCGGAGACCACCGTCTCCTCCGCGAACGCGGCCACGTTCAGGCCGGGATGGAGGTCGGCCCCATCGGGCACCCGCCTCGCGTACACGTCCCCGGCACCGGTCAGCGCGTTCGCGCACAGCCACACCTCGCCAAGCCCGCAGGCGTGGCAACTGCCGCAGGAAGGCGCCCAGTTGAGGACGACCCCGTCGCCGACCGCGACATGGGTGACGTCGGAACCGACGGCCACGACCGTGCCCGCGCCCTCGTGGCCGAGCACGGCGGGCACCGGCACCCGCATGGTGCCGTCGGAGAGGGACAGGTCGGAGTGACAGACCCCGGCGGCGGCCAGCCGGACCCGTACCTGCCCGGGGCCGGGCGGCGGCAGTTCGATCCGGGTGATCTCCAGCGGAGCCCCGACGGCGGGAAGGACGGCGGCCCGGACGACGGTACCGGCCACGGCATTCGCGGTGTTCACGGCGTTCGCGGTGTTCACGGCGTTCACGGCGTTCACGGCGTTCACGGCGTTCACGGCGTACGGCTCCCCGCGCTCAGAACTGGAGGGACTTGGTCTGGAGGTACTCGGCCAGCCCGTGCGCGCCGAGTTCGCGCCCCACGCCCGACTGCTTGTATCCGCCGAAGGGGGCGAGGGGGTTGAAGCGGCCGCCGTTGATGTCCACCTGGCCGGTGTCGAGCCGGCGCGCGAGGGCCACGGCCTCCGCCTCCTCGCCCGCCCATACGGCGCCCGCGAGCCCGTACGCCGTGCCGTTGGCGATCCGTACGGCGTCGTCCTCGTCCTCGTAGCGGAGGATCGAGAGCACCGGGCCGAAGATCTCCTCCTGCGCGATGGTCATCTCGGGCGTCACGTCCGCGAAGACGGTGGGGCTGACGAAGTAGCCCTGTTCCCGCGGGGATTCCGCGCCGCCCGCGACCAGCCGCGCGCCCTCCGCGACGCCCTTCTCGATGTACCCGCGCACCCGTTCCCGCTGCTTGGCGCTGACCAGCGGTCCGATGCGGTCGCCGTACTTCCCGGCGGCCTCGGCGGCCAGCTCGACCGCCCGCTCGTACTGCGAGGTGTGGACGAGCATGCGGGTCCAGGCGCTGCACGTCTGGCCGGAGTTGGACATGACGTTGGCCACGCCGGTGGCCACGGCGCGGTCGAGGTCGGCGCTCGGCAGGATGACGTTGGCGGACTTGCCGCCGAGTTCCAGCGCCACCTTCTTGATCGCCGCTCCGGCGGTCGCGGCGATCCGCCGGCCGACCGCCGTGGAGCCCGTGAAGGACACCAGGTCCACTCCCTCGTGCTCGGCGAGCGCCTGGCCGGCGACCGGGCCGAGCCCGGTGACGAGGTTGAAGACGCCGGCCGGGATGCCCGCCTCGTCCACCGCCTCCGCGAAGAGCTGGGCGGTCAGCGGGGTGTCCTCGGCCGGCTTCAGCACGACCGTGCAGCCCGCGGCCAGAGCCGGGGCGACCTTGGCGACGATCTGGTGGAGCGGGTAGTTCCAGGGCGTGATGGCGCCGACGACACCGACGGGCTCGTGATGGACGGTCGAGTTCCCGACCTTCTCCTCGAAGGCGTACGTGGCGGCGAGTTCGGCGTACGAGCCGGCGACCGTGATCGGCAGCCCCGCCTGCACCCTCTGCGCGAACGGCGGCGGGGACCCCAGCTCGGCCGTGACGGTCTCGGCTATCTCGTCCTGGCGCGCGGCGAGGACGTCCCGGAGGGCGCCGATCAGGGCGCCCCGCTCGGCGGGCGGGGTGGCGGCCCAGCGCGGGAGGGCGGCGCGCGCGGCGCGTACGGCGGCGTCGACGTCCTCGGCCGTGCCCGCGGGGACCTGGCCGATCTCCCGCTCGTCGGCCGGGTTCACGACCGCGATCGTGTCCGTACCGACGGCGGGGCGCCAGGCGCCGTCGATGTACATGCCGTCGTGTGCCTTCATCGCGTTCCTCCAGGCCGGTCCTCGTCCTCGGACCCTAAACTAGCGACGTTAGTTTTCCGTCACCAGGGTCCCCGGAGGATCCCACACCCGTGAGGACCAGAAGTCGACCCGCTTCCGGTCGTCGGCCTGAGGGCCACGGACTCCCGCGCGAGAGCCTCGCGCGGTCGCCGCGGGTCTCCCTCGCTCAGGTGGAGCCCGTCGGCCCCTTCGTGGACGTGAGGTGGGCGAAGACCACGATGTTGCTCGCGTAGCCGGTCCTCCGGTCGTACCGGCCGCCGCACGTGATCAGGCGCAGCTCCGGGCGGTACCGGGGCCCGTAGACCTCCCGGTCGGGGAAGTGCGCCTTCTCGTAGGTCCGCGTGGCGTACACGGTGTAGACGGCGGTGAGTCCGTCCGCGCGCCGGACGCCCACGAGGCGGCCGGTCGGGAGCTTGTGGAGTGCGGCGAAGACGGCGGGTCCCGTCTTCGTGTCGCGGTGGCCGACGACCACGACCGTGCCGGATCCACCGGGCGCGGGGCCGCCCTCGTACCAGCCGGCCGCCTTCGGATCGTCCACCGGTGGCGCCGTCAGCCTGCCCCGGCGGTCGAGGCCGAGGGCGACCAGGGGGGCCTCGATGCCGAGGTAGGGGATGGTGATGAGCGTCGCGCGCGACCGCGGAAGCGGCTGGGTGCTCAGCTCGGAGTGCGTCCGCCGGGGCTCCGGCGCGCGCGATGCCCCGACACCGCGCGCGTCGGTCCGGGCCCCGGCGGGGTCGGCGGGCTCGTCCTGAGCCCACCGGACGCCGCCCACCACCAGCGAGACGGTCACCACGATCGTCCGCGTCAGGCGGTAGGCGCGCGTCCGGTACCAGGGCCTCGGAGTGCCCCTACGCCGCGCCATCGGAGCGACGGCGGCGCAGCCCGAAGTACGCGGCTCCGGCGACCGCGACGAGGCCCGCGGCCGCCGCGGCCGCGACCGGCGCGAACTCCTGCTCCTGGGCGAGACCGCCGCCGCCCGCCGGGGGAGCGCCGTTCGGCTCGGTGTTCACCTCGCTCCTGCGTTCGCCGTTCGCCTCACCGGCGGCTTCGGGCTTCGACGCGCTGTTCCGCTCGGCCTCGGACGCGGCGTTGCGCTCGGCGTTGCGCTCCGCCTCGGGCGCGGCGTTGCGCTCCGCCTCGGACGCGGCGTTGCGCTCGGCCTCACGCGCGGCGTTGCGCTCCGCCTCGGGCGCGGCCGCCGTCCCGGGCGCGGCATTGACGCCGCTGCCGGTCTCGGCGTCCGTCCCGGGCGCGGCGTTCGGGCCGCTGTGGGGCTCGGCGGCCGCCTCGTTGCCGGGTACGGCGTTCGGCACACCGCCCCGCGCGGCGTGCCGCTCACCGTTCGGCCCGTCGTTGGGGGCCGCCTCGGGGGCGCCGCCCGGCGCGTGGGCGCTGGCCGGCGCCTCGCGGGTGCAGTCGACCTTGAAGGCCTTCTGCTTCCCGGCGCCCGTGCCGCCGTCCACCCGCCAGGTGATCTTGTACTGCGCCTCGGGAAGCGCCAGGTTGTCGTCCGTCCGCCCCGCACCGTCGGTGAGCAGGACGCGGCCCGAGAGCTGGGCGGTGCCTGGCTTCGCCGGCTGCCGTTCGATGGCCCACGACAGACCCTGGGCCGAATCGAAGTTGACGGCCTCCAGGTAGAACTCGCAGACCTTCGGCCGGCCGGCCTGGGGGAGGGCGTCGGTTTCCGTCATGCGGATCTTGATGTCGCCGCGGTCGCCGGGAGCCGCGGCGGCGGTCGGCGCGACGAAGAACGCGGTTCCCGCCACGGTGAGCGCCGCGAGGGCCGCGACACCCGGGCGTGCGCCCGCGCGGCGTGTGAGGGACGACGAGGTGGGCATGCGAGACCTCCGAGAGTCAGGCGATAGTCACATAAATCGGGCTTCCGACTGACTCTTTGTCACACCCGCGACGCCCGGTGTCGGCGCCGCGCTTCACTGCCCGTCAGATTTCGCTCTTCCGGCCCAGGGACGCCCCGCGCTCCCGGGCACTGCCGGCTGTGTCCCCGTCCGGCCCGTTCCCGGGCCTCGCGGGGGAGCGCAAGGCTATCCCCGAGGACAGCAGCAACAGCGCACCCAGCATCACGAACGGCGCGGCGACCCCGGCGACACCGGCGACCAGACCCGCGGCGCCGGGGGCGGCGACCTGACCGAGCCGGTTGCCGGTCAGCCGCAGCGCGAGGGCGGTGGAGCGGGCGCCGTCCGGGGCGGCCTGCACGACCGTCGTCATGGACAGCGGCTGGCCGACGCCGAGGCAGAACCCGAGGGCGGCGAGCATCGCGGCGAGCGCCCACACCGGCACGGGCAGCGCGATCCCGGCGCACAGCAGGGCGCCCACGAGGCAGGTCACGGTGAGCAGCGTGGTCCTGCCGAGCAGTCGCAGCATGGGCGTCATCACGAGCCGGCAGGCGATGGTGGCCGCCGCGCGCAGGCTGAGCAGCAGGCCGATCACGGACGGCGCGATACCGCGCTCCTCGCCGACCACCGGCAGGTACGCGGTGAGGACGTCGGTCGCGGACAGCACGGAAAGGCTGATGAGGATGCCCGCGGGCACGCCCCGGGTGCGCAGGATGCGGTGGACGGGAACCCGGTCGCCCTGTCTCGTACGGGACTTGGGGGCCCTACGGTGCTCGATGCGCCACAGCGAGGTGCACGCCACCGCGGCTCCCCCGCCCGCCACGAGCAGGGCGAGCGCGCTCGTGCCCGCCCTGTCCGGGCCGCCGATCAGGGCGCCGGCGGCGATCGGCCCGGCCAGCTGGCCGAGGGAGGCGCCGATGGTGAAGTGGCCGAAGTTGCGGTCCTGTTCCTGCGGCGCGGACTGCCGGGCGACGATCGACTGGGCGCCGATGACGAAGGACAGGTGCCCGAGGCCCATCACCCCGCTCCAGGCGGCCATCGCGAGCAGCGAGTCGGCGAGGCCGCTGAACACACAGCCACCGGAGATGAGGACGACGCCGGCGGGCAGCAGCGGCGCACACCGCCCGTGGTCGGTGCGGCGGCCCAGCGGTACGGCGGCGAACAACGGGAGCAGGGCGTAGACCCCCGCGATCACGCCGACCGCGCGCTCGTCGGCGCCCAGCGCGAGGGCCCGGTAGGACACGGCGGGCCGGGCCATCGACACCGCCCCCTGCGCGAAGCTGAAGGCGACGACAAGGCGGATCAGCCAGCCGCGGTTCCCACCGGACCTCACGACACGGTCCTCCTCAGGAGTTCTCTCTGTCTCAACTGCCCCACGGGGCTCAGATGATGCCGAACACGATGCCCGCGCCGAGGATGATCAGTGAGGTGATCGCGGCCCACTTGACCACGAACCTCGTGTGGTCGCCGAACTCGACCCTGGCCATGCCGACGAGCACGTACACGGCCGGGACCAGCGGGCTGGACATGTGCAGGGGCTGGCCGACGAGCGAGGCGCGGGCGATCTCCAGCGGCGACACCCCGTGCGCGGCGCCGGCCTCGGCGAGCACCGGCAGGACACCGAAGTAGAAGCCGTCGTTGGACATGAAGTACGTGAGCGGCAGGCTCAGGAAGCCGGTGACGAGCGCCATGTGCGGGCCCATGCCGCCCGGGATGCTGTCGACGATCCACTTGGCCATGGAGTCGACCATGCCGGTGCCCTGCAGGACGCCGGTGAAGACGGCGGCGGCGAAGACCATGCCGGAGACGTTGAGGACGTTGTCGGCGTGGGCGGCGAGCCGGGCCTTCTGGTCCGCGATGCGCGGGAAGTTGACGGTCAGCGCGAGCGCGGCTCCGAGGATGAACAGCACCGGGATCGGCAGCCACTCCATGATCATCGCGGTGAGCAGGGCCACCGTGAGCAGCGCGTTGAACCAGTACAGCTTCGGGCGCAGCGTCGGGCGGTTGGGGTCCAGGCCCTGCAGCCGGACGTCCTCGTGGTCGTCGGCCGAGTCCTCGGCGGAGTCGGCGTCCGCGTCGGTGCCGGAACCCGCGCCACCGGTGGTCTTCCGGCCCTTGTCGCCGTCCTTGCCGCCGGAGACACCCGCGCCGACGAGTACCGTCTCGGCCGTCTCCTGCTTCTCGCCCTCGCCGTCCTTGACGATCTTCTCCTGCTCCAGGACGTCGTCCAGGCTCAGCACACCGAGGCGCTTGCGCTCGCGCAGCCCCAGGAAGTACGACAGGACGAAGACGAAGAGCAGGCCGACGAGGAGCGCCGGGATCATCGGGACGAAGATGTCGGCGGCGTCGAGCTTGAGCGCGGTGGCGGCGCGGGCCGTCGGGCCGCCCCAGGGCAGCGTGTTCATCACGCCGTTGGCGGTGGCGGCGACACCGGTCATCACGACCAGGCTCATCTTCAGGCGCTTGTACAGCGGGTACATCGCCGAGACCGTGATCATGAAGGTGGTCGAACCGTCACCGTCGAGCGACACGATCGCGGCGAGCACGGCCGTTCCGACGACGATGCGCAGCGGGTCGGCCTTGCAGAACTTCAGGATCCCCCGGACGATCGGGTCGAAGAGGCCGACGTCGATCATGAGGCCGAAGTAGACGATGGCGAACATCAGCATCGCGGCGGTGGGCGCGAGCTGGCCCACCCCCTCGATGACGTAGTCGCCGAGCTTGGCACCCTTTCCGACGAAGACGCAGAAGAGCGCGGGGATCAGTACGAGTGCCGCGATCGGCGACATCTTCTTCATCATGATCAGGACCAGGAAGGTCGCGATCATGGCGAAGCCGAGGATGGTGAGCATAAGTGGATACCTAACGTTCGCCCTTGAACAGCCACCAGGGCCGGCGGTTGGAGCGACGTTAGGTCCCGTCGACAAGCGTTAACAAGACGTTGACATGCGAGCAATAAGCGCAAAACTCCAGGTCACAGCGTTGTGCCTGCTCGTGCGATGTCCACGGGTAGGCCGTTGAGGACCGCGTTGCCCGACAGCGGGTCGAGCTGGGAGCCGTCGAGGAGCTGGTTCACGTTGACGCCCGGGTCGAGCGCGGCGTGGCTCATGCGGGTACCGGGACGGTCGTGTCCCCAGCCGTGCGGGAGGCTGACGACACCGCGCCGGATGCCGTCGGTGACCTCGGCCGGAGCGGTGACCTCTCCCCCGGCGCCCTTGATCCGTACGGCGTCCCCGTCGGCGATCCCGAGGCGTTCGGCGTCGTCGGGGTGGAGGTGCAGCGTGCAGCGGTTCGTGCCGCCGGTGAGGGCGGGCACGTTGTGCAGCCAGCTGTTGTTGGACCGCAGGAGCCGGCGCCCGACGAGGACGAGCCCGTCCTGGCGCGCGCGCAGCGCCTGCCGCAGCCGGGGCAGGTCGTCGGCGATGGGCCGCGGCAGCAACTCGACCTTTCCGCTCGGGGTCTTGAGCGGCTGCGGCAACCGCGGCCGGAGCGGCCCGAGGTCGATGCCGTGCGGATGGGCGAGCAGCCTGGCCAGGTTCAGCCCGTCGGGTCGTGCGCCGAAGCCGTCGCCGTACGGGCCGAGGCGCAGCATCATGTCGAGCCGCCGCTCGGGTCCGGTGTCCCCGGTAAGCGCGGCGGCGAGTTCCCGCGGGTCGCGCCCGTGCACGGGCGAGTGGGCCTCCTTGACGGCCTTGCCCAGCGTCTGGTCGATGACCATCGCGTCCACGGCGACGGGATCGGCGCCGTGCATGCCGGTCGCGGCGAGGACGAGCCGTGCCAGGATCTCGGTCTCGGGCATCCTGCCGTCCTCCAGGGGGACGGCGGCCGGGCTGTAGCGGGCCTGGTTGCGCACGGCGAAGGCGTTGAACGCGAAGTCGAAGTGCGGGGCCTGCGAGGGCGGCGGCGGGGGCAGGATCACGTGCGCGTGCCGCGAGGTCTCGTTCAGGTACGGGTCGACGCTGACCATGAAGTCCAGCGAGCCGAGGGCCTTGTCGAGCCGGTCGCCGTCGGGGGCGGACAGGACCGGGTTGGCGGCGACGGCTATGACGGCGCGTACGGGCGTGCCCTCGTCGGTCGCGGTGTCGATCTCCTCGGCGAGGGCGGACAGCGGCAACTCGCCCTTGGCCTCCGGGTGTCCGCTCACCCGGCTGTGCCAGCGCCCGAGTTGGAACCCGCGGCCGGGTCCGGCCGGCCGGGGTGTCCTGTCGGTGGCGGACAGCGGGAAGAGGGCCCCGCCGGGCCGGTCGAGGTTGCCGGTCAGGATGTTCAGCACGTCCACGAGCCAGCTGGCGAGGGTGCCGTGCGGGACGGTGCAGCTGCCGATGCGCCCGTAGACGGCGGCAGTGGGCGCGGCGGCCAGCTCCCGGGCGAGGGCACGGATGGTGTCCGCGTCCACGTCGCACGCCTCGGCGACTGCCTCGGGCGCGAAGTCCCTGATTACCGCCGCGAGTTCGTCGGCGCCCAGCACGTGCGGGGCAAGCTCCCCGAGGTCGGCGAGCTTCTCCTCGAAGAGGACGTACGCCATCGCCGCGAGCAGCAGCGCGTCCGTGCCGGGCCGGATGGCGACGTGCCGGTCGGCGAGCCGCGCGGTGCGGGTGCGGCGGGGGTCGACGACGGTGAGGGTGCCCCCGCGCGCCCTGAGGGCCTTCAGCTTGCCGGGGAAGTCGGGGGCCGTGCACAGACTGCCGTTGGACTCCAGGGGGTTGGCGCCGAGGAGCAGCAGGTGGTCGGTGCGGTCGAGGTCGGGTACGGGGATGGCGTTCGCGTCGCCGTACAGCAGTCCGCTGGAGACGTGCTTGGGCATCTGGTCGACCGTGGAGGCCGTGAAGAGGCTCCGGGTGCCGAGGCCCGCGAGGAGGACGGCCGGGTAGAGGGCGCCGGCCATGGTGTGCACGTTGGGGTTGCCGAGGACGATACCGACGGCGTGGGGCCCGTGCGCCTCGACGACCGGCCGCAGCCCCGCGGCGACAGCGTCGAACGCCTCCTCCCAGGTGGCCTCGCGCAGCTCCCCGTCCTCGCGGACCAGTGGCGTGCGCAGCCGGTCCGGGTCTGCGTCGGCCTGCCCGAAGGAGGCTCCCTTGGGGCAGATGAAGCCCTTGCTGAACACATCGTCCCGGTCCCCGCGCGCCCGGGTCACCCGGGTGCCCTCGATGGTGAGGGTCAGGCCGCAGGTGGCCTCGCAGAGGGGGCATATCCGCAGGGCGGTGCGGGAGTCTGCGGTGGTGTCGGCGGTACGGGGCATGTCGTCTCCCGGAGACGTGGGCGCGCGGGCAGGTTGAGCATACCGACCGGTATGCACCTCGGGGAGTCCCCTTTCCCGGCGGGTTCCGTCCTCTCGCCACCCCGCTCAGTCCAGCACCCGTCCCAGATAGGCCCGCAGCAGCTCGCGCGCCTCCTGGATGATCCCCTCGTCGCCCTCCGGGGAGACACGGAAGGCGAGGTGGACGAGGGTGTCCGCGGTTTCCACGGCGACCAGGAAGGTGCGGCGCAGGTCCTCGTCGGGCGCGCGGTCGATGTAGCCGGAGAGAAGCTCGCTGAGGCGGTCCGCGACGCGCGTGTTGGGCTCGGCCTGGCGGGCACCGACGGGGATCTGGTTGCCGAAGTCGACGAGGGCGAACCCGGGGGCGGTGCGCTTCATGTCGAGGTACTCGTCGAGGACGGTGTCCATGGCCGTGCGCCAGCCCGCCTCCCCGTCCGTGTGGCGCAACCGCTCGGTGACGCGCTCGGTGAAGCGGTCGAGGTTGCGCTCGGCGAGGGCGTCGGCCATCGCCCTCTTGTTGCCGAAGAAGCGGTAGACCGAGCCGATGGGCACGCCGGCGCGCAGGGCGACGGCGCGGGTGCTCAGGGCGTCGTACCCCACCTCGTCGAGCAGGTCGGCGCAGGCGTCGAGGATCCTGGTCAGTCGTTCGGCGCTGCGGCGCTGCACGGGGGCGCGGCGCAGCGAGGTCGCTGGGGACACGGGCTTCATGGTGCCTTTCCGGAGGAGTGCGGCGAGCGACCCGTACAGGTACGCCCTTCGGTACGGGCTGGGGCTCCGTCCCCGCTCACCCCGGCCTCCGGGCCGCCGGCGGCCTGTCCTGGACCCGGCTCCGACGCCGTGATGTCCGCCGTGCTCTCGACGGGCTCGCCGTCGACGGACCACACGGTGTGGTCGTCGGCGTACAGGCGGGCGGTCAGGGGGTGCGTGCCGCGGGGGACGAGGTCGCCGGGGAGGCGGTACTCGGTGGTGCGCAGACGGGCCAGCGTGCAGCCGTCCAGGTAGAGGACGGCGACGCCACGGCCGGCCACGGCCACCGGCTTCGTACCGGCGGGCGAGAAACGGAAGTTGCGGACGGTCAGCCGTACGTCCCAGCCGCCGCCGGTGTCCGGCTGGACCTCGATGCCGACCTCCGGCGCGCCCTTCTCGTCGATCTCACGGTAGTGCCGTCCCTTCTCGTCCGTGTCGTTCAGCACTGTGCCCACGGGTGAGGCCGCCACCCCTGCCCCCCGCTCCCGCGCGCCACCGTCGCCACAGGCCGCCACGAGGCCGAGCAGAGCACAGAGCGCGAGAGCGGCGAGACCTCCGCGCGTCCACGACATGCGGGGAGACTAGAGCACCCCTCTGACAGCCGGATCCTTCTGAAGTCGGGTTCTTGAGTACTACGGCGGTCTTGGCCGGTCTTCGACGGGCGCCCGCGGCTTTCGCGCCATGGCCGCCGGGATCCCACCCGCCCGGGCCAGTGGCGGCGACCTCCTCTTGCGCGCCACCGCGCCGAATCCTACGGTGAAGCATAGGAATAAAAGGCGCGAGGGAGCGATCATGAGCGGGGACGCACGGAAGACCGCCGAGCGACTGACCTATCTCTCCGGCTTCGGGAACGAGCACAGCTCGGAGGCGGTCACGGGCGCGCTGCCCGTCGGCCGCAACTCGCCCCAGCGCGCCCCACTGGGGCTGTACGCGGAGCAGCTCAGCGGCACGGCGTTCACCGAGCCGAGGGCGCACAACCGGCGCTCCTGGCTGTACCGGATCCGCCCGTCCGCCGCGCACCCCGCCTTCACGCGCGCGGACAACGGCACGATCCGCACGGCCCCCTTCACCGGGACGGCGCCCGACCCGAACCGGCTGCGCTGGGACCCGCTGCCCGGGCCGCCCCCGGGCACGGACTTCCTCGCCGGCCTGTGGACCCTCGGCGGCAACGGCGACGCGACGCAGCGCACCGGCATGGCGGTGCACCTCTATCACGCCGATTCCTCCATGGACCGCGTCTTCAGCGACGCCGACGGCGAGCTGCTGATCGTCCCCGAGCGCGGCGGACTGCTGCTGCACACCGAATTCGGCCAACTTCATGTGGAGCCCGCCCACGTCGCGTTGATCCCTCGTGGGGTGCGCTTCCGTGTGGAGCTGCTGGACGGCTCCGCCCGCGGCTATGTGTGCGAGAACTATGGGGCCCCGTTCCGCCTCCCCGACCTGGGCCCCATCGGCGCCAACGGCCTCGCCAACGCACGGGACTTCCAGGCACCCGTCGCCGCTTACGAGGAGGTGGAAGGCCCGGTGGAGGTGGTGAACAAGTTCTGCGGGAACCTCTGGACGGCCACGTACGACCACTCGCCCCTCGACGTGGTGGCCTGGCACGGCAACTATGTGCCGTACGTCTACGACCTGCGCCGTTTCAATGTGATCGGCACCATCAGCTATGACCACCCGGACCCGTCGATCTTCACCGTGCTCACGTCCCCGTCCGACACTCCCGGGCTGGCCGGCGTCGACTTCGTCGTCTTCGCGCCGCGCTGGCTGGTGGGCGAGGACACGTTCCGCCCGCCGTACTTCCACCGGAACGTGATGAGCGAGTACATGGGGCTCATCGAGGGCGCGTACGACGCCAAGAATTCCGGTCCAGGGGGCTTCGTACCGGGCGGCGGTTCGCTGCACAACATGATGTCGGCGCACGGCCCGGACCGGGAGACGTTCGACCGGGCGAGCGCCGCGGAGCTGCGGCCGCAGAAGATGGACGACGGGCTGGCGTTCATGTTCGAGACCCGCTGGCCGGTGACCACCACGGACCAGGCAGCGCGGGCCGGACACCTGCAGCGGGCGTACGACGACGTGTGGTCGGGCCTCGAACGTCACTTCCGGGCGGCCGGCTGACCCCGCCGCCCGTTGCACGCCGGCGCCCTCGACCGGTACGGATACCGTCGTGACCTCCTTCGCCCCGGACTCGATCGTCCTGAACCGCAAACTGCCGCTCTGGTACCAGGTTTCGCAGTCGCTGCGCGCCTCGATCCTCGGCCGTTCGCCCCAGGACCCGCTGCGCCTGCCGACCGAGGAACAGCTCGCCGGGCACTACGGCGTGAGCGTGCTGACCATGCGGCAGGCGCTGAAGGAGCTGGAGGACGAGGGGCTGATCACCCGGCACCGCCGGCGCGGCACGTTCATCGAGGCGAGCGCCATGCGCGGTGCTCCCGTACGGCTGCTCGGCTCGGTGGACGCGATCGTGGCGCAGCAGTCGGGTATGACGACGGAGGTGCTGGACCACGGGAAGTCGCCGGTTCCGCCCGAACTGGCCGAGTACTTCCCCGATCTGACGGAGGTGGCGACGTACCACCGCCTGCGCGGCGACGAGGTGACGGGCGAGCCGACGAACCACGCCCGCAACCACGTCCGCCCCGAACTCGCCGAACGCATCGACCACGACGACCTGGTCCGCTGGCCCATGACGAAGGTGCTCCGGGACGTCGTGGGCGCGGACATCGCCCGTATCACCGACACCGTGGAGGCCCGGCTGGCCGACCCCGAGACGGCGCGCCTGCTCCACGTGCCGCTGCTCAGCCCGATCCTGCACTACACGGGCGTGACCTACGACGGTGACGGCCGGGTGCTGGACGTGGCGGTGATCCACTACCGCGGTGACCGCTTCTCCTTCACGGTCACTCTCGACGCCCACTGACGAGGTCGTACGATGCCCAGCGTGACGCACGACGACGCTCCGCTGCTGGCGGACCTCATGCCGTGGTCCGTCGCCCCGCCTCGGCTGGGCCGGAGGTGGCCGGCGGCCCCCGACGCGGCCTCCCTGAAAGCCCGCTGGGACACCCTCGTGAAGGCCGGGGGACCCGACCGCGAGGCCCTGTTCGAGCCCACCCGCTCCCGCACCCTGCACTCGGCCGTGGCCCAGTTGCCGGGCCGGGCCGGCGGCACGGGGCGGCTGGCCCGGGAGTCCGGACCGTGCCCGGACCCCGTACGGGTCCTCCTCGCGCCCTTCGACGAGCAGTGGCTCATCCCGGACAACCGGCTGATCGACTCCGCGCGGCCGGAGTTGTGGCGGGTGGCGGACGAGCAGCAGGTGTTCACCATCGAACAGACCGTCACGCCCGAGTCCATGGGCCCGGCCCTCGTGGTCTCCTCCGTGGTGCCGCTGCACCCCCCGCACGGCCCGCGCCCCGGCCGCGTCCGCCCCCTGTACCGGCGGCCGGGCGGCCAGGAACCCAACCTGGCCCCCGGCCTGCGGGACCACCTCGCCGGCCACCTGGGCCACTCCCCCGCGCCCGCGGACGTCCTCGCCTGGATCCTGACCGCCGCTCGCCCCGGGGCGAGCGGCATCGAGGTCCCGCTCACGGCCGACCCCGAAGCCTGGGCGCGGGGCGTCGAGCTGGGGCGCCGGGCCCTGTGGCTGATGCGGCGGGACGGCGAACGCCCCAAGCTCCCGGGCGGCCGCCGCCCGTACGTCCGCGCCCCGCTCCCCGCCCTCCCCCTCGAACTCCTCTACGACCGCGAGGAGGAGGCGCTGCTGATCGGCGAGGGCCGCGTCTCCCCCGTACCCGCCGAGGCCTGGGACTTCCACGTCGGCGGGGTCAGGGTTCTGGAGGCATGGTTCACCCGCCGCACGGAACCGGCTCAGCCGGGCACACTGGAGGCGGTACGCCCCACGTCGTGGCCCCAGCCGTGGACGTCGGAGCTGCTGGAGCTGGTGACGGTGCTGGCGCTGCTGGCGGAACTGGGGGCGGGGCGGGCGGAGTTGTCGACGGCGGACCCGGTCACCACGGCGGAGCTGCGGAAGGCGAACGTGCTGCCGGTACCGGACACGGCCCGCAGGCCCGCGTCCGTCCTGGACCACAACGAAGAGGGACCCGAGGGTCAGTTCACACTGATCTGACGGATGCGAGTGAGGGTCCTTACTGACAAAGCCCCTGGCCGGCGGACATGATCCCTCCCATGGACCGTCTCCCGCTGCCCCTGGAGGGCATCACCGTCGTCGCCGTCGAGCAGGCCGTCGCCGCCCCCTTCGCCACCCGGCAGCTCGCCGACCTCGGCGCCCGCGTCATCAAGGTCGAGCGGGTGGACGGCGGGGACTTCGCACGCGGCTACGACACGGCGGCGGGCGGGCTCGCCTCGCACTTCGTGTGGTGCAACCGCGGCAAGGAGTCCATCGCCCTTGACCTGAAGGACCCGCGGGGGCTTCAGGTCGTGCGGCGGCTCGTGGCGGACGCGGACGTCTTCGTGCAGAACCTCGCGCAGGGCGCGGCGGCTCGGCTCGGCCTGGACGCGGCCACCCTGTGCGCCGCGCACCCGCGGCTGGTCGCGGTGGACATCTCGGGGTACGGGGCGTCGGGGCCCTACGCGGACAAGCGGGCGTACGACATGCTCGTGCAGTGCGAGGCGGGGCTGGTGTCGGTGACGGGGACGCCTCAGCAGCCGGTGAAGGCGGGAATCCCGGCGGCGGACATCGCGGCGGCCATGTACGCGTTCTCGGGGGTACTCGCGGCGCTCGTGCGGCGCGGGACGACCGGGCGGGGCGGTCCGGTGGAGGTGTCGATGCTGGAGGCGCTCGCCGAGTGGATGGGTCATCCGCTGCACCACACGATGCACGGCGGGACTCCCCCGGCGCGCACGGGCCTCGGTCACGCCGTCATCGCCCCGTACGACGCCTACACCACGGCGGACGGCGGGCGGGTGCTGCTGTCGGTGCAGAACGACCGGGAGTGGCGGCGGCTGGCCGCACAGGTGCTCCGGCGGCCGGAGCTCGGGACCGATCCGGCGTTCGCCACGAACGCGGCGCGGGTCGAGCGCCGCGAACGGACGGACGAGCTGGTCGCGAAGGCCCTGGGCGCGCTCGGCACCGACGAGGCGGTGGCCAGGCTGGAGGCGGCCGGGATCGCCTGCGCGCGCCTGAGGGATCTGCACGAGGTGGCGGAGCATCCGCAGCTGGCGGCCCGTGAGCGGTGGCGGGAGGTGGGAACGCCGGCCGGGCCGCTGAAGGCGCTGCTGCCCCCGATCACGCTGCCGGGCGGGGACACGGCACGGATGGGGGCCGTGCCCGCGCTCGGGGAACACACCGTGTCGCTGCTGCGTGCCGCGGGGATGACGGACGACGAGATCGCAGCGCTACGCCGGGACGGTGTGGCCGCCTGAGCGCGGGCCTTGCGGTGAGCCCTGATGAGCGGGGCTCCGTGCGGTCAGCCTTGGTGCGCGGGCTCCTCGCGGTGAGCCAGTGGTGCTCAGCGGCCGCCGAACAGCGTGCGGCGCAGCCGGCGCAGCGGCGCGAAGAGGGACACCCGGCCCATGCGGTGGCCCTTGCCGCTCCGCTCGTGCGGCTCGCGTGCGGTGATCTCGCGCATCAGCGACGTCGCCTCGGCCGCCTCACGCTGTGGCACGGCAGGGCCGGCCAGCACCGAGAGATGGCGGTCGAGGCGCGAACTGCTCGCGCTGCTCCCGCAGGTGATCGCAGGGACTCGCGCCCTGCGCGCTGTTATCTGTTCCATGTCACTCCCCACCCGTACGAGTCCACCCGGCCCGGGCAGGGTAACCCTATCGCCCTCTGGGGGCACGCGTGTATCTCGGTCACAGGATTCACCTACCCCGTAAGGACGTTGACGATCACTCTCCGAATCCAACAGATTCCAGGGCGAGTTGGGCAATCGGCTGCGTGGTGGGCCGGGCCGATCCGCCGTCCGGTTCGACGGTTACGGCGAGTGACGTCGCGTCATCGTTCATTCCACTCGTGACCAAGGGCGTGTCGCCCTGGAACAGGCCCAGGGAGCGGGGTTGCTCGTCGGGGCGCATGAGCCAGAGCTGGTGCACCCGGCCGCTCGGCAGATCGCCGAGTCCGCTCAGGGTGACGACGGCGCGCCCCTCCTTGACGGAAGCGACCACTCCGATCCCTCTTCCCCGCGCGTCCTGTTCGCTGGTCGCACGGGCGTCGGGGGCGGCGAGAATGTTGGCGATCTCACGTGACTGGGCCCGCGCCGCGTCCAGTTGGTCCTGTGTGCGCGTCGCCTGCACCGCGAAGAGCGAGGCCACGACGAGTGCCGCGGCGGCCGTGGCGGTGGCCAGCGGAGCGAAGAGGGGGCGCCTGCGGGCCGCCCGGTGCGGGGGCGGCTCGATGCCCCACACGTGGGCCGGCAGATGAGTGGGGCGCGCGGGGGCCTGGCCCTGGGACGGGGCCTCCTGCGGCGTGGTGCGTACGGCGGCGAGAACCCGGTCGCGCATCGCGAGCGGAGCCGGGGCCGCCGTCGACCACGCGAGGCGCACCGCGTCCTCGGACAGCGCCCGCACCTCGGCGGCGCACCGGTCGCAGTCCCTGAGGTGCTTCTCGAACCGCACGCGTTCGCCGGGCTCCAGCGCGTCGAGCGCGTAGGGCGCGGCGAGCGTGTGCAGGTCCCGCTTGGACTGCCTGCCGAACAGACTCATGCCACACCTCCCAGGCACTCGCGCAGCCGGGTCAGGCCGTCACGCATACGGGTCTTGACCGTGCCGAGCGGCAGGGACAGCTGTTCGGCGACTTCACGATAGGTGTACCCGTCGTAGTAGGCGAGCGTGACCGACTGGCGCTGCAGACTGGTGAGC
The DNA here is from genome assembly GCF_055572015.1 of Streptomyces sp. NPDC030840. Taxonomy (NCBI): domain Bacteria; kingdom Bacillati; phylum Actinomycetota; class Actinomycetes; order Kitasatosporales; family Streptomycetaceae; genus Streptomyces; species Streptomyces sp. NPDC030840. Next base: position 115,613 of record NZ_JBVIEE010000017.1, on the reverse strand, counting down.
CGGTCCAGGCAGTGGCGTACCCACTCGCGCTCGAGGCCGGCCTCCACCTCCTCGGCGACCTGGTCGAACGCGGGGTGATGGGCCCTCATGCCCTCGCGCTGCTCGCGTTCGGTGGCCGCGCGGGCGCTGCGCACCCGGTCGACGGCGCGGCGGTGCGCGAGCGTGAGGATCCAGGACAGGGCGCTGCCCCGGCCGGGGTCGAACCGGGCCGCGGAGCGCCACAGTTCCAGCAGCACCTCCTGCGCCACCTCCTCCGACTGGGCCGGGTCGCGCACGACCCTGCGCACCAACCCGAACACGGGCCCGGACACCAGGCCGTACAGCTCCTCGAATGCCTTCTGGTCACCTCCGGCCACACGGACCAGAAGTTCGTCCGCCTCCACTCGCTCCCCCTCTGCTCCGGCCGCGCCGCACGGCCATCCCCTCGCATAAGGCATTCGCAACGAACCCACCTCCGGATGGGGTTACGGACCAGGCTCTCCGAAAACTCGGTCGCCAACCGGTGAAACAAGATTTCCAACGCTCCGTAAGAACGTTTGAGATTCGACCAATCCGCCCTGCCGACCGCTCCGAATGGCGTTCGTCAGGCAAGTTGGGACAGAGGACGGACGGCATGACGGACGGCATGACAAGTACTTCCAGGAGCGGCGCGGGGCGCAGGAGCATCGCGACCCTCGTATGTGGCGCGCTGGCCGCCGGAGGGCTCACAGCCGCCGGTGTGGCCGCGCTGGCCCCCGGGGCGGCCTCCGCCTCCAGTCACCGGGAGGCCCCCCTCATCTCGGGGCAGCCCCAGTTCGACAACACGGACCTGTACGCGTTCGTCAGCCCGGACAAGCCGGACACGACGACGATCGTGGCGAACTGGATCCCGATGGAGGAGCCCGCGGGCGGCCCGAACTTCTACCAGTTCGCCGAGGACGCCCAGTACGACCTCCGCGTCGACAAGGACGGCGACGCGCAGGAGGACCTGATCTTCCGCTACACCTTCGAGACGAAGACGAAGAACGACAAGAGCTTCCTGTACAACACGGGCGTCGTCGAGAGCCTCGACGACCCCGACCTGAACATCACGCAGACGTACGACATCGAGCTCATCCAGCTGAAGAACCGGCGCGCGGTGAAGAAGACGCAGCTCGCGGACGACGTGTGGGTGGCGCCGTCGAACGTCGGCAAGGCGTCGATGCCGGACTTCAAGAAGCTGCGCGACGAGGCCGTCTACGAGACCGCGAGCGGCGTGACGACGTACGCCGGGCAGGCCGACGACCCGTTCTTCGCGGACCTGCGCGTCTTCGACCTGCTGTACGGCGGTGACCTCTCCGAGGTCGGCCGGGACACGCTCAAGCAGTACAACGTCAACACGATCGCCCTGCAGGTGCCCAGTGAGGCGATCATCGAGTCGCACGACCAGCCGGTCACCGGCATCTGGTCGACGACCCAGCGCAAGGGCGCCGACGGCCAGTTCCACCAGGTCTCGCGCCTCGGTATGCCGCTGGTCAACGAGGTCGTCAACCCGATCAAGGACAAGGACACGTTCAACGCGTCCTCGCCCGTGGACGACGCCCAGTTCCTGAACAACGTCACCGAGCCGGAGCTGCCGAAGCTCATCGAGGCGATCTTCAAGATCCCGGCGCCCGACGAGCCGCGCAACGACCTGGTCGACGTCTTCCTCAAGGGCGTCAAGGACCTCAACCAGCCGCCGCACGTCACCCCGTCGGAGCAGCTGCGTCTCAACACCTCCATCAAGCCCACCGCGAAGCCGAAGCGGCTCGGTGTGCTCGACGGTGACACCCAGGGCTTCCCGAACGGGCGCCGGCTCACCGACGACGTGATCGACATCGCGCTGCAGGTCGTCGAGGGCGAGCTGCTGGGTGCCAAGAACGACCTGGGTGACGCGGTCGACAAGAACGACAAGAAGTTCGGCAAGTCCTTCCCGTACGTGGGTCTGCCGACGGCCGGCTCGCGGGGCAAGACCGTCGAGGGCAACACCACGGACAGCGTGCGCGCCGGGATCGGTGACGGTGTGAACGCGGCGAGCGGCAGCCAGGACAACACCGTGCTGATCGCCTCTTCGGCGGCGGGCGGCGCGGGCGGCTTCCTGCTCATCGCCACCGGCCTGTTCTGGTGGCGCCGCCGGCAGAACGAGCGGGCGTACTACTGACCCGCCCTGGACCGGGCCGGTGAACGGCCCGGTCCCGCACCGGACCCGCTGAACGGTCCGGACCCCGAACTGGCGCGGCCCGCACGTATCCATCCCCCACGGCGCGGGCCGCGCCGCCCTTCGGCCACCGCGAACCTTCGCGTCACGGTACTGAGCCACGGAACTGAGTCACGGAACTGAGGAGAGGTCATGTCCCCGCGTACGAACGAGAGCGCGCCGGAGGGCGACCGCCGGGACGAGGACGCGGATGCCCTCAGCCCCGCTGCGGGGGACGCACCTGGTTCCGGTGGCGCGCCCGGTGCCGGTGGCACACCCCATGCCGCGCACGCACCCGATGCCGGTAGCGCACCCGATGCCGGTAGCGCACCCGACACCCGGCGGGAGCCGGAATCCGGTGGCGAACGCGACGTCGCCGACGGGTCCGAGGCCACCCGCGGGTCCGACGACGGCGGCCGCCCCGAAGCCGCCCAGCTGACCGACGAGGGCCGGCGGCTCGTTGCCGGCGCGGCCAGGCGCAGGCCGGATGAGCCGAGAGGGCGTCGTGTGCTGCGGCTCGCCGCGTGTGCGGCGGCGTTGGCCGTGGGCATCACGTCGGGGGCCATCGCGCTGGGCCATCGCGAGGAGCAGCAGCCGGTGAGCACGTCGAACTCCTCCGCTCTCACGGCGCAGATGCTCGCCGGCGGGGACCTGGACGCGAACGTCGCCACCCTGCAGAGCCATCTCCGCGCCCAGCCGAAGGACTACGTCTCCTGGGCCACGCTGGGCCTCGCCTACGTGGAACAGGCCCGCACCAAGGGCGACCCGGCCCGTTACCCGCAGGCCGAGAAGGCCCTGAAGCGCTCACTCGACCTGCGTCCGGACAACGACCCGGCGCTCGCGGGACAGGCCGCGCTCGCCGCGGCGCGCCACGACTTCGCGGGCGCCCTGCGCCACGCCGACGACGCGCTGGAGCAGAACCCGTACAGCGAACGGGCGCTGGCCACACGGATCGACGCCCTGGTGGAGCTCGGCCGCTACGACGACGCCTCCAAGGCCGCCGACCTGGCCGACGACCGGCGCCCCGGCATCCCCGTCTTCACGCGGTACGCGTACGTGCACGAGCTGCGCGGCGACACGAAGACCGCCGAGCGGGTCCTCAGGCAGGCCCTCAACTCCGCGATGGGACGCGGCGACATCGCGTACGTGGCCACACAGCTCGGACAACTCGCCTGGAAACAGGGCGACTACAAGGGGGCGCTCAACCACTACGCGCGCGCCCTCGCCGCCGACGACGAGTACGTCCCCGCCCTGGAGGGCCGCGCCCGCGCCGAGGCCGCGAGCGGCGACCGGGACGGTGCGATCCGGACCCTGGAGCAGGTCGTCGCCAGGTACCCGCTGCCTGGACCGCTCGTCGAACTCGGCGAGCTGTACGAGGTGAAGGGCGACAAGGCGAAGGCCCGCGACCAGTACACCCTGGTGAACGCCTGGACCTCGATCGCCCGCTCCAACGGTGTCAACGCCGACCTCGACACCGCCCTCGCGGACGCCGACCACGGCGACCGTAAGGCGGCCCTGCGCGCGGCCCGGGCCGAGTGGAAGCTCCGGCAGACCGTCCACACGGCGGACGCGCTCGCCTGGGCGCTGCACGTCAACGGCCGCAGCGACGAGGCGCTGCCCTACGCGCGCCGCGCGGCGGTCACCGGGTACAGGGACGCGACGTTCCTCTACCACCGCGGGATGATCGAGCGGGCCACCGGCGACGACGAGGCGGCCCGGCGTTCCCTCACGGGGGCGCTCGACCTCAACTCCGGTTTCTCCCCGCTGGGCGCCGAGAAGGCCCGTAAGGCGCTCAAGGCTCTGGAGGCCGACAAGTGACGCTCCGCCGGCGTGTGTCCGCCTCCTGCACGGCTCTCTTCCTGGCCGTCTGCGCGCTCGTCCTGCTTCCCGCCGGGACCGCGAGCGCGCACCCCCTCGGCAACTTCACCGTCAACCGGTACGACGGCCTCGTCGCCGCCTCCGGCACGCTGCGCGTCCTCCACGTCGAGGACCTGGCGGAGATCCCGGCGACCCAGGCCGAACCCGCCCTCAAGAAGCAGGGCGGGGAGAAGTGGGCCGAGGCACGGTGCGCGACGGCCGCCCGGGGCAGCGAGGTCACGGTCGGCGGCGAGAACGTGGCGCTGACCGTGCGGTCGAGCAGTGCGCAGGAGCGGCCCGGACAGGCCGGGCTCAAGACCCTGCGCGTGGAGTGCCGGTTCACCGCTCCCCTTCCCGACCGGACGACCTCGGTGCGTTTCCGCGCCGCCGTGGACTCCGGTCCGGGCTGGCGGGAGGTGACCGCCCGGGGCGACCGGATGACGCTGACGGCGTCGGACGTGCCCGAGAAGTCCGTGTCCCGGGAACTGACCAGCTATCCGGAGGAGTTGCTGTCATCGCCGGAGGACACCGCCTCGGCGTCCCTGACGGTGCGCCCGGGCGGGCCGGCGCTGGCCGCGGACGAGGACGACGCGCCGGGCGCCTCGATCCTCCCGCGCGGGGCGGACCGCTGGACGAAGGCACTCGACGACCTGGTGGCCCGTCAGGACCTGACCATCGGCTTCGCGACGCTGGCCCTGGGCATCGCCGTGTTCCTCGGGGCGATGCACGCGATGGCTCCCGGTCACGGCAAGACGATCATGGCAGCGACGGCCGCGGCGCGCGGGAACGCGACGTTCCGCGACGTCCTGCCCATGATCGTCTCGGTGACGATCACCCACACACTCGGCGTGGTCGCCCTCGGCCTGCTGATCGCCGCCGGGTCGTCCGCCGCGCCGTCCGTGATCACGTGGCTCGGCGTCGCGAGCGGTCTCCTCGTGATGGCGGCGGGCGTGAGCCTCGTACGCCGTGCACTGCTCAACCGCAAGCTCATGCGGCAGCACGCGCACGACCACGACCACCACGGGCACACGCACGACCACGACCACCACGGGCACACGCACGACCACGACCACCACGGGCACACGCACGACCACGAGCATGACCACGGGCACGGGCACACCCACGACCACGAGCACGGACACGGAAAGGGGCACACGCACGAGCACGCCCCCGAGCCGGAGCGCGCGCTGGTCCTCGCCCACGCACACGCCCACACGGACGCCCACGCGAACGGCGAGAGCCACATCCACGAGCACACCCCGCCCGAGCCCCGCGCGCTCGCGCACTCCCACGCGCCGGGTCACGCACACGCCACGGCCCACCGTCACGACCACGACCACGGCCACGCCCACACGCACGGCAAGGGCCACGACGGCGACCACCAGCACGACCACGACCACGAAACCAAGCGCACCCTCTTCGGCGGCACCATCACCCACACCCACGGCGGCTTCACCCACAGCCACCCCGTGGCCCCCACCGTGCGCGGCACGATCCTGCTCGGTTTCGCGGGTGGTCTCGTGCCCAGCCCCTCGGCGGTGGTCGTGCTCGTGGGCGCCGCGGCGCTGGGGAAGGCATGGTTCGGGCTGACGCTCGTGCTGGCGTTCGGCGTCGGGCTTGCGCTCACGCTGACGGGGGTCGGGTTCGCCGTCGTCCGGGCGGGCGACGGGATGACGCGGCTGCTGGACCGGCGGCCCCGGCTGGCCGGCGGCCCGGCCGTCGCGCTGGTCCGCAGGACCCTGCCCCTGGTGTCGGCGCTCGTCGTCGTCGCCCTGGGGGCCGGATTGGTGCTCAAGGGGGCGGCATCCGTACTCGGCTGAGCTACTTTTGGGCAGGTACAACGCGGAGTGGAGCGATCGCACTGATGCGATGGGGGGACACCCGTGTCCGAAGAACCCGGCACTGAGCGTCTGGTCGCGGGCCGCTACCGGCTCCTGTCCCCTCTCGGCGAGGGCGGCATGGGGACCGTGTGGCGGGCCCGCGACGAGGTGCTGCACCGCGAGGTGGCCGTCAAGGAGGTGCGCGCCCCGGCCGGGCTCCCGGCCCCCGAGGTGGAGCGGATGTACGCCCGCCTGGAGCGGGAGGCCTGGGCCGCGGCCCGGGTGGCGAACCGGAACGTGGTGACGGTCTACGACGTGGCCATGGAGGAGGGCCGCCCCTGGATCGTCATGGAGCTGGTCCGCGGACTCTCGCTCGCCGACGTGCTGGACACCGAGGGCCCGCTCTCCCCGCAGCGCGCCGCGCACATCGGCGCCGAGGTCCTCGCCGCGCTCCGCGCCGCCCACGATGCGGGGGTCCTGCACCGTGACGTGAAGCCGGGCAACGTGCTGATGGCGAACGACGGGCGCGTCGTCCTGACCGACTTCGGCATCGCCATGGTCGAGGGCAGCTCCGCGCTCACCATGACCGGAGAGGTCATCGGCTCTCCCGAGTTCCTCGCCCCCGAACGGGCGCTGGGCCGCAGACCCGGCCCCGAGTCGGACCTGTGGTCGCTGGGCGTGCTGCTGTACGCGGCGGTCGAGGGCAGCTCGCCGTTCCGCCAGGACACCCCGCTGAGCACCCTGCGGGCGGTCGTCGACGAGGAGTTGCCCCCGCCGCGCCGGGCCGGTCCGCTGACCCCGGTCATCGAGGGGCTGTTGCGCAAGGAGCCGGCGGAGCGCGTTCCGGCCGAGCGGGCGGAGGAGGACCTGCGGGCGATCGCGTCCGGCGCCACTCCGCGCGCCGACACGGCCCCCACGACCCCGTACACCCCGACCGTCGCGGCCTTCCCGAGCCCGGATACGCCTCCTCCGTACCAGGCCCCCACGGCCGCGACCCAGCCCTCGGCCGCGACGCGGCCCCCGGCCCCGTCGGCGCCCGCGCGCCCCGACCGCAACCGTCGCGCCGCCGCCTTCGTGATCGCGGGCATGGCGGTCCTCGCGCTGGCGCTGGGCGGGCTGACGTACGCCCTGCTGAACCAGGGCGACGGCGGCGGGGACGGCGACAACACCACGAACAGCGGGAGCGGCTCCGGCGACGGGAGCGACAACGGCGGTTCGAGCGGCGGCAACGACCCCACGGGCGACGACGGCACCGGTGATGGTGACAGCACCCCGCCCGACGAGACCACGCCCGACGACACTCCGGGGACCACTGAGCCGGCCCACTCCGTGAAGGTGACGCTTCGGGGCGACAACACCGAGTACGAGGGCACCTGCCCGCCGCCGGACGGCCGGGCGCCCGTCTTCACGGCCACGTTCACCGTGGGCAGTGTGCCGGTGGAGGTCCAGTACCGCTGGGTGGCCGGGAGCGGCAACGTCTCGGACCCGGGCTGGAAGACGCTGTCGTTCCCGGCCGGCGGCGGGAAGACCAAGCAGGACTCCGTCACGGCGACGACGGAGTCCGAAGAGGGAAGGTTCGATGACGAGATCAGCGTCGAGGTCCGCGGCCCCGTGAAGACCGCGTCCAACTCGGTGCCCTTCTCGGTGACGTGCGAGAAGGAGACCCCGACGGACGGGGCCTCCCCTTCCCTGTCGGACTGAGCGTTCAGGCGGCGTTCCTGAACACGGGCAGATAGCCGCCCGACTGGCCGGCAGCCTTCGGGTGGTACGACTCGCCGATGTTCAGCCAGTTGACGCTGAGCAGCCAGGAGTCGCCGGAGCAGAGCTCGTGGCCGGTGAAGGCGGGACGGACGTCGCCGAAGGTGAAGCCGTGGTCGGCGGCGCGCTTGGCGATGGCGGTGTTGAGGTAGTCGGAGGCGTTGTTGATCGCGGACCGTTTGGTCTCGGAGAGGCCGGCACACGCCTGGCCCAGCTTGTAGAACCGCGGGTAGCCGAGCACGACGACGTGGGCCGCGGGCGCCTTGGCCCGGATGGCCGAGTACACGCTGTCGAGCCGTCCCGGCAGCGTGGAGTCGACGTACGCCTTGGCCGTGTTGATGCGCGAGACGCAGGCGCTGTCGGACGAGGTGACGCAGGTCGTCATGACGTCGGCGAAGCCCGCGTCGTTGCCTCCGACGGTGATCGACACCAGGCCGGTGCCGGAGTTCAGCGCGCCCAGCTGACTGGCCGTGACATCACTCGTTCGGGCGCCCGAGCATGCCGCGAAGTTGAACGACGAGGGTGAGTTTGCGGCTGCCCACAGGTACGGGAACGCCTTCGTGGAGCGCTTGCAGTCGCCGCTGGAACCGATGTAGCTGCCGGCTCCGACACCCGAGGAGTAGGAGTCGCCGAGGGCCACGTAGCCGGTGGCTGCGGCCTGTTGGGATGCCTGCGCCGTCGTAACCCCGGTGAGGGCGGTGACGGCGGCGAGGAGGAGCGAGGTCGCGTATGCCGTAAGTCGGGAACGTCTCATGGAACCTCCCTTTAGCAGGATCTCTGCCTCAACCGTGGTAGCAGTTACACGTGTTGACTGGAAGTGTCCATGCCAATACTTTCCATCCCGTACACGGACTCACACCGTCCGTTCACCGGACGGTTTGTTACATGCCCATGACAGACCCGTGACAAGGGCTCAACTCTCTTGAGCTACACCCGTAGATCACCCAGTCTTTACCCAGCCCTGGAGTGGAACGCGACGCTCCAGGGCTGTGCGTGCGAAGACGCGCGCACCCCCCACAGTCGTGCGCCCTACCCCGGCGCGCGCTGCCTAGAGGAGGACCCCCTCGTAATGGCACAGCTGCGTACCCACAAGATCCGGATCGCCGCCCTCACCACCGTGACGACGGCCGCCCTCCTGGGCGGGCTCACGGCACTTCCCGCCCAGGCCGCCCCGGCCGAGGGCAAGGTGCTGGCAGCCGACTCCCCCACCGCGATCAAGGGCAGCTACATCGTCACGCTCAAGAAGGGCGCCACGGGCCTGAAGGCCTCGTCCAGCCAGGGCAAGGGCCTGATCAAGACGTACGGCGGCACGGTGAAGAAGACGTTCACCCACGCGCTGAACGGCTACTCCGCCAACCTCTCGGCGACCGAGGCGAAGAGACTCGCGGCCGACCCGGCGGTGGCCTCCGTCGAGCAGAACCAGACGGTCACGGCCGACGCCACGCAGTCCAACGCCCCCTGGGGCCTGGACCGCATCGACCAGACGTCGCTGCCGCTCTCCGGCACGTACACCTACCCGGACTCGGCGGGCAGCGGCGTGACGGCGTACGTCATCGACACCGGCGTCCGCATCACGCACCAGCAGATCGCCGGCCGGGCCACCAACGGCTACGACGCGGTCGACGGCGACAACGTCGCCCAGGACGGCAACGGCCACGGCACCCACGTCGCCACCACCATCGCGGGTTCGACCTACGGCGTCGCCAAGGCCGCGAAGATCGTGGCGGTCCGCGTGCTGAACAACAGCGGTTCCGGCACCACGGCGGGCGTGGTAGCGGGCATCGACTGGGTGACCGCGAACCACAGCGGCCCCTCGGTCGCCAACATGTCCCTCGGCGGCGGAGCCTCCACCGCCCTGGACACGGCGGTCCGCAACTCCATAGCCAGCGGCGTGACCTACGCGCTCGCCGCCGGCAACAGCAACACCAACGCCTCCTCCACCTCCCCGGCTCGCGTCGCCGAGGGGATCACGGTCGGCGCCACGACGAACACGGACGCCAGGGCCAGCTACTCGAACTACGGCTCGGGCCTGGACATCTTCGCGCCCGGCTCCTCGATCACGGCGGGCTGGCACACCAGCGACACCGCGACGAACACCATCTCGGGCACCTCGATGGCCACCCCGCACGTCGCGGGCGCCGCGGCGGTCTACCTCGCCGGACACACCTCGGCCACCCCGGCCCAGGTCGCCACGGCCCTGACGGGCGGCGCCACCTCGGGCAAGGTCACCAGCCCGGGCACCGGCTCCCCGAACCGCCTCCTGAAGGTCGTCCAGTAACAGCGCCCCGTAAGGGGCGCGAGGAGCGGCGCGACCGGCCGAGGACGGCCCGCGGTTTGGTCACCGCGCACCAGCAACTCGGTTGACCAGGAAGGCAGTTCCCCGGAGGCGCCACGCCTCCGGGGAACTGCCTCATACGTCCACTCGTTCCCGGCGAGGGCACCGCCCCCGTACCGCGTCGCCGCGCTCCCCGTCTTGACGCCCCCGAGTCCGCTGAGCGACATTGAAGCCCGGCATCCGGCGCTTCGGGGGGCAAAGTCGCCCATGCAGACCATACGTATCAAGCCATCCTCATCGGAGCCGCCCTTACCGGGGGGTGCGGGGCGGCCGCGGCAGGGTCCGGAGGGGAACCTGACGCCGCTGCTCGCGGGTATGGCCGCCGTCGTCGCGACGACCGGCGCCCTGCTCGCGCTCGCCGACGCGGACTCCCCGCTGCGCGGCCCGTTCACGCTGTTCTTCCTCCTCGCCGTGCCGGGGGCGGCCGTCTGGGTCGCGCTGCGCGGTCTTGGGCCCCCTGGCCGCGCCGTCGCGTCGATCGCGGGGGCGGTCGCGCTGAACCTCCTGGTCGCACAAGGAATGCTGGCGACCCACTCCTGGTCGGTCCGCGGCGGCGTCGTGGCCGTTGCCGCCACCAGCTCGCTCGTCCTCCTGCCGACCCTGGTGCGCCGCCTGCGCGGCCTTACGGAGAGAAGGCGGACATCCTGACGTGGACATCAGCGTGTACCGCCCCGGCGAACTGACCGCCGCCGACCGGGCCGCCTGGACGGCCCTGCAGTCGAAGGCGCACCTGAACGGCTCGCCCCAGCTGGCGAACCCGTTCCTGTCCCCCGAGTTCACCCTGGCGGTGGGCAGTTGCCGGCGCGGAGTGCGGATCGCGGTCGTACGGGAGGACGGGGAGGCCGCCGCGTTCTTCCCGTTCCAGAGAACCGCCCTCGGCGTCGGGCGGGCCATCGGGCTCGGCCTCTCGGACTGCCAGGGCCTGGTGCACCGGCCCGGCTTCACGTGGGACGCCCGGGAGCTGCTGCGGGCCTGCGGGCTCGCGGTGTGGGAGTTCGACCACCTGGCCGGGGGCCAGACACCCTTCGGCGTCCACGCCACCGGCACCTTCCCCTCCCCGGTCATGGACCTGGAGGACGGCTACGAGGCGTATCTGGCCCGACTGCGCGCCAGGTCACCGAAGTTCGTGCGGTCGACGTTCGCCAAGGAGCGGCGGCTCGGCCGGGCGGCGGGTGACGTCCACTACGTGCACGACGAGCGCGACCCGGCCGCGTTGCGGACGCTGATGGCCTGGAAGTCCGCGCAGTACCGCAGGACCGGCCGGATGGACCGCTTCGCGCACCCCTGGATCAGCCGGCTGGTGCGCCGTCTCTTCCACACCCGCTCCGAGTCCTTCGCGGGGAACCTGTCCGTGCTGTACGCGGACGGCAAGCCGATCGCCGCGCACTTCGGACTGCGCTCCGAGCGGATACTGACCGACTGGTTCCCGGCGTACGACCCGGCGTACGGGAGGTTCTCCCCGGGTCTGCTGCTGCATCTGCACATGGCCGAGGCGGCCGCCGCCGACGGCATCGCCCATCTGGACCTGGGCCGGGGCCAGAAGCAGTACAAGGACTCCCTGAAGACGCGCGAGATCCCCGTGGCCGAGGGCTGGGTGACCCGCCGTCACCCCGTGGCCCTGGGACACCGGGCTCGCCGAGCTCCGGTCCGGGCGCTGCGGAACGCGGTGGTGGCCCGGCCGGAGCTCCTCGAGCCGGCCGACAGGCTCCTCAAACGGATGGGCGAAATCCGTTCGAGGAGTCAGGAATAGGACACAACTCCAAAAACGTGAGACCTCGGTGTAGGTCTTGCCATATCGTCTCAATCATCAATACCGTCATACATCAACCCGCATCGGTCCATCATTCAGCGGCTCCAGGGGAGGGCTCAGGTCCGCGATGGTCCCGGCGCGGGGCGCGGTAGGGGGGTGCCGTGCTCGGTGACCGCACGTTCAGCCGAGCACTGCCGCGCGACCGGCTGCCCGAATTCGGCAGCCGGCAAGCTGTGCCGACTTACCAGGCATGCGCGAAGAGTCAGTTCGTCATGCCCGGGTGAGAAACAAACCCCCCTTTCGAACCGGAACACATGCCGGGCCGCCCAGGGGCGGGCGGTCCACCGGACGAGAGGGATCCAGACTCATGAGCTCAGTTCTGCGCCCGGCGATACCCGATGGCACGGGCGAGGAGCAGGGGGAGGCCGGCCGGTACCGGCCCATCTCCACCCACTTGGCCATCGCGCCACCGGTGAGTGTGGTGATACCCGCCATGAACGAGGCGGAGAACCTTCCGTACGTCTTCAAGACGCTGCCGGCGTGGATCCACGAGGTGGTCCTCGTCGACGGCGACTCCACCGACAACACCGTCGAGGTGGCCCGCGAGCTGTGGCCGGACCTGAAGGTCGTGCCGCAGCGTGGGACGGGCAAGGGGGACGCCCTGATCACCGGGTTCGAGGCGTGCACCGGCGACATCATCGTGATGGTCGACGCCGACGGCTCGGCCGACGGCAACGAGATCGTCAGCTACGTCTCCGCGCTGGTGTCCGGGGCCGACTTCGCCAAGGGCTCACGGTTCGCCAACGGCGGCGGCACGGACGACATGACACTGATCCGCATGCTCGGCAACCGGGCGCTGTGCGCGGTCGTCAACCGCAAGTTCGGCGCCCGCTACACCGACCTCTGCTACGGCTACAACGCGTTCTGGCGGCACTGCCTCGACAAGATCGACCTGGACTGCACCGGCTTCGAGGTCGAGACCCTGATGAACATCCGGGTGGTCAAGGCCGGTCTGAAAGTGCAGGAGATCCCGAGCCACGAGTACCTCCGCATCCACGGCGCGAGCAATCTGCGGGCCGTGCGGGACGGGCTCCGGGTCCTGAAGGTGATCCTCAAGGAACGCTCCAACCGGCGTGCTTTACGCCGCCGTTCGCACTCCCCCGTCCTCATCGCCGGCCAGGGAGAGGCGTCTTGAACGAGCCGCGCGTCTCGGTCGTGATCTGCGTGTACACCGAGGACCGCTGGGAGGACATCCTCGCGGCGGTCGCCTCGGTGCGCGCGCAGTCCCGGCCGGCCCTGGAGACCCTCCTGGTCGTCGACCACAACGGGGCGCTCCTGGACCGGCTGGCGAAGGAGTACCAGGAAGCCGGGGAGGTGCGGGTGCTCGCCAACGCGGGCCCCCGCGGCCTGTCCGCCGGCCGCAACACCGGGATCGCCGCCTCGTCCGGCGAGATCATCGCGTTCCTCGACGACGACGCCGTGGCCGAGCGCGACTGGCTCCGGTACTTCACCGAGGGGTACGCGGACCCTCGGGTCATGGCCGTCGGCGGCCGTACGGTGCCCGTGTGGGCGTCCGGCCGCCGTCCGGCGTGGTTCCCGGAGGAGTTCGACTGGGTGGTGGGCTGTGCCTACAAGGGCCTGCCCCCCGGCCGCGCCCGGGTGCGCAACGTGCTCGGCGGCAACGCCTCGTTCCGCCGCGCCGCGTTCGACGCGGCCGGCGGCTTCGCGACCGGCATCGGCCGCGACGACGGCGAACGGCCGCTCGGCTGCGAGGAGACCGAGCTGTGCATCCGGCTCACCCGTGCGCGACCCGACGCGGTCCTGCTGCTGGACGACCGCGCCGTGATCCACCACCGGGTGCCCGAGGCGCGCGAGCACTTCCGCTACTTCCGCACGCGCACCTACGCCGAGGGCCTGTCGAAGGCGCTCGTGGCGCGGAGCGTCGGCGCGGACAGGGGACTGGAGTCGGAGCGCCGGTACGCGACCCGTGTCCTGCCCGCGGGGGTCGCCCGCGGACTGCGCGACGCGCTGCTGGCTCGCCCGGGGGGCGCGGGGCGCGCGGGCGCGATCGTCGCCGGAGTGCTTGCGGCGGCCGGCGGGTATGCCGTCGGGAGCGTCCGGGGACGGCGGGGCGGAGCCACGTTCCGCGTGGTCCCGGCTGGGGAGATCGACGGGCGGCAACGGGACGCCGGGGGGCCGGGACATGGCTGACGCGCCCGTACCGATCCTGATGTACCACGCGGTCGCGAGCGCGCCCAGCGACGCCACCCGTGCCCTGTCCGTCGCCCCCGAGGCGTTCGCCGAGCAGATGGCCCTGCTCGGGGACCGCGGCTTCACCCCGGTGAGCACGGCCGAACTGGGCACGAGCTGGCGCACGGGCCGCCCGCTGCCCGCCCGTCCCGTCCTCGTCACCTTCGACGACGGGTACGAGGGCGTGCACCGGCACAGCCTGCCCGTCCTCGCCGGGCACGGCTTCGCGGCCACGCTGTTCGTCTCCACGGGCTGGCTCAGGGGCGCGTACGACACGGGGGCCGCCCTCGACACGATGCTCGACTGGGGGCAGGTGCGCGAACTCGCCGACGCGGGCGTGGAGATCGGCGGCCACAGCCACACGCATCCGCAGCTCGACATGCTCGACGACGCCGCGCTCCGGTTCGAGCTGACCCGCTGCCGCGACATCGTCGCCGGTGAACTGGGCACCGTGCCCGCCTCGTTCGCCTACCCGTACGGCTACTCCAGCCGCCGGGTGCGCCGGGCGGTGCGCGAGGCCGGGTTCGCGCAGGCGCTCGCCGTGGGCAACGGCCTCGCGCGGCGCAGGCAGGGGCCGTACGCGCTGCGGCGCGTCACCGTGCGGCGCGGCACCGGCATCGAGGAGTTCGAGCGGCTCGTCGAGGGCCGCGCGATCGCCCGCGACTTCATCAGGGACCGTGCCCTCACCAAGGGGTACGCCATGGTCCGCAGAGCACGACAGGTCCGGAAGGCCATCCGTTCCCGTGTCTGACACGACCACTACAGCCGAGTCCCACGACGCTGCCGAGAAAGGTGCGCCCGAGCGGGAGTCCGGCCGCCGGCTGCGGCTGCCCGGATGGGGCAGGGGGGCGGGTGGCAGCCAGTTGTTCCGCAATGCCTACGCCCTGATGCTCAACACCGGTGTCTCCGCCGTGCTGGGGCTCGGCTTCTGGCTCGCCGCCGCCCGCTACTACTCCGAGTCGTCCGTCGGCCAGGGCTCGGCCGCGATCGCCGCGATGAAGTTCCTCGCGGGACTCGCCGCGCTGACCCTGACGGGTGCCCTGGCCCGCTTCATCCCGATCGCGGGCCGGTCCACGGGGCGGCTCATCTTCCGTACGTACGCGGGAAGTTCGGTGGCAGTCGCGCTCGCCGCACTGGTGTTCATCCTGACGCTGAACGTGTGGGGGCCCTCGTACCGCTTCCTGCGCGACCCGCTCAGCGGGCTGTTCTTCGTCCTCGCCGTGGTGGCGTGGTCGCTGCTCACCCTCCAGGACGGGGTGCTGACCGGGTTGCGCAGCGCGGTCTGGGTGCCGGTGGGCAACACCGTGTTCTCGGCGGTCAAGCTGGTCCTGCTGGTCGCCTTCGCCGCCTCGATCCCCGCCCTGGGTGTGTTCGTGTCGTGGGTCGCGGCCATCGCGGTGTCCGTGCTGCCGCTGGGCTGGCTGGTGTTCCGGCGCCTGGTGCCGCGGCATGTGGAGGCGACGCAGGACCACGCGCGTCCGCCGTCGATGAGGGAGATCGGCCGTTTCCTGGCGGGCGACTACACGGGCTCGTTGTTCTCGCTCGCCGTGGTCTACCTCGTTCCGGTGATCGTCGCCGCGCAGGTCAGCTCCGCGGACAACGCGTACTTCTACATCACCACCACGATCGGCGGCACGGTCAACCTGCTCGCCATCAACATGGGCGCCTCCCTGACCGTCGAGGGCTCGCACGATCCGGGGCGGCTCGCGGCGAACACCCGGGCGGCGCTGAAGCGGATGGCCCGGATCATGCTGCCGGTGTGCGGGGCGCTGTTCGTGGGGGCGCCCTGGATCCTCGGCGTCTTCGGCTCCGGGTACGCGGACGCGGCGACACCACTGCTGCGCTGGTTCGCCGTCGGCGCGCTGCTGCGGGTCGTGACGGAGACGTACTTCGCGGTGCTGCGCGCGCAGAGCCGCACCGCCGGACTGGCCCTGCTGCAGGGCCTGTTGTGCGTGCTCGTGCTCGGTCTGACGCTGCTGCTCCTGCCCCGGACGGGCCTGGTCGGCGCGGGTGTCGCCGAGATCTCCAGCCTCGCGGTGATCGTGCTGCTCGCCGCGCCGAAGCTGTACGCCATCCTGCGCGCCGCGCCGTCCGACGCCGTGCCCGAGGACACCCCGCCGGACGGCGACCTCGCCGACCTCGGCCCCGTGGCCAGGAAGCCCGGCTCCGCCTGGGCGCGCCCACTGGACTCGGACACGCTCGCGCTCGGCATCCACGTCGACTTCGACCACCAAGAGCGCCGTCCGGACGTCCGCCCGGGCCCGGGCACCCCGCCCGCGGGCACACTCCCGGTACGACGCGACCACCGGCCGACCTGGGCACTGAGGATCCCGCTGCCGGAGCAACGGGGGAGCCTGCCGGTCGAGAACGTACAGACTCCGGAGAACGTACAGCCCCCGGAGAACGGAGAGGAGGAAGGCGCGGGCGGTTCGGGCGCTGGACGGAGGGCCGGCCGGTCCGCGGTCGAGCGAGCGGGACCGGAGCCGGGAAGCCGGCCGATGCCGTCCCTACGGCCAAGGATCGAGTCGTTGCCCGTGCGGCAGATCGCCACGCCCGCACCGGACGCCGCCGAGCCCCCTCCCCGCTCCCTCCGCGAGCGGCTGCCGCACCCCACCAGGTCCGGTGTGGTGCTGGGTTGTCTGCTGCTCTCCGCGCTGCTGCTGTACTGGGTGCCCGCGCTGGCGCTCGACGACGCGGCGCTGGACGGGATGGGCGGGCTCGGCCTGGTCTCCGTGCTGCCGATGCCGACACTGATCGGCGCCGGACTGCTGGCCGTCGTCTTCGGCTCGCTGCTGTGGACGAACCACGAACACAGGGCACTGCTGCTCATCACCCTCGTGGCCACCGTGGTGTCGCTGCACGCCCTGCCCGCGGTGATCGAGACCGAGCCGCGTTTCCCGACGGCCTGGCAGCATCTCGGCTTCATCGACTACATCGACCGCACCGGCTCCGCGGTTCCCGACCTGGACGCGCGCTGGAGCTGGCCGGGCTTCTTCGCGGCGGCCGCGTTCGTGGCGAAGGCCTGCGGCGTCAGCGACTTCACCGAGGTGATCCGCTGGTGGCCGACGACCATGCAACTGCTGTACCTGGCGCCGATGGTCCTGCTGACGCGTTCCATGCGGGCGGGCTGGCGCGCCAGGTGGACGGGGATCTGGGTCTTCGGCTTGAGCGGCTGGGTCGGCCAGGACTACTTCTCCCCCCAGGGCTTCACGTTCCTGCTGTACCTGGTCTTCGTCGCGATCCTGCTCGTGTGGTTCCGCGCGCCGCGCATGCTGTGGGGCGCGGTCCGTCCTGGCGAGGCGGAGGTGGAACCGACGGACCGCCGGCAGCGCGTGGTGCTGCTGGCGATCCTGATCGCGCTGTACGCCGCGACGGTCCCGGCCCACCAGCTCACGCCCTTCGTGATGCTGGGCGTGCTCGCGGCACTGGTCCTGACCGGCCGCTCGGAGCTGCGGGGTCTGCCGATCCTCTTCGCGGTCATGGTGACGGTGTGGATCGGTTTCCTGGCGGAGCCGTACTGGTCGGGCCACTTCGACGAACTCTTCGGCGGGGTCGGCGGCGTCGGCGGGAACGTCACGTCCTCGGTCTCCGGCCGGATCGGCGAGGGCAGCTCGACCCACAAACTCGTTCTGTACGCGCGCGTGGCACTCGCCGGCTCGGTGATGGCGATGGCCTGCTACGGCTGGTGGCGCCGCCGCGACCACAAGTACCGCGAGCGGTCCCTGCTGGTCCTCACCTTCGTCCCGTTCCTGGGCTTCGGCATGCAGTCGTACGGCGGCGAAATGGCCCTTCGCGTCTTCATGTTCGCCCTGCCGGGCGCGGCCCTGCTCGCCGGGCTGGCCCTGTTCCCGCGCACGGGTGTGACCGAGGAGGAGCGGGACAAGGACAAGGTGAGTCTCGCCCCACTGGCCGCGCTGATGGCCGGGCTCGTCCTCATCGGCGGCTTCCTCGTGGCCCGGTGGGGCAACGAGCCGTTCGAGCGGACCCGCACGGACGAGGTCGCGGCCATGGAGTACGTGTACGCCCACGACAAGCCGACCGTACGGCTGCTGTGGCTCAGCGCCGACCCCGTGAACGACGTGACGCCCGCGATGCCGTGGGGCGCGCGGGACATGGAGAAGGTCGAGTACGTGCCCACGCCGGCGCCGCCCGATCCCGTCCTGGTCTCGGGCCTGGCCAAGTCCCTGAAGGACGCGGGCCCGAACTCGTACCTGATGATCAACCGCAGCCAGGTCACCTACCTCCAGCTGGACTCGGGCTACTCGCGCACCTGGGAAACCCGCCTCATCAGGAACCTCGACGCCCGCGAGGACCTGAAGAGGGTCTTCACCAACGCGGACGTCACGATGTACGCCCTCCGCGACCAGCCGGACGGCAGGATCCCGAAGGCCGACCCCGGCCCGATCGGCCCGCAGGTGACCTGGACGCCCTGGTCGGTCGTGGGCGGCCTGGCGGCGATCGCGCTGATCCTGCTCCTCACGGCACGCGAGGTCGTCCGGGTGGCCGTGCGCCCGAGCGTCCGCCAACTCCGGTGGCTCCAGAGCGCCTTCTGGTTCTCCCTGCCCCTGCTGGCGGTGCTGCTGGCTTCGCTGGTGCAGCGGTTCCTGACGATGGGGGGGTCGTAGGGAGGGCGGCGCCCCCGGAGGGGGCGCGGGGCTGTATCGATATGCGGCTCCGCCGCGTGGGCGCGACAAGCCACGGCGAACCCGCAGCCGGCCACAAACACAACCGGGCAGACGCTAACGCCGCAACCACTTCACTTCGTACGCGCCCATCTCGAACCGCTTCCCGTCAACCTCCGTACTGATCGACCGGTCCAGCGTGTTGACCACAAGCACGACCTTGTCGTCGGCCAGCACCCGCACATGGGGCTTGTCGTCCGCCGCCACGGACACCGTCTCGTACTTCGTCCCGGGCGGGAACGCCTCACTGAACCGGGACAGCAGATCGAACATGGGCAGCGCCCGCCCGCCGTCGGAGCCGGCGGTGGGGGTCCACAGACAGCCCGCGCAGCTCGACCCCTTCTCCTTCTGCGGGTTCCAGTAGAAACCCGAGCTCGCCCCACCCCGGGCCATGGCGATCAACCCGGACGCGTGCACAGCGGAGCGCCGCGTCTCCGACCACCCGTCCCGCTCGTCGTTCGCGTCCCCCGGCTCGACGTAGTACTCGGCCCACCACAGCGGCAGATCCCCGGTCCGCTCGCGCACCCAGCGACTGACGGCGGTCAGCTTGTCGGTCGCCCCGAACTCGTCGGGCAGCATCTCGTCGTCCTCGGTGTAACTGGAGCCGTCGACGACGACGAAGTCCGCACCCGCCTTGTTCTCGTTCCAGTAGTCGAAGGCATCGAGGACCCGCTGGTCCATGGCGCCCCACGGGCCCTTCAGGGTCGTGGACGTGCCCTGCTTCTGGCGGGGGTCGAGACTGTCCATGACCAGGTAGGGGCCGCCCACCATGATGTCCTTGTCGACCTTCTTCAGGGCCTTGTGGACGAGGTTGTACAGCTTGGTGTAGCCCTCGTGGTCCCAGCGGCCCTCGGCGTTGTTCCAGAAGCCCTTGAACTCGTTCCAGACGATGAAGTGCCGTACGTCCGGGTAGCGCTTGGCGACCGTCGCGGCGAGCTCCGCGTAGTCCTCGAAGTGCTCCGGCTCGGGGGCGGTCTCCAGCGAGGCCTGGCTCCAGTTCGTGTTGTCGGCGCCGGCCTTGCCGCCCTTCATCCAGTCCGGGGCGCAGCACAGGGTGACGACCGGTGTGCCGCCGGAGGCGCGGACGAAGTCGACGCGCCGGTCCAGGTCCGCGAAGTCGTACCGCCCCTTGACGGGCTCCGGGTTGCCCGCGCCCCAGCCCATGATGTGCTGGATCTGCGGCATCCCGGTCCTGGACAGCAGCCCTTCAACCCGATCGGTCGCTCCCCCGCTGCCCTCGTCGGCGCTGAACTGGGTGTGCGTGAAGCCCCAGCCGACGTCCGGTCCGAGGTCCTCGGGCGGGACGGCCGGTGTGCCGTGCGCCTTGTCCCCGTCGCGTGAGGTCCCGGCGGTGCTCCCGCCGTCCCCGGGCAGTGTGTTGAGCAGGGTCAGCACCAGGGCCAGAGCGGCCGCGCCCACACCGAGCAGAGCGGTGAGCCGCCACCGCCGTACCCCCGTATTCCACCCATGACGTCCCATCAAGGACAACAGTAATGTTGGGGATGCCCGGGAGGACAGACGGCGAAATGCGACAGCCCGGTAACAGGACGACTCGTACACAACGGGAAGTACGGCCCGCGCGCGCCGGGAGTTCGGCCCGCCGGTACCGGAGGGCCGTGGCGGCGTCGACACAACCGGCGCGCGCGGGAAACCGGGTGCACGGGACGCCCCCGTGCCCGATCATGGCGGCATGTCTGCGAACCCACACGACGCTCTGCCGATCCGGCTCAACGTCGACGACAGCGACTCACCCTCGGACGTCGTCGACGCGCTGTTCCTCGGCCGCTTCGCGACGGGCGAGCAGCCGCACGCGCACGCGGCGAACATCGACCGGGTGCGGTCCGGAGCCACGCTGATGCCGCCGGGCGCCCGTGTACTGCGCTCGACGCGGGACGACGACCGCAGCGCGACCCTCGCGGAGGGGGACGGCTGGACGCTGCTGATCTCCCGCTGGAACCGCGGCGCGGACGTCACGGTCACGGCGACCAGCGCCGAGCTGGCCGAGAAGGTGCTCGGCCAGGCCACTCAGGGCGCGGCGGACGAGCCGGAGCCCCAGCCGGAGAACGTGACGATGGGCTTCTGGTACGTGTCGCCGAGGCGCGGCCCGCACCGCACGACACGGCAGATCTCGGCGGGCACCTGGGAGGAGGTCCGGCCGAACTACACGGCGCCGGTGGCGGAGGCGATGGATCGCCTGATGAAGACGACTCCGGAGGACATCGCGGGCCGGCTCCTGCTGCTGCACGGCCCGCCCGGCACGGGCAAGACGTCGGCGCTGCGCACGCTCGCCCGCTCGTGGCGGGACTGGTGTCAGGTGGACTGCGTCCTGGACCCCGAGCGGCTCTTCTCCGACGTGGGCTATCTGATGGACATCGCGATCGGCGAGGAGGACGCGGCGGGCAAGGGCCGCTGGCGGCTGCTGCTCCTGGAGGACTGCGACGAACTGATCCGCGGCGAGGCCAAGCACACGGCGGGGCAGGCGCTGTCCCGTCTGCTCAACCTCACGGACGGCCTGCTGGGCCAGGGCCGCAACGTCCTGGTGGGCGTCACCACCAACGAGGACCTGGAGCGCCTCCACCCGGCCGTGGTCCGTCCCGGCCGCTGCCTCGCCCGTATCGAGGTCGGCCCGCTGACCCGGCGGGAGGCGGTGACCTGGCTGGGCACCGAGGAGGGCGTGGGCCGCGACGGGGCGACGCTGGCGGAGCTGTACGCGCTGCGCCGGGGGACGTCCCCGACGTCGCTGCCGGAGCCGCGGTCGGGGGCGGACGCGGGGCTGTACCTGTAGTGGTTTGATGAGGGTATGACCCTGTTCGTCGGCACGTCGGGGTGGCAGTACAGGGACTGGCGCGACCTCCTGTACCCGTCCGAGGTGCCCATGCGGCTGTGGCTGGAGGAGTACGCGGCACGGTTCGCGACGGTCGAGCTCAACAACGCCTTCTACCGGTTG
This sequence comes from Streptomyces sp. NPDC030840, assembly GCF_055572015.1. Classification (NCBI taxonomy): domain Bacteria; kingdom Bacillati; phylum Actinomycetota; class Actinomycetes; order Kitasatosporales; family Streptomycetaceae; genus Streptomyces; species Streptomyces sp. NPDC030840. The sequence goes on along the minus strand of NZ_JBVIEE010000017.1, from coordinate 94,020 downwards.
CCGTCCCGGGAGAACTTCGAGGCCTGGCGGGACCGCACCCCGCCGGACTTCGTGATCGCGGTCAAGGCGAGCCGGTTCCTCACCCACATCAAGCGGCTGAAGGACCCCGAGGAACCGGTCCACCGCCTCATGAGCCGCGCCACCGGGCTCGGCGGCCGCCTGGGCCCGGTCCTCCTGCAGCTCCCGCCCACACTCCGCGCCGACCCCGGCCTGCTGGACGCCTGCCTGGCGTGCTTCCCCTCCGGCACCCGAGTCGCGGTCGAGCCCCGCCACGACTCGTGGTGGACGCCCGAGGTGCGCCGGACCCTGGAGAACCGGGGCGCCGCCCTGTGCTGGGCCGACGTCCGCGCCCGCCCGGTGACCCCCCTGTGGCGCACCACCAACTGGGGCTACGTCCGCTTCCACGAGGGCCGCACCCAGCAGTGGCCCCGCTACGGCCACCGCTCACTGGAGACCTGGGCCGACAGAATCGCCACCACCTGGCCCCAAGACGAGGACGTCTACACGTACTTCAACAACGACCCGAACGGCGCGGCGGTGAAGGACGCGAAGCTGTTCGCGGCAACAGCAAACAGGGCAGCCCTACGGGTCACGAGAGTCCCGACCCCATCGAGAGCGCCCTGAAGGGGCGCGGTGACCTGCGCGGTCCCTGGGGGCGCGGGAACTGCGCAGTCTTTAGGGGCGCGGGGAACTGCGCAATCTTTAAGGGGCGCGAGGAACTGCGCAGTCTTTAGGGGGGCGAGGAACTGCGCAGTCTTTAGGGGGGCGAGGAACTGCGCAGTCTTTAGGGGCGCGGGGAACTGCGCGACAAGCCACACCAAACCCGCACCCGGCCTACAACAGACCCACCCGAGCCCGGCCCCGCCCCACCGCACCCCACCGCACCCCACCGCACCGCACCGCACCGATCCCCACAGAACCCTTACCCCCCGTAAGCCGCCCGCAGGGCATCCCGCACGGCGTCCAGCGCATCCCCCTCGCTCAACCCCAGCCGCCGCACCCGCTCCGCGTACCCCTGCGCCTCCGCCGCGGCGGCCCGCTCCGCCGCCGAGCCGGCGGCAGCCACGAACGTCCCGTTGCGCCCCCGCGTCTCAATCACCCCGTCCGTCTCCAGGGCGCGATAGGCCTTGGCCACGGTGTTGGCGGCCAGCCCGAGCTGCTCGGCGAGCCCCCGCACGGTGGGGAGCCGGTAGCCGACCGGCAACGCCCCGGAACGTGCCTGCTCGGAGATCTGCGCGCGTACCTGCTCGTAGGGCGCGGTCCCCTCGGTGATGCGGATCTTCAAGGTCACGGACCGATTGTCGCGTACCCGCCCCGGACGATCACCCCGTACCCGCCGGAAAATCGGAGGCGTCCGCCCGCGCTCCCCCCGTAGCGTGCGACTCCATGACAGTGATCGTTCGCGACTTCCGCCCCGAGGACGCCGAGGCCTTCGCCCGCGTACGGCGGCTCGCCCTGCCCGTACTGATCTCCACCGCCGAGTCCGTCGTCCACGACATCACCCACGCCCACCCCGACGCCCACTACCAGCTCCTCGTCGCCGAGGAGGACGGCGAGCTGACCGGCACGGTGCAGATGGGCATCGCCCACGACAGCCCGATTCCGGGGCAGGGGTACCTGAACGTGTACGTGCACCCGGAGCAGGTCCGTCGGGGCGCGGGCAGCCGACTGGTGCGCACCGCCGAGGAGCGTCTGACCGCACTGGGCGCGACAGCACTGTTCAGCTGGGTCCTGGACACCCCCGACAACCGCGCCTTCGCCGAGCGGCGCGGCTACCGCGCGAGCCGCTCGTCCCGCTTCCTCAGCCTCGACCTGGCGCACGGCACGCTCCCGCCCCTCGCCGCGACGCCCCCGGGCGTCGAACTGCGCCCCTCCGCAGCGTGGGCCGACGACCCGCGTCCCCTGTTCGCGCTGGACGCGGAGGCGACGGCGGACGAGCCCAGCGACATCGACGCGGAGCTCGACGACTACGAGCAGTGGCTCCGCGACACCTGGAACCACCCGCTCCTCGACCACGAGCTGACCACGGTGGCCGTCGTGGACGGCACCCCGGCCGCGTTCACCGCGGCCCGCACCGACGGTCAGGGCCGCTACTTCACGGCGATGACGGGCGCCGCGCGGGCCTTCCGCGGCCGGGGCCTGGCCAAGCTCGCCAAGAACGCCTCCCTGCACCGGGCCCGGGCCGCGGGCTGCACGGAGGCGTTCACCGGCAACGACGCGTCCAACGGGCCCATGCTGGCCATCAACAAGTGGCTCGGCTACGTAGAGTGCGTGACGGAGGTGCGCTATGTCCGCGAACTCGGCTGACCCGACGGCTGACCCGGCACCCGACCCCGCGTCCGACCTCGCATCCGACCCGGCGGCCGGCTCGAAGGTTCTCCTGGACGTCGTCCTCGTCAAGGCGGGCCGCACGAAGATCCGCTACCCGGCCGAACTGCTCCACGACGACGGCACCCGCGTCACCGTGCGGGCCTCCTGGGCGGGTGACGGTGTCCGGGACTTCGGCTTCGTACGGTTCGAACCGGGAGACGTCTTCACCGAGTACTACTGGCGGGACCGGTGGTACGCGGTGAAGGAGGTCCGCGATGGGGCGGGCACCCTCAAGGGCTGGTACTGCGACGTCACCCGCCCCGCCGTGCTCTCGGGCGCGGAGCTGGTCGTGGAGGACCTCGACCTGGACCTGTGGCGCTCCGCGGACGGCGGCACCGTACTGCGGCTGGACGAGGACGAGTTCGCGGCGAGCGGCCTCGCGGTCACGGACCCGGATGCCGCCGCGGCGGCCGTCGTCGCCCTGGACGAGCTCGAACTCCTCGCCCGGCGCGACGACCTCACCACCCTGCTGGAGTGACGGTCAGAAACGGGCCACCACCGCGTACCGCTCGTCCTCGACTGTCCGCCCCCACAGCCGGGCGTCGTCCGAGAGCCGCTCCACCCGCACGTCCTGAGTGAGGGGCGCGAGCAGCCCCGTCAGCCGCCCGGCGGATATGCCGACCGGGGCGACAGTCCCCCACACGCCCTCCACCAGCACGAGCCGCCCTTCGGGACGCAGCAACCCGGACCACCCGCGCAGCACGCGCGCCGGGTCCGGCAGCGTCCACAGCACATGGCGGACGAGCACGACGTCGAACCGCTCCTCCCCCACCGGGGGCGCGGCCGCGTCACCGACGAGGAACACCGCGGCCCGGCCGGCGAGCTTGGCGCGGGCCCGGTCGACCATCGCCGGGGAGAGATCGACACCCGTCACCCGGTGTCCCCGCTCGGCGGCGAGAAGCGAGAGGGTTCCCGTCCCGCAGCCGAGATCCAGCACGTCGGCCGGGCGCGGGGGCAGCCAATCGGCCATCCGGTCCGCCCAGGCCCGCCGCACCTCGGGGTCCCGCAGGCCGTGGTCCGGCTCGTCGTCGAAGGTGACGGCCTCGGCGTCCCAGTCGACGTCACGGTTCGTAGTCATGGCCCCACAGTGACACGCGCCACTGACAACCGGATCGTGACAGCCGCCACTGACAGACCGCGAGCGATGAGGAACGCTCCCGGAAAGCGTCCACCTCCGTACGAACGGCGAAGACGGAACCCGGTGGGCACGAGGAGGCAGCCATGCGCCGTACCACCGTGCAGAAGCCCCTGAAGAAGAACGACTCGCGCCGCGTGCGGGAGGAGGCCGACGAGCGCCCGGCAGGGCGCCCGGAGATCCGGAAGGACATCGCGCGCACCTGGTGGCCGGACGCCTGAGCCGCCCGCCTGTCAGTCAGTCAGCCAGCCAGTCAGTCCAGCCGCTTGCGGTAGTGGATCCGGTCGTACGGCCCGTCCACGCGGCGCTCCACGACCTCGTAGCCGAACCTCGGGTACAGCTTCTGGTTCTCCCACATCAGCGCGTTCGTGTAGAGCCTGACCTCGGACAGGCCGAGCGTACGGGCGCGCGCGTCCACGAACTCCAGCAGCCGTCGCCCCACGCCGTATCCGTGCGCGTCGGGGTGGACGGCGATGCTGTCGAGGAACAGATGGTCCTCGTACGCCTCGACGACCACGAGGCCGATCACGGGGTCACCCGTGACGAACACCCGGCCCGCGGCCACGTTCGCCGCGTGGTCCGCCTCCATGGGCACGGGTGCCACTCCGATGCGCTCGATGTACGGCGTGAACGCCGCGTCGGTCACGGCCTTCACGGCGGCCACGTCGGCGGCGACGGCCTGCCGGATCCCCTCGTCGTCCATGCCCGGAACGCTACCTACCTGAGCGCAGCCTGAGCACTCCCTTAAGGCGACCATAAGGATCTCCCTCACCCGCCCCCAGCAGGCGATTCCACGGCTTCCTCGGGCTAGCTTCTGATCACCCCACGGGATTCACGCCACGGTGCTCACCCCACGGTCCGTCCCCCAGGAGATCCCATGCCTGCTCGCCGTAAGGCCACCGCGGTCGCCGCCCTCGGCATGACGCCGCTCGCCCTGACCGCGCTCGCGGGCACGCCCGCCGCCGCCCACGGCTCGATGGGCGACCCGGTCAGCCGGGTCGCACAGTGCCGTGCCGAGGGACCGGAGAGCCCGACGTCGGCCGCGTGCCGGGCGGCGGTCTCGGCCGGTGGTACGCAGGCGCTGTACGACTGGAACGGGGTGCGGATCGGCGAAGCGGCCGGGCGGCACCGGGAGTTGATCCCGGACGGCGAGTTGTGCGGCGCGGGCGACGAGGCGTTCAAGGGGCTCGACCTGCCCCGCGCCGACTGGCCCGCGACGCGGGTGAGCGGCGGCTCGTACACCTTCAGGTACCGGGTGACGGCGCCGCACAAAGGCACGTTCACGGTGTACGTCACCAGGCCCGGGTACGACCCGTCGCGGCCGCTCGCCTGGGACGACCTGGATCTCGCCCGGCCCGTCGCCACGGCCGCCGACCCGGTGGCGTCGGGCGGCTTCTACACCTTCTCCGGCACCCTCCCGGAGCGCTCCGGCAAGCACCTCCTGTACGCGGTGTGGCAGCGCTCGGACAGCCCGGAAGCCTTCTACTCCTGCTCCGACGTGACCTTCGGCAAGAGCTCCGGGCCGTCCGACCCGGCCCCGTCCGACCCGGCCCCGTCCGCCTCCGCGCCGTCCGAGGACCACGTCGTGGACGACGCCGCCAAGTCGGCCGTCGAGCGCAGCGGTCACGGTGACGAGCCCAGCGTCTCCAGCACCTCCGGCTACGGGAACGAGATCCAGCCCGCCGGCGCCGAGGAGAACCTCGCCGAGACGGGCGGCGACCGCGTGACCCCGTACGTCGCGGCCGGCGGGGCGGGCGTCCTGGCGGTCGGTTGCTCGCTGTTGTTCGCGGCGGCTCGCCGCCGCGCCGCACGCGGTCACCGCTGAGGCGGTCCGGCTTCCGGGTTCTGTCCGGCGGCTCAGGCCGGACAGAACCCGGAGAAACACCGTTCACACGTGTCAGCCGAGCACCGAAAGGCACGTCGTCGGCGTGGCGTTGGCCGGGTCCAGGGCGTTGGTCACCTCGTGGAACGCGACGCGGTCGAGGAGCCCGATCGCGGCGTGCTCGGAGAGATCGGTCGCGCACAGGTCCTGGATCACGACGTTGCGCACGTTCGGCCCGCTCAGGAACTGCGACCGGTACGGCGTGACCACCTCGTCGTACTTGGTGGCGATGACCGTGTACTTGACGCCGGGCACGGTGTCGCCGCCCGCGTTGAGCTTGGTGAGGAAGGCGGAGCCCGCGACCTGGTCGGCGAGCGCGGGTGTCGCGGTGGAGAGGAGGTCACCGGCGCCGGGGAAGTGGTCGAGCAGTTGGGTGAGGCCGTTCAGGGTCGTGCCGTGGTTGCTGGGCGCGATGCCGACGAGGGCGTTCACCTCGGCCGCCCCGCCGAGGAACCTGAGGTAGTAGCGGGGCATCATGCCGCCCTGCGAGTGGCCGACGAGGTCGGCTTTCGCGGCACCGGTGGCGGCGAGCACCTTGTCGACGAAGTCGTCGAGTTGCTTGGCCGACTTGTCGATGGGTCCGAGGCCGTTGAAGAACGGGACGCCGGGGAGTTGCCCGTAGTCGAGGGAGTAGACGCAGTAGCCGCGGTTCACCAGGTAGGGGGCGAGCCCGAGCCAGTTGTCGACGGAGTTCGCGAACGTCCCGTGGACGAGGACGACGGGACGGGGGTGGGCGGCGGAGGGTTTGCAGGAGTAGTCGTTCCAGCCGCGGCTCGGGGCCGCTTCGGCCTGTGCGGTGGCGGCGGGGACGAGGGTGGCGGCGGAGGCCAGCAGCAGTGCGGCCAGTGGTCTGAGCACACGTTTCCAGGGCAGCATCGGGTGATCTCCTTGCGGCTCAAGGGAGTTGCGACGACGTACGCCCTGTGATCCGGATCACGAGGATGCTGTTCCACTCGTCAAGTTACGGGCGAGTAGGTGAAGTGGGAAGTTACGGGTCAGTAAAAAACTTGCCGTGACAGCTGTGAGGAACTGGTGCGCACAGCCGCACATGCGATAAGGGGGTTACGGCGAAGGGGGGCCACGAGACCGCGAGTCCGAGTCCCTCGTGCACCACGGCGACGCGGATGCGCATCGGCCGGCCTTCCCTCTCTCCAGTCGCGCGCACAGCCGCCCGCGAGTATCAGCCCGGTGTGACGGAGCAGTCATCCCCACAGGTACTAGGTCGTCCTACTATCTCGTGGACCCGTGCGTGACCGCCGATTCCCGTGCTGGTGCGCCGGATGACAAAGGAGAGGGGATGCCCATGCCCGACACCGAGAAGATCGTGATTCTCGACGGGGCCCGGACACCGGTCGGAAGCTTCGGCGGGGTGTTCAAGGACACTCCGGGCTTCGAACTCGGTGCGACCGCGTCGCGGGAGGCACTGGGGCGCGCGGGAGTCGCCGCGGAGGACATCGGCGAGGTGGTGATGGGCTGTATCGGCCAGGTCGGCCCGGACGCCTACAACGCCCGCCGCGTCGCGTTGGCCGCGGGCCTGCCGAAGAGCGTGCCGGCGTACACGGTGAACAGGCTCTGCGGAAGCGGTCTGCAGGCGATCTGGTCCGCGGCGATGCAGATGCGCTGGGGCGGGCTGGACTTCGCCCTGGCCGGCGGGAACGAGTCGATGACCCGGATGCCCTTCTACGACTTCGGGGCGCGTGCGGGCTACCGGCTCGGCGACCGCACGCTGGCGGACGGCACGGTGTTGATGCTGACCGATCCGTTCCACGGCGTCCACATGGGCATCACGGCGGAGAACGTGGCCGCCAAGTACCAGGTGTCACGCGCGGAGCAGGACGAGTTCGCGGTGGAGTCCCAGCGGCGCGCGGCAACGGAAGCGGCCCGGACGGCGTTCGCCGACGAGATCGTGCCGGTGGAGGCCGGTGGGCGCAAGCCGTTCACGGTGCGCGAGGACGAGCACCCCAAGCCCGGCACCACGGCGGAGACCCTGGCCAGGCTGCGCCCGGCGTTCACCCAGGACGGCACCGTCACCGCCGGCAACGCTTCCGGCATCAATGACGGCGGCGCCGCGGTGGTCCTGGCGCGGGAGTCGGTGGCCAGGGAGCGCGGACTGACGCCGCTGGTGTCGCTGGAGTCGGTGGCGACAGCGGCGATGGAGCCCGAACTCATGGGCTACGCGCCGGTGCTGGCTCTGCAGAAGTTGTTCGCACAGACCGGGACGACTCCTCGCGACATCGACACGATCGAGCTGAACGAGGCATTCGCCTCCCAGGCGGTAGCGGTGATCCGCGACGCCGGACTGAATGCCGAGAAGACCAATCCCTACGGCGGCGCGATCGCACTGGGCCATCCGGTGGGGGCGACCGGCGCGATTCTCTCCCTGCGGGTGGCCAAGGATCTGGTCCGCCGCGACCTCGAACTCGGCATCGTCACCATGTGCATCGGCGGTGGGCAGGCGCTGGCCGCGCTCTTCAGGAGGGCGTGACGGCGTCGGGCAACCGGGACCCAGCCCCTGCGCGGACGAGACGCACGGGCTGGGCAGGAGGCCGGTTGCCGGCGCAGGTCGGTCAGGCGTCGTAGGTGTAGAACCCCCGCCCGCTCTTGCGGCCGAGGTGGCCGGCGGCGACCATGCGGCGCAGCAGGGAGGGGGGTGCGTACAGGGGCTCCTTGAACTCCTCGTACATCGACTCGGCGACCGCCTGGGCGGTGTCGAGGCCGATGAGGTCGAGCAGGCGCAGGGGGCCCATGGGGTGGGCGCAGCCGAGTTCCATGCCCTGGTCGATGTCCTCGGGGCGTGCGGCGCCGGACTCCACCATGCGGACCGCGCTGAGCAGGTAGGGCACGAGGAGCGCGTTGACCACGAAGCCGGAGCGGTCGGGCGCCTGGATGGCCTGCTTGCCCAGTTGTCCGGCGAAGTCGCGGGTGCGTCGCACCGTGTCCTGGCTGGTGGTGAGGGCGGGGATGAGTTCGACCAGCCGCTGTACGGGCACGGGGTTGAAGAAGTGCATGCCGATGACCCGGCCGGGGCGCTCCGTGGCGACGGCGAGGTCCACGATGGGGATGGAGGACGTGTTGGTGGCCAGGATCGCCTCGGGGTCCGCGACCGCCTTGTCCAGGGCCCTCAGCACATCGGTCTTGATATCGCGGTTCTCGGCGACGGCCTCGACGACGAACTGGCACTCCGCCAGGTCACCGATGTCGTGGGTGAAGGAGAGCCGCCCGAGGGCCTGGTCGCGCTGTTCCTCACTGAGCTTGCCGCGCGTCACCCCCTTGTCGAGGGAGGCGGTGAGCCGGCGGCGGCCGGCGTCGACCGCGTCGGGAGTGGCCTCGGCGACGCGGACGTCGATGCCTGCGAGGGCGGCGACTTCGGCGATGCCGGAGCCCATGAGGCCGCAGCCGACGACACCGAGGCGGGTGACGGGATCCATCTGGGGGTCCTCTTTCGTTCGGTTCAGACGTTACGGCGGTACTGGCCGCCGACTTCGAAGAAGGCGTCGGTGATCTGCTGCAGCGAGCAGACCCGGGCGGCGTCCATGAGGACGGCGAAGACGTTGCGGCCGCCCATCGCCGCCTCCTTGAGCTCGGTCAGCGCGGCGTGGGCTTCGTCGCGGTGGGATGCGTGGTATCCGCGTACGCGGTCCAGTTGGGACTGCTTCTCCGCCTCCGTGGCGCGGGCGAGTTCGATGGCGCCGGGTTCGGTGGTGTCGGCGTGGGGGTTGCGGAAGGTGTTGACGCCGATGATGGGCAGGGTGCCGTCGTGCTTGCGCTGCTCGTACAGCATCGACTCGTCCTGGATGCGGCCGCGCTGGTAGCCGGTCTCCATGGCGCCGAGCACTCCCCCGCGTTCGCTGATCCGCTCGAACTCCTGGAGCACGGCCTCCTCGACCAGGTCGGTGAGCTCGTCGACGATGAACGAGCCCTGGAGGGGGTTCTCGTTCATGGCCAGGCCCCACTCGCGGTTGATGATCAGCTGGATGGCCAGGGCCCTGCGGACGGAGTCCTCGGTGGGGGTGGTGACGGCCTCGTCGTAGGCGTTGGTGTGCAGGCTGTTGCAGTTGTCGTAGATGGCGATGAGGGCCTGCAGGGTGGTGCGGATGTCGTTGAAGTCCATCTCCTGGGCGTGCAGGGAGCGTCCGGAGGTCTGGACGTGGTACTTCAGCTTCTGGCTGCGCTCGCCCGCACCGTACTTCTCCTTCATCGCCACCGCCCAGATGCGGCGGGCGACCCGGCCGAGGACGGAGTACTCGGGGTCCATGCCGTTGGAGAAGAAGAACGACAGGTTGGGCGCGAAGTCGTCGATGTGCATGCCCCGGGCGAGGTAGGCCTCGACGTAGGTGAAGCCGTTGGCCAGGGTGAAGGCGAGCTGGCTGATGGGGTTCGCGCCGGCTTCTGCGATGTGGTAGCCGGAGATGGACACCGAGTAGAAGTTGCGGACCTTGTGGGCGATGAACCACTCCTGGATGTCGGCCATCATCCGAAGCGAGAACTCGGTGGAGAACAGGCAGGTGTTCTGGCCCTGGTCCTCCTTGAGGATGTCGGCCTGCACCGTGCCGCGCACGGTCGCCAGCGCGTGGGCGCGCAGTTCGGCCGTCTCCTCGGACGAGGGGTCGCGGCCCTCGGCGGCCCGGAACCGGTCGATCTGCTGGTCGATGGCGGTGTTGAGGAAGAAGGCGAGGATGGTCGGCGCGGGACCGTTGATCGTCATGGAGACCGAGGTCGTCGGCGCGACGAGGTCGAAGCCGTCGTACAGGGCCTTCATGTCCTCCAGGGTGGCCACCGAGACTCCGGAGGTGCCGACCTTGCCGTAGATGTCGGGGCGTTCGTCGGGGTCGCGGCCGTAGAGGGTGACGGAGTCGAAGGCGGTGGACAGCCGGGTGGCGGGCTGGCCCTCGGACAGCAGCTTGAAGCGCCGGTTGGTGCGGAACGGGTCGCCCTCGCCGGCGAACATCCGTGCCGGGTCCTCGCCGTCGCGCTTGAAGGGGAACACCCCGGCGGTGAAGGGGAAGTGGCCGGGCAGGTTCTCCGCGCGCCAGAACCGCACCAGTTCGCCGTGGTCGGTGAAACGGGGCAGGGCGACACGGGGGATCTTGTTGCCGGACAGGGACTCGCGGGTGAGCTTGGTGCGGATCTCCTTGTCCCGGACCGTCACGACCTGCTCGTCGCCCGCGTACGAGGCCACGACGGCCGGCCACTTCTCGATCTGCTCGCCGATCCCGTGCGGGAGCTGCCTGCGGGCGTCCTCGAGCAGCGATGCGACGTTCCCGGCGTCGGAGCCGGCCTCGACGAGTTCGCCGTGGACCGCCTCCAGGCGCTGGACCCGTCGTGCCGCTTCGGCCAGCCGGCCGGTCTGGGCGTGGTAGGCGCGGACGGTGTCGGTGATCTCGGCGAGGTAGCGCACCCGGTCCGCGGGCACCACCTGCCGGATGCCCGAGGAGTGACGTACGTCGACGGGGGCCAGGGTGCCCTCGGACAGCGCCAGTCCCTTCTCCGCCAGGAGGGTCTTCAGGTGCTGGTGGAGCGCGGTGACACCGTCGTCGTTGAAGGTGGCCGCCGAGGTGCCGTACACGGGCATGTCCTCGGGCCGCATGCCGAACGCCTCGCGGTTGCGCACCAGTTGGCGGCCCACGTCGCGCAGGGCGTCCTTGGCTCCGCGCCGCTCGAACTTGTTGATCGCCACCACGTCGGCGAAGTCGAGCATGTCGATCTTCTCCAGCTGCGAGGCGGCGCCGAACTCCGGCGTCATCACATACAGCGAGGTGTCGACGAACGGCACGATCGCCGCGTCGCCCTGGCCGATGCCCGGCGTCTCCACGATCACCAGGTCGAACCCGGCCGCCTTCACCACGTCGATCACATCGGAGAGGTGCTCGGGCAGCTCGCGGCTGCCGCGGGTGGCCAGGCTCCGGAAGAACACCCGGTTCCCGTCCAGGGAGTTCATCCGGATCCGGTCGCCGAGCAACGCCCCGCCGCCCCGGCGCCGCGTCGGGTCGACCGCGATCACCGCGATCCGCAGCTTGTCCTGCTGGTCGACACGGAACCTGCGCACCAACTCGTCGGTGAGCGACGACTTCCCGGAACCGCCGGTGCCGGTGATGCCCAGCACCGGCACGGACCGCGCGGCCGCCGCGGGACGCAGTTGCTGAAGGAACTCCGGGTCCAGCTTTCCGAGTTCGGCGCCGGTGAGGGTGCGGGCGATCGCGAACCGGTCGCCCGCGAGCACCGCCGCGGCGTCGGCCGGCTTGCCGTCCCACAGGTCGAAGTCGCAGTCCCGCACCACCGAGTTGACCATCCCGGCCAGTCCCATCCGCTGCCCGTCCTCCGGGGAGAAGATGGTCACCCCGCTCGCGCGCAGCCGGGCGATCTCCTCGGGCACGATGACACCGCCGCCACCACCCACCACACGGACGTGGTCCGCGCCCTGGGCCCGCAGCGACTCGACCAGGTACTCGAAGTACTCGACATGCCCGCCCTGATAGGACGAGACCGCCACACCGTGCGCGTCCTCCTCCAGCGCGGCGTCCACGACCTCCTGCACGGAGCGGTTGTGCCCGAGATGGATCACCTCGGCTCCCTGCGACTGGAATATCCGCCGCATGATGTTGATCGACGCGTCGTGGCCGTCGAACAGGGCCGACGCTGTGACCAGGCGGACAGGGTGCACGGGGCGATGCAGATCGCTCATGGAGGCCTTCCAGGACGCGTTGGATAACGCCGACAGAATAGATACTAGGACGTCCTAGTAATTCTTGGGCGTGAGGAGAAACACAGCGGGCGAAGGGGTTGGCCCGCCCGGAGCACCGGCCCGCCGGCCGGCCACACGCGGCCGGCCGGTCGGCGACTGGCACACAAGGCGTACGCGTCGCGGATCGGCATCAGGCGCCGCGGGTCGACAACACCGTCGATACCGCGGCGCTGTGACTGAGTGCTTCAGTTGGTTGTGACCGCGCTGCCGTGACGGCTACGAGCGGGAGCGGCACCCCCGCTACGTGGGTGGGCCGAGGAGACACGGATACGCGGTCCACAACTGTCGCGCTACAGGACCCGGTGGTTCAGTCGCGCAGGGGTTGTGAGAGTCGTGCCAGGAGTCCGGCGACGAGGGCGGTCTGGGTGGGGACGGTGTCGGGGTAGATGTATTCGCCCTGGGCGTGGGCGCCGTCGCCGATGGCGCCCATGCCGCACAGGACGGGCAGGCCGAGGGCGGCGACGAAGTTGGCGTCGCTGGCGCCGCCGACGGCGGCGTCGGGCAGGTGGTCGCGGCCTTGTTCGCGGGCGACGTCGCGGGCGAGGTCGAGGAGGGGGGTGGAGGCGGCGTTGAGGGTCATCGGCGGCCGGTTCCAGACGTGTTCGATGTCGATGCGGACGCGGGGGTCGCTGACCTTGACGGCGTCGAAGGCGGCGTCGACGCGGGCCTGTTCGGCCTGGCTGCTGACGCGGATGTCGAGGCTGGCGGTGGCCTGGGCGGCGACGACGTTGGTGGCGGAGCCGCCGTTGATGAGCCCGGTGTTGATCGTGGTGCCCTTCTCGGGGGCGGCGACCGCGGCTGCGGCGAGGACGAACTCGGACAGCGCGGTGATCGCGCTCGCCCCGTCCTGCGGCGCGAGCCCGGCGTGTGCCTCGACGCCGGTGGCGGTGACGCGGAAGATGCCGGTGCCCTTGCGGGCGGTTTTGACCGCGCCGTGGGCGGTCGGCTCCAGCACCAGTGTGGCGTCGGCCTTCCTGGCGACGTCTTCGATCACGGGCCGTGAGGACAGGGAGCCGATTTCCTCGTCGCCGTTGAAGAGGAAGGTGACGGTGGGCACGGGTGCGCCGCTGTCCCGGGCGAGCTTGAGGGCCCAGATGCCTTGGGCCAGGCCGGTCTTCATATCGAAGATGCCCGGTCCGCTGAGCTTCGCCCGGCCGTCGTCGGACGCGGCCGGCTCCGGCTCCTGCCATCGGGCGAGGGTGCCGGTGGGCCATACCGTGTCGTAGTGGCCGACGAGCGCGACGTGCCCCGGGCCGGTGCCGGTGTAGGTGAGGGTGAGGGTGTCGCCGCAGGCGCCGCCGGGGTGGCGCTGTTCGTGGTCGGGCCGGCCGAGTCGGTGGACGGTCAGCTCGCGCAGGAGGTCCAGGCCGACCGCGAGGGCGGGCAGGTCGGAGCTGTTGGTCTCGTGGCGGACGAGGGTCAGGATGTCGGTGACGATCTCCGGCGCGGCCTCCTGGGCGCGGGTGGTGAGGGCGGCGGCGGGCGATGCGGTCATGGTCTGCTTTCTCGTACGAAGAGGTGTGGGGGGTGGTGTATTCCTGGCCGAGCGGGCGGGGTCAGCTGACGCCGAAGGGGATGCCCAGCAGGTACCAGGCGACGAAGAAGGCGATCCAGACGACCCAGACGACGGCGGCGATCGGGATGGTGAAGGAGGCCAGGGTGCCGATGCCGGCGGACTTCTTGTACTGCTGGATGAAGCCGAGCGCCATCACGAAGTACGGGCTCATCGGGGTGACGCAGTTGGTGACGGAGTCGGCGACGCGGTAGACGGCCTGGGTGGTCTCGGGCTCGATGCCGATGAGCATCAGCATGGGCACGAGGACCGGGGCAGCCAGGGCCCACAGGGCGGAGCCGCTGGTGATGACGAGGTTCATGAACGTGATCAGCACGGCGATGCCGACCAGCACCATCCAGCCGTGCAAGTCCAGGTCCCGCAGCATTTCGGCGCCCTTGACGGCGAGGATGTTGCCGATGTTCGTCCACTTGAAGTAGGCGAGGAACTGTGAGATCGCGAAGAACAGCACGAGGATCGGCGCCATTGACCGGGTGCCGTCGACCATCGCGGTGATGATGTCGCGGGCGGCGGAGAACGTGCCGGTGATGCGGCCGTAGACGGTGCCGAGCAGGGCGAAGAACAGGCCCAGGACGAGGGCCATTCCGCCGATCAGGGGTGAGTCGACGATGCCGCCGTGCTCGCCGCGCAGCGGTGAGGCCGAGGGGATCATCGCCGCCGCGAGGAACGCGATGAAGCCGACGGCGACCAGGCCGGTGACGCGCAGGGCGCGGCGCTGCTGCCCGGTGACCTCGATCGCCTCCAGCTCCGCGGCGTTCAGCGCCGTGGTCGGCTCGTCGGGCTGAAGGTCCGAGCGGCGGGCGAGGACCTTGTCGACGACGAGGGTGATCACCAGGGCCACCAGGACGGACGAGCCGAGGCCGAAGAAGTAGTTCGCGACCGGCGTGACGACGTAGTCGGCGTCGATGGTGCGGGCGGCGGCGGTGGAGATCGACGACAGCAGCACGTCGGTCGTGGTCAGCGACGGCGAGGCGTCGTAGCCGGCGGAGATCGATACGTAGGCGACGATGCAGCCGAGCACCGGGCTGCGGCCCGCGGCGCGGAAGATGAGTGCGCCGAGCGGGATGAGGGTGACGTAGGCGGCGTCCCCGGCGACATGGCTGACCATGGCCGTCATCGACAGCGCGAAGGTGAGGTACCGGCCGGGCACCCGCGCGACCATGCGGCGCAGCAGGGTCGAGAACAGCCCGCTCTTCTCGGCGACGGCGATGCCGAACATCACGGTGAGGATGGTGGCCAGCGGCGGGAAGGCCGCGAAGTTGTCGACCGCCCCCCTCGACGGCCATGGTCAGGCCGTCCTTGCTGAGCAGGCTCTCCACCTTGATGGTCTCGTGCGTGCCGGGGTGCACGGCACTGACACCGACCGCCGCCAGCACCGCACTGAGGACGGCGACGAGGCCGGCGAGGATCCAGAACAGCCAGAACGGGTTGGGCAGCTTGTTACCGATCTTCTCGATCGCCGCGAAAGTCCGGAACGCGGTACGCAGGACTCTCGACCGGGGCTCGGTCGGCTGGGGCGGGGCAGAGGTGGCACTCATCGGTACCTCTTCGTGCATTTGAGGGATGTTCCTGCGAACGATGCCACTCAGATGAGAGATTCTCTAGCCCTAGGGCGTAACAGTAGGATTAACCGGCAGTCTAGGGTGTGGTCATGACCCGTCCTCTCCTCGACGAGCTCGACCGGCGCCTTATCGGGGCCCTCCACCTGGCACCCCGGGGCACCTGGGACGACATCGGCGCGATCCTGTCCGCCGATGCCAGCACCCTCAAACGCCGCTACGACCGGCTGCACAAGGCCCGGATGGTCCGCGTGATCGGGCAGGCGGACTGGGGCATGCACTCCACGGCGATGCCGGTCCACGTCTTTCTGGACATCACCGGCGAAACCCCGCTCGCCGTCCTCGACCGGCTCCGTGACCTGCCCCACGTGCAGCTCCTGGCGCAGATCTCCGGCGACTACCCCCTCTACGCCGTCGTCCACGCCCCCTCAGAGGCGGCCACCAGCGAGGCCGTCGACCAGATGTTCTCCATCCCCGGCGTCCGCCGCGTCAACGCCCTGCCCGCCCTGAGCACCCTGCGCCGCGGCATCACCTGGGACCCCCAGTTCCTCACCGACACCGAACGCACCGACCTGCTGAAACTGACCGGCGCCCGCCCCGAGGGCACCGCCACCGCCACCCCACCCGCAAAGCCCCTCAGCGAGGCCGAACGCACCGTCGTCACCGAGCTGATCCACAACGGCCGGGCCTCCGCCGCGGGCATCGGCCGCGCCGCCGGCCTGCCCACCTCCACCGCCCACCGCGTCGTGCGCCGCGTCCTCGACGAGCGATGGGTCCAACCCCGCCTGGAGATCGTCTCCGAATGGCTGGGCTTCCAGACCCCCTTCATGCTCCGCCTACGCGTCGCACCCGGCGAAACCCCCGACGTCATGGCCCGCCTCGACCAGCTCCCCCAGACCCGGCTCGTCGCCCACGTCGCCAGCGACCTGTCCGTCCTCGCCGCCGGCCTGGTCACCGACCGCTCCGCCCTGGCCCACTTCACCGACCACGAACTCGCCCAGATCCCCGGCATCCACACCGTCAGCGTCCACGTCATGCTCGCCGAACCCCGCCGCTACTGGCTCGACCGCGACCTCGCCACCGGCCTCGGCGAATTCCACGCACCATCCCTGCTGTGACGCTCTCTTCCCCGACGTGAACCTCACGGTACGGCGGGCTGTGACTGTCCATGACGACCTGGTGCTCGACGCGGCAGGACGCGGCCCGCCGGGCGCGTGCCCGAGCTGCGCCCGACCTGCCACACGGGTTCACAGCCGCTATTGGCGTCAGACAGCCGACGTGCCGGTGAGCGGGCGGGGACTGATCGTCCGTCTCCACGCGCGTCGGTTCTTCTGCGACCAGCCACCATCCGCAAGGGAACGGCGATCCCTGCCCAAGCAGCGACACCCAACCCTCGCACCCTCACTTCGTTGATCACGCGCCCGCAGGAGCAACTCAGCCCCTCGGACATGGCACGCCTGCAATCCGTACGAAGTGCGTGCCCGGAGATCACTGCATTCTGCGGCCTGGCGCGGGAGTTCACGGCAATGGTGCGCCACCGCCAAGGCCACCTGCTCCAGGAGTGGATCCAGAAAGCCGAGTTGACGGACCCGAGGCCATCGGCATCTTCGCCGACTCCCTCCGCAAGGACCTCGACGCCGTCACCGCCGGCCTCACCCTGCCCTACAGCTCCGGCGTCGTTCGCCGCGGCCTTGGCCGGCTCCAGGGCGGCTGCCACCTTCGGAGTGGCATTCTCCGCGTCCGGGACCCAGAACCCGAAGGCGCGGACCGTCGGCCGGGGCACGGCGGCCTTGGACCGGAGCGCCCAGCTCCGCGGTAAGGACGCGCTGGAGGGTGTCGATGAGCTCGCGGCTGATGTCGCCCGGACGCCGTGTCGTTCTGCAAGCAGAGCAGCATCGCGCAGTCGTCACGGCGCATGGCGGGCCAGGCCATCGGCAGGACGGCGGCCGGGGTGACGGACGGGACGCTCTCCGGCAGGCCGCCCTTTCACCGCCAGCCCGACGCGGCGGCCGACAGCTCGTTGAGGGATGTGCGGTGGCCCGGCCGCGGGGCCCGACGGAGAGGCCATGGTGGTCGCCGTGACCGAGACACTCACTCGTACAGGTGTGAGCGCGACCGAGCTGTAGAGGGCTCCGTGCACAGAACCAGAACACCGGGCCCACACCGTCACCATGACCACTTCAAGACACTGAGCGCCGGGTTGGCCAACTGGCGTACTCAAAGGCCAACTGAGGCGCTCAGTCACAGGCGATCGCTTTCCGGACGTGGCCACTCTCGCCGAAGATTCGGTTGTGTGTTCGAATCGAGTCGCTGACCGGGGCTGATGTGGCTAGAGTAATCGAACGAGCGTACGATGAAGATATCGGACGAACGGGGTGAACTTCCGAAAAGGGGTGGAGTGATGGAGGTGCGGCATGGCGGGCTACGCCCATCTGCACGTCGCGTCCGGTTACTCCGCTCGCTACGGAGCCGCTCATCCCGAACATCTCGTCCGGCGGGCGGCCGAGCGGGGCATGGGGGTACTCGCGCTCACCGACCGGGACACGGTCACTGGTGTCGTCCGGTTCGCGCAGGCGTGCGCCGGCGCGGGAGTCCGACCGGTCTTCGGTGTCGACCTGGCGGTGGAGGCCATCGCGCCCCCGCCGCCCGCCCAGCGGCGCCGCACTCCGGTGCGCGGCGGAGCGCACGTGGCCGAACCGCCGCTGCGGTTCGTGCTGCTCGCGCAGGACCGCGCGGGCTGGGCCCGGCTGTGCCGCATCACCTCGGCCGCCCATGCCGGCACGGCGGCAGGCGGGGTGCCGGTGGTGCCGTGGGAGGCGCTGCGTGAGCACGGCGGCCCCGGCCTGGCCGTGCTGCTGGGTCCGCTGTCGGAGCCGGCGAGGGCACTGGTGGCGGACCGGGAGGACGTCGCGGTGAAGCTGCTCGCGCCATGGCAGGAGATCTTCGGGAGGGGGATCCGGTTGGAAGCTGTCGTGCATAAACGTTTCGGCACTGGTCCGGGGTCGCTTCGTCTGGCAGCCCGCACCCTGTCACTGGCCGATCGCACCGGCACCACGGCCGTGCTCTCCAACGCCGTCCGCTACGCCGACCCCGGCCAGCACCGCATCGCCGACGTCCTCGACGCCGCCCGGCTGCTGCGGCCGATCGACCGGCGGCACCTGGACAGCGGGCAGCGCTGGCTCAAGGACGAGGGAAGGATGGCGGACATCGCGCGGCTGATCGCCGAATGTGCGGGAGCCGGCGCCCGGCGGGCCCGTCGCCTGCTGGCGGACACGGCCGCCACGGCGGCCACGTGCACCGTCGACCCCGTCACCGACCTCGGCCTGGGCACACCGCACCTTCCCGAAGCGGACGTCCTCGGAGCCGGGCCCGTCACGGGCGGCACGGCACAGCTGCTGCGCCGACGGTGCGAGGAAGGCATGGCCCGGCGCGGCCTGGACCGCGACCGAGCCGCGCTCGAGCGGTTGCACGAAGAGCTCTCCGTGATCTCCACACTCGCCTACGACTCGTACTTCCTCGCCGTCGGACAGGTCGTGGCCGACATCCGGGGCAAGGGCATCCGGGTCGCGGCCCGCGGCTCGGGCGCCGGGTCGATGGTCTGCCACGCGCTGGGCATCGCCACCGCCAACCCGCTCGACCACCGTCTGCTGTTCGAACGTTTCCTGAGCGTGCGCCGGGCGTCACTGCCCGACATCGACATCGACGTGGAGTCGGCGAGAAGGCTGGAGTGCTACGACACGATCTTCGACCGGTTCGGCAAGGAGCGCGTGGCCGTCACCGCGATGCCGGAGACCTACCGAGCGCGCAGGGCTCTTCGGGACGCCGGACTCGCCCTGGGGATCGCACCGGCCGAGGTGGACCGGATCGCCAAGAGCTTCCCCCACTTCCGGGCCTCTGACATCACCGCCGCGCTCGCCGAACTGCCCGAGCTGCGGCAGCTGGCGGCCGAAGCGGACCGGTACGGGCCGCTGTGGGAACTCGCCGAAGGCCTCGACTCCCTCGTCCACGGCATGGCCATGCACCCCTGCGGCGTGGTCATCAGCGACGCGACGCTCCTGGACCGCCTGCCGGTGCAGCCCACCCCGCAGGGCGACTACCCCATGGCCATGGCGGCGAAGGAGGAGATCGAGGCACTCGGCAACATCAAACTCGACGTCCTGGGCGTCCGGATGCAGTCCGCGATGGCCCACGCCGTCGCCGAGATCGAACGCACGACAGGCAACCGCATCGACCTGGACGACCCCCGGCAGGTCCCGCTCGACGACGTCTTCGCGTTCAAGCTCATCCAGGAGAGCCGGACCCTGGGCCTGTTCCAACTCGAATCACCTGGCCAGCAAGATCTTCTGTCCCGGCTGCAGCCCCGCGATCCGCAGGACGTCATCGCCGACATCAGCCTCTTCCGCCCCGGCCCGGTCGCCGGCGGCATGCCCGAGCGGTACATCGCCGCCCGCCACGGCGGCACGCCCGTCTACGCCCACCCGGACCTCGAACCGGTGCTCGCCGACACCTACGGCGTGACCATCTGGCACGAGCAGATCATCGAGACGCTGTCGGTCATGACCGGCTGCGACTACGCGCTGGCGGAGATCGCCCGCCGGGCGCTCGGCGAGAAGGACCGGCTGCCCCGGATCAGGGACTGGTTCCACGACCGGGCACGCGCCCGCGGCTACGGCACGGAGGTGCGCGACGAGGTCTGGAGGACCATCGAGGCCTTCGGCGCGTACGGCTTCTGCCGGGCCCACGCGGTCGCCTTCGCCGTACCGGCCCTGCAGAGTGCCTGGCTCAAGGCCCACTACCCGGCGTTCCTGCTGGCCGGCCTGCTCGAACACGACCCCGGTATGTGGCCCAAGCGCGTCCTCGTCTCCGACGCCCGCCGCCACGGCGTACCGGTCCTTCCCGTCGACATCAACCGCTCCAGGGCGCGGCACACCGTGGAGAAGACCGACGGAGAGCGGTGGGGAGTACGGCTCGCGTTGTCCGGGGTGCACGGCATCAGTGAGGGCGAGTGCGCACGGATCGAGGAGGGCCAGCCGTACGGATCGCTGTCGGACTTCTGGCAGCGGGCCCGTCCCAGCAGGCCGGTCGCCGAGCGCCTCGCCGAGATCGGGGCCCTGAGCACCCTCCATGACGGCCGCCTCACGCGACGCGACCTGCTGCTGCAGATCGCCGAACTCCACCGGGCCTCCCGCACCCGGTCCGCGGGCAAGGGCCAGCTGCCCATCGACGTGAACGCCGTCGGAGGAGCGGAGCCGAGCGGTCTGCCGGAGATGACCGGACGCGAGGCCCTGGGCGCGGAGCTGAGCACCCTCGGCATCGACGTCTCCAAGCACCTGATGGGGTACCACCACCGGCTGCTGCGGGAGATCGGCGCGACGGACGCGGCGCATCTGGCCGGGATGCGCGCCGGTCAGCAGGTCCTCGTCGCCGGTGTGCGGGCCTCGACGCAGACCCCGCCGATCGCCAGCGGCAAGCGCATCATCTTCGTCACGCTGGAGGACGGCTCCGGCCTGGTCGACCTGGCGTTCTTCGAGGACTCCCACCCGGCCTGCGCGCACACGGTCTTCCACAGCGGCCTGCTGCTGGTCCGGGGCACGGTCCAGGTGCGCGGCACCCGCCGTACCGTCGTCGGCACCATGGCCTGGGACCTGGACGAGATCGCCGCCGCCCGCCGCGACCGGGGCCCCGAAGCCGCCCTCGCGCTCCTCGGCGCCGACCACCCGCAGCCGACCCCCGCCCAGCCGCAGCCGGCTCCCGCCCAGCCGCACCGCACCCTGGCCAACGGCACCACCGGCGCCCGACTGCATCCGTACGCGGACCTGCAGCCGGCCGGCAGCCGTTCGGCCGATCTGAAGAAGCTGGGCCACCGCAGTCAGGGGAGCGCAGGATGACCGGACGTCGGCGGCACATCGCCCATCTCTACCTGCACGCCTCGCTGAGCGAGGATCAATACGACGACATAATCGAACTGATGTCCGGCATCACGCCTCACGTCCAGGCCGTCCCGCCGAACGCGGTCCAACTCGACCTGACCTCGGCGCTCAGGTACTTCGACCTGTCTCCCTACGATGTGGTCCAGCTGGCGAAGCTCCGCCTGAAGGCCCTGTACGGCATCGACAGCAGCGCCGGCCTCGCGGGCAACCGCATGCTGGCGGCCATGGCGGCCGACGCCTCCGCGCCGGCCGAGACCACCTGGGTCCCCGCCGAACAGGCCGCCGACTGGCTGTACCCGCGACCGGTCACCGCGCTGCCCGGGATCGGCCGCACCACGGCGGAGACGCTCAGCAGGTACGGCCTGCACACCATCGGCCAGATCGTCGACATCCCCGCAGCCACCCTGCAACGCCTCCTCGGCGTCAACCAGGCACGCGTCCTGAGCGAACGTGCCCGAGGGCATGACCCCCGCCCGGTCACTCCCTCGGAGCCGGCAGCTCACCTGACCGCCGACCTCGTGCTGGACCGCGACTGCCTCGACCCGGCACAACACCACCGGGCCGTCCTCGGACTCGCCGACCGGATCGGCGGGCGCCTGCGCAGGGAACGCCAGGTCGCCGGCCGCATCACCCTCACGGTGCGGTATGCCGACCGCAGCTCCACCACGCGCACGCGTTCGCTGCCGGAACCCACCAACCACTCACCCACACTTGCGGCAGCCGGCCTGGGTCTGCTGACCTCCCTCGGGCTGCAGCGGGCGCGCGTCCGCGCCTTCGCGATCCGCGCCGACGACCTCCTGACGGCCGACAGCGTCTACCGTCAGCTCTCCCTGGACCCCGGCGACGCCCGCGTCCGCGCCGCCGAAGCCGCCGCCGACCGCGCTCGCCGCCGCTTCGGACCGGAGGCTGTACGCCCGGCGGCTCTGGCTGATTGACCGCTTCCGCCAAGAACCCGGCGTACGGCCCGACTCGCCCGCCGCCCCGCATTTCCGCAGCTCAGATGCCGTACTCGGCGACGCCTACGACGCGTGGCGATCGGCATCGCGGGGACGTCCGCGATGCCGGTCTCGTCGGGTGGGTGGTTCTCGTGGTGGATCGTCGCCGTGGCAGGTCAGCCCGCCATCTGCCGGATCGGCTCCGGGGTGGCTCCCGTCCGACGGCGCCGGGCGGCGAGGCCGAGTGCGGCGGTGGCGACGGCCCCGGCGAGGGCGAGTACGCCCAGGGCGTTCGCCAGGGTGCCGGCGGCGGAGGCGAGCGCGAGGACCACGAGCGGGCAGAGGAACTGGCCGAGGAAGAAGGAGCCCGTCCACAGGCCGGTGCCGCGGCCACGGTCGGCGTAGTGGAGCTTGGACATGGCGAGGGTGAGCAGGCTCGGCAGCATGATGCCGCTGCCGAGGCAGTTGATCACGGCGCCGATGGTCAGCACGACGGGGTTGGGGGCGAGCCAGATCACCGCGAAGCCGAGGGCGCACAGGCCGAAGGCGGTGGGCAGCCAGGCTTGCGGACTGCGGCCGGCCTTGGCGAAGACGGCGGCGCCGATCACGACCGCGGCGCTGGAGGCGGCTGTGGCCAGTCCGATCACACCGGAGTCGCTCACGCCCATGTCGTCCAGGAGAAACGCCATCTCCACCTGCACGGTGTAGAAGAGGACGGCGCCGAAGAGGGTCAGCGCGCATGTGCCGGCCAGCGGACGCCAGGGGAAGGGCCGCTTGGCCACCGGTTCCGAGGCGGTTGGCGAGGGCTCGTCGGCGCGGTCGGCCGGCCGGGGCCGGGGCAGGAAGGCGGCCATGGCGGGGGCGAGCAGCAGGCTCACGGCGTAGGCCCAGAACGGTGCGCGCCAGCCGGCCGATCCGGCCGCGCCGCCCAGAACGAAGAAGGCCGTCGCGGAGATCGAGGCGCACATCGTCTGCATCGCGAGGTAGCGGTCGCGCTGCCGGCCGGAGTAGTAGTCGCCGATCAGTGTGGTGCAGCAGGTCATGATGGCGGCCTCGGTGACGCCGACGAGGGCGCGGCTGGCGACGATGGCGCCGAGGGAGTCCAGCCACAGGGGCGCGGTGCCGAGGATCGCGTACAGCACGGTCGAGACGACGAGCAGGCGCTTACGGCCGAGCCGGTCGACGAGGACTCCGGCGAAGGGGGCCAGCAGCGCCAGGGAGAGGGCGGGGATGGTCAGGGCCATGGGGACGAGCGCGTCGACGCCCGGCACGTCGGCGAAGTGGTCCTGCATCTGCGGCAGGACGGGGGCGATGAGCACGGCGCCCAGGATGGGCAGACAGGCGCCGGCCATCAGCAGCGTGAGGCGAAGCCGGTGGCCGGGGCCGGACACGGTCTGCTCGGGCCGGCCGTCAGCGACAGCTTCGGACGGAGGGGAAGGGAGCGGGGGCACGGGTGCAGGCATGCGGGAACTCCACGTGGCATGTCGGAAGGGGGACGGGGCGGTGCGGCCGTCGTGGTCGGGCCGTCCGGTACCCGTGGCAGGTTCGGAGCGGGGTGCCGATGACTGCCGGGCGTCGCGGCGGGTCGTCTCGCCGGGCGCCTGCGCGGTCCCGGCAGCGGCTGATGTGGGGGCACCGGCGCCGGGTTGAGACGACTATGGGTCAACGGACAGGTCCTGCCTAGCCCTCATCCGATCGATATCGATGATGTGGATCATCCGGGGCCTGGATGGCTGGCACCTGCATGCCTGACACCCGGATGTCTGGCTCCTGCAGGAGCCGCCGGCTCGGCGCGACCGTGGTGATACGGCCGGGCCCGGAAGCGGCCAGCTCCGCTCCCACGCGGGCCGCGGTCTCACGCAGCCAGATGTGGGCCGCGTCGTGGGTGTGCACCGGGTGCCACCACAGTGCCTGATGAAGAGGGACCGCCCCGTAGGGCGGTTCCATGAGGCGCACGGCGGCCACGCCGCTCAGCAGCTCGGCCAGGCGCTGCTGGACCAGGGCGATCCGGCGGGTGCCCGCGACCAGGAAGGGCAGCGCCTGGAAGCTGTCGACGGAGACCTCCACGCGGGGATCGACGCCGAGCATGCTCAGCTGCCGGGCGGCCGGAGCGTCATAGGCGCGCTGGTACACGACCCAGGGCAGCCGTGCCAGGTCGTCCATGGTCAGCTGGTCACCGACCTCGTCGTTCGTCTCAGCCACCAGGAAGGCCCAGCGGTCGGTGAACAGGTCGACGGCGGGGAAACCGCCGATGATGCCGCGCGGCATCAGCAGCCCGTCTGCGGTGCTGAGCAGCGGTGCCGTGTCCTCCGTGACGTCGATGGGCGTCCGCTGGAAGCGCAGCCGTACCCCCGGAGCCTCGGCGTGCACGGTCCGGGCGAGTTCGGCGCCGAACACGGCGAGGGCGTAGTCGGAGGTGAGCAGGGTGAACTCGTGCTCCTCGCTGCCGGGGGCGAAGTCGGCCCTGCTGCTGAAGACCCGTTCCAGCAGGTCGCAGGCGGTCGAGGTGCGGTCCAGCAGAGCGCGGCCGAGGGCGGTCAGTTCGTACTGCTTGCCGACGCGCGCGAGCAGGTCGTCGTCGAAGTGGCGGCGCAGGCGGGCCAGGGCCGCGCTCATCGCCGGCTGACTGAGCCCGACGCGCTGCCCGGCACGGGTGACGTTGCGTTCCTCCAGCAGGGCGCGCAGGGACAGGACGAGGTTGAGATCGAGGCCGGAGAGGGACACGACGCCTCCAGAGCGAGGCCGCTTGCGGCGGCAGCATCAGCACCACAAATGATCAACATCCAAAGAATCGATTTCCCAGATTACGCGGTGGGGTCCAGATTGGTCTCACCGCAATCTGGAGGACATTCCCGTGAAACCCGCAGCCGCTTCCGCGTCCTTCTCCGGACCCTTCGCCCTTGGTGTTCTCTCCGCCCCTGACCAGGTGCCTTTCCCCGGTCTTGTGATCCCCGGGGGGCGCGTGCTGGATCTTCGTACGGCCCTCGGTGAGCCGGCCCTGACGACCCGGGGGGTCCTGGAGCGCTGGGACGAGATGCTCCCTCGCCTGCACGAGCTCGCGGCCGACGAGACGGCCGACTGGCGACCGTTGGAGCGCCTGCGGGCGCACGCGCCGGTCGAGCCCCGCCAGGTCTTCCAGTCCGGCGCCAACTACCGGCAGCACGTGATCGACCTGGAGGTCGCCCACCGCGCCCCCGACGACCCCCGCACCGTGGAGGAAGCGCGCGCGGAGATCGCCGCGGTCATGGACCGGCGGGCGGCCGAAGACCTGCCGTACGTGTTCATCGGCCTGCCGAGCGCGATCACCGGCCCCTTCGACGACGTCATACTCCCTGACTGGGCCGAACAGCCGGACTGGGAGCTGGAGTTGGCGGCCGTCATCGCCAGGCCCGCCTACCGGGTGACGGTCGAGGAGGCGCTGGGGCACGTCGCCGGCTACACCATCGCCAACGACCTCACCGACCGCGCCACCGTCTTCCGCCGGGACATGAAGGCCATCGGCACCGACTGGCTGCGCTGCAAGAACGCTCCCGGCTTCACCCCGCTCGGCCCGTGGATCGTGCCCGCCGAGTCGATCGCCGACCCGGGTGACCTGCGCGTCACGCTGAAGCTCAACGGCGAGACCATGCAGGACGAGTCCACCAAGGACATGCTCTTCGGCATCGCGCGACTGGTGTCGTACATCTCCCGGACCTCCCGGCTCCTGCCCGGCGACCTGGTGCTCACCGGCAGTCCGGCCGGCAACGGCATGCACTGGGGTCGGCTGCTGCGCGACGGCGACGTCATGGAGGGCTCCATCACGGGTCTGGGCGCGCAGCGCAACCGCTGCGTCGCCGAGAGGACCGCGTCGTGACGGCCCGGCTCGACCCCGCGGACGCCGAGGGCGCGATCAACGAAGCCGCCAAGCGGTACTCCAACTGGGGGCGTTGGGGCGAGGACGACGTCCTCGGCACGCTGAACTTCCTCGACGAGGCCAAGCGCCGCGAGGGCGCGGGACTGGTCCGCCGGGGTGTCAGCTTCTCGCTGTCGCAGCCGTTCGACATGAACGGGCCGCAGAAGGGCTGGCGCCGCCGCACCAACCCCGTCCACACCATGCTCGACACGGGAACGGACGCGGCGCTGGGCAGCCAGGGCTTCCCGCACGGCATCGGCGGCGCCGACGACGTGATCGCGATGCCCCTGCAGTGCTCCACCCAGTGGGACGGGCTCGGGCACATCTTCGACCACGGCAAGGCGTGGAACGGACGCGACGCCGCGAGGACCGTCACCTCCGAGGGTGATCTGGTCACCGGCATCGAGCACATGGCGCCGTACGTCGCCGGGCGCGGGGTCCTCCTCGACGTCGGCCGGGTGATCGGCGACGAACGCGGGGAACTGCCGGACGGTTTCGCGATCACCGAGGAGCACCTGACCGCGACGGCCGAGGCCCACGGCGTGGCCGTAGGCCGCGGGGACATCGTCGTCGTCCGGACCGGGCGGCTGACACGCGCCCGCCGCGAGGGGTGGGGCGACTACGCGGGCGGCGACTCTCCCGGTCTGTCCTTCACCACCGCCGGCTGGCTGCACGCGGGCGAGATCGCCGCGATCGCCACCGACACCTGGGGCTTCGAGGTCCGGCCGAACGAGTTCGAGGGCGCCTTCCAGCCGCTGCACCAGGTCGTCATCCCCAACATGGGCCTGCTGATCGGCGAGATGTGGGACCCCGACGCCCTCGCGGACGACTGCGCCTTCGACGGCGTGTACGAGTTCTGGCTCACCGCCGCACCCCTGCCCATCACCGGAGCCGTCGGCTCCCCCGTCAACCCCGTCGCCGTCAAGTGACCCGTCCAACAAAGGAGTTGGCCATGGAAGGAAAGAGAGTCCTGGTCATCGGAGGGGGCACCTCCGGCAATGTCATGACCGTGCTGCTGCGGCGGGCGGGCATCGACGTCGACCTCGTCGAGGCCAAGGAGGACTGGAACGTACGCGGCTCCGGCATCACCCTTCAGGGCAACGCCCTGCGCGTGCTGCGCGAGGTCGGCGTCTGGGACGAGGTCCGCGAGCACGGCTTCGGCTTCGACGCCCTGGGGCTGACGACGCCCGACGGCACCGTACTGCACGTCGGCGACGTCCTCCGCACCGGCGGAGACGACCTCCCCGCCACCCTCGGCATGCAGCGCCCGGTGCTCCAGCGCATCCTCGTCGACGCCGTCCGGGCATCCGGCGCGAACGTCCGGCTCGGCACCACCGCCGAGATCCTCACCGAGGACGACACGTCGGTGACCGTCCGGTTCAGTGACGGCACCGAGGGCCGCTACGACCTCGTCGTGGCCGCCGACGGCCTGCACTCCGCGACCCGCGCCGCCATCGGCATCGACGTCAAACCCGAGCCGACCGGCATGGCCATCTGGCGTGTCCCGGCGCCCCGTCCGGCCGGAGTGGAGCGCAGCGACCTCTCCCACGGCGGGCCCTGCTACATCGCCGGCTACACGCCCACCAGCAAGGACACGATCTACGCCTATCTGGTGGAGCCCAGCCGCGACCGCGACACGATCCCGCCCGAGTCCTACGCGCGAGAGATGCGCCGCCTCGCCGAGGGCTACGGCGGTGCCTGGGACGAGATCCGCGACTCGATCACCGACCCGGCGCAGGTGAACTACACCTGGTTCGACCGGATGCTGGTCGAGGGGTCCTGGCACCGGGGCCGGGTCGTCCTCGTCGGCGACGCCGCGCACTGCTGCCCGCCCACGATGGCCCAGGGCGCGGCGATGGCCATGGAGGACGCCTGGGTGCTGTTCCAGCTGCTGACCAGCGGATCCGCGTGGGACGAGGAACTGCTCACGCGCTACTACGAGCGGCGGATCGACCGGGTCCGGATGGTCGTCGAAGCGTCCGTGCAGATCGGACAGTGGCAGCTCGACGGCGTGCCCGGTGACGTGCCCGGGCTGCTGGACGCCACCCTGCCGGTGCTCAGGGAGCTGCCGTGACGGCCCACCCGCCCCCGGCTACCGCTGGGAGGCGCCCCCAGCCCGACCACCGCTCCTCGCCGAGCGCTGACGCGCGCCCTTCCCCGACTGTCGACGTACACGCGCACCTCCTGATCCCCGAGGTCGAGGCCCTGGTGGCCGGCCTGCCGGGCCTGGCGGAGGCCAGGGCCCTCGACGCCCGCCGCAACGGGCCCGCGGCCCAGGCCGTCAGCGGCCCCATGGTCGCCGAGCGCGTCCCGAGGCTGACGGACGTCGCCGTACGACTGGCCGCGATGGACGCGCAGGGTGTGGACGTCCAACTGGTCAGCCCGTCGCCCTCGCACTACCACTACTGGGCGGACGAGGAGACGGCGGAGAAGGTGTACCGGCTCGCGGGCGAGGCGACGGCCGCCCACTGCGCCCAGGCGCCCGGCCGGCTGCACGGTCTGGGTCTCGTCCCCCTGCAGCACCCGGAGTCGGCAGTGCGCGCGCTCGAACTGGCCATGGGGATGGGCCTGTTGGGCGTCGAGATCTCCTCGCACGCGCCGGGCCGGGAGCTGTCCGACCCCGCGTACGAACCCTTCTGGACCCGGGCCGAGGAGACGGGCGCGATCCTCTTCCTGCACCCCTTCGGCTGCACGCTCGACGAGCGCCTCGACCAGTGGTACCTGTCCAACACCGTCGGCCAGCCCACCGAGAACGCCGTCGCCCTCTCGCACCTGATCTTCTCCGGGGTGCTGGACCGGCACCCGGAGCTGAAGCTGATCGCCGCGCACGGGGGCGGCTACCTGCCCACCCACATCGGTCGCTCCGACCACGCCTGGTCTGCCCGCTCCGACGCGGGCGCGGGCTGCGCCCACCTCCCCAGCAGTTACCTCAAGCGCCTGTACTTCGACTCCCTGGTCCACGATCCGCACGTCCTGCGGGCGCTGATCGGCGCGGCCGGCGCGGACCGTGTGCTGCTCGGCTCCGACTTCCCCTTCGACATGGGCACCGAGGACCCCGTCGGCGCGCTGCGCGCCGCACGCCTGCCCGACGACGATTTCCACGCCGTGCGCGGCGGCAACGCGACAACGCTGCTGCGCCTCACCTGACCCCCCACACAGGAGGAGAAACCCACCATGAGCGCACGCCTGCTCACGCATCTGCGGCACGTCGACCTCGCCGTGCCCGACTACGACAAGCAGCTCGACTTCTACGCCGGGGTCTGGGGCCTGACCAAGGTCGCCGAGGACTCCGGGATCTCCTTCCTCGCCGCCGAGGGCAGCCCCGAGCAGTACGTGGTACGGCTGCGCAAGGCCGAGGAGAAGCGCCTCGACCTCGTCTCGTACGGCGCGGCGAGCGCGGCGGACGTGGACACCCTCGCCGAACAACTCCTCGCGGGAGGAGTGCGGTTGGTCTCCCAGCCCGGCAAGATCGACACCCCCGGAGGCGGCTACGGCTTCCGCTTCTTCGACGTCGACGGCCGCACCGTCGAAGTGTCCGCCGATGTGGACGTACGGCAGCACCGCAGGATCGAGGAGAAGGAGTCGATCCCGGTCAAGCTGTCGCACGTCGTGCTGAACTCGCCGGACCTGGACAGGACCCGTGAGTGGTACGAGCGCCACCTGGGCTTCCGCCTCTCCGACACACTCAGCTCGCCGCACATGGGCGAGGTCATGCACTTCATGCGGATCTCCAACCAGCACCACTCGATGGCCATAGCGAAGGGCCCGCACACCTCCCTGCACCACGTCTCCTTCGAGATGCGCGGCCTCGACGAGTACATGCGCGGCTCCGGCCGGGTGATGCGGGCCGGGTTCCGCAAGATCTGGGGCCCGGGCCGGCACATGGCGGGCGACAACACGTTCACGTACTTCCTCGACCCCCACGGCAACACCGTCGAGTACACGACAGAGCTGGAACTGCTGGACGAGGACACCTGGCACCCGAGCGTCTACGACTTCTCCCGGCCCGAGGTGACCGACCAGTGGGGCACCGCCAACCCCATGAACGAACTGATCGCCAAGGAGTCCTTCAACGACGTCGACCGCGGCTGCTTCGTCGCCCCGCCGGTCTGACCCCCCTCGCCCCCGGGGACGCGGTGGCCCTGTCAACCGCCCTGACGCCCTTGCCGCGTCCCCGGTTACACCGCTGTCGAAGACCGCCGGAGCCTGGAGCCGTGCATGCGTTTCGCCACCTATGAACACCGACACCAGCGCCGGGTCGCCGTCGTGGAGGAGGACGGCACCCTCCGCCCGGTCCCCGGGGCGCGCTCGCTCACGGAGCTGATCCGCTCCGGCGACGGACTCGACGCGCTCCTGCGTGCCGGCGCCGTCACGCTGGACGTCCCGCCGGGCCCTCACGTGTCCGAGGTGCGGCTGCTGCCACCGCTTGAGCCGCCCACCGTGCGGGACTTCGTCACCTTCGAGGAACACGTCGAAGGGGTACGGCGGTCCGTGGACCGCGTCGTCGGGGTGCCCGAAGCCTGGTACGACGCCCCGACGTTCTACTTCACCAACCCGTACGCCGTCATCGGCGCCCACGACGACGTCCCGGTGCCGCCGGGCAGCGACGTCCTCGACTTCGAGCTGGAGGTCGCCGCCGTCATCGGCCGCGAGGGGCGGGACCTGACGCCAGGGCAGGCACGGGACCACATCATCGGCTACACGGTCTTCAACGACTGGTCGGCCCGCGACCTGCAGTACCGCGAGATGCAGGTCAGCCTCGGACCGTGCAAGGGCAAGGACACGGCCGCCACCCTCGGCCCGTACCTGGTCACCGCCGACGAGCTGGAGCCCTACCGCGACGGCGACGGCTTTCTGCGCCTGGCGCTGACCGCCTCGGTGAACGGCGAGGTGGTCGGCAAGGACCTGCTGTCCAACATGAGCTGGACCTTCGAGGAGATGGTCGCCTACGCCTCGCGGGGCACCGTCGTCCGCCCCGGCGACGTGCTCGGCTCGGGCACCTGCGGCAACGGCGGCTGCCTCGCCGAGCTGTGGGGCGTCCGGGGTGAGCAGTCCCCGCCCCCGCTGAGGCCGGGCGACACCGTGACCCTCACCGTGGAGGGCATCGGCACCGTCTCCAACACCGTGGTCACGGGCAGGGATCCGGAGCCGCTGCCGACCGCGCGCCGCCGCAGCCGGGAGCGGCCGTGAACGACGCGCGCTCCAAGAGGCTCCGGGGCAAGGTCGTCGTCGTCACCGGCGCCGCGCGCGGCCAGGGCGCCGCCGAGGCCGAGGCGCTGGCCCGCGAGGGCGCCCGCGTCATCGCCACCGACGTGACCGAGGCCCCCGGCTGCCGCTGCCTCGACGTCACCGACGAGGAGCACTGGGCACGGTTGGCCGCCGAACTCAGGGATTCGTACGGCCAGGTGCACGGCCTGGTCAACAACGCGGGCATCACCTGGCGCGCCCGCCTCGGCGATGTGACCCCCGACGACTTCGCTCGTGTCCACGCCGTCAACGTCACCGGCCCGCTGCTGGGCATCCAGCATCTGACGCCGCTGATGCCGCCCGGCTCGTCCATCGTCAACGTCGGCTCCACCGCCGCGCTCAGCGGTCATTATCCGGTCGCCTACACGACCAGCAAATGGGCGCTGCGCGGCCTGTCGAAGACCGCGGCCACGGAGCTCGGCGCGCGCGGCATCCGGGTCAACACGATCCACCCGGGCTTCATCGAGACCGAGATGACCGCCTCCGCCGCGCCCGCCTTCCGTGCGGCGAACATCCGCGAGACCCCACTCGGCCGCACCGGCACGGTCGACGAGGTCACCCCGCTCGTGGTCTTCCTCCTGTCCGACGAGTCGTCCTTCATCACCGGCGCCGAGATCCCGGTCGACGGCGGACTCACCGCGCACGGCGGCGTCAAGTCCATCTCGGACACTCTGGGTTCGACTGCTGCGGGTTCGGCGCTTCCGAGCTCAGAGGCGAGGTGAAACGGCTGGCAGGAAAGGCGGCCCTGATATCGGGCAGGGCCCGCGGTCAGAGACGCGCGGCGGCGCCGCGGTTCGCGACCGAGGCCGCGGACGCCTTCGGAGGCATCGACGGCCCCCGAACGCCCCCCGAACCGGGATCCGGGGCGGAGCCCCGAAAGGACGGGGGTCCAGGGGGCGCGGCCCCCTTGGCGGGGTCGAAGGGGCGGAGCCCCTGGGGATGGGACGGGTAGGGGCGGCGGGGGTGAGACACCTTCGCCCCCGGCTCCGGTCACGGCCCCGCCCCCAACCCGGCCCGCCCCCGAACACACTCGGACCCGCAGGCACCGAACAGCCCGCGGGTCCGAGGTTGGTGGAGGGCGTCAGCCGATCTCGGTACCGGTCGCCGAGAGCGCCTCCGTCACCGGCTGGAAGAACGTCTCCCCACCGGAGGTGCAGTCACCGCTGCCACCCGAGGTGAGACCGATGGCCTTGTCCCCCGAGAAGAGCGAGCCACCGCTGTCCCCCGGCTCGGCGCAGACGTCGGTCTGGATCAGCCCGTTGACGATGTCGCCGCTGCCGTAGTTCACGGTGGCGTCCAGCCCCGTGACCGTACCGTCGTGCACCTGCGTCGTCGACCCGCTCCGCGTGACCTCCATACCGACGGTGGCCTCGGCCGCACCCGTGATCTCCTGCGCGGAGCCGTTGTAGAGGTTGACCTCGCTCGGGTGGTCGACGTCGGCCGTGTACTTGACCAGGCCGTAGTCGTTGTCGGGGAAGCTGGAGTCGGCGTTGGTGCCGATCTCGTTGCCGCTGGAGTCCGACCAGGTGGAGATCGACTCGGTGCAGTGGCCCGCGGTCAGGAAGAACGGTTCCCCGCCCTTGACCACGTTGAAGCCGAGGGAGCAGCGGCCACCGCCACCGCTGATGGTGTCCCCGCCGGCGATGAAGGGCTTGAACTCCCCCTTGGTGCGCTGCAGTTCGGCCTTCGCGCCGAGACCGTCCACCACCTTGGTGAGCTTCGCCCACTCGGCCTTGGACACCGTGCGGTCCGCGGTGACGACGACTCTGTTGGTCTTCGGGTCGGTCGCCCACGACGTGCCGGGGATGGTGGCGTCCTTCGTGAGCGTCGAGCGGGCGCTCTTGAGCTCGGCGAGGGAGTTCTCGACGACGCGCGCCTTGGCTCCGGCCGACTCGACGGCCCGGGCCGCCGCCTCGTCGAGCACGTTCACCACGAGGTTCTTGGCCTTCGCGTCGTAATACGTTCCCGCCGCGTCACCGCCGAGGTCCTTGACCAGTGTCGAGGCGAGGTTTCCGGCCGCGGCGACCGAGAGGGTCTTCAGGTCGGGGGCCTTCGCGGTCTCACTCGCGTTCGCAGTCTGGAAGGTGACTCCCGCGGCGACCAGTGCGGCGATACCCGCACCTGCCACAGCGGCACGCCGCCTGGGTATGCGTCGGTGCTTCAACTCGCGTCCTCCTGTGGGGGGTCGGTTCCGGAGGTTGTGGGGACCCGGGAACCGGAAGGTGAGGCACGGATCCGCTGCCCGCAAAAGGCGCGTCCATGCCAACGGACGACGACCACTATTCCCAGGCCACCAGGGCGCACACAAGGTCGACTTCAGGACGAGCGCGGTGCAACTCGCGTACACCCCCCGCAGCTTGACGCGCGTAAACCTGCCATGGCCACGCCAGGTGAGTCCCCACTGCAAACAAGGCGATCGAGGGTTATCCCTGTGCGGTCGACGAGGTCTAGTCCTGTCCGATTCCCTACCCCTCGGGGCCCCGGCCCACTCCGGGCGCGGAGGGCGGCAGTTGCTCCCGCACAGATTGCCCACGCCTCCGGCCCCTGGGCCCGCTCCAGGAACGGCAGCAGCTCCACCGGGAAGGAGAGGACGAGCGTGGAGTTCTTCTCAGCCGCGACCAACCTGGTCCCTGCGCTCACGGTCCGCCTCGGCCTGCCGGGCCATGGACCGCTTCATGGCCTCCACGCTCATCGTGAACCCCAGCGCCCGTACGTGGGACCGCAGCCGCCCGAGCCCCCCGGCTCGTACTGCTTCACCACCCGGGCGGCCGCCACGTACGCCGCGCCGACGGACGCGAGGGACGCTCCCGCGAGAACCAGCTCCTCGACCATGTCGGCCCCCAAGCGGACAAAGGGGAGCCCCCGCACGGCACTTGCCGTGCGGGGGCTGCCGACTGCTGGTTCGGTCGGTCGTGCGGGTGCCGGAGCGGCTCCGGGCCCGCGCGTCGGTCAGAAGACGCTGACCCCGTAGGCGCTCAGGGCCTCGGTGACCGGCTGGAAGAACGTGGTGCCACCGGAGGAGCAGTTGCCGCTGCCGCCGGAGGTCAGACCGTAGGCGGTGCCGTTGCTGCCGTAGAGCGGACCGCCGGAGTCCCCGGGCTCGGCGCAGACCGTGGTCTGGATCATGCCGTAGACGACGTCGCCACCGCCGTAGTTGACGGTCGCGTTGAGCGCGGTGACCCGACCGGTGTGGGTGCCGGTGGTGGAACCGGTGCGTATGACGCTGGTACCCACGCTCGGGGTGGCCGCACGGGTGATGTCCACACTGCCCGCCGTACCGGACTTGGTGATGGACGTGTTGGTGTACCGGACGATGCCGTAGTCGTTCGTCGGGAAGCTGGAACCCGAGGTGGTGCCGAGCGTCGTGGTGCGCCCCGAGTTCGACCACCAGGTGCCGGCGCCGTCGGTGCAGTGACCGGCGGTCACGAAGTAGTCGGCTCCGCTGCTGTTCTTGACGTTGAAGCCGAGGGAGCAGCGCCAGCTACTCGCATAGATGGCGTCGCCGCCCTTGATCAGCTTGTTCATCTTGCCCGGGGTGCGCTTGACCGTCAGGGCGCCGGCGTTGCTGCCCGCCTCCTTCTTGATCTTCGCGAGCTCCGCCTGGGAGACGGTGCTGTCGACCGTGAGGAGGACCTTGTCGGTCTTCGGGTCGATCGCCCAGGCCGTGCCCGGTACGTCGGCCTTGAGGATGGAGGAGCTGGCACTCTTCAGCTGGGCGGTGCTGAAGGTCTGCGCGTCGCTCGCCTGCGCGGTGGGGACTGTGACGGCAGCCGCGGCGACGAGTCCGGTGGTGACGGCGATCAGCCGGGTCCGTCTCGCGATGCCGCTGCGGGGGGTGGTGCGCGTGATCCTCACTGTTCGTTCCCTCCTGAGGGAATTCGGGGGCCCGCTGTGGGGTTTGGGGCCCGTGAGGCGCGGGTCAGGGCGAAGTGTCCGACTTCCGAACACGATGTGCCCCTGACAAGGCGCTGGAGGGAGTATTCGGCTGCGTGACCGGGCGGCGCAAGAGGGCCTTTCCGCCGCGGGAGCACTCAACTCCGTGTGTTACCAGCGGTACTCGATCGCACGACCTCCTTGTGAGGATTCTGTGGAGGCACTTGGACGCACCGGAGCAGCACCTGTGCGCCACCCGGCGTGCTTCCCTTACGGCAGTCGGAGCAGAGCGCACCCACGAGTCGTCGAGCGCCACGAGATCCGGCGCACCACTCTCAACGCGCCGTGCGAGCCCCCATACGAGCCGGTGGCAGGCAGCGGAACCTCTCGCGGAAACGAGAACCTCCCGGGAACCACGCGGCGCGCCGGGGCAGTGCGCTCACCGAGGCGAGCTCGGCCGCGGCCCCGCGCCGACACGCCGTCCCGGCGAAACGCGAGCCCACCCGTGCGCGGCCGGGTGAACGCGCCCGCCCCAGGCATCGGCGGACGGACCGAGCGCGAAGCGCCGTGGGTACGGGGTGCCGGAGCGGTCGAGCACCCGCCCGTCGGCGGAGTCCACGGCGAGCACCAGCGGGACGGCGACGGCGCGCCGCCTCCTCACCCCGGGTGACCGAGGCGGCGCGCATCCCGCGCAGCGGACAAGGCCTTGCGGTCAGCGCCGGCCGGCAGGCCGACCGGCCGACCGGCCGTGCCCGGCCTGATCCCCCGTCAGAACAGAGATGGCGGCATGCCTGGCAATTCCGAACACGACACTCCCCCGCGGCTTGTGCCGTTCTTTCTGCGTGCCGTTCAGTCGCCGCGTCGCACCGCCCCCGGCGTTCACCCGTACGCACCGCTCATCACCCGTCCGCCGCGAGAAATATTATTTCACTCACAGTCAGCAGCCGTGTACATCAGGACCCTTGGGGCATACGGGCTCTCGACGAATTGGTTCTGTGCCAGTACCGTCACGAAACCCCCGAGCGGCGCCTAACCACTTGGCGCGCCATCCGCATCATGGACGACGATAGGGGTGCGGAAAGCAAGCATGACCGCTGTGAGAGGAGGCGTCCATGGGATCGGTGCGCAAGGCGAGTGCCTGGCTTGGCCTCGTCGACGACAACGATGACGAGCGTTACTACGACGACGACTACGCCGAAGGGCAGGAGTCCGGCGATGCCTGGGTCACCGACCCGCGCGTCAAGGTCGCCTCCGAGTCCGCGCAGGAGAAAGGCCGCCGGATCGGCACGGTCACCCCGGACAGCTTCCGGGACGCCCGCAACATCGGCGAGCTCTTCCGGGACGGGGTCCCGGTCATCATGAACCTCACGAACATGGAGCCCGCCGACGCCAAGCGCGTCGTCGACTTCGCGGCCGGCCTGATCTTCGGTCTGCGCGGTTCGATCGAGCGGGTCTCGAACCGGGTGTTCCTGCTGACCCCGGCCGACACCGAGATCGTCAGCGGCGAGCCCGCGGGGCGTCAGGCGGACGGTTTCTTCAACCAGAGCTGAGGCAGGGCCGCTCACCTGCCCCTGACCGGCATTCCGGTGGGGGGATCACCGGAACGCGTCGAGGCCGGTGAGCGCCTTGCCCGGCACCAGCTGGTGCGTCTCGACGGTGCAATCGTGGGTGAGCACCGAGGTCGAGGGACGAGCCGGCGCCGCCTCCCGCCTCAGCTCACGGACGAATCGGCCCGCACCTTCTCGTGCGTCGCCCGGGGAGAGGGCACCGGGGCGACCTCGGCAGAGCCCGACGCAGGCTCCGGCTCCGCGCAGTCCATGACCCGCGGCAGGCGCAGCGCCATGGCGGCGCCCAGCAGCAACAGCACCGCGCTGACCAGCAATGTCACATGCAGTCCGTGCACGAAGGAGTCCCGCGCGGCATCGCGCAGGGCCTCGCCCGACGAGCCGCCGAGCCGTCCGGCCACCTCGTACGCCTCGCCCAGCGAGTGCCCGGCCGCCGCCGAGGCCGACTCGGGGACGCCTGGCACACCGGAGAGTCCGGGCGTGTACGCCGCGTTCATCACGCTGCCGAGCAGCGCGATCCCGATGCCCGCGCCGAGCTGGTACGACGTCTCACCGATGGCCGCGGCCCCGCCCGCCTGGGCCTGGGGCGCCTCGTTGAGCATCGACTCGTACGCCCCGAAGAGCGTCGTCTCCAGGCCGAACCCGAGCAGGATGAAGCCGACCAGCAGCAGGGCGGGGTTGTCCTGGTCGCCCATCACGGTCAGCAGGACGACGGAGCCCGCCGTGAGACCGAAGCCCGCCGAGACCATGCGGCGGGGCCCGAAGCGGCGCAGCATGTGCGAGCCGACCAGCCCGGCCGCCATGGCCGCGATCGTGAGCGGCAGCAGTCGCAGGCCCGTCTCCAGCGGGGACAGCCCCAGCACCAGTTGCAGGTACTGTGCCGCGATCAGCTCCAGGCCCACCAGCGCCAGCATGGCGAGCACGATGCAGCCGACGGACGTGCTGAACGCGGCGCGCGCGAACATCCGCAGATCCACCAGCGGGTGTGCGCGCCTTCGCTGCCGCCGCACGAAGGCGGCCAGCAGCCCGCCGCCCAGCACCAGCGGCCCCAGCGTGACCAGGTCGAACGGGCTGTCGCCGCTGCCGAGCCGCTTCACTCCGAGGACGACACCGAAGAGACCGGCGGCGGCCATCAGCGCGCCCGCCACGTCCCAGGGCCCGTCGCGGTCGCCCGTCGACTCCGGCAGCAGGAGGCGCCCGACCGGCAGACTGACGAGCATCAGCGGGATGTTGATGAGGAAGACCGCGCCCCACCAGAAGTGCTCCAGCAGGAAGCCGCCGAGCAGGGGTCCCACGGCGGCGCCGACCGCTGCCACGCCGGTCCAGATGCCGATCGCCAGCGCCCGCTCGCGCCGGTCGGGGAACACCTGCCGGAGGATCGACAGGGTCGCGGGCATGATCATGGCGCCCCCGACCCCGAGCAGCGCCCGGGCCGCGATCAGTACCGGGGCGCTCTCGGCGAGGGCCGCCAGACCGGAGGCGACACCGAAGAGCCCGTAACCGAGGAGGAGGACCCGTCTGCGGCCGATCCGGTCGCCCAGCGTGCCGAAGAGGATCAGCAGCGAGGCGCAGACGAGCGGATAGACGTCGACGATCCAGAGCAGCTCGACACCGCTGGGCTTGAGGTCCTCCGTGACGGCCGGCACCGCGACGTGCAGCACGGTGGCGTCGAGAGCGACGAGCAGCAGGCTGGCGCAGAGGACGAAGAGGACGACCCAGCGGTTCGCACCGTCCCCGGCCGCCCGACGGCACCGCGCAGCGGCCGTGGTCGTCCCGGACATGTACGTACCTCCCAGATGATCCCTCGCGCTCGGCGGGACCGCTGGGGTGGGGACTCCCCGGCGGCCATGGCCCGGGAGGAGCGGCGTCCCGAGCCCACGCAACGAAGGCGAGTGAGCCGCTAGCGTACGTGAGATACCGCCAGTGGCGCGTGGTGGACCTCTCATGGAACGTTCAGACAGGGTGTGGCATGCGCCACGCCGCCCTTCACCCGTCGCAGTTCAGCGCCTCCGGGGAAGCCGGCCGGTTCCGGGCGCCCTCGATAATCGAGCGCGTGACCGATCTTGCTACGCGCCAGGCGCCGTCCCTCCTGAGGAGGGCCGTCCCCGCGCTCCTCGGGTACGCCGCCGTGCGCGCCCTGGGCCTCGTCGCCCTCGCCGTGTGGAGCGCGGCGCGCGACAAGAGCGCGCACACCCTGCTGACGGCCCGCTGGGACTCGCTCTGGTACGTCAGGGTCGCGGACCTCGGCTACGGCTACGAGGTCCGCCTCCCGAACGGCGACGTCCACTCGAACCTGGCCTTCTTCCCGCTGCTGCCCTGGCTTGAGCGCGCCGTCTCCGCGGTGACCCCGCTGTCGTACGCGGACGCCGGCCTCGTCGTGAGCACGCTGGCCTCGCTGGCCGCGGCCTGGGGGATCTTCGCCGTCGCGGACCACGTGTACGGCTCCCGGGTGGGGACGTGCGCGGTGCTGGTGTGGGCCGTGCTGCCGGTCGGGATCGTGCAGTCGATGGC
Organism: Streptomyces sp. NPDC030840; assembly: GCF_055572015.1. Classification (NCBI taxonomy): domain Bacteria; kingdom Bacillati; phylum Actinomycetota; class Actinomycetes; order Kitasatosporales; family Streptomycetaceae; genus Streptomyces; species Streptomyces sp. NPDC030840. The sequence goes on along the minus strand of NZ_JBVIEE010000017.1, from coordinate 54,806 downwards.
GTACACCGAGTCGCTGTTCACCGCGCTCGCCGCGTGGGCGCTGTACGCGGTCCTGACCGGCCGCTGGGTCGCCGCGGGCACCCTCGCCGCGCTCGCCGGGCTGACCCGCCCGGTGGGCCTCGCGGTGGTCGCCGCGGTGTGGGTGGCGGTGCTCGTTCCTTCGTTCGTACGGGATCGGAGCGTGCCGGAACCGAACGGCGCCCCGGTATGGCGGCGCGCCCTCGGCATGCTGCTCGCGCCGGCAGGCGCCGCCGGGTACGTGCTGTGGGTGGGGCATCGCACGGGCGGGGGCCCGTTCGGGTACCTGGAGGTGCAGGCGGGCTGGCGCAACGGTTTCGACGGGGGGTACGCCTTCGCCCGGTTCGTCGCCGGGAAGTTCACGTCGTTCCCCTCGGCCGTCGCGGGCGTGGGCCTGCTCGTCGGGGTCGGGCTGGTGGTCTGGCTGTACGTGGTCGGCGTCCGTCAGGGGCAGCCGTTGCCGCTGCTGGTGTACACGGGGGTCGTGGTCGCGCTCGCCCTGTGCGCGTCCAGCTACTTCGGCTCGAAACCACGGCTGCTGATGCCCGCCTTCCCACTGCTGCTGCCGCTCGCCAGGTCCCTCGCCGCGCTGCGTACGGCCAGGGCCGCGCCGGTCCTCGGGGGAGCCGCGGTGGCGTCCGCGCTCTACGGGGCGTTCTGGCTGGGCGGCTCCGGTCCGCCCTGACGGCGTGGCCGCCACAGCCGCCATGGCCAACGGTGCGTGAGCGGGCAGAGAAGTCCACACCAGCAATCGGTGAACGAATCCCAAAAGGGCCACAAAACCAGGACGGCGAATGATCAGTGGAATTGAAGGCGGCGCACCACGCTGATTACGGATTCCATGAAAATAGACCTTCATTGAGAGCAATCCCACATCACATCGTCATCACAAAGCGAGGGATTCGCACCGGAAGAGAGCTCACTCCCTGTAACGTCGATTGAGTGCGTACCGAACGATTGCTGACCCGTCTGGAGCGGGTCTTCGAGCGGCTGGACCGTGAGCCGGAACGACCGGCCCACATCGATGTGCCGGTGATGAGCCGGCACAGGGTGGTGCTCTTCACCGCCACCCTGGCCTTCTACGCGGCCATCGTGTGGGCCGTGGTCATCACCTCGTGGCTGGTCCGCCTCGACTGGCAGGTCATGTTCTTCCGCCCGTACCAGCAGTGGCCGGAGATCCACGCGTTCCTGGACTACTACGTGGTCCTCGGGCAGCGTGGCCCCACCGCCGTGATGGTGGCGGCCTGGCTGGGCTGGCGCTCCTGGCGGCAGCACACCCTGCGCCCGCTGCTCGCACTGGGCGTCTCGCTGCTGCTGCTGAACATCACGGTCGGCGCCGCCAAGATCGGCATGGGCCGCCTCGGGCCGCACTACGCGACCTCGATCGGCTCGAACGAGATGTGGCTGGGCGGCGACATATTTCCTTCGGGCCACACCGCGAACGCCGTCGTGACCTGGGGCATCCTCGCCTATCTGGCCTCCACGCCGAGAGCCCGGCGCTGGCTGTCCGCCCTGTCCGCCGTGATGTCGCTCGGCGTGGGCCTCACCACGGTCTACCTCGGTACGCACTGGCTGAGCGACGTCGTGCTGGGGTGGGCCGCCGGTCTGCTGATCCTGCTGGCGCTGCCCTGGTTCGAGCCGCTCATCGCGCGGGCGGAGGCCCGGATCCTGTCGCTGCGGGACTCCCTGCGGGCACGTCAGGGCGCTACGGCCGGCGCACCGGCCACGGCTCCGGCGGGGGCCTCCCCGCTGCGGACGCCGTCGCAGGAGCCCACCACGGCCCGCGACACGTCCATCGCCGCCCGGTCCGCCCGGCCGCCGCTGCACCTGGCGCCGGGCCCCCACACCACCCGTTCGGAACGCATCCCGGTCACCCCGGTCGGCAGCCGCAGGCCCCCGCACTCCGACCGGATGCCACGGGGCACGGCGGCACGTCCGGTCACCGGCGGCTGACACGAGACAGCGGGGCCGGTACGCACCACCAGCACCCCGCACGGCGAAGGCCCGGCTCCCCTCAGGGGGGCCGGGCCTTCGCCTGTTGTCCTCTCCCGTGCTGGGTCCCGCGCGGCCTCAGCCCTTCCAGCAGCGGGTCACACGGCCGTCCCTGACCTCGAAGTTCAGCCGGCCCACGCGGTACTCCATGGTGATGATCGCGCCCGGCGGCAGCGACCGGACCGCGGACCAGCCGTGCTCCCTGGCGCGACGCTCGGCGCTGCTCGCCTCAAGGCCGACGTAGGCGTCCGGACTGTCCTGGGGCTCCGGTGGCGGAGTGGGAATGGGTGCCATGACGGCCACGTTAGGCGGCGCCCCGCGCCCGCGGAAGCCCGGGCCCACCGAGGGTTCCAGGGTCCTCGCCGGGCCGGGTGTGGCGGAGGGTCACTGTCCCCCCGCGGTCACACTTGTGTCACAAGATCACGACACGCGTTTCGGCCGGCCACCGTCACACGTACGGGCGGTTCCGTACGGGTGATCTCCGTCGTCGTCCGTATTTCCCGACCGACTCGGCGCTCTCGAATAGCTCCCGGGAAAGCCGGTCGAACATCGTGCGGATGTCGCATTTCATTCCGACAACCCGCGTATCCGGGAAACAGGCGGCGTACAGCCAATACGCGGTCAGGGGCGGAGCCGGTGCGGCAGCACCGCGTTGCCCAGCTCCCCGGCCCGGCAGCGCGTCACTCGACCGCGGCCACCTTCACCGCGAGGTCGTTGTCCTTCGTGTAGTACGGCCGCGCCGTGACCGGGCCGTGGCCGGTCTCCAGGGTCACCTTCGGGTAGGTGAAGATCTGCTTCTTGTCGGCGATGTCGTCGAGGAGGCGGGCGATCCGTGCCCGGGGCCCGTTCTCCCCGTCCGGCCGGAGCCACAGGTCCCACAGACCGGGGTGGAGGGCCTCGTACGGCACCGTGAAACGGAACTCGGAACGGTCGGCGGTCAGCTCGGCACGCACCACGGGCGTCTGCGCCTTCCTGGCCACCAGTTCGACGTACGCCTCCTGAGCCAGCCCGGTGCCGTACACCCGTGCCCGGACACTCACGTCGTCCTCGCCGATGTGGAGCTCCCCGGCCTCGGCGTGCGGCGCGCGCAGCCAGCTGCGGACGGTGAGGTTGCCGAGCCTGGTGGAGTACGGGATGCGGGCGGCGACGTGGCCGTGGGAGCCGCCGGGCACGCGGTCCACGAGGGCCCGCAGGTCGTTGACGCCGGGCACCAGACGGCGCGGCTCGTCGTCGGCCACCTGGACGTACACGTCCCAGCGGCCCTCGGCGAGCTCGACGCTGCTGGGCAGGGCGGCCCTGAGGCGGCCGTCGGCGGCCGGGGTGAGCGGCAGGCGCACCTCCCGCTCGCTGTCGCGCAGTCGCATCAGGAGATGGGCGGGCCCGGACTCGCCCCGGTCGGTGACGTCGAACGTGAGGCCGCCCGCGGAGTCCGCGACGCAGTCGGCCCGCGGGCCCGCGACGGGTTCCTCGTCGAAGTGCTGGTTCGCCGCGGGCGGGGCCAGCGTCATCATGCGGTGCGTCCCTTCCTGAAAGCGGTGCGTCCGGCATCCCGAACGGCGTACGCGCCACCGAGCAGTGCTCCCCGGGTGCGGTGCAGGGAGCCGCGCATCCGGCCGCGCGAGGAGGACCCGCCGCGGGCGAGCAGCCCGGAGAAGAGCGACTCGTGGCGCTCGGCGATACGGGCCGGGTCGAAGCGCTCGGAGTCCTTGAGCGCGGCGCGCGCCATCTCCTGCCGGAGCGCGTCGTTGTTGATCAGTTCGAGCAGGCCCTCGGCGATGGCCTCGACGTTGCCGACCTCGACGAGCCGTCCGTCGACGCCGTCGTCGATGATCTCGCCGGGCCCGTGCGGGCAGTCGGTGGAGACGACCGGCAGACCGCAGCGCATGGCCTCGACGATCGTCATGCCGAACGACTCCATGCTGGAGGTGACGGCGGCGATGGAACCCTTGGCCCACTCGGGCTCGATGGGGTTGGCCGGCCCCATGAGGTAGACGTGGTTGTACAGACCCAGCTGGTCGATCAGCTCGCGGAGTCTGTCCTTCTGCTTTCCGCCGCCGTAGATCCGCAGACGCCAGTCCGGCCGCTGGGCGCGCACCGTGTCGAAGGCCTTGATGAGCAGGTCGTACCGCTTGACGGGCGCCAGTCGCCCGGCCGCGACGACCCACTTGCCGGATCCGTCCGCGGGCTCGATGCCCGGCTGGGGCACGGGGTTGGGCACGGACCGCACCTGGACGCCGGGCAGCCGCATCCTGTCGCGGTACGCGCGCGCGTCGGCCTCCGTGGTGGTGGTGAGCGCGTCGAGGCGCGGGTAGACGCGGCGCAGCGTGGCGCGCAGGGCCCCGGAATGGGTGTCGAGCGTGAGGTGCTCCTGGCCGACACGGACCGGGCCGCGGCGGGTCTCCCGGGCCAGGTGGACGTTCAGCCCCGGCCGTGTGCCGACGACCACGTCCGCCTCGACCGCGGCGAGGTGCTCGGCGATGCGCCGGTCGGTCAGGGCGCTGTACTGCTCGTAGCGGCCCTCCGCGCGCGGGAAGACACGCGCCGGGCGGCCCAGGTCAGGATCCCCGGCGTCGGCGCCGTCCGGGCGGACGTCGACGAGGTGGCGCACACGGACCCGCGGGTGCGGCGTGAAGACCGGCTCGTCACGGTGGCGGAAAACCGAGACGATCTCGACGTCGTGCTGCTCGGCGAGAGTGCCCGCCAGGTTGTACGTGGTCCTGATCGTCCCCCCGATGCCGTACGCGTTGTGTATGAGGAATGAGATGTGCATACGTCCCCCGAACCCCCTGTATCCCCGATCTCGTCCGCCTACCTGATGGGTTGGACCCGGAGCCGCCGCACTGGGTTGGGCTCCATCACCGACTTGTTCCAGAACAGTTGCCCGATTGGTAGCCGATAAGGGGAACCTTTCGGCCGTGTCGTGCATCGGGGTACGAACGACATCCGTACGGCACACGCGCGTTGACGGCGCGCAGGACGGGTGGCTCACGGTTCATAGGACAACTGCGGTACGTCGAAGCAGGTGTTGTTCATGTCCCCCTGGCTCACCCAGCCTTCGCCGTCCTCCCAGCGGGCCACCGAGACGCACGTCGTCCGGGACCGGGGAGGTTCGGCGAGGCGCTCGTAGGTGACGGGCAGGAGCAGCCCGCCCGCGGTGTACGGCTCGTCGCGGTTCATGAAGCGGTCGACGCACGCGCGCGTGACGCCCTCCCGCGCGCAGGACTTCGCCGCGTCGGTGAACCACATGGCGGCCGCCCAGCCCTCCAACTGCCACTGGGAGTGCGTCTTCAGCCCCTTCGTCGCGTCGCGGAACTCCCGTACCGCCGGGTGCCCGGTGTCCTGGAAGTTGCGGCTCGAACCGGTGGCCCACAGGGCGTTGCGGCAGCGCGGGGCGTCCTTGTAGTCCTCCGGGACCGTGGACGTCCAGTTCTGCACGTTGGTGACCTTGGCGGTCACCTCGGCGCCGGCCTCGTCCATCGCCCGGCACAGACGGGCGTTGCCGTGCGTGTCGAGGGCGTCGAAGACGAGGTCGGCGCCCTGCTCCTTCAGATCGGCCGCCGCCGCGCGGACGTTGGGGAGCGCGAAGTCGACCTGTTCGGTGACCACCTTGTAGCCCTCCGCCTTCAGGCCCCGGGCCACGAGACGGGCGTACGAGGCCGACGCGGCCTGGTTGTACGACACCACCGCGGCCGTCCGGGCGCCGTGCTCGCGCTTGAAGTAGCGGTAGACCTCGGTACCGCCGTACTGCTTGCCGTCCCAGCCGGTCGTGCCGTTCCGTGGCGCGAGACTGCCGTAGACGCTGTAGAGGTGCGGGTACGTGTCGTACGCCGGGCCGAGGGGCTGTCCGCCGATGTCGGGCACGCCCGCGTGCGAGACCCGTGAGGCACCCGCGTAGTCGAACGCGGTGGTGGCGACGAGGGCGACCACCTGGTCCTCGTCCACGAGCCGGTGCACGCACTCGTTGTTGCCGACGCCGCTGCCGCCGTCGTCGCACGCACGGACCTCGACCGTCCGGCCGTCGACGCCCCCGCGCGCGTTGAGGCGGTCGAACCAGGCTCTGGCGCCGTCGCGCGGACCGGTGAAGGCGGCGCCGCCGACCGGGCTGGTGGCGCTGGTGATGATGCCGACGCGGATCGGCTCGCCGGTCTGCCCGGTCGGCGGCGGCCCGGTGGTCCGGTCCTCGAAGTCGCTCTCCGGGAGGCGGCTGCCGCAGGCGGCGGTCAGCAGGAGGAGCAGTCCCGCGCCGACGCACTCAGCAGCCCGGGACCTTCTCATTGCCGCTCAGCCCGACCAGCCCGCACAGCGTCTTCACGGACACCTTCCAGGTGCCGTCCTGCTCGACCGACGTGCCCTTCGAGTCCGGCAGGACGGTGGCCCCCTTCAGGAGCAGTGAGTACGTCACGTCCGCCTCGGTCGCCGAGGTGAACTCCACCTTCGTGACCTTCGCCTCGACGTCCTGTCCGCGCTGGTCACCGCTGAAGGCGTCGAGGAGCGGCCCCAGCAGGTTGCCGTTCTCCAGGACGGCCTGCCGGTCCTCCTTGGACGTGCCCGGGTCGAAGAACGTCGCCCAGTTCGCCCTGATCTCCTTCTCGGCCGCCGCCGGGTCGTCCGGTTCGGCCGCCGCCCCCGTGGGCGACGCCTCGGCACTCGTGGTCCTGTCCTCCGTACGGGTAGGTGACGTGTAGCCGCCCCCGCTGTCGTCGCCGCACGCCGCGAGGGCGACGGCGAGGACCGCCGCCGCGATCAGTGCCCCCAGCCGTCCTCTCCCCCGCCTGAGGTCGCTCCCGAGAACCATCTGGCTCACCACCGGGTGTCGTCCGGGCCGGTCGCGCCCGGTGCTTTCAGGGTCAGCTTCCAGAGGGCATAGTGCAAGACATCGGGATACATCGGCATCGGGATACACCGATATCCGGATACATCGATGTCCGGATACATCGACACCGGGACACCACCGGTGCGCATCGACAGCCAGCCGGACAGCCGGACACACGACGTGTGGGAGCCCCGGATGCGGACAGCTCGACTGCGGACCGCGCACCCCGTCCTCTGGGCCGGCTGGGCCGCGCTCGCCGCCGGGGCGGTGCTGTGTGTCGTGGGCTGGTACGGCGTCTCGGGCGAGCGGTTCGCGGAGCGGCAGCTGCCGTACCTGGCCTCCTGCACGATCCCGGGCGCCGCGCTCATCGTCGCGGGCGCCGTCCTGCTCACCCACGGCAGGAACGCTTCGGCGGCGGCCCGTGTGGAGGAGCTGTACCGCCTCCTGGCCGCCGAGGAGCCGGCCGAGGCGGAGGAGGCCGGGCCGGCCGCCGCGCCCGTCGCCACCAGCGGGGAGCTGCTCATGGTGCCCGGCGGCACCCTGTGGCACCGCGCGGACTGTCCCCTGGTGGCGGGCAGGCCCAGGGCCGTACCCGTGGACTCGCGCGTCATGACGCTCGGAGACCTGGGCCCGTGCCCGATCTGCGAGCCGCCCTCCGGCGCTGAGCCTTCCGAGCCCCCGGAGGGCTGATGGCCTCCCTGACCTACGACCTCACCCTCGCGGGGCTGTCCGTCGGCGGTGCGGCCGCGCTGACCGGGATCGGACTGGTCGTCACGTACCGCGCGACAGGGGTGCTGAACTTCGCGCACGGGGCGATCGCGATGGTCTGCGCGTACCTGCTGCGCCAGCTCACGGTGGAGTGGGGCTGGCCCCTCGCCCCGGCCGCCGCCCTCACGCTGCTGGTGGTGGCCCCGGCCATCGGGGTGGCACTGGAACGGTTCGTCTTCCGTCCGCTGTCGGTCCTGGGCAGTGATCCCGCGCGTACCCTGGTGGCCTCCATCGGGGTCTTCGTGCTGCTCGTCGGTGGGGCGGCGCTGGTGTGGGGCCCGGGGGCGCGGGCGGACGCGCCGACGCTGGTCCCGGCGGAGCCGTGGGGGCAGCTGGCGGTGGCCGTGGCGCTGGCCGTGGCCGTGGGTGCCGTCACGCGATGGACGCGCTTCGGCCGCGAGTTGCGCGCCGTCGTGGACGACCGGTCGCTCGCCGTCCTCTCGGGCATCGGCGCGGACCGGGTGGCGGCGGCCGGCTGGGCGTTCGGCTCGTTCACGGCGGGCCTGACGGGCGTGCTGCTGGCGCCGTACGTCCGGCTCGACCCGTACGGTCTGCCACTGCTGGTCATGGAGGTCGTGGCCGTCGCGGTGGCCGCCCGTATGCGGAGCCTGGCGGTGGCCGTGGTGGTCGCCGTGGGCATCGGGGTCGCCCAGAGCCAGCTGACCCGGCTGCACCCGTCGGGCTGGGCGGAACCCCTGCTCCAGGCCGTCGGCGCCAACCTGTTCGTGGTGGCGCTCCTGGTCGCGGCCCTCGTCCTGCCGGGCGTCGGCGCGCACGCCCCCGTCCCGCGCACCACGGCCACGCGTGTGCCGGCGCCTCCGGGGGCGTGGATCGTGGCGGCGGTCCTCTTCCTGCTTCCGCTCGGCTTCGCGGGCGGGGACCTGCACACCTCGGTCCAGGTCCCGGCGCTGGCGGTGGTCCTGCTGTCGCTGGTGGTGGTCACGGGCCGCGGCGGCCAGATCTCCCTGGGCCAGGCGGCGTACGCGGGTCTGGGCGCCCTCTTCACGGCACTGCTGGCGGCGGGCCGCTTCCCGTTCCTGCCGGCGCTGCCCGAGCCGGCCGCGCTGGCCGTGGCCGTGCTGCTCGTCGCTCCCCTGGGCCTGCTGACCGGATGGCCGGCGATCCGCCGCCACGGTCTGGCGCTCGCCCTGGCGACGTTCGCGGTGGGCGTCGGGGTCAGCCGCTTCGTCTTCGACCAGCCGTACGCGACGTCGGGTCTGACCCTCGGGCGCCCCGCGGGCTTCGAGGGCGACCGCGCGTACTACGTCCTGGAGCTCGGCCTGCTCGCTCTCGCCCTGCTGGCGGTCCACGCCCTGCGCCGGGGCCGCACCGGCCGGGCCCTGGCGGCGATGCGGGACCACGAGCCGGGGGCGTCGGCCGCGGGCGTACGCGTCCCGGCCCTGAAGCTGTCGGCCTTCGTGACGGGCGCCGCGCTGGCGGCCCTGGGCGGCGGCATGCTCGGCATGGGCCTGCGGGCCTTCGACGCCTCCGCGTACGACCCGGTCCGCGGGCTCCTGTGGTTCGCGGCGGTCGTCGTCCTCGGCGCGGACAGCATGCTGGGCGCCCTGGCCGCCGCGGCACTCCTCGTGGGGCTCGACGCGGGGGCCCGAGGCGGCGTGGCCGCGGCGCTGGTCGGCCTGCTCGCGGTCCTCGTCGGCCGCTTCCCCGGCGGCCCGCAGGAGGCCCTGCACACGGTGATCGCCCGCCTGCGCCCGCGTCACGGGGCGGTGCTGACGCCGGTGGGGGCACGGGTGCGGCGCAGGGTGCGGGAGCGGGGCGGTGGGGGCACTGCTGGGGGTGTCCCGCCACGGGAAGCGTCCGGTGGCCCGGGCGGTCGGAGAGCCACCGACCGCGTGGGGGCCGGTCCGGGGCGGCCCGAGGGTGTGGCTGCGCGAGCGGCCTCGGGCGGTCCGGCTCCGTCGGAGCGAGCGGTGGCGGGAACCGCGAGGCCCGGTCCGACGGCGCACGAGCCGGCGCGAGGAGCCGACCGGGCGGAGCCGGCGTCTGCCGAGCCCGTACGGCTGGGCCGGGCCGAGCCCGCGGAGCGCGGCGCACGGCATGCGGGCGGCGGCGAGCAGCCGCCGCCGGAGCGGCGGGGCCGTGGTGCGGGGCGGGGGGAACACCCCGCTGTCCTGCGGGCCCGCCGGCTCCGCGTCACCTACGGCGGGTTCACCGCCCTGGACGGTGTCGACCTCGACGTCCGCCGGGGCCGCGTCACCGCGGTCGTGGGCCCGAACGGGGCCGGGAAGAGCACCCTCTTCCACTGCCTCGCCGGAACCGTGCGGCCCACGCGCGGGCGGGTGCTGCTCGGGGAGCGGGACATCACACGGCTCGCGGCCCACACCCGCACGCGGCAGGGCATCGCGCGGACGTTCCAGCAACTGGCCGTGTTCCCCTCGCTGTCCGTGGCCGAGAACGTCCTGGTGGGCGCCGAGCAGGGCCGGGCCGCCGATCCGGGGGCCGTCGGGCGCGTCTCGCGGCTGCTGGGGCTCGACGGGCCGGTGGGCGCGCTGCCCGCCGCGGGGCTGCCCACGGGAACCCTGCGCGGGGTCGAGCTGGCACGGGCGCTCGCCGGGGACCCCCGCGTGCTGCTGCTCGACGAACCGGCCGCCGGGCTCGACACCGGCGAGGTGGCCGCCCTCACGCGCGTGTTGCGCGCTCTCGCCGCGGACGGCACGGCCCTGCTCGTCGTCGAGCACGACCTGGACCTCGTCGCGGACCTCGCCGACGTGGTGCATGTCATGGCGGCGGGGCGGATCGTGGCCTCCGGCCCCGCCGGCCGGGTACTCGACGTGCTGGACGACGCGGAGGTGGACCGGTGACCGTCATCTCCCTGCGGAACGCGCGCGTGCGGTACGGCCCCCTGGAGGCCCTGCACGGAGTGACGCTCGCCGCGCCCGGTCCGGGGCTGACGGTGCTGCTCGGCCGCAACGGCTCGGGCCGTACGACCGTGTTGCGGGCCCTCGCCGGGACGGTCCCGCTGTCCTCGGGCGCCGTCGTCTGGGACGGGGCCGACGTGACGAGGACACCCGCCCACGAACGCGCCCGCCGGGGGCTCTGCCTGGTCCCGGAGCGACGGGCCGTCTTCGGCTCGCTCACGGTCCGGGAGAACCTCGAACTGGCGGCACCCTCCGGCGGCTTCGCGCCCGCCCTCGACGCCTACCCCCGGCTCCAGCCGCTCCTCCCCCGCCGTGCGGACACCCTCTCCGGCGGCGAGCAGCGCATGCTGGCCGTCTCCCGTGCCCTGCTGGCCCGTGCGCGCGTGGTGCTCCTCGACGAGCCCGCCCAGGGCATGTCCCCGGCGGTCGCGGCCCGCACGTACGAACTGCTCGGCACCCTGGACGCCTGCGTGGTGGTGGCCGAACAGCGCCTGCCGCCCGGGCCGCGCGCGGCGGGAGCGCTGGTGTACGAACTGCGGCGCGGCTCCGTCGTGTTCGGCGGCGAGGCGGCCGAACTGGCCTGACGTCGGCCGTACGTCGGCCTGGTGCCGAGGGTCCCGCCCGGTCGGCGTGCCGGGCGGGACCCCGTGCCCAGGGCTGGGGAGCCGGCTCAGATGTCGAGCCGCTGCCCGGGCACGATCATGTTGGGATCCCCGCCGATGACGGCCTCGTTCGCGGCGAAGATCCGCTCCCAGGTGGTCCCGTGCCGTGCGGCGATGCCGCTCAGCGTGTCCCCGCCGCGCACCGTGTAGTCGCCGCGGGAGGTGCCGCGGCCGGTGTGGCCCGAGGCACGGGCCGGCGTCTTCGACGGCTGCGCGGCCGGGGCCGGCTTCGTGGACCGCCCCGGCGCCGAGCCGGTGGACGGCGCGGCGGGTGCCGTGCCGGACGCCCCGGCCCGGGCGGAGCAGGTGGGCCAGGCGCCCCACCCCTGGGCGCGCTGGACCTTGGTGGCGACCGCGATCTGCTGGCCCTTGGAGGCCTGGTCGGCCGTGGCCGCGTAGGCCGTGCCGCCGTACGCGCGCCAGGTGGAGGCGGAGAACTGCAGCCCGCCGTAGTAGCCGTTGCCGGTGTTGATGTGCCAGTTACCGCCGCTCTCGCACTGGGCGATGCGGTCCCACACTCCGCCGTCCGCCGCGGCGGCGCTGCCGCCTGCGGCCAGGAGGCCCAGCGGGGCGAGCAGTGCCGCCCCGGCGAGGACCGCCGTCGTACGTGTCGTACGCGTCTTACGAGTGGTGTCGTGGGTGTTGTCGGCACATGCGGACATGTAATTCCCTCTCGCAGGACCCGGGGTCCCCCAAGGCGGCCCACGACTCCCGGCGCACGGGACGCGGTCGTCGTACTCCGCCCCGTCCGCCGACGGTGGTGCTGTGGAGCTGGCTGTGGTGCGGTCGGCGGACGACCCGAGCGGTGCTCGATGCACTCGGCGGAGGAATGTAGAGAGCCAGACGGCCGTCCATCAACCAACTCCTCGTCGTTCGAGGCCAGTTCGACGTTACCGCGAGTATCGTCTTTTTCGGCCACCCACTTCATTGCGCGATTTCGGGATTTGTCGACCAGGAGCGTGCGCGATCTGTGACCCACTTCACCGTCTTAACTTCCTTTTGCAGTCGCGGAGTTGCCGTGGAGTAACCGGTTCCGCCCCTGGATTCACGCTGTGCTTCGGATGGGTCGATTCCATTCGCTGCCGGGCGTGACTCCGGCCACAGATCGCCCGTTGTCTTCTTCATGAGCCGGGAACCACCCGCGCTCATGGGCCGGGAGCCACCCGGCTGTCGTCCCGCATCACATCCCGAGGAGCCACCCGTGCCGCGCATGCTCGACGTCAGCGACGCCGTACGCGCCGAGATCGGCGACGAAGAAGCCGACCGGCTGCTCGCCGGAGAGAACGCCCCCGGCAGTTACGACTGCACGTCCTGCCGCACCCCGGGCGACTCCGAGCAGGAGCGCACCAGCACCGTCCTGTTCATCGGCGACGAGACCGCCGTCCTCGCCTTCGCCCACGCCACCTGCCTGCCCTCGCAGGTCGTCCAGGTCACGGAGGAGCAGTTGCAGGGCGCCGTCCGGTCCATCGCGGGCGACGGCGGCTCCGCGCGGGCGGTGCCGGAGCAGGCCGTGGCCGAACAGGCCGTGCTCGGCGTGACCAGCGGACTCGTCCTGATCAACGGCGAGTTGCACCCGGCGCTCGTCGTCGAACCGACCGCTCCTATCGCCCGCCCCGGCACCACCACCGCGGGCGACGACTTCCTGCCGCTCCTCATCGAGCAGGGCTTCATGCCGCTGACGGAGATCGACTCGGTGCCGTCGGTGCTGCACGGCTGGTCCGTGCTGCTCGCCATGGGCCAGCTGCACGCCATCCTCCAGCCGGGCACCGCGGGCGGCCAGCCGGTCGCCTGGTGGCAGGCCCACCAGGCGCTGCAGGTCGCCGACAGCTGGCGCGCGGCCGCCAACAAGCACCAGCAGGTGCTGCTCTTCGCGGCTCCGGTCGGCTCGATCGGCCGCCAGCCGCGCGAGGACCTGCTGCGCGAGGCACTCGACAAGGCCGCGGCGAACGGGAAGCTGGTGGCGGCGACGCTGCCGCTCGCCGGAACGTGAGCGCTCCGCTTGGGGCGCGGTAAGGGGGGCCGGTCGTGGGGTGGGTGCGGGTTCGTCGTGGTTGCTCGCGCCGTTCCCCGCGCCCCTTTCAGGGCCGCCGTCACAGGGACGGCCGTCGGGCGAGTGCCGGTCCGTCGTGGATGCTCGCGCCGTTCCCCGCGCCCCTTTCAGGGCCGCCGTCACAGGGACGGCCGTCGGGCGAGTGCCGGTCCGTCGTGGATGCTCGCGCCGTTCCCC
>NZ_JBVIEE010000017.1:0-41349 GCF_055572015.1 Streptomyces sp. NPDC030840 | reverse complement strand
TCGCGCCCCTGACGGGGGGTTGCCCCGCGCCTCTTTCGGCCGTATCGGCCGCATCCCATGGGCGGCGGGGTCGTTGGCACAGACGTGCACGCATATGACGTTCCCCGCCGCCACGCCTACCAGTCGAGTCCGTCCTTGCGGCCGGCCCAGGATCCCTCGGCCACGCCGATCTATGACGCGCTCTACGCGGAGTGGGTCAAGTCGTACCGGGCACTGCCCGGCGACCGTCACGGCGAGGAGGAGCTGGGTTTCCAGGCCTTCTTCGCCAACTCCCCGCACAGCACCGGCTCGTACGGTGCGTACCAGTCGGGCACGTACACCGGCCGCCACGGCGCCTCGCACGCGACCGGCCACTTCGCTCCCCAGCAGGGCACCCGGCAGGAGACGCAACAGGGCTCCGCGGCCACGGTGCCGTCGGTGTGGCAGCCGGTCGGACGCATGCCCACCGGCCACACCGGCATGCACCACATCCCGGCCGCGCTGCCGCCGGGCCCACGCCGAGGGCACTGACGCACGAGGAGGGCGGTTCTTTCAAGGGCCCCGGAGATCCGGGGCCCTTGAAAGAACCGCCCTCCTCGCCTTCGCCGTTACGTCACCTCACGTCACTTCTTCTTGCCGCGCTTCTCCCGCACCCGCACCGAGATATGGATCGGCGTGCCCTCGAAGCCGAACTCCTCGCGCAGCCGCCGCTCGATGAACCTCCGGTAGCCGGCCTCGATGAACCCCGAGGCGAACAGCACGAACCGCGGCGGCTTGGTGCCCGCCTGCGTGCCGAAGAGGATGCGCGGCTGCTTGCCGCCCCGGATGGGGTGCGGGTGGGCCGCGACCAGCTCGCCCAGGAAGGCGTTGAGGCGGCCCGTCGGGACCCGGGTCTCCCAGCCGGCCAGCGCGGTCTCGATCGCCGGGACCAGCTTCTCCATGTGCCGCCCGGTACGCGCCGAGACGTTCACCCGGGGCGCCCACGCCACCTGGCCGAACTCGGTCTCGATCTCCCGCTCCAGGTAGTAGCGGCGCTCCTCGTCGAGGGTGTCCCACTTGTTGTAGGCGATGACCATCGCGCGACCCGCTTCCACGGCCATCGTCACGATGCGCTGGTCCTGCACCGAGATGGACTCGGAGGCGTCGATGAGAATCACCGCGACCTCGGCCTTCTCCACGGCGGCCGCCGTGCGCAACGAGGCGTAGTAGTCGGCGCCCTGCTGGAGGTGGACGCGCTTGCGGATGCCCGCCGTGTCGACGAACTTCCAGGTGACGCCGCCGAGTTCGATGATCTCGTCGACCGGGTCGCGGGTGGTGCCCGCCAACTCGTTGACGACGACGCGCTCCTCGCCCGCCACCTTGTTCAGCAGTGAGGACTTGCCGACGTTGGGACGGCCGATGAGGGCGATACGGCGCGGGCCGCCGATCCCGGTGCCGCCGAGCGTCTGCGCGGGTGCCTCGGGCAGTGCCTCCAGGACGGCGTCCAGCATGTCGCCGGTGCCGCGGCCGTGCAGCGCGGACACGGGGTGCGGCTCGCCGAGGCCGAGGGACCACAGGTACGCCGCGTCGGCCTCGCCGCTCGGGCCGTCGACCTTGTTGGCGCACAGCACGACGGGCTTGCCGGACTTGCGGAGCAGTCGTACGACGGCCTCGTCGGTGTCCGTGGCCCCCACCTTGGCGTCGACGACGAACACGACCGCGTCGGCCGCCTCGATCGCGAACTCGGCCTGGGCGGCGACGGAGGCGTCGATGCCCATGACGTCCTGCTCCCAGCCGCCGGTGTCGACGACCTTGAAGCGGCGGCCCGACCACTCGGCCTCGTACGTGACGCGGTCGCGGGTGACGCCCGGCTTGTCCTCGACGACGGCCTCGCGGCGGCCGATGATGCGGTTCACGAGCGTCGACTTGCCGACGTTCGGGCGGCCGACGACGGCGAGGACGGGCAGCGGGCCGTGCCCGGCCGCCCCGATGGCGCCCTCGACGTCCTCGAGGTCGAAGCCCTCTTCCGCGGCGAGCTCCATGAACTCCGCGTACTCGGCGTCGCCAAGCTCTCCGTGCTCGTGCTCGCCCGAGCTGTCGGAGGGGATGTGGTCGTTCATGAAGTCGGTACCTCGTTCATCGTGGTGATCGGTGGAACGCCCGGGTTTCGGGTGATCCACTACTCAAGTGTGGTTCAGCGGCCGGTGAGCCGCCTCGCGTTTTCCAGATGCGCGGAGAGCTGCTTCTGGATGCGCTCGGTCGCCTCGTCGAGCGCCTTGCGCGTACGCCGCCCGCTGCTGTCGCCCGCCTGGAACGGGTCGCCGAAGACGACGTCGATGCGGCTGCGCAGCGGAGGCAGTTTCTTTATCAACCGCCCGTGCTTCTCGGAACTTCCCAGCACCGCGACCGGCACGATCGGCGCCCCGCTGCGGACCGCGAAGTACGCGAGTCCTGCGCGCAGGGAGGCGAAGTCGCCCTCGCCGCGGGTGCCCTCGGGGAAGATGCCGAGGACACCGCCGCTGTCCAGGACGCCGAGGGCCTGGGTGATGGCCGTGCGGTCGGCGGTCGACCGGTCCACCTTCAGCTGGCCGATGCCGAGCAGGAAGGGGTCGAGGGGGCCGACGAACGCCTCCTTCTTGATCAGGAAGTGCGTGGGCCGGGGCGCGACGCCCATGACCATGGGGCCGTCGATGTTGTGGGAGTGGTTCACGGCCAGGATCGCCGGGCCGCTCGCGGGCACCTTCCAGGCGCCGAGGACGCGCGGCTTCCACAGCCCGTACATCAGGCCGACGCCGATCCGGCGGCCGACCTCCGCTCCGCGCTCAGAAGGTGCGTCGGTCACTTTCCGGCCCGCTTCTCCTCGACGAGGGTGACGACGCACTCGATGACCTGCTGGAGGGTGAGGTCGGAGGTGTCCACCTCGACGGCGTCGTCCGCCTTCGCGAGCGGTGAGGCCTTGCGGCTGGAGTCGGCGGCGTCGCGCTTGAGCAGGGCCTCGCGGGTGGCGTTCACGTCGGCGCCCTTGAGCTCACCGTTGCGGCGGGCGGCGCGGGCCTCCGGGGAGGCGGTGAGGAAGATCTTCAGGTCGGCGTCCGGCAGCACGGTGGTGCCGATGTCGCGGCCCTCGACGACGATGCCGTGCTCCGCGCCGGCCGCGATCGAGCGCTGCAGCTCGGTGATCCGGGCGCGCACCTCGGGCACCGCGCTGACCGCGCTGACCTTGGAGGTGACCTCCTGCGTGCGGATCGGACCGGCGACGTCCGTGCCGTCCACGGCGATGCCCGGCGCGGACGGGTCGGTCCCGGAGACGATCTCCGGCTTCCCGGCCACGGCGGCGATCGCCGAGGGGTCGTCGATGTCGATCCCGTTGTTCACCATCCACCAGGTGATCGCCCGGTACTGGGCGCCGGTGTCCAGGTAGCTCAGCCCGAGCTGCGCGGCGACGGCCTTCGAGGTGCTCGACTTGCCCGTGCCGGAGGGGCCGTCGATGGCGACAATCACTGCGGCGCGTTCCACTGTGGGGGCACCTTTCCTGGTCCGGGGTGGTGGTGTGGGGCGGAAGACGCCCCGGACAAGGGTACTGGGTGCGCGTAGCCCATCTGGCCGTACCCGGGGCGCCCCCGGCCCGGCCGCCGGAGCCCCGGCCCCGCCCACGGTCCTACTGCCGGACCGCCCAGCCCCGCTCCCGCAACGCCGCCACCAGGACCGGCACCGCCCTCGGCTCCACCATCAGCTGCACCAGGCCGACCTGCCGGCCGGTCGCGTGCTCGATGCGCACGACCAACCCCCGACGCCACCCTCGCACCACTCGGCGCCAGGGCGCCTCCCGGGCTTCGGGACGGCTGCGGCGGCCTCCGACCACCGACACCCAGGCACCCGACCACCGACACCCAGGCACCCAGGCACCCGGCACCCGGCACACCCGGTGCGGCACCAGGACATCCGGCGCCACCACACCCGCTCCCGGACTACTGCCGAACCGCCCAGCCCCGCTCCCGCAACGCCGCCACCAGGACCGGCACCGCCCTCGGCTCCACCATCAGCTGCACCAGGCCGACCTGCTGGCCGGTCGCGTGCTCGATGCGCACGTCCTCGATGTTGACCCCGGCCATGCCCGCGTCGGCGAAGATGCGGGCCAGCTGGCCCGGCTGGTCGTCGATCAGTACCGCCACGACCTCGTAGGCGCGCGGAGCGGTCCCGTGTTTGCCGGGGACCCTGACCTGGCCGGCGTTGCCGCGGCGCAGGACGTCCTCGATTCCGGTGGTGCCCTCGCGGCGCTTGGCCTCGTCGGAGGACTGCAGGGCCCGCAGGGCGCGGACCGTCTCGTCGAGGTCGGCGGCGAACTCCGCGAGCAGGTCGGCCACCGGGCCGGGGTTCGCGGAGAGGATGTCGATCCACATGCGGGGGTCGGAGGCCGCGATGCGGGTCACGTCACGCATGCCCCCGCCGGAGAGCCGTACCGCGGACTCCTCGGCGTGCTCCAGGCGCGCGGCGACCATGCTCGACACCAGCTGCGGCATGTGGGAGACCAGGGCGACCGCGCGGTCGTGGGCGTCGGCGTCCATGACGACCGGCACGGCACGGCAGTGCGACACCAGCTCCAGGGCGAGGTTCAGGACCTCGGTGTCGGTGTCCCGGGTGGGCGTGAGCACCCAGGGACGGCCCTCGAAGAGGTCGCCGGTGGCCGCCAGGGGGCCCGACTTCTCGCGGCCGGACATGGGGTGCGTACCGATGTACGCGCCGAGGTCGAGGCCGAGGGCCTCCAGCTCGCGGCGCGGGCCGCCCTTGACGGAGGCCACGTCGAGGTAGCCGCGTGCGAGTCCGCGCCGCATGGCGTCGGCCAGGATCGCGGCGACGTGCGCGGGCGGCGCGGCCACGATCGCGAGGTCGACCGGCCCGTCGGGCGCCTCGTCGGTGCCCGCGCCGAGCGCGGCGGCCGTGCGGGCCTGCTCCGGATCGCGGTCGCTGAGGTGGACGGTCACCCCGCGCTGGGCGAGCGCCAGGGCCGCCGAGGTGCCGATCAGCCCGGTGCCGATGACGAGTGCGGTTCTCACTGGGCGATGTCCTTGCGGAGTGCGGCCGCGGCACCGAGATAGACGTGCGAGACCTCCGCGCGCGGCAGGTCGGACTCGATGTGCGCGAGGACCCGTACGACCCGGGGCATGGCGCCCTCCACGTCCAGCTCCTGCGCGCAGATCAGCGGTACGTCGACGATGCCGAGCCTGCGGGCGGCGGCCGCCGGGAAGTCGCTGTGCAGGTCGGGGGTCGCCGTGAACCAGATGCTGATCAGGTCGTCCGCGGTGAGCCCGTTTCGCTTCAGGATGGCGGTGAGCAGCTCGCCGACCTGCTCGTCCATGTGCCCGGCCTCGTCCCGCTCCAGTTGGACGGCGCCCCGGACCGCTCGTACCGGCACGGCTGTGCTCCTCGCTGATGTACGTACACGACTCGTCACACCAGCGTAGTCAGCCCGGCAGGCACCGGTGCGCGGCGCCCGCCTGCCGAGACGGCCGCTGCCCGCCGAGCGGATCACGGTGACGGGAAACTCGGTTCGCCGAGCGTGCTCCACCCCGTACGCTCCCGGGCATGCAGCCCGAGGCCCTGGTCCGCGACCACACGATCTACGCCTGTGTCATGGGCTCGCGCGCCTTTGGCCTGGCCATGGACGGCAGCGACACCGACCGCAGGGGCGTCTTCCTCGCCCCCACCGCCCTGTTCTGGCGCTTCGAGAAGCCGCCCACGCACGTGGAGGGCCCGGCCGAGGAGCAGTTCAGCTGGGAGCTGGAGCGCTTCTGCTCCCTCGCGCTGCGCGCCAACCCGAACATCCTGGAGTGCCTGCACTCCCCGCTGGTGGAGTACGTCGACGACACGGGCCGCGAACTGCTGTCCCTGCGCGACGCGTTCCTGTCCCGCAGGGTCCATGAGACGTTCGCGCGCTACGCGCTCGGCCAGCGCAGGAAGCTCGAGGCCGACGTACGCAACCACGGCGCCCCGCGCTGGAAGCACGCGATGCACCTGCTGCGGCTCCTGAGGAGCTGCCGTGACGTCCTGCGCACGGGCGAACTGAACGTCGACGTGGGCGATGCGCGTGAGCCGCTCCTCGCGGTCAGGCGGGGCGAGGTGCCCTGGGCCGAGGTGGAGTCCCGGATGACCCGGCTGGCGGCGGAGGCGGACGAGGCGGCGGCCCGCTCCCTGCTGCCGCCCGAGCCGGACGTGGCCCGCGTGGAGGACTTCCTCGTACGGACCCGCCGCGCGTCAGCCCTCGGCGCCCGTCAGCCGGGCCCGTACGACGAAGTCGTGCAGGGCGTCGTACGCGGCGGGGGCCTCCGGCAGCACTGACAGGGCCTGGGCCTCCTCCAGCGCACGGTGCAGCCGCTCCACGTCACTCTCCACGCGCGCCCGGTCGACGTCGGCGGCCCCGTGCTCCTGCTCGGCCTTGGCGGCGACGAGGTCCGGCAGGTACGCGGGCGCCTCCACCTCCTGGACGAGCGTGGGCAGATGGGCCTGGAGTTCGGCGCTGCGCATCAGGTGGATCCCGGTGAGCAGCACGCGGAACGTGTAGAGCAGCGGCTTGAGTTCACCGGTCTTCTGGAAGAGCCGCCACTGGGTTGCCCCGAAGCCCCGGTAGTGGTGGGCGTGGTGGCGCGTGAGGACGCCGGGGGCCAGGGCCGCCAGCTCACGGTGGGCGTCGGTGGTGTGCACGACCAGCGGGGAGAGCAGCTGCTCCAGCACGTAGCCGTTGCGGCGCAGCATCAGCCGGGCGAACTTGCGCAGGTCGTGCGTGACGAGGTCCATCTCGACCCCGTCCCGCTCCCACATCCTCGACCGGGTCTCCTCCGGCTCGCGCAGCCCGACGAGTTGGGCCGCCGGCAGCAGGTGGACGCCCCTGAGGTCGACGTCCGAGTCGCGCGAGGGGAAGCCGTACAGGTGCGCTCCGGAGACGGTCGCGAACAGCAGGGGGTAGGGCTGTTCGGCGACCACGGGCGCGAGGTCGATGTCGGGAGTCGCGAGGGGCACAGTCACCCGTCAAGCGTCCCAGAGGGCCCCCAGGGACACGAGGTCGCCCTGGTACTCGATGCGGTCGGCCCATTCCGTCGGCCACGCCGCCGGGCCGAGGTACGCGCCCGCGAAGGCGCCGGCGAGGCAGGCGATGGAGTCGGAGTCGCCCGAGGTGCAGGCGGCGCGGCGCAGGGCCGTGACGGGTTCGTCGACGAAGAGCAGGAAGCACAGCAGGCCGGTGGCGAGCGCCTCCTCGGCGACCCAGCCCTCGCCCGTGGCCAGGCAGGGGTCGGTCTCGGGCGACGGGTGGCGCAGGGCCTGCTGGAGGCGGTCGAGGGCGTCCAGGCACTCGTCCCAGCCGCGGGAGATGAACTCCTCCGGCGATGCGTCCTGGCTGTAGCGCCAGAGGTCGCCGAGCCAGCGCGCGTGGTAGTGGGCTCGGTTCTCGTACGCGTACGACCTCAACTGGCCGACCAGACCGAGCGGTTCGGCGCCCTGCGCGAGGAGCCGTACCGCGTGTGCGGTGAGGTCGGCGGCGGCGAGTGCCGTGGGGTGCCCGTGGGTGAGGGCGGCCTGCAGCTGGGCGGCGCCCGCGCGCTGTTCGTCGCTCAGGCGGGGGATGAGCCCGAGCGGCGCCACCCGCATGTTGGCCCCGCAGCCCTTGGAGTGGATCTGGCTGGCGTCCTGCCAGGGGCGGCGTTCCTCCGCCAGCAGGTCGCAGGCGACCATGCAGGTGCGGCCGGGCGCGCGGTTGTTCTCCGGTGAGCGGGACCAGGCGACGTACTCGGCGCGGGCGGCCCGCTCCAGGGCCTGGGGGCTGAGCGCCCCGCGGTCCATGGCCGAGCGCAGCGCCCGACCCAGCGCGAGCGTCATCTGGGTGTCGTCCGTGACGAAGGCGGGTTTCGGGAGCTCCATCCGCCGCCAGTCCCCGCACTTGGCGAGGATCGACGGGACGTCGTTGAACTCGGTCGGGAAGCCGAGCGCGTCGCCGAGGGCCAGGCCGAGCAGGGATCCGGTGGCGGCGCGCTTGTCGAGCAGGGTCATGGTCATCAGGGCCGTCCTTCGGGCGTGGGTCGCATGAGAGGCGGGTGCAGGGTGGTGGCCTTGCCCGCCCGGTAGAGCGCGGCGGGTTTGCCGCGGCCTCCGGTGAGGCGCGCGGCACCGGGGACCGGCTCGACGAAGCCCGGCGTTGCCAGCACCTTGCGCCGGAAGTTGGGCCGGTCGAGGGCGGTTCCCCATACGGTCTCGTAGACCTGCTGCAACTCGCCGAGCGTGAACTCGGGCGGGCAGAAGGCGGTGGCGAGACAGCTGTACTCGAGCTTGGCGCCGACGCGTTCGTGGGCGTCGGCGAGGATCCGGTCGTGGTCGAAGGCGAGCGGCCCTGCCGTGTCGTACGGCAGCCACCGGGCCTGTGCCGCGTCGCCGCCGCCGTGCGGTTCGGGAGGGTGTGGCAGCAGCGCGGCGAAGGCGACGGTGACGACCCGCATCCTCGGGTCCCGGTCCGGTTCGCTGTACGTCCGCAGCTGCTCCAGGTGGAGTTCGGAGACGTCCTTCAGGCCGGTCTCCTCGGCCAGTTCGCGGCGGGCGGCGGTCTCCGCGGACTCGTGCGGCAGCACGAACCCTCCCGGCAGCGCCCAGTGGCCCGCGTACGGCTCCTGCCCGCGCTCGACGAGCAGCACCTGGAGCGAGCCGTCCCGGACGGTGAGGACGGCCAGGTCGACCGTGACGGCGAAGGGTTCGTGGGCGTGCTTGTCGTAGCCCTCGGGCCTGTTGCCGTTCGACGCGTGGCCGACGGACGCGGTCATGATCCACCTACCCCTCGTGACGGTCCTCTTTATGGTCACCATGACCAATAGTCACTACGACTATAAAGATGCCGGAGGGTGCCGACAACCCGTCGGCGGCAAAGAAACTCGACGGCCGGGCAAAGAACAGCGGGGCGGGAAACGGGACACGACGAAGCGGCCGGCCCGGAACGCTCCGGACCGGCCGCTTCGAAGGGCCTGCGAGAGGGTGCGGGCGGACCTACAGGTCGACCTCGCGCATCAGCATGCCGACCTCGGTGTTGGACAGCCGTCGCAGCCACCCCGACTTCTGGTCGCCGAGGGTGATCGGCCCGAAGGCGGTGCGTACGAGCTTGTCGACCGGGAAGCCGGCCTCGGCGAGCATGCGGCGCACGATGTGCTTGCGGCCCTCGTGCAGGGTGACCTCCACGAGGTAGTTCTTGCCGGTCTGCTCGACGACCCGGAAGTGGTCCGCGCGCGCGTACCCGTCCTCCAGCTGGATGCCGTCCTTCAGGCGCTTGCCGAGGTCCCGGGGGATCGGGCCGACGATGTGCGCCAGGTACGTCTTCTTCACGCCGTACCGGGGGTGGGTCAGCCGGTTGGCCAGCTCTCCGTGGTTGGTGAGCAGGATGACGCCCTCGGTCTCGGCGTCGAGACGGCCGACGTGGAAGAGCCGGGTCTCGCGGTTGGTGACGTAGTCACCGAGGCACTGCCGCCCCTCCGGGTCCTCCATCGACGAGACGACGCCGACGGGCTTGTTCAGCGAGAAGAACTGGTACGACTGCGTGGCCACGGTGAGCCCGTCGACCTTGATCTCGTCCTTCTCGGGGTCGACCCGCACCCCCTGCTCCAGAACGATCTCGCCGTTGACCTCCACCCGGGCCTGCTCGATCAGCTCCTCGCAGGCACGCCGCGAACCGTATCCGGCCCGTGCGAGCACCTTCTGCAGCCGCTCGCCCTCCTGCTCGGCACCCGGGAAGGTCTTCGGGAGCTTGATGTCCTTCTTGCCCGCGTACCGCTCGCGGTTGCGCTCCTCGGCACGCGCCTCGTACTCGCGGGAGCGCGCGGGGGCCGTACGGCCACGCCCACCGCTCTGCTTCTGACCCTGTCCCTGCCCCTGCTGGGGCTTCCTGGGCCCGCCCTTGGCGCCGCCGCGGGCGGAACCGCCACGCCCCGACTTCGGGCCGTCCTGGGTGGCGCCGGGGCCGACGTCGTAGCGGCGCTCCTCGGGGCGGGGCTTGCGGGGGCGGCCCTGACCCTGGCCCTGCCCCTGCTTCTGGTCCCTGTTGTTGCCGGCACCGCGGTAGTTACCGCGCCCACCGCTCTTACCGCTACCGCTGCTTCGCATCAAAGTTCCGTCGTCGTCGTGTTCGTCATGGTCGTCGTGGGCCCGTCGTCCGCGTCCGGGGCGTCCGGATCGAACGACGGCACGGCTTCCTGGGTCTCGGCCTCGATCGCCTCCGCCTCCGGGAGGAAGGGCGCGAGCTCCGGGAGCTCGTCCAGACCGCGCAGGCCCATCCGCTCCAGGAAGTAGTTCGTCGTCCTGTACAGGATCGCACCTGTCTCGGGTTCCGTGCCCGCCTCCTCGATCAGCCCGCGCTGCAGGAGGGTGCGCATGACCCCGTCGCAGTTCACGCCGCGCACGGCCGACACCCGGGAACGGCTGACCGGCTGCCGGTACGCGACCACGGCCAGCGTCTCCAGGGCGGCCTGCGTGAGCCGCGCCTGCTGCCCGTCGAGCACGAACCGCTCGACGGCGGGCGCGTACTCGCCCCGCGTGTAGAACCGCCACCCCCCGGCGACGAACCGCAGCTCGAACCCCCGCCCCTGCTCGGTGTACTCGTCCGCCAGCTCCCGCAACGCCTTCGCGATCTGGCGCCGGGGCCGCTCGACGATCTTCGCCAGGTGCTCCTCGGTGGCGGGCTCGTCCACGACCATGAGGACGGCCTCCAGAGCGGGCTTGAGCTCGAGATCGGCGACGGACAGCAGCCCCGCGGGCCCCTCCATGGTCTCCTCACTCACGCCTTCTTCTCCTCCTCCTTGGGCGGCTCGGGCGGCCGGTCGAACTCGTCGGTGACCAGGGGCCGGTCATCCCCCTCCCCGCCGGTCCACCGTACGAGCAGCTCCCCGAGGGCGGCCTCCTGCTCCAGCGCCACGGCCTTCTCGCGGTACAGCTCCAGCAGCGCCAGGAAGCGCGCCACGACGGTCAGCGTGTCATCCGTGTCCTCGACGAGCACACGGAAGGTCGCCTCCCCGAGCTCCCTGAGCCGCGCCACGACGATCCCCGCCTGCTCCTGGACGCTCACCAGGGGTGCGTGGATGTGGTCGACGTACACCTGCGGCTTCGGCCTCGGCTGCATCGCCTTCACGGCGAGCTTCGCGAACCCTTCCGCGCCGATGCTGATCACGACCTCGGGCAACAGCTCGGCATGGTGCGGTTCGAGTCCGACGGTACGGGGATAGCGCCGGGCCTCGTCGTCGAGACGGCCGCTGAAGATGTCGGCGATCTGTTTGTACGCGCGGTACTGCAACAGCCGCGCGAACAGCAGGTCCCGCGCCTCCAGCAACGCGAGATCGGCCTCGTCCTCCACCTCCGCGGACGGCAGCAGCCGCGCGGCCTTGAGATCGAGGAGCGTGGCGGCCACCACGAGGAACTCGGTCGTCTGGTCCAGGTCCCAGTCGGGCCCCATGGCCCGGATGTGCGCCATGAACTCGTCGGTCACCTTCGACAGCGCCACCTCGGTGACATCCATCTTGTGCTTCGAGATCAACTGGAGCAGAAGGTCGAAGGGCCCTTCGAAGTTGGCCAGCCGCACCGTGAAGACACCGTCGTCGGGCCGGTCGGTCTCGCCGGGTCCACCGGGTCCACCGGGTCCACCGGCTCGACCGGGTTCGCCGGTGTCCTCGGCGGCCGGTCCGGGGCGGGCTTCCGGGACGGGGGCGGCGGCCTGGGGCCGGGCTTCCGGGGCTTCCGGGACGGGGGCGGCGGTCTGGGGCCGGGCTTCCGGGGCTGCCGCCTCGGCTGCGGAGGCAGGGCCGGGCCCGGGGACGCCGGACCGGGAGTCCTGGGCTCGCGGGAGCTTCGCCTCGGCGGGTGTCTCGCCGCCGGGTTCCACGTGGGTGCCGACTTCTCCGGCCTCCGGGCTCGGCTGGGGCCGCTCGGTTCCGGAGGGGTGCGGCGCCCGGCCGTCTCCGCCGCCGTTGTGCCCGCGGGGGCCCGGCGAGGAACCGTCCTCGGCCAGGGACTCGTTGTCCGCCGCAGGCGGCTCGCTCCGCGCCGGAGGCGAGGAAGGGGGCGGGGGGCCGGCCCCGGGCCCTCGGCCCAGCGCACGCCGACGACCGGCCGAACCGCCGGAGGCTGACGCAGGGGACGAGGTCATAGCCGTCGCAGGCTACCGCGTACCGACCACAAAGCCGACAACCGGCCGACGGCCCTGTGATGGCCGCGCTCCGCCCACCGCCCGCTGACTACCGCCCGCGCAAACGGCGCACAAGGATGCTCGCGTCCCCGCGGGACTCGAGGTCGGCCAGCACCACGGCCACGGCCTCCCGGACGATCCGCCCCCGGTCGACCGCCAGCCCGTGCTCCCCGCGCAGCACCAGCCGGGCGTGCTCGAGGTCCATGAGCTCCTCGGCGGACACGTACACGGTGATCTTCTCGTCGTGCCGCTCACGCCCGCTGGGCCGCCGCCCGGCAGCCCGTCCCCGGCGGCGGGGCGCGGCCGCGGCAGAACCTTCCTGCGCGGACTGCGCCGACTGTCCGGGCTGCGCCTGCTGCGCGGCCGCGGACTGCGGGGACTGCCGGCGCGCCGAACGCGCGGGTCCCGGGACCTGCCCGGTGCCCTTGTCCGCCTCCGCGGCCGCCGCCCGGCTACGGGACTCCCCCGCGTCGGCCGCCTCGGCGTCCGCGGCCACGTGCTCGGCGCCCTCGCCGTCACCGCCCTGCGCGGGCACGGACGCGGGCGCGTCCTCCGCGGCGGCGGGATCGCTCTCCCCCGCCGGCGCCGGCACCCTGGCCTCGCCGTTGGCCTGGCGCCGGGGAGTGGACGCCTGGAGCGCCATCCCCCCTGTCGTACGGAACAGTTCGTCGGCCCCCGGCAGACTCACTCGGCGTGACACCGGGCGAGCACCTCCCTGGCGAGCTGGCGGTAGGCGGCGGCACCGACGGAGTTGGAGGCGTACGTGGTGATCGGCTCACCGGCGACCGTGGTCTCCGGGAAGCGGACCGTGCGCCCGATGACCGTGTGGTAGACGTGGTCGTCGAACGCCTCGACGACACGCGCCAGCACCTCACGGCTGTGCACGGTGCGCGAGTCGTACATCGTGGCGAGGATCCCGTCGAGCTCCAGCTCCGGGTTGAGCCGCTCCTGGACCTTCTCGATGGTCTCGGTCAGCAGCGCCACACCACGGAGGGCGAAGAACTCGCATTCCAGCGGCACGATCACCTTGTGGGCGGCCGTCAACGCGTTCACCGTGAGCAGACCCAGCGAGGGCTGACAGTCGATCACGATGTAGTCGTAGTCGGCCATGAGCGGCTTGAGGGCGCGCTGCAGCGTCGACTCGCGCGCGACCTCGCTCACCAGCTGGACCTCGGCCGCCGACAGGTCGATGTTGCTCGGCAGCAGGTCCATGTTGGGGACCGCGGTCTTCAGGAGGACCTCGTCGGCCGCCATGCCCCGCTCCATGAGCAGGTTGTAGACGGTCAGGTCGAGCTCCATCGGGTTCACACCCAGGCCGACGGAGAGCGCCCCCTGCGGGTCGAAGTCGACCAGCAGGACGCGCCGTCCGTACTCCGCGAGCGCGGCGCCCAGGTTGATGGTCGACGTCGTCTTGCCGACGCCGCCCTTCTGGTTGCACATCGCGATGATCTTCGCGGGGCCGTGGTCGGTCAGCGGGCCCGGGATCGGGAAGTACGGCAGCGGGCGTCCCGTCGGGCCGATGCGCTCACGGCGCTGTCGGGCCGCGTCGGGCGCGAGCGTGGCCGCGTACTCCGGATCGGGCTCGTACTCGGCGTCGGGGTCGTAGAAGTGCCCCTCGGGCAGTTCGTCGTAGTCGGCGAAGTGGTTGCGGATCTCGCCACTTCCGTCGCCGGCCATGGCGTTCACGTGATGGCCATCCATGCTCATGGGTGCTGTCTGAGTCCCCTGCGGACTCTGGTGGGCTGCGAAGGTGCGCACAGCTACGGAGCCGACAGCCTGAAGCCCCGCGGGCCGCTGGCCCTGCGCCGGCATTCCTGGTTGACCACCCCCGGGAGTAAATGTCGACTCATTCACAAGTCGTCTTACCTCCTTGGTGACCAGGAAACTTCTAGATAGGTCAGCGTGGCACCATGCCGACGGTTGGCGACTCTATGGCGTGTCGGCGGTCCGCAGCAACACAATCCGCCGGACCCGGCCCGATGTGTCGGCAATGAAACATCCCGCTGTCAAGGGCGTACGGCCGTCGCACGGCAGGTTTCACCGTTGCGCGAATCGGTTGAAGGGTTACGTTCGAGACGAGTTGACCCCGTCTCGCGACGTGAACATACACACCTCCGGCCGGACCTCATCGAGCAAGGTCCGGCCAGAAGTGCGCTGTTGACGACCTGTGTTGACGTATCGCCTTTTACCGTCGGCAAGTCGACTCGCGGCAGCTGCGGCCGCCGCGGGGACAGGCGCGGGGCCTAGCCGAGCAGCGACTCCAGCTCGACGTGCTCCAGGCCGTGCGCCTGCGCGACCTCGCGGTAAACGACCTTGCCGTCATGGGTGTTGAGCCCCTTGGCCAGCGCGGGATCACGGCGCAGCGCCTCGACCCAGCCGCGGTCGGCGAGCTCAACGATGTACGGCAGCGTGGCGTTGGTGAGCGCGTAGGTGGAGGTGTTGGGCACCGCGCCGGGCATGTTCGCGACGCAGTAGAAGACCGACTCGTGGACCCTGAAGGCCGGCTCGGCGTGGGTGGTGGGACGCGAGTCCTCGAAGCAGCCGCCCTGGTCGATCGCGATGTCGACAAGGACACTTCCCGGCTTCATCCGCGAGACGAGCTCGTTGGTGACCAGCTTGGGGGCCTTGGCGCCCGGGATGAGGACCGCGCCGATGACGAGGTCGGCCTCCAGGCAGGCCTTCTCCAGCTCGAAGGCGTTGGAGACGACGGTCTGGATCTTCGTGCCGAAGATCCTGTCGGCCTCCCTGAGCTTGTTGATGTCCTTGTCGAGCAGGGTCACGTGGAAGCCCATGCCGATGGCGATCTGCGCGGCGTTCCACCCCGACACGCCGCCCCCGATGACGACGGCCCGGCCGGCCGGTACTCCGGGGACACCTCCGGGCAGCACGCCGCGTCCGCCGCCCGCGCGCATCAGGTGGTAGGCGCCGACCTGCGGGGCGAGGCGGCCCGCGACCTCGGACATGGGGGCGAGCAGCGGCAGCGCGCGGCTGGGCAGCTCGACGGTCTCGTACGCGATCGCGGTCGTCCCCGACTCCAGCAGCGCGTCCGTGCATTCCTTGGAGGCCGCCAGGTGCAGGTAGGTGAAGAGCGTCTGGTCCTTGCGGAGGCGGTGGTACTCCTCGGCGACGGGCTCCTTCACCTTGAGCAGCAGGTCCGCGGCGGCCCACACCTCGTCGGCGGTCGGAAGGATCTCGGCGCCGGCGGCGACGTACTCGGCGTCGGTGATCGACGAGCCGACTCCGGCGTTCCGCTCGACGACGACCTGGTGGCCGTGGCGCACCAGTTCGTGCACGCCGGCGGGGGTGATGGCCACCCGGAACTCGTTGTTCTTGACCTCGCGGGGGATGCCGACCTTCACGTCGATCACGGTCCTTGACTTGGAGGGTTGGGGCGCACGCGCGCACAGCGACGCGTGCTCGGGCAATGACGACATACCCGTACACACCGGAGCGCACCGGGATACACCGCGGAGAACCGGCGGCGGACCCAGTCTAATGAAGGCTTCCCCGCTGTCTAGCCTTTCAAAGCATTAATCTTCAGCCGATCCGCTGCGGATTTCGTAGGCGTTAGCCCCTTGTTCCGCCTGAGTCTCGTCGGCGGCGCCCGAATCGTCCTCGTGGATCGCGCGGGTTGCGTGGGTTGCGTGGAGTTCCTGGAGCTCGTCGAGTTCGTCTCCCAGCATGCGTTCGGCCGCCGCGCGGTGCAGCCGTGCCGCCGCCGGGTCCCCGAGCCGCTCCAGCGTGTCGGCGAGCCGGACGTGCAGCGCGGCCTGCAACCGCGCGTCCTCCGCGTGGCGCGCCCATTCCAGTGCCTCCTGGCAGACGGCCAGCGACTCCTCGAACCGCCCCGCGTACTCGTGGACGCGTCCCATCTCGCTCATCGCCCTCGCCTGGCCGCCCAGGTCGCCGGCCTTGCGGTAGCCGGTCAGTGCCGACCGCCAGTTGCGCAGCGCCTCGTCGTAGCGGCCCGCGCGGGTGTGCGTGCCCGCGATACGGCCGTAGAGCCGGGCGGCGTCGGCGCGCTCGTCGCGGGCGAGCCGCTGGGCGAGCGCCCTGCCGTACCAGTCGGCTGCTCGCTCGTAGTCCCCGAGCTCCTGGTGGGCGCCTCCCACGGATTCCATCGCGCGGCCGGTCGCATACGGGTCGCCCGCCTCGCGTCCGGCGTCCAGCGCGGCCCGGTACCGGGCGAGCGCCGCACTTGTACGGCCGGTACGGGCGTCCAGGTCGGCGAGGTTCAGCAGGGCGGCGGCCTTCTCCCTGGGCAGATTCCGCCGCTCGGCGACGTCGAGGACGAGCCGGTGGATGCCGTACAGGTCGGGGGCTGCGGCGTGGGTGCCGAAGTGGGCGACCATCGTGCGCACCAGCTGGGACATCAGGCGCCGGGCGAGGGTGTCCAGCTCCCCGTCGGCGACCGCGAGCCGGGCCGCGGCCAGCAGCGCGGGCCGACGGACCCGCAGCCAGTCCTCGGCGGCCCGGGGCGTGGGGAAGCGCAGGGCGCGGGGCATCTCCTGGAGCTTCTCGCGGGCCTGGGTGCTGTCGGTCTCGGTGATGGTGCGACAGGACTGCAGGAGACGCACGGTCCGCTCCAGCATCCGGGCCCGCGCGAGCTGGAGCTCGGCCGGGCGGTCATGGGCCTCGGCGAGGGCGCTCAGCAGGGGCTGCAGACAGCCCGGCACCTCGTACTGCGGCAGGGGCGAGTCGACCGCGTGGAGGAAGCCGTGCGCCACGAAGTCGTCCAGCGTGGTACGGGCGGCGCCGACCGAGCAGCCGGCCAGCGCGGACGCGGTGTGCGGGTCGACGAGGCCCGCCGGGGCGAGCGAGAGCAGTCGCAGTATCCGGGCGGCGGGGGTGAGCAGGGAGCCGTAGGCGAGCCGGAAGACACGGGCCAGCGGCGTGCCCTCGTCACCCTCGGTGTTCAGGTGCCTGGCCAGGTCGGCGACGGCGGCCCTGGGGCGGGCGGCGAGCCAGCCGCCGGCGAGCATCAGCGCGGCGGGCTGGCCGGAGCACTCCAGGACCAGTTCCTCGGCGGCGCGCGGGTCCACGGTGATGCGCACGGAGCCGGTGAAGCGGCTCAGCAGTTCCACCGCGGACTTGGTGTCGAGACCGCCCAGGGTGCACGGGCGGACGTCGGAGATGCCGGTCAGCGGCCCTTGGGAGACCGCGACGACCAGGCACTCGGGGGTGTCCGGGAGCAGCGCGTCGACCTGCTCGGCGTCGGCCGCGTCGTCCAGCAGGAGCAGCATCCGCCGGTCGGCGAGGGCGTCGCGCAGCGCCGCGCTGAGGTCGTCCTCGGCGGCCCCGGGAGGGGTGGGCAGGTCGAGCGCGGAGAGCAGCTCGCGGGCGGTGCGCTCGGTCGGGACGCGGGTGCCGTCGGGCTCCGTGAGCCGTGCGCGGAGCACGCCGTCGGGGTAACGCTCGGCGACCTGCCGTGCGAGTTCCCCGGCGAGCGCGGTACGGCCGTAGCCGGGGCGGCCCGCGATGAGGAGCACGCGCGCGCGGGGCGCCTTCCGGCCGGAGAGCGTGTCGAGACCGGCGCGCTCGATGTCGGCGCGCAGCTCCTTCAACTCCCGCTCCCGGCCCAGGAACTGACGGACCGTGGAAATGGCCTCGGGAGTGCCCTCGGGGACCTCCGCGGGTTCCTCGGCCGAGGGCCGCTCGGTTCCGGACACCTCGGTGCTCTCCGTGTCGACCGCCTGATCCGTCACGGGTCACGCTCCCGTCCCACTGCACACGCAAGGCCCGCCGGGACTCCGGCGCGGGCGTGCTGCAGAGCCTAGTTCACGCTCTGCGACGTCCCCGGCCGAGCACGACGGAGGGGTCCCCCGATCGGATCAGGCGATCGTAGGACGAGCGGTGTCAAGCGGGCGTGAGGCGAGCGCGCGTAAGGGGCGCGGGGCTGCATCGATATGCGGCTCCGCCGCGTGGTCGCGACCAGCCACGGACGGGCCGAAAGCCGAAGAACCGCCGAACCCGCGGAGCGCTACGCCTCGAACGGCCGGGCGGGCCAAGGCGCCTCGGCCGGCCGCAGCGCCTCCAGCCCGTCCCCGGTCCGCGCCGCGACCAGCGAAAGAACGCCCACGACCAGGCAGTTGTTGTGCAGCTCGCCGGCCAGGACGCCCCGTACGAGCTCGTCGACGGGCACCCGGGACAGCTCCATGTCGGCCTCCTCGTCCTCGACCTCGAAGCGCCGGCCGTCGGCCTCGGAGAGGTCGCGGGCGAGGAAGATCCGCACGGCCTCGTCGCAGCCGCCGGGCGTGGTGTAGACGTCGGTGAGGACGCGCCAGTCCTCCGCCTTGACGTGTGCCTCCTCGTACAGCTCGCGCTGGGCGGCGTGCAGCGGGTTCTCGCCGGGGACGTCGAGGAGCCCGGCGGGGATCTCCCACAGCTTCTGGCGCACGGGGTGGCGGTACTGCCGGATGACCAGGACCCGGTCCTGGTCGTCGAGGGCGAGCACGGCGACGGAGCCGGGATGGACCTGGTAGTCGCGGCGGACGACCGACCCGTCGGGCATGACCACGTCGTCGGTGCGCACGGAGGTCTTGTTGCCGACGAAAGGCGTGTCGCTCGCCCGGATCTCCCACTCCTCGGCGGTGTCCTTGATGGTCATGTCGACTTGTCCTCCCACACATGCGAAGAAGCCGGGGTGCCTGTCCTGCGGGACGGGCACCCCGGTCACGGTACAGCGCTCGTGCCGCCCGCTCTTACTGACCCGTCTGACCCGTCTTGCGCTCCACGGCAGCCTTGACGAGCCCGGTGAACAGCGGGTGAGGCCTCGTCGGGCGCGAGCGCAGCTCGGGGTGCGCCTGGGTGGCGACCAGGTAGGGGTGGACGTCCCGCGGGTACTCCACGTACTCGACGAGCTTGCCGTCCGGCGAGGTGCCCGAGAACAGCAGGCCGGCCTTCTTCTCCAGCTCGGCGCGGTAGGAGTTGTTCACCTCGTAGCGGTGGCGGTGCCGCTCCTCGACGTACTCCTTGCCGCCGTAGACCTCGCGCACGATCGAGCCCTCGGTCAGCTTCGCCGGGTACATGCCCAGCCGCATCGTCCCGCCCATGTCGCCGTCACCGGCGACGATGTCGAGCTGCTCGGCCATGGTGGAGATGACCGGGTGGGCGGTGGCGGAGTCGAACTCGGTGGAGTTGGCGTCCGGGATGCCGGCCAGGTTCCTGGCGGCCTCGATCACGATGCACTGCAGGCCGAGGCAGAGACCGAGCAGCGGGATCCCGTTCTCGCGGGCGTACTGGATGGCGCCGACCTTGCCGGACACGCCGCGGTCGCCGAAGCCGCCGGGGATGCAGATGGCGTCCACGTCTCCGAGCTGCTCGGCCGCCCCGGCCGGGGTCTTGCAGTCGTCCGAGGTGACCCACTTGATCTTCACGCGGGCCTTGTTGGCGAAGCCGCCCGCGCGCAGGGCCTCGGTGACGGACAGGTAGGCGTCGGGCAGGTCGATGTACTTGCCGACGAGCGCCAGGTTGATCTCGTGCTGCGGGTTGTGGACGCGGTCGAGCAGGTCGTCCCAGGTCGTCCAGTCCACGTCGCGGAAGGGCAGGTCCAACTTGCGGACGACGTAGGCGTCGAGGCCCTCGCCGTGCACGGTCTTCGGGATGTCGTAGATCGAGCGGGCGTCGGGGCAGGCGACCACGGCGGCCTCGTCGACGTCGCACATCAGCGAGATCTTGCGCTTGATCGCGGTGGGCACCTCGCGGTCGCAGCGCAGCACGATCGCGTCCGGCTGGATACCGATGTTCCGCAGAGCCGCAACCGAGTGCTGGGTCGGCTTCGTCTTCAGCTCCCCCGAGGGGCCGATGTACGGCAGGAGCGAGATATGCACCACAAAGACGTTGTCGCGGCCGACCTCGTGACGGACCTGGCGGACGGTCTCCAGGAACGGCAGCGACTCGATGTCGCCGACCGTGCCGCCGACCTCGGTGATCACCACGTCCACCTCGGCGGTGGCCATGCGCCGGATGCGGTGCTTGATCTCGTTGGTGATGTGCGGGATGACCTGCACGGTGTCGCCCAGGTACTCGCCGCGCCGCTCCTTGGCGATGACCGTCGAGTAGACCTGACCGGTGGTGACGTTGGCGGAGCCGTCCAGGTCTCGGTCGAGGAAGCGCTCGTAGTGGCCGATGTCGAGGTCGGTCTCGGCACCGTCGTTGGTGACGAACACCTCACCGTGCTGGAACGGGTTCATGGTGCCCGGGTCGACGTTCAGGTACGGGTCCAGCTTCTGCATGACCACGCGCAGGCCGCGCGCCTTGAGCAGCATGCCGAGGCTGGAGGCCGTCAGTCCCTTGCCGAGCGAGGACGCGACACCCCCGGTGACGAAGATGTGCTTGGTCGTCGAAGATTTGGGCGGCATGGCCAAGAGGGGGCTCCCGTGGTCGCGGTATGGAGTGCGGGGCGGCTGTCGGCCCGGAGACTTCCGGGGTGCCGTCGCTGCGGTTCGGGGGACCCTTGTTCTGTCCGGGGCGCCCACCGGTCCACGGGCTACCAGCGTATCAGCGACCGCAGGGGATGGCTTCCGGCCACGCTCCGCGCACGGACCACCACGGAGGCGCCCCGGCGTCACGGTAGGTCACCCGTTGCTCACTCGTTCGGGTCACCCGCGTTGCCGGGAGCGGCACGCGGAGGGCGGGGCAGCGTCGTATCCTCTTCGGACACTCGCTGCCGAGCCCGGCCGGCGAACGGCACACCCCCGCCCGTCTCCCCGGAACAACAAGAGCTCGTCAGTTCGTTGAGCAACGAACGCCTTCATTCCGTTGAGCATCGTTGTACGACGACGCTTTAACAGAACCCTGGGATCTCGTTTGACACTGGTCCTATGGGTCCCATGACCGCACAGCGACCGCCCCTCGGGGGGCGACGTGGCCGTTCGACTGGAGTTGCATTGGCCGGGCGCATCGAAGACTACGCACTCATCGGAGACATGCAGACAGCCGCGCTGGTCTGCCGGGACGGCACGGTGGACTGGCTGTGCCTGCCCCGTTTCGACTCCCATGCCGTCTTCGCGGGGCTGCTCGGCAACGAGGAGCACGGTTTCTGGCGCCTCGGCCCGGCCCACGCGGTCGACGCCGAGCCTCCGACGGCGTCCCGGCGCGCGTACCGGGGCGACTCGCTGGTGCTGGAATCCGAGTGGGACACCCCGCGCGGCACGGTCCGAGTGACCGATTTCATGCCGCCGCGTGACGGCGCCCCGCAGCTGATCCGGATCGTCGAGGGCGTCAGCGGCCGGGTGCCGATGCGCTCGGCTCTGCGGATGCGTTTCAGTTACGGCCGTGTCGTGCCGTGGGTGCACAAGCACGAGGGCCGGACGGTGGCGGTCGCCGGACCGGACAGCGTGTGGTTCGACACATCGGCCGAGACGTACGGAAAGTCGCTGACGACGTACGCCGACTTCACGGTGGCGCCGGGCGAGAAGATCGCCTTCACCATTTCCTGGCAGCCTTCTCACAAGGAGCCGCCGGGGCTGCCGGAGCCGGAGCAGTCGCTGGAGGCGACGGAGGAGTTCTGGCGCGAGTGGGTCGAGCACTGCACGTACCACGGCCCGTACCGCGAGGCCGTGATCCGCTCCCTCATCACCCTGAAGGCCCTGACGTACGCCCCCACGGGCGGCATCGTGGCGGCCCCCACCACCTCGCTCCCTGAGCACATCGGCGGCGTCCGCAACTGGGACTACCGCTACACCTGGCTGCGTGACGCGGCGATCACCCTGTCGTCGCTGCTGCGCACCGGCTACCGCGAGGAGGCCCGCGCCTGGCGCGAGTGGCTGCTGCGGGCCGTGGCGGGCGATCCGGAGAACCTGCAGATCATGTACGGGATCGCGGGCGAGCGGGAGCTGGGCGAGGCCGAGCTGGACTGGCTGCCCGGGTACGAGGACTCGGCGCCGGTCCGGGTGGGCAACGGCGCGGCGCACCAGCTCCAGCTGGACGTGTACGGCGAGGTCACCGAGGCCCTGCACCTGGCCCACATGACGGGTCTGGCCCGCAACGACTACGCGGCCCTGCTCCAGCTCAAGCTGATCCGCTACCTGGAGGACCACTGGGACGAGCCGGACGAGGGCATCTGGGAGGTGCGCGGCCCGCGCCGCCACTTCGTGCACTCGAAGGTCATGGCCTGGGTCGCGGTGGACCGCACGATCAAGCTCATCGAGTCCGGCGACGCGGACGGCCCGCTGGAGAAGTGGCGCGAGCTGCGCGACGACATCCACCGGGACGTGTGCGAGCGCGGCTACGACAAGGAGCGCAACACCTTCACGCAGTCGTACGGCTCGAAGGAGCTGGACGCCTCGCTGCTGCTGATCCCGCAGGTGGGCTTCCTGCCGCCGGACGACAAGCGCGTGATCGGCACCATCGAGGCCATCCAGCGCGAGCTGTCGACCGCGGACGGGTTCATCCTGCGCTACCCGACCTCGGGCGAGGACGAGGGCGTGGACGGTCTGCCGGGCGACGAGGGCGCCTTCCTGGCCTGCTCGTTCTGGATGGCGGACGACCTGGCGATGATCGGCCGCGTCGACGAGGCCCGCAAGCTCTTCGAGAAGCTGCTGTCCCTGCGCAACGACCTGGGCCTGCTCGCCGAGGAGTGGGACCCGCGCCTGAAGCGCCAGGTCGGCAACTTCCCGCAGGCCTTCAGCCACGTCCCGCTGATCGACACGGCACTGCGGCTGACGGCTTCCGGCGCGTACGGAGGCTGATCCCCGCGCGCCCGCCCGCCGGACGGGCGCGCGGCCAGGCGCCCTGAGCAGGCGCCTGCGCCCCGTGCACAGCGGCGACCTGCTTCAGCCCGTCCGGCGTTCGACTTCAGCCCGTCCGGCGTCTGAGGGCGAGGCCCGTCAGGCCGATGGCCGGGGGAAGGCGCGCCGGGCCCGCATTGCAGCCCGTCCGGCGTTTGAGGACGAGGCCGTCAGGCCGATAGCGGGGGTCTGGGGGCGGCAGCCCCCAGGGACGGGACGGGTAGGGGCGGCGGGGGCGAGAACCTCTTCTCCGGCGCCACGGCCCGGCAACCCGCCCGAAGGCCCGGCAACAAAACCACCCGGTCGCCCACAGCGTCAGGACCGGGCCGGCCCACTCACCCCCGAGGCCCCCGTCGCCCCAGCAGGCACCGGCCCGACGACCGGGCCTAGCCTGGGACTAGTCCTGTCCCCTGGTGTGAGAGGGGGCGGCCGCCATGGCTCCCCTCGGGAAGGCGCGGGCGGCACTGGCCGCGCTGCGCGAGGATCTCACCGGTGACGTCCTGGCGCCCGGAGATCCGGGGTACGACGACGCCCGGACCGTCTTCAACGCGATGATCGACCGCCGGCCCGCCGTGATCGCGCAGTGCGAGACCCAGGACGACGTGGTGCGCTCGGTGCGCTTCGCCCGGGACCTCGACCTGAACATCGCGGTGCGCGGCGGCGGCCACAGCGTGGCGGGCATGGCCCTCAACGACAACGGCCTGGTCGTCGACCTGCGAAGGATGCACGCGGTCAAGGTCCACCCCGGGTCGTCGAGCGTACGGGTCGAGGGCGGCGCCACCATGAGCCACCTCGACCGCGCCACCGAGCCGTACGGCCTCGCCACCACCGGCGGCCGGGTCTCCACCACGGGCGTCGGCGGCTTCGTGCTGGGCGGCGGGAACGGCTGGCTCGACCGCGTGTTCGGGCTCGCGGTCGACAACATCCTCGGCGTCGAACTGGTGACCGCGGACGGCCGTACGGTCCGGGCGACGGCCCACGAGAACCAGGAGCTGTTCTGGGCGCTGCACGGCGGCGGCGGGAACTTCGGCGTCGCCACCGCGCTGACCCTCAGGCTGCACGAGCTGCCCGCGTTCGCCATCGCCTTCGTGCTGTACCTGCCGGCGCACGGCCCCGAGGCGGTCCGCGTCTTCCGTGAGGTCATCGGAACCGGTCCGCGGGAGGCGGGCGGAGGCGTGATCTACCTGACCGGCCCGCCCGAGGAGTGGGTCCCCGGGCATCTGGTGGGAAAGCTCACCTGTGCCGTCCTGCTGACCTACGCGGGCACCGAGGACGACATGCGAAAGGTCGCCCAGCCGCTCCTTGCGCTGCCGCACGAGGCGGAGATCGTCCAGGCCATGCCGTACGCGGACGTCCAGTGCATGCTCGACGACCCGCCGGGGATGCGGAACTACTGGTCGGCTGAGTACGTGAGGGGCCTCCCGGACGACCTCGTGGACGTCTTCTGCGCCCGGGCCGACTCGATGCCCGTCCCCACCGGGACGCAGCACGTGCTGTTCCCGCAGGGCGGTGCGATCGCCGAGGGGCCCGCCGAGTTCCCGGTGCCGTACCGGGACGCGGCCTGGGTTGCGCACCCCTTCGGGGTCTGGGAGGAACCGGTCGACGACGAGCGCTGCATCCAGTGGGTACGGGACGTGCGCGCCGACATCCGGCCGTGGAGCACCGGCGCGACGTACCTCAACTTCATCGGCGAGGAGGGCACCGACCGGGTCGTGGCCGGCCTGGGCCCCGAGAACACGCGACGGCTGGCCAGGGTGAAGGCCGCGTACGACCCGGACAACGTCTTCCGGTTCAACCACAACATCCCGCCGGACCCCAGGTGAGGCCCCCCGGCGCCGCAGGAGCGTGGACGTGCCGCCGTAGGAGCGTGGAGACGCAGCCGTGGTGGCGCGGGGAACGTGCAGCCGTAGGAGCGGGCACGTCCCTGCGGGTAGCGTCCGTTGCATGGACAGCCGCAGCCACAGGGACAGCCGCCCCGACCCGCCAGGCCCCCAGGGCGGTGGGATCACCGTGCAGCGGGCTCTGGAGCTGCCGGGGCTGCGCAGCGGGCTGCCGGAGGTCCTGGCCGGGGCCGACCGGCTGCGGCGCACGGTGCGCTGGGTGCACGCGGGCGAGGTGCCGAACATCGCCTCGCTCCTCAAGGGCGGCGAGCTGCTGCTGACCACGGGCTACGGGCTGGGCAACCGCCCGGCCGACCAGCGCGCCTTCGTGCGCACCCTGGCCGACCGTGGCATCGCCGCGCTCGTGGTCGAGCTCGGAACCCGCTTCACACGGCTGCCCGCCGCCCTCGTGGAGACCGCCCGCACGGCCGGCCTGCCGCTGGTCCAGCTGCACCGCGAGGTGCCGTTCGTGACCGTGACCGAGGAGATCCACACCGAGATCGTCAACGGTCACTACGCGCTGCTCCAGCGGGCCGAGGAGGTCCACCGGCGCTGCACGGGGGCCCTGCTGGGCGGTGGCGGTGTGCCCCAGGTGCTCAGCGTTCTCGCCGAGTTCAGCGGTACCCCGGTCTTCCTGGAGACGGCGGACGGACAGCTCCTGTACGCCGCCGGGGCCGGGCCCGCGGACACCGACCCGATCCAGGTGTGGGAGGGGCTGCGCGGCCATCACCGGGACGAGCCGCCCACGGGCACGACCATCGTGGACGTACCGGGCAGCGGGCCGGGAACAGGTTCGGTACGGGCCCGGCTGGTACTGCTGCCCGTCGGCGAACCCGTGGCCCCCGTGCACCGGATGGCCGCCGAACGGGCCGCGGGCATCCTGGCGGTCGTGCTGATGCAGGCCCGCCAGGAGGAGGAACTGGCCGCCCGTGGGCGCGGCGACTTCCTCACCGACCTCGCCGAGGGCCGCGTCGCGGCTGAGGACGCGCCCGCGCAGGCGCGCGTCCTGGGCTTCAAGCCGGGGAGCGGTCCGCTGCTGCCGGTGGTGATGCGCCTGGCCGACGGTCCGTCTCCGTCGGGCGGCGGCTGGGCGGTCCTGGCCCGCGCCGTCGGCGAGGAGCTGGCCTCGGTGGGGGTTCCGGTCCTGCTCGGCGTACGGCCGGTCGAGGGCCGGGTGCCGCTGCTGCTGGGCCTGCGGGCGGAGGCGGAGCGCCCGGCGGTGGCGGACCGGGTCACGACGGCGCTGCGGGCGGGCGTGGAGCGAGCGGGAGTCGGGCGGCCCGGGGCCCGGCCGCCCGTGGTGGTCGTCGGCGTGGCCGGGGGCTGGGCGGCCGCCTCGGCGGGACTGCGGCACGCGGCCGAGACGGCGACGGCGGCGCACGGCCTGCCGGAACGCCCCTGGCACGACGCCCGCCGCCTGGACATCGACCTGCTCCTGTGGAGGCTGCGCGACCACCCCGACCTGGCGGCCTTCGTGGACCGCGCGATCGGCCCCCTGCTCGACCACGACGCCCGCTCCAAGCCGCCGCTGCTGCCCACGCTGGAGACGTATCTGGCCCACACGGGCCGCAAGGCCGAGACCGCCCGCGAACTCCACCTCAACCGCCAGACCCTCTACAACCGCCTCGCCCGCATCGGCGAACTCCTGGGCACGGACCTGGACGACCCGCAGACGGTGCTGACCCTGAGTCTGGCGCTGCGGGCGCGCAGGCATGTGCCGTAGGCGGAGACGGAGACGGAGACGCGGACAGAGGCAAGAGCACGGGACTGCCTGGGGAAGCACTGCCTGGTAAAGGACCGCCGGGTAAAGGGACTGCCTAGGAAAGGGGCCGCGGTTGGGTCAACTCGTCGTAGACACTCAGTACCTGGGCCACTGTCTCGTCCTCGGTCGGCCATGCGGCGGTCTGCCGGGCGCCCCGCTCCTTGAGGAGCTCCCGTCGGCCGGGATCGGCGAGGAGCCGTACGACGGCTTCCCCGAAGGCCTCCCCGTCGCCGTACGGAACGAGTTCGGCCGCGTCGCCGACCAGTTCGGGGATGCCGGGGGCGTCCGCCGCGACGAGCGGCACGCGCGCGTGGAGGGCTTCCTGGGCGAGCACCGACCGGGCCTCCCAACTGCTCGGCAGGAGCGCGAGATCCGCCGCGGCGATCAGGTCACTGACGTCGTCGCGCCGCCCCACCAGCCGCACGGGCAGTTCCTCGTCCTCGATGCGCCGCTGCAGAACGGGCCGCAGCGGCCCCTCTCCGGCCACCACGAGCAACGGCACGGGGTCGAGCCCGCGCCAGGCCCGCGCCGCGTCCAGCAGCGTCTCGTGCCCGCGGTACCGGTCGAGCGTGCCGACGGCCATGAGCAACGGGCGGCCCGTGGCTCCGACTTCGGCCCGCGCCTTGGACGGCGGATCGGGGTCGTCGCCGCCGGGGCGCGGCGCGGGAAGTGCCACGGCCGCGAGGCGCGCGTCCCGGGCACCCCGGCTGCGCGCCCGGTCGACGAGGTCGGAGGTCGTCCCGAGCACCACCGAAGCGGCCTTGGCGACCCGCCGCTCCAGCATCCGCAGCAGATGGGCCCGGGCGCCCTCGGCATGCGCGCGCGAATGCCACGTCACCACGAACGGCACCTGCCGGCCGCTGAGCGCGAGAGAGGCCCGGAACGCGGCGTGCAGCCCGTGCGCGTGCACCAGGTCGGCGTCCGCGCAGGCCATCCTCAGCGCGGTCACGGAGGCCGGGTCGCTGCTGCGGGGCACGGGAACGTGCACGGCGCCCGCACCGCTGAAGTCGTACGCCCTGTCCGCCTCCCCGGGCGCGCACACGGTGACCCGGACCCCACGGGCGACGAGTCCCGAGGCCAGTGACCGCACGTGCACACAACTGCCCGCGCTGCCGCCGCCGAGCACTTGCACGGTGCGCAGCGGCGACTGGCCGTGCGGTGAGTGGCTGCTCACGTGGCCGGGGCTCCTGGTTCGGCGGTCGGGCGGTCACGAAGAAACGTACAGAAGGTTCACGCAACGCACAGAAGGCTCGTGCGGAGGGTCATACCGCGCGAACCGCTTCCGCGTGCTACGTCAAGAATGCCAGGCCATGAGGATGTTCCGGCACCAAGGAGGCCGCACTCCCGCACCATCACGGGCAACCCGACCGCACCAGGTCACCCACATGAGTGATCTCCCGTACGTCGTTGCCCCTCCGGCCCCACCCGCCCCTCACCGACTCTTCACAGGGGCTTGAAGAAGCGCGCCACCTCACTGACGCGTTCCCCGCACACCGCCGCCGCCACGAGCGCGCCCGCGTGCGCGAGCAGCCCGAGCCGCCCGTTGCCGACGACGGCAGCGGTGCCCAACGCGGCACCGAGCGCGTGCGCCCCGCAGTCCCCGATCATGGTTCGCTCCCCGAGGTCGCCGGGCAGCACGGCGACCGAGGCACCGACGACCGAGGCGGCCACGTCGCCCGCGACACCTCCCCGCGCCATCCCCGGCACCCCCAGCGCGACCACCGCGCCCACGGCCCTCCCCGGACGCACGTCCACGAGGTTCACCGCGTGCGCGGCCCCGGCGATCACGACGCCGGCGAGCACCTTGTCGACGAACCGCTCCTTCAGCACCGCCCCCGCGACAAGCCCGGCCGCCGAGATCCCGAACAACTTGACCGCGCCACTCGTCACTTCGCCGTCCCGCAACGCGGCCAGATGAGCCCGGAACCCACGCCGCGGGTCCCCGTCCCCGGCGACGTCGTCGTAGGCCCCGCACGCCCCGGCCACCAACACGGCGGCCCCGGCGACTGGGTGAGCACTCCAGGCCCCGAACACGGCCCCCGCCGCGACCGCGGGCCCCGCGTACAGATCGACGGCCCGCCCGGCGTGGTTCTCGCGCTGCCACCGGGCGGGGCCACCGGGCGGGCACGAGCGCAGTGCCGTCAGAACGGCTCGGGTCGAGGCGGCGGCGAGACCGAGGGAGAGCGAACGGCGACTCAAGATCCAGCCTCTTTGGCGTTCGAGGAGCGGGGGCCCGGGGCCGGAGCCCCCGAAACGGGGTCGAAGGGGCGGAGCCCCTGGGGATGGGACGAGGATGGGACGGGTAGGGGCGGCGGGGGCGAGAAAACGCAGGCTGAACCACCCACCTACGCCACCGCCTTCACCACCACGAACGCCCCAGTCCCCTACCCGTCCCCCCGAGCCGTCGCCAGCAACTCCTCCGCATGGGCCCGGGCCGTCTCCGAGTCCTCCTGCCCCGCCAGCATCCGCGACAACTCCCGGATCCGCTCCTCCCCCTCCAGCACCTTCACACCGGAGCGCGTCACGGACCCGTCGTCGG
This sequence comes from Streptomyces sp. NPDC030840, assembly GCF_055572015.1. Classification (NCBI taxonomy): domain Bacteria; kingdom Bacillati; phylum Actinomycetota; class Actinomycetes; order Kitasatosporales; family Streptomycetaceae; genus Streptomyces; species Streptomyces sp. NPDC030840. The sequence continues at coordinate 12,281 of NZ_JBVIEE010000017.1, read as the reverse complement.
TCTTCTCCACCAGCAGTTGCCGGTCGGCGAACGCGGCCACCTGCGGCAGATGCGTCACGACCACGACCTGCGCGGACTTCGCGAGCTTGGCGAGCCGCCGCCCGATCTCGACCGCGGCCTTGCCGCCGACCCCCGCGTCGACCTCGTCGAACAGGTACGTCGGCACGGGATCGGTCCCGGCGAAGACCACCTCCACCGCGAGCATCACCCGCGACAGCTCACCACCGGAGGCCCCCTTGGCGATGGGCCGCGGCGGCGCCCCCGGGTGCGGGGCGAGCAGCAGCTCCACCTCGTCGACGCCCGCCGGCCCGTACGCGACCGCACGCCCGCCGACCTCGACACCGTCCGCGTCCTCGGTCTGCCGGATCGCGAACGACACGCGCGCGTGCGGCATGGCCAGCGAGGCCAGCTCCGCGGTCACGGCCGCCGCGAACCGCTCCGCGGCCTCCGTCCGGGCGTCCGTCAGGGCCTGGGCGAGCCCGCCCAGTTCGGTCCTGAGCGCGTCCCGCTCGGCGGTCAGCTCCTCGATCCGCTCGTCGTCACCGTCCAGTTCGGTCAGCCGCGCGGCACTCTGCTCGGCCCAGGCCAGTACCGCGGCCACGTCCTCCCCGTACTTCCGCGTCAGCGCGGTGAGCGCGGCCCGCCGCTCCTCCACCGCCGCGAGCCGCAGCGGATCGGCGTCCAGGTCGTCGGCGTAGCCGGCGAGTTCCCCGGCCACATCGCCCAGCAGGATCCCGATCTCGCCGATCCGGTCCGCGAGCGCGGCCAGGGCGGGATCGTGCGACCGTACGGCCTCCAGCGCCCGGTGTGCGCCCGCGACGAGCGTCGAGGCGTCCACGCTCTCCGGGTCCTCGGGATTGCCCGCGAGAGCGGCGTGCGCGGCCGTCGCGGCGGACGCGAGAGCCTCCGCGTGCCCCAGCCGCTCGGCCTCCTCCGCCAGCTCCACGTCCTCGCCGGCCCGCGGCTCGACCGCCGCGATCTCGTCGAGGCCGTAGCGCAGCATGTCGGCTTCCTGGGCCCGTTCCCGCGCGCGCGTGGTGATCTCGTTCAGTTCGGCGGAGACGGCGCGCAGCCTGCGGTAGGCCTCCTGGTACTTGGCGAGCGGCACGGCCACCGCGTCCCCCGCGTACCGGTCGAGTGCCTGCCGCTGCCGGGACAGCTTGAGCAGCCCCTGCTGGTCGGTCTGCCCGTGCACGGCCACCAGTTCGTCCGCCAGCTCGGCGAGCACACCCACCGGCACGGAACGCCCGCCGAGGTGGGCCCGCGAGCGTCCCTCGGCGGAAACGGTGCGGCTGATCAGCAACGCCCCGTCGTCGAGTTCGGCCCCGGCTTCCTCGGCGCGTACGGCCGCCGAGGCGTCCACGGGCACACTGACCCGCCCCTCGACCACCGCGTTCTTGGCCCCGATCCGTACGAGCGCCGGGTCCGCGCGCCCGCCGAGCAGCAGGCCGAGGCTGGTGACCACCATGGTCTTGCCCGCGCCCGTCTCACCGGTGACGGCGGTGAACCCGGGCGACAGCTCGACGACCGCGTCGTCGATGACTCCCAGCGACCGTATCCGCATCTCCTCCAACACGGAGAAGACCATACGAGGTCGGGGCCGAGGAGTGCGAGGTGCCCTGTCACCCGGGGGAGTGGCGGCGCTAGTGCGGTGCCCCCCGCCACCCGGAAACCGGTAGCGCGAACTTGGCCACCAGCCGATCGGTGAACGAAGCGTGGTGCAACCGGGCGAGCCGCACCGGCACGGCCCCCCGCCGCACCTCCACCCGCGCCCCCGGCGGCAACTCGAAGGTCCGCCGTCCGTCGCACCACAACACCCCGGGCGGGATGTGAGGCAACAGCTCCACGGCGAGCACGGAATCGGGTGACGTGACCAACGGCTTCGCGAACAGCGCGTGCGCACTGATCGGCACCATCAGCAGCGCCTCCACCTCCGGCCACACCACGGGGCCGCCGGCGGAGAACGCGTAGGCCGTCGACCCGGTCGGCGTGGACAGGACGATCCCGTCACAGCCGAACCCGGTCACCGGCCGCCCGTCGATCTCCAGCACGACCTCGAGGAGCTTCTCGGCGCCCGCCTTCTGCACGGCGGCCTCGTTGAGCGCCCAGTCGGTGTGCACGATCTCGCCGTTGCGGTGCACGACGACGTCGACGGTCATGCGTTCCTCGACCTCGTACGCCCTCGTCACGACCCGGTCGACGACCTTGTCCAGGTCGTCCCGTTCGGCCTCGGCGAGGAATCCGACGCTCCCGAGGTTGACGCCGAGCATCGGCACCCCGGAGGCGCGGGCGAACTCCGCGCCGCGCAGCAGCGTGCCGTCACCGCCGAGCACGATGAGCAGCTCACACCCTTCGAGGCACTGCGGGGTGGCCTCCTTGACCAGCTCCACCTCGTCCGAGAGCGGCAGGTCGCGCGCCTCGTACTCCAGGACGCGCACGCCGAGTCCGGAGCGCAGCAGCCCCTTGACGACGAGTTCGGCGCTGCGGATGGCCGCCGGCCGCCCGGTGTGGGCGAGCAGGAAAACAGTACGAGCTCGGTTCTGGGTCAACGCGGCCCCTCCGCCACTGCACGGTCAACGTCGGCCGGATCCAGCGCGGGTGCCCCGGCTCGCAGCCACAGAAAGTACTCGACATTGCCCGAGGGCCCGGGCAGCGGGCTTGCGGTCACACCGCGCACGCCGAGCCCCAACTCCCCCGCGCTGCGGCCCACCGAGCGCACCGCTTCGGCGCGCAGCTCCGGGCTGCGTACGACTCCACCACTCCCCAGCCGCTCCTTCCCCACCTCGAACTGCGGCTTGACCATCATCACCAGATCGGCGTCCGGTTTCGCGCACCGCACCAGGGCGGGCAGCACCAGGCCGAGCGGGATGAAGGAAAGATCCCCCACGACAAGATCCACAGGCTCCCCATCGATCGCAGCGAGCGTCAACTCGCGTACGTTCGTACGGTCCCTGACGGTGACGCGTTCATCACTTTGGAGAGACCACGCAAGTTGTCCGTAGCCGACGTCGACGGCGACGACGTGCGCGGCGCCCGCCCGCAGCAGGACGTCGGTGAAGCCGCCGGTGGACGCGCCGGCGTCCAGGGCCCGCCGCCCCTTGACCTCCAGCCCCCGCGGCACGAACACCTCCAGGGCACCGGCGAGCTTGTGGCCGCCGCGCGAGACGTAGTCCGGATCACTGTCGTCCTGTGCCACCACGATCGCGGCGGCAGTCTCCACCTGGGTGGCGGCCTTGGTGGCGACGGTCCTGCCGACGGTCACGCGCCCGGCGGCGATCAGCTGGCTCGCGTGCTCGCGCGAGCGCGCGAGCTTGCGACGCACCAGCTCGGCGTCCAGACGGCGGCGTGCCACTCCTGCCACGTTCGGTTCAGCTCCTGCGGTCGTGAGGCGACGGGGACGATGGGGGCGCCGGAGGCCCCGGGCGGGCGTCGAGCGCGGTCAGCGCGTCGCGCAGCGCCCCATGTACATCCTCGTACACCTCGATGTGTCCGTCGGTGGCGAGGTGGTCGGCGTCCCCCAGCCGGTCGAGGGCCGCGTCGACGTCGGCGTTGCCCGTGGGGGTGCGGGGCACGCCGAGCGGGGCCGGTGCGGCCGGGTCGTGGTCGGGCTCGCCTGCGGGCTCCGGCTCGGACACGACGGGCTCTGTGGCGCCCTCCCACGGGGCCTCTGCCTCTGGCACGGAGTCGCTCATGCCCCGACGCTACCGCGAAGCCCCTGGGTACCGTCGACGCAGCCCTGGGGTACCGTCGGTCGCGATGGCCACGATCGAGGAGTGCCGCAGCGCACTCGATAAGCTCTCGGAGAACCTCGCGGGCGCCGACGGCGACGTCCGCGACGCCGCCGCGCTCGACCGCTCGCTCAGTTGCCGCATCACCGACCTGGACGTGACCTTCGTCGGCCGCCTCACGGACGGCCGGATCGAGGTGCAGGACACACTCCAGGGCCCGCCGCCGGAGAAGGCCGACATCCGCCTCACGATGACCGGCGACGACCTGGTCGCGATGGTCAACGGCGAGCTCCACTTCGCGAGGGCCTGGGCCTCCGGCCGTATCAGACTGGAAGCGGGCCTGCGCGACCTCGTGCGCCTCAGAAAGCTCCTGTAGGGGTGCGCGGCCGGCGGGCCCCGGTGACACCCCGCCGGACGCAGCAGGCCCCGACGACGGCCAGCCGAACACCGGCAAACCCGGCGACACCCCGCCGGACGCAGCAGACCCGGGCGACGGCCAGCCGAACACCGGCAAACCCGGCGACACCCCGCCGGACGCAGCAAGCCCGGACGACGGCCGACCAGGAACCACCAGACCCGGGCGACGGCCAGCCGAGCACCAGCAGCCCTCAGCGACGACCAGCCGAGCGCCGGCACCCCCGGTGACGACCAGCCGAGCGCCGGCAGGCCCTGGCGGCCCCCGGGCGTCAGGACGCCTCGGCCGCGGCCACCCGGGTGCGGGCCTTCCGGGCCGCGGGCACCACCAGTGGCGTCCCCGTCTCCGGGTCGTCGATGACCTGACAGCGCAGCCCGAAGACCTCCTGGACCAGCTCGGCCGTGACGATGTCGGTCGGCGCCCCCTCGGCGATCACCCGGCCGCCGCGCAGGGCGATGAGGTGGGTGGCGTACCGGGCGGCGTGGTTGAGGTCGTGCAGCACCGCCACCAGCGTGCGCCCCTGTTCCTCGTGGAGCTCGGCGCACAGGTCGAGCACGTCGATCTGGTGCTGGATGTCCAGGAAGGTCGTCGGCTCGTCGAGCAGCAGCAGCGGCGTCTGCTGGGCGAGCGCCATGGCGATCCACACGCGCTGCCGCTGACCGCCGGAGAGCTCATCGACGTACCGGTCCGCGAGCTCGGCGACACCGGTGGACTCCATCGACTCCCGTACGACCCGCTCGTCCTCGGCCGACCACTGCCGCAGCAGCCCCTGGTGCGGGTACCGTCCGCGCCCCACGAGGTCCCCGACCGTGATCCCGTCGGGCGCGATGGACGACTGCGGCAGCAGCCCCAGCGTCCGGGCGACCTTCTTCGCGGGCATCGACTGGATGACGCTCCCGTCCAGCAACACCCGCCCCTGGGACGGCTTCAGCATCCGCGAAAGGGCGCGCAGCAGTGTCGACTTGCCGCAGGCGTTGGGACCGACGATCACCGTGAACGAGTTGTCGGGGATCTCCACCGACAGCTGCTCGGCGATGATCCGCTGGTCGTAGGCGAGGGTGACGTTCTCGGCGGACAGGCGGTTCACTGTGCTCCTCGTGGTGCTCTTGTCGATGATCTCGTTCGCCGGTGCGCTGCCCTTGTCCACGCTCGGGTCCACCCGGGACGCGCTGCCCATGCCCGCTCGGGGCGCGCCGCTCATATGCGCCCGGCCTTCCGCTCGGTGACCAGCAGCCACAGGAGATAGGCACCGCCGACGACCCCGGTCACCACGCCCACGGGCAGCTGGTCGGCTCCGAAGGCCCGCTGTGAGGCGAGGTCCGCGGCGATCAGGAGGGTCGCGCCCATGCACATGGACGCCACGAGGTTCGGCCCCGGAGAGCGGGTCAGCCGCCGGGCGAGCTGCGGCGCGGTCAGCGCGACGAAGCCGACGGGCCCCGCGGCGGCGGTCGCCCCGGCGGTGAGCAGCACGGCCGCCACCATCAGCAGCATCCGTACGCGCTCGACGCGCACGCCGAGGGCGTACGACACGTCGTCGCCCATCTCCGTCATCCGCAGCCCTCGCGCGTTCGCCAGCACCAGCGGTACGAGGACGACACACATCCACAGCAGCGGCCAGACCTGGGACCAGTCACGGCCGTTGAGGGAGCCGGTCATCCACACCACCGCGCGGGCCGCGTCCACGAGGTCGGCCTTGGTGATCAGGTAGCCGTTGACCGCCGTGACGACCGCGGACACGCCGATGCCGACCAGCACCAGCCGGTACCCGTGCACACCCCGCTTCCAGGCCAGCAGATAGATCGCCAGACCTGTCGCGAGCCCACCGACGAGCGCCCCGACGGTGACCTGGCTCGCGGAGCCCGAGAAGAGCACGATGACTACGAGCGCCCCGGCGGTCGAACCCTGCGCGAGACCGAGCACGTCCGGACTGCCCAGCGGATTGCGGGAGATGGACTGGAAGAGCGCACCACCGAGCCCGAGCGCGGCGCCGACCAGCAGTCCGACGAGGACACGCGGCAGCCGCAGTTCGTTGACGATGAACTCCTGGCCCTGGTTTCCGTCGCCCACCAGCGCCTTGAGGACGTCGGCGGCCGGGATCGGGAAGTCGCCCGTACCGATCAGGACGACGCTCGCGGTGAGCCCGGCCAGCAGCAACACGACCACGACGAGGAGCGCCCGCACGTGCATCCGCACCGAGAGCCCGCCCGGAGTGCGCAGGGCACGGGTACCGAGGGCGGGGCCGCGCGGGCCCGGCTCGGACGCGCCGGGCCCGCGCAGGGCGGTCCTGCGCAGGGCGGTTCCGTTCATGACCTTCACAGCTGTGCCGTCCTCCGCCGCCGTACGAGAAAGATGAAGACCGGTCCGCCGAGCACCGCGGTGACGATGCCGACCTGGAGCTCCGCCGGCCGCGCCACCATCCGTCCGAGAACGTCGGCCCCCAGCAGCAGCACGGGCGACAGGACCGTCGCGTACGGCAGGATCCAGCGCAGGTCGGGCCCGGTGAAGGACCGTACGGCGTGCGGGACCATCAGCCCGACGAACAGGATCGGCCCGCAGGCGGCGGTCGCGGCCCCGCACAGCACGGTCGCCGCGGCCATCGACAGCGCGCGGGTACGGCCCAGGCTGGCGCCGAGCGCGCGGGCCGTGTCGTCGCCCATGGCCACCGCGTTCAGCGGCCGGGCCAGGAACAGCGCGAGGACCAGGCCGGCCCCGATGAACGGCAGGACCTGCGTGACGGTCGAGTCGGTCGCCGAGGCGAGCGAGCCGACCGTCCAGAAACGCATCTTGCCGAGCGCCGCCTCGTCCATGATCATCACGGCCTGGAGGTAGCCGTAGAGCGCCGCCGTGATCGCGGTACCCGCGAGCGCGAGTCGCACCGGTGTCGCCCCGCGGCTGCCGCCGAGGAACCACACCAGCGCCCCGACACCGGCCGCGCCGAGGAACGCGAACCACACATAGCCGCTCAGCGAGGTGACGCCGAAGAACGTCATGGCGGTGACGACCGCGGCGGACGCGCCCGCGTTGATGCCGAGCAGGCCGGGGTCGGCCAGCGGATTGCGGGTCAGTGCCTGGAGCAGGGCGCCGGCCAGACCGAGCGCGGCCCCGGCCAGCAGCCCGATCACGGTACGGGACAGGCGCTCACCGACCACGACGTCGCCGTACGTGCCCGAGTCGTCGAACAGGCCGTGCCAGACCTGCTCCAACGAGAGCTCTTTCGCGCCGATGGCGATGCTGGCCAGGGCGACGAGGACCAGGATTCCCAGCGAGACGAGAAGCCCCACGGTCCGTATCGCCCGATGTCGGGGTGGCGCTGCGGTGGTCACCGCGCGCTGCTCGGGAGGACTGTCGACGAACACCAGGTTAGGTTAGCCTACCCTCCCATTTCGTCTCGATCCCGTACCACGCGAACCCGGCAGCCGAGCCGCCGTGGACCCGGCTACCCGCCTACCCGCCGTACGCTCCCCGTATCGAGCAACTCGCGGCGGCGACCGAGAAGTCCAATCCGATCGCCGCCTGACGCGGCTTCAGGCGGCCCTGGCCTAAAGAGCTGGCCCAGAGCACGCCGAGGCACGTCACGCCGTGACCCGCCCTCACAATCCCAGCCGCGCCAGCGCCTTCCCCCCGTCCAGCCCGCACGAGCCCTCCCCGGCCGCTGTCCAGGCCGCCGCGCACAGCGCACGCAGCCCGTCGAGCACCTCACCCTCGCCGTCCAGCTCCAGCCGCTCGGTCCCGGCCGCCGCGGTCCAGCCACCGCAGCGGAACCCCTCCCCCGCCCCGACGACCTCCGGCTGCCCGGTGAGCAGCCCGCGCAGATCAGCGTCCACGTACGTCGGCCGGTGCCGCGGCGGCGCGGCCAGCAGCTGCGCGCCGTCGGTGACCCCGGTCAGCACGAGCAGCGAGTCCACCTCGCCGTTGAAGGCCCCCTCGATGTCGGTGTCCAGCCGGTCCCCGATCACGAGCGGCCGCTCGGCGCCGGTACGCAGGATCGTCTCCCGGTGCATCGGAGGCAGCGGCTTGCCCGCCACCTGCGGCTCGGCGCCCGTCGCGATCCGCACGACCTCCACCGCCGCCCCGTTCCCGGGCGCGATGCCACGCGCGCTGGGGATGGTGAGGTCGGTGTTGGACGCGAACCACGGCACCCCGCGCGCGATGGCGTAGCAGGCCTCGGCGAACCGGCCCCACGGCAGCTCCGGCCCGCCGTACCCCTGCACCACCGCCACCGGACCGTCGTCGGCGGACTCCACGGGCTCCAGCCCCCGCTCCCGCAGCGCCACCCGCAGCCCTTCCCCGCCGATCACCAGCACGCGCGCCCCGGCGGGCACCTGCTCGCTGATGAGCCGGGCCACGGCCTGCGCCGAGGTGATGACGTCACCGGGCTCGGCCGGTATCCCCAGCGCCGTGAGGTGCGCGGCCACCGTGTCGGGCGTCCGCAGCGCGTTGTTCGTGACGTACGCGAGGTGCATCCCGCCGTCGCGGGCCGTGCGGAGCGACTCGACGGCGTACGCGATCGCGCTTCCGCCCGCGTACACCACGCCGTCCAGATCGAGCAGCGCCGTGTCGTACGCCTCGCTCAGGGGCCGCCCACTCCCCTCGGGCCGCGTCCTGACGGTCTGGCTCATTGCACATCGCTCCTCGGTGGACGGTTCGGCGATCCGTCGATCTCTCGATCTCTCGATCTCTCCGTCCGATCATCGCGCATACCACTGACACACATACGATGCCTCAATGAACCCTGCAGGTCCCGCGAAGGAGACCCCGGCGCGCAGCGGCCTCGAACTGTCCCCGTTCCGAGGCCTTCGCTATGACCCCGACCGGGTCGGCAGCCTGGCCGCGGTGACGTCCCCGCCGTACGACGTGGTCGTCCGCCCCGACGGTCTGCTCCACCTCGAATCCGCCGACCCCTACAACATCGTCCGCCTGATCCTCCCCCAGGCCTCAACACCCACGGCCCGCAACAGTCAGGCGGCGGCCACCCTGTGCCGCTGGCTCTCCGAGGGAGTCCTGGTCGCGGACGAGCAACCCGCCCTGTACGTCTACGAGCAACGCGACGGCGACGGCATGCTGCAACGCGGCGTCATAGGCGCCCTCCGCCTGTCGGAGCCACCGGACGGCGTGGTCCTCCCCCACGAGGACGTCATGCCCCACGTGGTCGACGACCGCGCGGCCCTGATGCGCGCCACCCGCGCCAACCTGGAACCGCTGCTCCTGACGTACCGCGGCGACGGCTCGGCGACCGGCACACGGGCCGTCATCGAGCGCACCGCCGAACGCCCGCCGCTCCTTGCCACCACCACGGAGGACGGTTTCAGCCACCGCCTGTGGGCCGTGACGGACCCGGCCGACGTCACCGAGATCCGTTCGGACCTCGCCCGCCACCAGGCCCTCATCGCCGACGGCCACCACCGCTGGGCGACCTATCTGCGTCTACGCGCGGAGCACCCCTCCCCCAGCCCCTGGGACCACGGCCTGGTCCTCCTGGTCGACACCGCCCGCTACCCGCTGCGCGTCCGCGCGATCCACCGCCTCCTGCACCAACTCCCCCTACGGCAAGCCCTGTCCGCCGTGTCGGACCACTTCCGCGTACGCCGGCTCGACATCCCGCTCCCCGAAGCCCTCGCGGCCCTGGCCGACGCGGCCTGCGCGGGCAACGCCTTCCTCCTCGCCGGCGACGGCGCCTTCCACCTCCTGGACCACCCCGACCGGGCCCTGCTGGACCGTACGGTCCCTGCCGGGCATCCGGCGGCGTGGCGCACCCTGGACGCGACGGTGCTGCACGCCACGCTCCTCGACCACGTGTGGCACATCCCGGAGGACTCCCCCGCGCACATCGCGTACGTCCACGACGCGGCGGCCACGGTCGCCAAGGCGGAGCGGGACGGGGGCACGGCGGTCCTGATGCACCCCGTCCGCGAGGAGGTGGTCCGCGACCTCGCCCGCCAGGGCGTGACCATGCCCCGCAAGTCGACGTCGTTCGGCCCCAAGCCGGCGTCAGGCCTGGTCCTGCGAGCGCTGGAGATCTGACACGCGAAAGGGCGGGACCCGTACATCACGGGTCCCGCCCCTCGGCCACTCACATCAGCTCTCGTGGTCCTCGTGGTCCTCGTGGTCCTCGTGGTCCTCGTTGTCCTCGTTGTCCTTGTCGTCCTTGTCGTCTGCCGAAGGGCCGTCGACGGGAGCGTCCTCGGGCTCCGGTTCGAGCTTGGTGTCGTCCTCGCCCGTGTCCTGGCCCTCGTTCTCGTCGAGGGCGTCGACGAACTCGACACCGTCCATCTCCGCGAGCCGGTCGGAGGCGTCCGTGCTGCCGTCCTTGTCGGCCTCGACGGCCTTGGCGAACCACTCGCGCGCCTCACCCTCGCGTCCGGCGGCGAGCAACGCGTCGGCGTACGCGTACCGCAGCCGCGCGGTCCACGGCTGCACGGAGTTGGAGGCCAGTTCGGGGCTCTGCAGCGTCACGATGGCCGCGTCGAGCTGCCCCATGTCCCGCCGGGCGCCGGCGGCCACCAGCCGCATCTCGACCTGCCCGGCCTTGTCCAGCTTGTGCACCTCGGGCGCTCCGGCCATGTCCAGCGCCTTCTCGGGCCGCCCGAGGCCGCGCTCGCAGTCGGCCATGACCGGCCACAAATCGGTGTTCCCGGTCATGCGCCGCGCCGCCCGGAACTCGGCGAGGGCCTCGCTGTACTTCTGGTTCGCGTACGCGGCGAAGCCGGCCGCTTCCCGTACGGCGGCGACACGCGAGGCGAGCCGCAAGGCCACCCTGGAGTAGCCGTAGGCGGCCTCCGGGTCCTCGTCGATGAGCTTGGCCACCATCACCAGGTTCCTGGCGACGTCGTCCGCGAGCGTCTTGGGCAGGCTCTGCAGTTCCTGCCGTACGTCCTTGTCGATCTCCTCGCCCGTGACGTCCTCGGGGATCGGCAGCCGCTTGATCGGCTCGCGGTCGCGCTCCCTCTCCCGCTCCTCACGGAAACGCCCGCCGCCACGGCGATCGTCACCACGCCCACGGAAACCACCGGGGCGCCCCGGCCGACCGCCCCGGTCGCGATCGTCCCGCCGCGGCCCACGTCCGCGATCGTCACGTCCGCGGTCATCACGCCCACGGTCGTCCCGGCCGCGGAATCCACCGCGCTCACCACGGGCGTCGTCACGCCGGAAGCCACCACGGTCCGGCCGTTCCCGCCGCGGCCCGCGCTCCGCACGCTCGTCGCGCTCATCACGCCGGAACCCAGAGCGCTCACCGTCCCTGCGGTCGCCACGCCGGTCATCCCGCCGGTCGAACCTGCGATCGTCCCTGCGGTCATCCCGGCGGTCATCGCGCCGGTCATCCCGGCGGTCATCGCGCCGATCGTCACGTGAGCGGAACCCGCCACGACTGTCATCCCGGCGGAAGCCACCACGTTCGCCGCGCTCACTTCGCTCAGCACGGTCATCACGCCGGAACCCACGGTCACGGTCCCGGTCGTCACGGCGGAATCCGCCACGGTCGCCCCGCTCACCGTCACGCCGTTCATCGCGCCGGTCCTCACGCCGTCCTCCGTGGCCACCGCCGAAACCGCCGCGGCTGTCCTCCCGCCGGAAGCCGCCGCGCTCGTACCGCTCGCCCCGCTCACCGCGATCGCCCCGGTCATCGCGGCGGTCATCGCGGCGCGAGCCTCGGTCGCCCTCTCGACGGTCATCGCGCCGGCCATAACCACCGCGGTTGTCATCGCGCCGGAATCCACCGCGATCACCACGGTCGTCACCCCGCCGGTCATCCCGACGGAACCCACCCCGGTCGCCCCGGTCGCCCCGGTCATACCCACCACGGCCACCACGGTCGTTGTCACGACGAGGGCCGCCGCGGTACCCACCACGCTCGCCACGGTCACCACTGTCCCGGCGGCGCTGATCGCGCTCCGGTCGCTCGTCGGGAGAGTTGGTGGACATCGGTGACTCCTGTCTTCGGTACCGCAGTCATTCTCGCGCAGCCGGGTACCCGTCGCGCACTGGCAAAACAAAAAGGACCCCTGGCCCCAGCTGAACGCTGGTGACCAGGGGTCCTGTCAAAGATTGTTCGGCGGTGTCCTACTCTCCCACAGGGTCCCCCCTGCAGTACCATCGGCGCTGTAAGGCTTAGCTTCCGGGTTCGGAATGTAACCGGGCGT
>NZ_JBVIEE010000016.1:0-220500 GCF_055572015.1 Streptomyces sp. NPDC030840 | reverse complement strand
GCAGTTCCCCGCGCCCCTTGGTAGTGGGGGCGGGCCACCGCGGGTCCGTGCCGCCGCGTGGCCGGGCGTCGGCGTCTGCCCCACGGGGCGGTGGGGGCGTGCACGTTCGTTGTGGCTGGTCGCGCAGTTCCCCGCGCCCCTTGGTAGTGGGGGCGGGCCACCGCGGGTCCGTGCCGCCGCGTGGCCGGGCGTCGGCGTCTGCCCCACGGGGCGGTGGGTGCGTGCGCGTTCGTCGGGGCTGAGCGCGCAGTTCCCCGCGCCCCTTGGTGGCGGGGCGGGCCGCCGCGGGTCCGTGCCGCCGCACCTGGCCGGGCGGGGCGCGTCCACGCGGCGGAGCCGCATACTCGGCACAGTCCCGCGCCCCTGGTGGGGCGGACCCGCTACCGTGGCCCTTGGTTATTCATTGGCGAGGACAGTGAAATATTTTCTGCCTGGGGCTCTTGCGCCTCTCGTGGCGCTCCTGTTATTTCCCTCACCACGTCTTGGGTCCGAAATTCAAAGATTCGTTGCCTAATATTGGCCAGGACACGACCAGAGGGGAGCGGTGGACCGTGCGACGGGACTTCAAGGAGCCTGGCAGACCGCGCCCCGACCTGGTCGTTGGGCGGGACGAGATACTCGTCGCCGCGCGCGAGCAGCTCGCGCGCGGCGGCAGCGTGCTGGTGGACGGCCCCGCGGGGATCGGGAAATCGACCATTCTGCGGACATTGGCCGCGGAATACGCCGAATCGGCACGTACCGTATTGCGCTGCTCGGCCACCGAGTCCGAATCCCACCTGCCGTTCCTCGCGCTGGCCGACCTGCTCGGCCTGGTCATCGACGAGGTGTCCGACCGGCTTCCCGCCCCGCAGCGCGACGCCCTGGAGTCGGCGCTCACCGGCCGCGGCGAGTCCACCCTCCAGCGCGACGGCCTGGCCCTGCGGCTCGCCGTGCTGTCGGTCCTGCGGGCGCTGGCCGCCAAGGGACCCGTCCTGATCGTCGCCGACGACCTCCAGTGGCTGGATTCCGCCAGCGCCGAACTGCTCGGGTTCGCCGCCCGCAGGCTCGGCGGCATGCCGGTCCGCATGCTGTGCGCGGCACGCACCGCGACGGACCAGCGGGGCCAGGAGCAGGACCGCCATCTACGCGCGTTGCCCCCCGAGACCCTGGCCGTGCGGGTCAGCCCGCTCACCAAGGCCCAGGTGGCCGAGCTCCTCGGACACCGCGGCTACACCGGGCTGCCCCGCTCGACCGTACGGGACATCCACGGCACCAGCGGCGGAAACCCCCTGTTCGCGCTGGAGCTCGGCCGCGCCCTCGCCGAGAGCCCGACCCCACCGCGCCCGGGCGAGCCCCTGCCCGTGCCCACCTCGCTGCGCGCCCTGGTCCTGAACCGGCTGGAGATGCTCCCCGTGGAGGCCCGCCGCACCCTGCTCGTCGCCAGTGCCGGCGCCCGGCCCACCCTCGCGCTGCTGCACGCCGCCGGGCGCGACAACGCCGAGGCGGAGACCGCGCAGGCCGCGGCGCTCGGCCTGCTCGCCCCCGAGCGGGAGGGCCCCGGCGTACGGTTCGCGCACCCCCTCGTGTCCGCCGCGCTGTACGCCGAGGCGGGCGCCCAGGAGCGGCGTGCCGCCCACACCGCCCTGTCCACCGCGGCCTCCGACCCCATCGAACGCGCCCGCCACCTCGCCCTCGCCACCACCGGCACGGACCCGGCGGTCGCCGCGCGGCTCGGTGAGGCCGCGGCCGTGGCCCGGGACCGGGGCGCTCCCTCGGTCGCTGCCGAGCTGGGGCTGCTCGCGGCCCGGCACACCCCGGCCGACGCCGAGCCGGACCCCGACGAGCGCCGGCTGCAGGCGGCCGAGGACGCGGTGACCGCCGGGGAGAACGACCTCGCCCGGGACATCGCCCGCGAGGTGCTCGGCCGGGCCACCGAGCCCGCCGACCGGGTGCGCGCCTGGATCGTGGTGATCGAGGCGGCCGGCCAGTCCATCGCCGAGGTCGACGCCGCCTACCCGCAGGCACTCGCGGACGCGGGCGACGACCCTCGGCTCCTCGCCCTGGTCCGCTACCAGCTGGCCTGGCGGGCGCTGGTCGTGGAGGGCGACTTCGCCGAGGGCCGCACCGAGGCGGCCCACGCGGCGCGGCTGGCCGAACGGGCCGGCGACCGGCGCACCGAGCTCCTCGCGCTGGCCTTCCAGGCCCACATCGAGACCCTGATGGGCCACCCGGACGCGCCCGCGACGATCAAGCGCGCGCTGAGGGAGCCGCAGGACCCCCAGGTGGCCTGCCACCACAACGGCGCCGGCTCGGCCCGGTTCCGCTGGCTGCTCATGAGCGACCAGCTCCCCGAGGCCCGCAAGACGGTCACCGCGCTGCTGCGCGAGGCCCGCCGGCGCGGCATGGTCGAGAGCGAGGTGCACTTCCTGCGCTTCCTCGCCGAGACCGAACTGCGCTCCGGCCACTGCGGCCGCGCACTGGACCTCGCCCGGGAGAGCCTGCGCCTGGCCCGGGACACCGGGATCGGCGAGGGCGCCTCCGCCATGCTCACCGCGCTCGCGGAGGCCTCGGGCGGCGAGGTCGACCGCGGGCTGGCGCTGGCCCGGGAGGCGGCGGAGCACGCCGAGGCGGACGGCGACCTGGTGTACCTCTCCCGCGCCCTGGGCTCCCTCGGGTACGCCCAGCTGGTGGCCGGGGACGCGGCGGGCACGGTCCAGTCCCTGCGTCGCGTACGGGAGTTGGAGGAGAGCCTCGGGGTCACCGATCCCGCGCGCGGGCGCTGGCACGGGGACCTGGCCGAGGCGCTGGTGCGGGTGGGCGAGTACGCCGAGGCACAGGACGTCATCGTCGCCACACGGGAACGAGCGCTGCGGCTGGGGCGCGAGAGCGTGCTCGCCGTGCTCGACCGCTCCGAGGCGCTGGTGCGCGCCGCGCGCGGCGACCACGAGGCCGCCGTACGGCAGTTGACGTCCGTGCAGGACCGGCTGGCCAAGCTCGGCTACGGCCTGGAGGAGGCCCGGGCCGCGTACGCCCTGGCGGGGCTGCGCACGCCCCGTCCCGGTCCGACGTCGTACGACGAGGCGACCCGGCTCTTCCGCCGCTGCCGTGCCCTGCCCTGGCTGAGGCAGGCCGAGCAGGCGGCGGCCGCCCCGGCCCCGCAGCCGCCCGCGGTCCCGGCTCCCGCTCCGGCCGCGCTGGACGCCCTCGCCGTCCTCGCCACGACGGAACGTCAGGTCGCCGAACTCGTCATGGAGGGCGCGACGAACCGCGAGATCGCCGGGCGGCTGTTCATCAGCGTCAAGACGGTCGAGGCGACCCTCACCCGGGTCTACCGGAAGCTGGGCATCCGGTCGCGCGTGGACATCGTGCGGCTGGCGGCGGGACACCGTACGAGCTGACCTCCCCGATACGTAAGAGCCGAGACGTACGAAGCGATACCTACGAAGCGATACGTACGAGCTCCCCCCGGGTGCCAGCCTACGTTCCCGCCCGCGTGCGGTCATCGAGGGTTTTCCCTCCCCAACTCCCTTAGGGGGTTCCCCAATTGGGGGCTGATCGCTGCCGCTCCTAGCTTGAGGACGTGCCGCTCGCCAGGGCACACCGAGCCGGCCCGCCGGCCCGGTGCACCTCCCCCACCCGCGCGTCCCCCACCGGTGCAACCCCCACGAAGGAGTCCCCCCTTGTTCGGGTTCAAGCGTGCCAAGAAAACCGCCGCTCTCGGCGCGGCCGCCGCTGCCGCCGCCGCGACCGCACTCCTGAGCGCCCCCTCCGCCGTCGCCGCCCCCAACCCCATCGTCGGCGGCACGACGACCACCGCGAGCGCGTACCCGTACGTCATGCAGATCACGGACTCGTCGCAGAGCCAGTTCTGCGGCGGCACCCTGGTCTCGGCCACCAAGGTGGTCACCGCCGCGCACTGCATGGTCGGCGAGACCACGAGCAGCGTCCGTGTCGTGGGCGGCCGCACCTACCGCAACGGCACCAACGGCACCGTCAGCAGAGTCAGCGACATCTGGATCCACCCCGACTACACGGACGCCACCGAGGGCAACGACGTGGCCGTGCTGACCCTGTCGACGTCGATGCCGTACACCACGGCGCCGTACGTCGGCTCGTCCGACACCTCCGTGTACGCGGCCGGCACCACCGCCCGCATCCTCGGCTGGGGCACCACCTCCTCGGGTGGCTCCTCCTCCAACCAGCTGCGCACCGCCACGGTGCCGATCGTCTCCAACTCCAGCTGCGGCAGCTCGTACGGCTCGTCCTTCATAGCGAGCGACATGGTGTGCGCCGGATACACCTCCGGCGGCGTGGACACCTGCCAGGGCGACAGCGGCGGTCCCCTGATGATCGGGGGCGTCCTGGCAGGTATCACTTCCTGGGGCGAGGGCTGCGCCCTGGCCGGGTACCCGGGTGTCTACACCCGGCTGACGACCTTCTCGGCCGACGTCACCGAGCAGATCGAGTCGTAGACCCCAGGGGTACGACGCCCGATGAACTCCTGAGGCACCCCCTCAGGTGATTGCCGGGGGGCGTTGCGGACCGACCACGAGCGGTCCGCAACGCCCCCTATCCACGTTCGGCAACACTTACCGGCTCCATGCCCTCCACGCACCCCCACGTCGTGTGCCGCGTATATCCTGCCGGTCGATCCGGCCGGTCACGCGCACGTGCCACGCCCGAGCGCCGGCACACGCGCACGTACACAGGGAGGTGCCCCATCGCCTCGAAGAACCCGAAGGGGACTGGGGGCGCCAGGAGGTCCGTCTGGCGCCGTGCCCTGCCGTCGCCGCCCGCCCCACCCACGCGGTCCACGCCCGCCCCCGCCGAGCCCGCGCCGCACCCGGCGGAGCCGGCCAGCGTGGTCCAGGCGGCCCTCTACCAGGACGGCGTACGCGTCTCCTCCCCCGCGACGCTGGCCGACACCTTCCGCGAGCTGCGCGACACGGCGAACGGCATGGCGTGGATCGGTCTGGCCGGCCCCACGGAGGAGGAACTGCTGTCGCTGGCCGCCGAGTTCGACCTCCACCCACTCGCCGTCGAGGACGCGATGGAGGCCCACCAGCGCCCGAAGCTGGAGCGCTACGGCAAGACCCTCTTCGTCGTCCTGCGCGCCGCCCGCTATCTCGACGCCCCCGAGGAGGTCGACTTCGGCGAACTGCACGTCTTCGTGGGCCCGGACTTCGTGATCACCGTCCGCCACGGCGCCGCCCCCGACCTGTCCGCGGTCCGCCACCGCATGGAGAAGAGCCCGGACCTGTTGAAGCGGGGCCCGGAGGCGGTCCTGTACGCGATCCTGGACGCGGTGGTCGACGGCTACGCCCCGGTGGTCGCGGGTGTCCAGAACGACATCGACGAGATCGAGACCGAGGTCTTCAGCGGCGACCCCGAGGTCTCGCGCCGCATCTACGAACTCTCCCGCGAGATGGTCGAGTTCCAGCGCGCCACCCGCCCGCTCGTCGGCATGCTGCACGGCCTCATGGCGGGCTTCGCGAAGTACGGCACGGACGAGGAACTCCAGCGCTACCTCCGCGACGTCGCCGACCACGTCACCCAGACCAGCGAGCGCGTCGACAGCTTCCGCCAGGCCCTCACCGAGATCCTCACGGTGAACGCGACCCTGGTCACGCAACAGCAGAACGCGGAGATGCGGGCACTGGCGGAGGCGGGGTTCGAGCAGAACGAGGAGATCAAG
This sequence comes from Streptomyces sp. NPDC030840, assembly GCF_055572015.1. Taxonomy (NCBI): domain Bacteria; kingdom Bacillati; phylum Actinomycetota; class Actinomycetes; order Kitasatosporales; family Streptomycetaceae; genus Streptomyces; species Streptomyces sp. NPDC030840. Next base: position 214,826 of record NZ_JBVIEE010000016.1, on the reverse strand, counting down.
AAGATCTCGTCGTGGGCGGCGATTCTGTTTGCTCCCACGCTGGTTGGAACTATCTACGGCATGAACTTCGAAGACATGCCTGAGTTGGGCTGGAGCTTCGGATACCCCTTCGCGATCGGCCTGATGGGGGTGGTTTGCGTAAGTTTGTATGTGATTTTCAAGCGACGAGACTGGCTCTAAGCACCTCGCATCACGATCAGTTACTCTTCGCGCTCTGCTCTCGCATCAGTCACGGATCGAGCCGGAATCGGCCGTGGGGAGTCTCTGGGGAGAAGTGATGCGGGTGATCTCCTCGCCCTGCTGGCGGCGGGCCCCTGACCTGCCCTTTTCGGGCGTCGGCGAGCGTTGGGGAGGAACTGGGGAGAAACGATTGGCAACCCACGCTTCGCGCCTGCCGCAACGAGCCCACCTGGCTGCCCACTCGGCACTGCCCGCACGATGTCGCCGACCCACGGCACATCACAGACAGTGACAGCCATGCGGCCACAGGCGCCCCCAAACTCTGCAGACGCGCTCTCCACTCCACGCGAGCGGAGGTGAGCCGCCCATTGCCACGGAGGAAACAAGGCCGAGCTCCAGCGCACAGCCCCTGCCCCGCCGCGCTGCCCTACGTCGAGTAGAACCGAAATGGCATCCATCAGCCGTGGGAGTCCTCTGGGACTCTTCTCGGACTTCCGGCTTTATCAACCGGCACGACTGGTAGGGCTTGGTCAGGTCCGTATGGGTGTGGGTATGTCGTGGTGGCAGGTGGGGCAGGCGCCGGTCCAGAGGGCGAGGAGTGTCTGCAACTCGCGGACGACTTGGTAGAGGCTCAGGCCGGCCCCGCGTCTTTGGCGCTCGGGCCAGTCGTTGCAGGGTGCAGAAGGCGTGCGCGAGGGGGACGTGGTGGTGCCATCCGTTGAAGGTCCGTCCCTCGAAGTGGGCCAGTCCTGGGGCCTGTTTCAATCTCCCGGTTGTCGTGCTCGATACGCCAGCGGGGTTTGGCGAGGCGGACCAGTGCGGTCAGGGGCAGGTCGGACAGCCAATACTGCACCGGCTCGCTCTCGTCGGCGGGCCATTGGGCCAGCAGCCAGCACACGGGCAGTTCCGGTCCGTCGGCCATCTCGACCTCGCGTCCGGCAGGCCGGATGCGCAGGGCCAAGAAACGGGAGTAGATCCGCTTGCGGCCGGAGCGGCCGGTGCCGGGCCGGGAGCCCTGGCGCCACTGCACTGGCCGGGCAGCCTTCCGCCCCGCCGCGATGACCAGTTCCTTCACAGACCGCGGCTTGTCGGGACACTTCGCCACCGGCGGGCGTCCGTTCCCGGAGTACGGCTCGGCCACCGGCACCGCGTCGCCGGGCTGGGCGGAGAGCCTGGTGGAAATCGCCACCACCTGATTCAGGCCGGGCTCCTGCAGTCCGTGCCGGAACGCGGCGGCATCGCCGTATCCGGCGTCCGCCTCCGCCGATGTGTGCGGGGTGCTGTGCGAAGGTCTCCGACCGGGGATGTTCCGGGTTCGAGGGCTTCGCCCAGCGGGGTGGCCGGGCAGAGGCTTGCCCATGATCTGTTGACGCAGGAACATGACCATGTCAAGCTCATGGGAGCGCTGTCGGGCCGGAGGTGGCGGGGAGCAGCATGTTCTGCGTCCGCATCGAGGTCGGCGTGCTGACGTATCGTCGCCCTGGGTTGTCTACGGGGGAATTGAGCGCTGTGATGGCCGTTCCAGAACATCCCGATCATCTCGTCACCGTGGGTTTCCGTACACCCCGGGCACGGGCCCAGTGTCCTCTGACGCCGGTTGTCACCCGGGCGACGCCACGCCTCAGAGGCGCGTCCGCCCGTCGTCCTTGACCGTCACCCTCACGCGCTGGCACCGGGCGATCCCTCAGCAGTCCTGGTGGACGCTGATGTGCGCCCCGATCCGGACCGGCCGATGGCGCAGTTCGCCTCGGGACCGGGTATGCCCGTGCCATCGGCGCACGGCTGCTCCTGCCGTCTCGCACTCACCTGCACCTCCACCCGGTGACCGCCGAGACGGACCGGCCGCGGTGCGGCTGCCGCCTGCCCGGCATGAGTTCACTCACGCACGAGATGTACGCGACACCGTTCCGTGAGAAGGGAACCAGAGATGACCCAGGTCACGCACACGGCGAAAGGCGCCCGGGACCGGCCTTCGTCAGCCATCCGCACCACGGCGAGGATGCCGGTCGCGCGTGCGGACGAACCGGAGGCCGCTGCCACCGTCGTGCGGCCGTGAGGGCGGTCCACGAGGAGGGGCGGGCCCGGGTGGGCTGGACATCGGGCGCCCCCGTCGGGGCGTTCGGCGACGAGCCCGGCTTCTCCGGCCTTCTCCTCCCCCACCGGATCGGCGAGGAAGGAGGCCGCCCGTCTCCACGACAGCATCGCCGTCCTCTCCACCGTCGCCGCTTCCGGCTGACCGAAGCGGGCCAGGGCCCGACCGCCCCGTCCTCTCCGGCTCACCGGCTCGCCGGCTCGCCGGCTGAAGAGTCCCCGTAAATCCGTAGGAGCCGCTGGAAAGGGTCGGTCAACTTGTCAGGCTTACCTGTCATTCGCTGTGCGGTCATCGGTGTCGGCCGCAGAACCCTGGACGACTACGTACCCGCCCTCGTCGGTCTGTCGTCGCGCATCGAGCTGGTCGCGGCATGCGATGTGGACCCGGCAGCGGAAGCGCGTCTGATCAACGCACTCGCCAGGAACGGACACGTCCCCCGTCCGCGGTTCTTCCCCGATCACGCATCCCTGCTGGACGCCGTGGACCCCGGCCTCGTCATCGTCGCCACGCCGCACCACACCCACCACGAGATCACTCTGGAGCTGTGCCGCCGCGGCATCCCCGTGCTGAAGGAGAAGCCCTTCGCCCTGTCGCCGGCGGAGGCCCGCGACCTCGCTGCGGCCGTCCGGGAACACGACGGCCACCTGAGGCTCTGTGTCCAGCGGCGCCATCACCCGCTGTATCTGAGGGCAAAGGACGCGCTGGGGCGGATCGGCGCCATCAGGCACTTCGACGCCACCTACCAGCTCAGTACCGATGCCTACCAGGCCGGCTGGCGGGCCGAGACGAGAACCTCCGGCGGCGGGGCCATCATCGACATGGGCTACCACATCATCGATCTGCTCCACTGGTTCTTCGGAATGCCGTCACTCGTCTACGCGAGTGCGGCGCCCAAGCTGAATCCGGACGCCGCCTACGACGTCGAAGAAACCACACTGTCGACACTGACCTATCCGAACGGTGTTACCGGCGTACTCCGCCTGTCGCTCTGTGAGTCCGAGAAGAGCGAGTTGATACGCGTCTACGGTTCCGGCGGGCACATCGAGCTCACCCGGGACCGTCTCGAGCGGTTGGATCGATCGAACCGTCCGGTCGAGCGGGTGACCGGCGAACGTCCCTGGGATTCGGCGTCCGGCGTGCTGGTGAACACGCTCGACCATCTCTGCGACCCGGACGTCACCGAACGCGAGGTGCAGGACGGTGTACGCGTCACCGCCACCATCGAGTCGCTCTACCGCTCCATTTCCCGACAGACCTCCGTACGACCGCTGCACGAGGAGACCCAGGATGCCCGTTTCGGATCTGGCCATCGACGGGGGACAGCCGGTACTGAGCCGACCGACGGCGTATCCGTGGCCGAAGCGGCGATCGGAGTGGTCTGAGCGCGTTCTGAAGCAGCTGGAGAGCGGCAGGCTGTCGCTGTACGACCGCTCCGGTGTGGTGGCGGAGTTCGAGGACGCCTGGTCGGCCGCTCATGACCTTCCGTACAGTCTGGTGACCAACTCAGGTACCGCCGCGCTGCATTCGGCGTTCTACGGCATCGGTCTCGGCCCCGGCGACGAGGTTCTCTGCCCGTCGTACACCTTCTTCGCCACCTCCGCGCCGCTGTTCCAGCTGGGCGCGCTGCCGGTGCTGGCCGACTGCCGGCCCGACGGCTCGTTCGACCCAGAGGCTGCGGCGGGGCTGGTAACCGAGCGCACGAAAGCGGTCGTCATCACGCACATGTGGGGTCTGCCGTGTGACATGGACGTCATTGCGGCCTTCGCCGAGGAGCACGGGCTGGCGCTGGTCGAGGACTGCTCCCACGCGCACGGCGCGACCTACCGCGGGCGCCCGGTAGGCACCTTCGGCGCGGCCGCGGCCTGGAGTCTGCAGACCCAGAAGCTCGTCGCAGCCGGCGAGGGCGGCGTACTGGCCACCCGCAGCCGGGAGGTGTACGACCGGGCGCAGCTGCTGGGGCACTTCAACAAACGGGCGATGAAGGAGATGGACCCCCAGGGGCCGCTCTATCCGTACGCCGTGACGGGTCTGGGCCTGAAGTACCGGGCGCATCCGCTGGGCGTCGCCTTCGCCGTGGGCCAGATCGCCGAACTGCCGTCGTGGATCAAGGGAAAGCAGGCGTTCGCGGAGGAGATCGCGGGGCTTATCACGCGGATCGAGGGGGTCACGCCGCTGACGCTGTCGACGCCTGAGCGGACCTCGGCCCACTACGCGCTGCTCTTCGACGTCGATCCGGACCGGGTTCCGGGCGGCCGGGACCGGCTGGTGGCGGCATGCAACGCCGAGGGGCTGGACGACGTCGACATCCCGAAGGCGACGTCGCCGCTGCACACGCTGCATCTGTTCCGGCATCCGATGTCGCCGGTGACCACGTACGACCGGGCCTGTGTGCGGACGGAGTTCCCGGTGGCCGAGCGCCTCGCGGCGCGCACCTTGAAGATTTCGGTTCCCTGTGCCCCGGCGGGCTTCGAGGAGGAGGACGAGCGGTATCTGGCTGCCGTACGGGCCGTCGTCGGCAAGGTCGCCGCCCATCTGGCGTCCGGAGCGCGCAAGGAGTCCGGATGAGTCCCGTCCCGCCGGCTGGTGACCTCGGCGACACCGCGGCATCCGCCCGGGTCGTCGGGTCGACCACCCGCAAACGCGCCGGAGCGGTCCTGGACTCCGGGGAGATCGAGGGCATCGTCACGGACTACGTCCACGGCCGGATCCCGGATTACCAGATGGCGGCCTGGCTCGCGACGGTCGCCTGCCGCGGGCTGTCCACGGCGGAACTGGTGGCCCTGACGCGGGCCCACACCATCGGCGGCGGCCAGCTGGACCTGAGCCGGGTGGACGGCCCGGTCGTGGACAAGCACAGTACGGGCGGCGTGGGGGACACCACCACGCTGATCGTGGTGCCGGTGGTCGCGGCGTGCGGGGTCCCGATGGCGAAGATGACCGGCCGGGCCCTCGGCTTCACCGGGGGCACGCTCGACAAACTGGAGTCGATCAAGGGGCTTCGGACCACGATCCCGATCGAGGAGATCGTGCCGATGCTCACCTCCGTCGGCATGGTCCTCACCGGCCAGAGTGCCGATCTGACACCGGGCGACGGCGCCACGTACGCGCTGCGCGACGTCACCGGCACCGTGGAGAGCATTCCGCTGATCGCGGCCAGCATCATCAGCAAGAAGTCCGCCGTGGGGGCCGACGGGCTGGTCCTCGACGTCAAGACGGGCGCCGGAGCGCTGATCCGGGAACAGGACCGTGCGACCGAGCTGGCCCGAACGATGCTCGGCCTTGCCGCCGAGTTCGGACTGAACGCGCGGGCCGTGCTCAGCGACATGAGCCAGCCGCTCGGGCCCGCGGTGGGCAACGCGCTGGAGATCCGCCAGGCGCTGGCCGTACTCCGCGGGGAGCGCGTCCCCGGACTGTGGGACCTGTGCGCGGCGGTCTGCCGGCTGATGCTGCAGAGCGTCGACGCCGCGCTCACCGACAAACAGGCCATGGCCAGGATCGACCGGGTCCTCGACGAGGGGACGGCGTACGAGACGTTCGTGCGGTGGGCGGTCGCGCAGGGGGCGGACGTCGCCGCGCTGGAGGCGGAGCGGCTGCCGTCCGCCGGGCGGCGGCTGACGGTCACGGCGCCCGAATCGGGCTGGGTCACCGCGATCGAGCCCCGGTCCGTGGGCAACGCGAGCCTGCTGCTCGGAGCGGGGCGGCTGACGTACGACGCGCCCCTGGACCACGGCGCCGGTGTGCTGCTGCGACGCCGGGTCGGGGACCGCGTCGACCAGGGCGATGTCCTGGCGGAGCTGTGCTACGACGTTGGTGACGTCGCCGCCGCCCGGTCGCTGGTGGAGTCGGCGTTCCGGCTCGGTGACACGGCGGTCGACGCGCCGGCGACCGTACAGCGGGTCTTCGAGCCGGGAGCGGCCTGAGATGTGCGGAGGTGCCCGATGGGGCATCGCCTGACCGGCTCCGGCCGGGCGGCGTGCCCCGCGCAGCGGACCGGGCTGCGGCGGATCGCAGGGCTGCTGCCCGCGGCCGGACGCGGTCCGGTGGCGTCGACGATCGCCTGCGACGTGCTGCTGGGCGTACTGCCCGTGATATTCGTGGTCAGCAGCAGTGTGATGGTGGGCCGGGTGCCCGGCGCGCCGGCCGCGGGCACCGGCTCGGCACGGTGGTCGGGAGTGCTGACGGCGTTCGCGGTGGCGTCCGCCGCGTTCACCACGCAGCAGGTGCTCGCCCCGTTGCAGGGGGCGCTGGGTGAGCTCGTCGCCAGACGGGTGGACGGGGCGCTCTTCGACCGGGTCATCGCGGCCTCACTGCGCGGACCGGGCATCGGTCCGCTGGAGGACCCCGGCTGCTGGAGCGGCTCAGCGAGGCGCGGCGGGAGCTGGAGACCGGCGTGGACAGCCCCGGGAAGGCGTGCGCCGGTCTGCTGCATCTGCTGGCGCGGTGGGTGCAGCTGGCGGGCTGCGTGGGGGTCATCGGGTTCTGCTTCTCCTGGCTTGCCGGGCTCGCGGTCTGCGTCGCCGTACTGGCGATGTGCCGCTCGCTCCGCCGCGGCCTGCGGGGCCACATGGCGAGTTGGTCGTCACTCTTGGGGCGCCGCCGGGAAGAACGCTATCTGCGGGATCTGGCCACGCGCGCCGCGGCGGGCAAGGAGATCCGGATCTTCGGGCTGGCCGGCTGGCTGCGCGACCGGCACCGGGTGGTGGCCCTGGAGTGGATGGCACCGGCCTGGGCGGAGCGCCGCCGACTGCTGCTGTGGCCCCATCCGCGGTACACCGTCGTCGGCCTGGTGATCACGGCCGCGGTGCCGGCGGCGGTCGCGGCAGCCGGAGCGGGCGGGGCCACTCTCACCGGGCTGGCGCTGGCAACACAGGCCGTGCTGATCGGCGTCCGGCTCGGCGAGTTCTGTCCGGAGTCCGACATGCAGACGATCCTCGGGATGAACGCCCGTGACGCGCTGACCGCGTTCGAGGAGGGCGTGGCCCGTCACCCGGCACAGCCGGACACCTCGGAGACCCCGCGGACGCCGCCGCCCGCCCCCCGGCGGGAGATCGCCTTCTCCAGGGTCTCCTTCGGCCACCCCGGCCGGGAGCGGCGCGTCTTCGAGGGCCTCGCCTTGAGGATCGAGGCCGGGAAGTGCACGGCGATCGTCGGCGCCGTCCGGTACGAGTTCACGGTCCGGCAGGCCGTCGGCGTGGGCGATCTGCCCCGCGCCGGCTCCGAGGAGGCCGTGCGGACGGCTCTGGCACGCGCGCGGGCGGCCGGTGTGCTCGACGCGTTGCCGGAGGGTCTGGCCACCCGGCTCGGCAGGAGTTACACCTCACGGGGCGGAGCTCTCCGGCGGCCAGTGGCAGAAACCGGCGCTCGGCCGCGCGTTCATGCGGGACCGGCCGCTTCTGCTGGTTCTGGACGAACCGGCCGCCGCCCTCGACGCCGAGGCGGAACACGCCCTTTTCCAGCGTTGTGCCGCGCAGGCCGAAAGGTCAGCGGCCGACGGCGGGATCACGCTGCTGGTTTCCCACCGTTTCTCCACGGTGCGAATGGCCGACCTCATCGTCGTGGTCGAGGACGGCCGGATCGCGCAAGCCGGGGGCCACGCCGCACTGCTGCGGCGCGGCGGTCTCTACGCGGAGCTGTACACGCTTCAGGCCCGCGGCTACCGATGAATGTGGCCGAACGGGTCCCTGGTGTGTCCGGGAAAAATATGATGTGATTTCTGGGTGTCTGACGAAGAGATACTCATCAAGCGTCTCCAGGAAGCGGGATACGCAGCCAGAGAGGTGAAGAAGGCCACCGGCGGAGTGGTCGCAATTGCCGGTCTGGTAACCCTCCAGGATGATTCCCAGATATTCGCGAAAACGCTTCTCGGGCCGGACCGGGACATTTTCCCCGTCGAAGCCGCCGGCCTGACGGAGCTCCGCGAAACCGGCGGGGTGACCACGCCGGAGGTGCTGTGCGCCTCGCCCCGGCTGCTCGTGCTGGAGAAGATGCGGCCACGCCGCGACGACGAGCGTTTCTGGGAGCGGCTCGCCCAAGCGGTCGCCGCCCTGCACACCTCCACGACCGCCGAGCGGTTCGGCTGGCACCGTCCGGGCTGGCTGGGCCGGCTGCGCCAGGACAACACGTGGGACAGCGACGGCCACGCGTTCCTCGCGGAGCGGCGCATCCTGCGCTGGCTGTCGGAACCTCTGGTCGAGGCGGCCTTCGACGCCGCGGAGCGGCAGGCCCTGGAACGGCTCTGTGCCACCCTTCCCGAACTCGTGCCGGACCGGCCCCCGTGCCTGACCCACGGCGATCTGTGGCAGGAGAACATCGTCGCCACCGCCGACGGCGCGCCCGTACTCATCGACCCCGCCGTGTCCTACAACTGGCCGGAAATCGACCTCAGCATGCTGTGGTGCTCCCCGCGCCCGCCCGCCTCGGACCGCTTCTTCGCCGTGTACGAGGAGATCACCGGGATCGACGGCGGCTGGCGGGACCGGATGGACCTGTTCCATCTCCGGGAACTCCTGAGTGTCATCGCCCATGACGACGACGACTGGGGGGCCGCGGAAGCCGTACGGAAGATCATCGCCCCGTTTCGGCGCGACGGTGGCCCGGCGACGGTGTGACCGGCGTCCCGCCGCCGGGCCCCGTGCCGGGAGAAGCCCGGTGGCCGCGGGTCGCCGCCCTATTCCAGGGCCGCCCCGGCGGTACGCCGTTTCTCCCGGCGGGCGGCGTCGTACGCGCGAAAACGGCGGCGCAGCGCGGGCCCCGTACCCTCCCAGCCGGGGTAGTCCGCGTAGTCGAAGGAACAGCGCGCGAAGCGGAAACCGGGGTCGCCCACGTCGATCCTGCCGCCGTTCTTCTCAAGATGGTCGAGGAACCGCTGCGACTCCCCGACGATCGACCGGTGCAGCAGGCGCCACTCCCCCGACGAGTAGGCCGCCACCCGCCTGGTCAGGCGCGCCCGTGCGGAGGCGGTCCACTTGAAGTGGTGAACCTGGGCGTAGATCTCCTCGGCGGGAACACCCCTGCCCGTCCAGGCGCAGTGCTGGCCCAGATCGAGTTCCACGGTGCCCCGGGCGAGGGTCACCTTGGTCGGCCTCCCGTCCAGCAGCCCGACGGTGAGCTGGCCGGCCAGCGGATACTGGCGCCACAGCGGCTCCTCGCCGTACGGCAGCGGCCCGGCGAGCCGGCCGTCGGCGCTGACCCGGTCGAGAAAGGCGCCTTCCACGAAGTCGAATCCGTGCTCCTCGCAGTAGGCGGTGACCTCCGCGAGCGATCTGTCGTAGACATGGAATTCGTCGAGGTCGGCGACGATCCACCAGTCGTCCGGCCAGGTGCTCATCTGTTTCCGGATGAGCGCGGCGTTGAGATCCTCGTGCCACGGGGCCACGCAGACATCGGCGAAGCAGTACCCGGCCTCCCGCATCACTTCCACGGAAGGATCCAGCGTCGGGTCCGCACGGCTTTCGACATGGCGTATCACATGGAAGCTTTCGACTCCCAGCTCCCGGTAATGACCCAGTGAATAGGGCAGCAAAGATATGTCGCCACCCACCACGGAAACGAAGCGTAAAGTCACGCCCATTACTTTCCGGGCGGCCCGGGCATTCTGTCAAGGTGGTGCCGTACGCCGCGACGGCTCGTGCGGTGAGGAGATGTATGAGCTCGAATACCCGAATGGGATGGTTTCTGGCGCACGAGGAATGGCAGCCCGAAGCGCTGATACAGCAGGGAATACTCGCCGAATCGGCCGGCTTCGACGCACTCCTGGTGTCCGATCATCTCCAGCCCTGGACGGACGCCGGCGGAGCGGCGGGGTTCAGCTGGGTGACTCTGGGCGCGCTGGCCGCGTCCACGCGGACGGCGACGCTGATGACGGCGGCCGTGTGCCCGCTGTTCCGGATGCATCCGGTGCTCACGGCGCAGGCGGCGGCGACGGTCGGGCGGATCTGCGACGGCCGGTTCGAGCTGGGCGTCGGTATGGGACAGGCCGTCAACGAGCAGCCGCTGAGGGGGCCCCTGCCGCCGTACCGCGAGCGGCTCGCGCGGACCGAGGAGGCCCTGCGGCTGATGGATTCGCTGCTGGCGGGCGACGAGGTGAGCTCCGACGGGCCGTACTACACCGTGTCGCCGATCAGGCTGCACAGTCCGCCCCCCGGGCCGGTCCCCGTACTGCTGGCCGCGTCGGGGCCGAGGTCGGCCGAGGCCGCCGGGCGGCTGGCGGACGGCGTGATCTCGTCGGTGAAGGACGTCGGCCATACCCGGCGGACTGTGGTCGACGTGGCGCGGAAGGCCGCGGCGGCGGTCGGCCGTCGGCCGCCGCGGGTCGTCCTCACCTGCTTCCTCGTCTTCGCCCGCAACGACGCGGAGGCATGGGAGGCCCTGCGGCCCTGGCGCGGTATGCGCACCCCGCGCCGGCTCCGGGAGGGCAGCCCGCGCCGGCTGCGCGAGGACGCCGACGCGATGGGCCGCGAGGCCGTCCTCCAGCGGTTCCCCCGCTACGACGACGTCTCCCGAGTGGTGGAGCTGTGCCGGGGCATCATCGACGGGATCGCCCCCGACGTACTGGCCCTGCAGGTGGCGGCCGTCGACGGCGCCGAAGCGCTGAGGCGGCTGAGCGAGGTGCCCGCCCGGCTGCGGGGCTGAGGCACCTACCGGTCGAGGGCGGCGAGCAGAGCCTCCTCCGTCCGTTCGGCCATCCGCTGGAGCGTGAAGTGCGTCAGCACCTGCTCGCGGGCCAGCTCGCCCGTGCGGCCGCGCAGCGACTCGTCGGAGAGCAGCTCGACGAGGGCGTCGGCGAGGTGGGCGGGATCCGGGGACGGCACGAGGAAGGCCGACCGCCGGTCCCGTACCAGTTCGCCGATGCCCGGGAAGTCGCAGGTGAGCAGCGGCCGTCCGGAGCTCATGGCCTCGAGCATGGCCAGGCTCAGCCCTTCCCCGGTGCTGGGCTGGGCGACGACGTCGGCCAGGGCCAGCACGTCCGGCATCCGGTGGTACGTCACGTCGCTGTCGATGCGCACCACCTCACCGAGCCCGAGCCGGTCGATCTCCTCCCGCAGCTTTCCCGGATAGTCGCCCGAGGAGGAACTGACGGCGCCCGCGATCAGCAGCCGGGTGCGGGACAGCCGGGCGTGCACCGGCGCGAAGGCCCGGACGAGCTCCAGGATTCCCTTGCGCGGCTTGAGTTGCGCGGCGCAGACGACGACGAGGTCGTCCGGGCCGTAACCGTAGTGCCGGCGGACCTGGCCCGTGTCCCGGTCCGGGCGGAATCTGTCCGTGTCCACCCCGTGCGGTATCAGCCGGGTGACAGCGGCCGATCCGTGCCGGCGGGCGCGGTCGGCGTAGTTCTCCGCGCAGGCCAGCACGAGCGAGGGGCGCAGGATCTCGTGGACGACCCGCAGCCGGGCGCTGCCCAGGGGCTGCGCCTCCGGCTCGTGCTCATGGAAGGTCGCCACCCAGGGTATGTCCCGGTCCACCGCGATCCACTTGCCGGCCAAGGCGGCGTCGAGCGTGTTGGTGAAGACCAGATCCGGCCGCAACTCCTCAGCGCAGGCGGCCAGTTCCGGTGCCAGCGAGAAGGCCATCTGCTCCCACAGCACTTTGCTGGGGTCCGCGAGCAGTTCCCGGTACGCCGTGAGCCGGCGGACCGTCACCTCCCTCGGATCCCCCTCGACGATCCGCCCGGCCGGGTCCTCCCGCGGCGCGTCGGTCACCAGCATGACGTCGTGACCGCGACCGGCGAGCCCCTCCGAGATCACGTGCGCATAGGTCTCCGCACCCCCGATGGTGGGGTGGAAACTGGAAGCGATCATCAACAGTCTCATGTCACTCCGTTACCGCCGGCATCATCCCGCACCGATCCATGCCCCTTCTCCCCTGGCCCTACGCCGAGTCGCCGGGCCCTTCGCGATCAGCCGGTTCGCATATTCGGATTACCGCGTCCGGGCCCACGTGGTACTGATGTACGGGCCGCCGAGCGGCGTGTTCCGCCATGCCCTTCCCGTACGAAGGCGAGGTCACCACCGATGATCAGCGACGCGTTTCCCGCCGGAGGGCCGGCCGGCGCGACCCTCACCGAGTGCCAGGAGCTGACCGGTGCGTTCCGCCGGCGCGCGAACATGCCGATCACCGCAGACGTCGCCCTGCTCGACGCGTGCGCCGAACTGGGGGAGTTGACCGGCGCCTATCTGAAGAACTGCGGTTACGCGCCCTCGGCCGCCGGCGCCTCGCCCTCGGACCAGGTGCGGTCGGAGTTCGGCGACGTCCTGTTCGCGCTGCTCGGCTTCGCGGACGCGGCCGGGCTGGACGCGGGCGCCGAGTTCGCCGTGACGCTCGACCGGTACGAGGCGCGGTTCGCCGGGAGGGCTGCCGAGCGGCATGGGTGACTACCACGTCCATCTCCATCCGCACACGCCGCGCCCGGACAGCCCGCCGCCGGGCGTGTATCCGAAGGGGCACGTCGACGCGTACGTGGACCGGGCCCTGACGCGCGGCGCGACCGAGGTGGGCTTCACCGAGCACATGCACCGCTTTGTGGACCTGGAGCACGTCGCCGCCGGGTTCTGGAACACCGGCGAGTCGGCCGATCTCTCCGAACGGTCCCGCCGCTACTACTACGACGAGCTGAATCTCCGGCTGGACCGCTACACCGAGGCCGTCCTGGGCGCCCGGGACCGGGGGCTTCCTGTGCTGCTCGGGCTCGAGGTCGACTTCCTGCCCGGCCGGATGGAGAAGATCCTCGACATCCTTGCCTCGTACCCGTTCGACTATCTCATCGGGTCCGTGCACTGGATCGGCTCCTGGGCCGTGGACCACGACGGGATGACGGACGAGTTCGAGCGCCGCGGGGTGCGGCGTTCGTACGAGGACTACTTCCGGCTGGTCGCGGACCTCGCCGAGTCCGGCATCGTCCAGGTGCTGGCCCATCCCGATGTGGTGAAGAAGTTCGGTCACCGCTGTGAGGAGGAGCCCGTCGACCTGTACCGCCGCGTGGTCGACGCCGCACGGCGTGGGGGCGTGGCGTTCGAGGTGTCCAGCGCGGGTCTGCGGTACGAGGCGATGGAGCCCTATCCGGCGCCGACCCTGTTGCGGATGTGCCACGAGAGCGGCGTGCCGATCACCTTGGCCAGCGACGCCCACTACCCGGACCAGGCGGCGGACCGGTTCCGCACTCTCGTCCGCTACGCCCGGGCCGCCGGATACCGCAGCCGGCTGAGGTTCGGCACCGGGGGCGGGCAGGAACTCGTGCCCCTGCCCGACCCGGACGACGACCGCGACTGGCCGCCGCCGGACGGTGCGTGAGCCGTCAGGCGGCCAGTCCCACGCGGACGGCGCCGCGCACCACCGGCGTCAGGACCGCGGCGGCCGTGGCGAACAGGGGGCGCGGTACGCGGTTGCGCAGCGCGCCCAGCGCCATGGTGCCCAGCGCGCGGCGCCCCACACGGGTCTCCATGCCTTCCGCCGCCGCGGATGCCCCGGCAGCGGCGGCACAGACGCCGAGTCCGTACGCCGCGAGCCACAGCTCCGACAGCAGGAGTTCACCGATCAGCCGCCGAGCGCGCTCGGCATCGAGCTCCCGGCTCAGGGCGTCGTCGGCGAGCCGCAGGACGCGGTCTGGGTCGAAGCCGAGATCCGCGAGCGCCGCCAGGGCCGGCATCCTGCGCCAGCCCTCGTCCGCCGTCGGGTCGCGGAACCGGAAGTAGGCGCCGGGCTCGCCCCACCAAGCCAGCACGGGAACCGCGTCGACGCCCGTGACCGACCGCCGCAGGTCGACCCCGGACAGGGAGGTGGCGCCCGCGGTCCAGCAGGTGGCACAGCGCATGCCGTGACGGCTGTTGCCGGTCAGGCTGGCGGCGTCCCGGTGCCCGACCACGTTGGGCACGGCGACCTGCGGGGGCAGGCCGGCCGAACGCAGGTAGCGGCGCAGCGTGACGTCGTCGGGCTCGTCCCTGCCCAGCGCCTCCTCGAACCAGGCGCTGACGTCCTTCGCGAGGGCCACCGGCATCACGCCGGCCTGCGTCGGCACGTAGTTGTCGACGACCTCGGCCCAGCCCGCCCCGCAGAGCGCCGCGACGCGCGCCACGGAGGCTGTCCAGGACCCCCACTCGACGAAGAGGGACACACCGTCCGGGCGGTGCTCGATCAACTCGCCCACGACGCCGAGGAAGTTGCCGGTCAACCGGACATCATCCTGCAGCACCAGATGATGGGTCGCCCAGGGCGCCGCCACGGCCCACGCCCTGCGGACCGCTGTCGCAGACGACACGGTTGTCGAGGTGCGGGTGAACGTCCCGCAGCCGCCCGGCCATGCCCCGCCGCCACTCGTGGGTCATGACCGCGATGGATAACCGCCAGTTCCGCTCGGGCAACTGTCCAGCCTTTCGAGAGTGGACGACACCGGACGACCTCCTGATTATCGTGGCTCGGACCGTGCCGGTGAGGGCGTGGCTACGACAGCGCCTCGACCGAAACTGTCTGGCAGGTCACCGTGTCCGGACAGCGGCCGTCCTCGGGGAGCCTCTGGGGAGAAGTGATGCGGGTGTGCTCACGTGAGTCGCGATGACACGTGGCGCACCTCCTGGTCCATCAGCACCAGTGCCCCGTCTGCCGCGTGCAGCCGGTCGTTGCTGTAGTTCAGCGGAGCGGAACGCAGATCCCGCAGCGTACGTTCCAGCGCCAGGGGCGAGTCGCGCAGATAGCCGTGGAACATGCCCATGAGCTGGACCAGGTCGTCCACGGCGGCCGGGCACTGCTCCGACGCGGTCAGCTTCACCGCGTTGAGCAGCAGCTGAACCGGCGCGGAGGTGAGGTCGCGGCGCTCTTCCGGCAGGGCTTGCGTAGCGTGCCGGATCAGGGCGTCCACGGTGTCCAGGCGCTGGCGGACCCGGGAGAGCCGGTGGAGCAGGAGATCGGAGTGCAGGTCGACGCGGTCGCGCTGGGTGCGCAGGTGCCGGACCACCCGGGCGAGCGCGCCGTCCGCCGCGCCCAGCCAGCATGCCGCCCAGCCCAGATGGGCCAGGGGCGCCATCGTGGCCAGCGCGATGTCCCGGAATCCGCCGGGGCGGCCGACCGTCTGGCGCGCGGGGACGTCCCCGGCCAGGCGCATCGGGACACTGTGCGTGGCCCGCATCCCGAGCGGATCCCAGCCCCCGGTGACGGTGATCCGCAGTTGCTCCCGGTCGGCGTATACCAGCGTCAGGCTCTCCGGTGAGCTCGCCCCGAGGGCCCGCATGCTGATGAGGAAGCCGTCGGCGTGCGTGCCGCCGGTGACGACGGGTGCGTCCCGGTCCACGTGCAGTGTCGTGTCGTCGCCGCGCAGGCCGGAGGAGACCGAAAGCAGGCGTCCCCGGTTGCCGGGGTCGGTGGTGACCGAGCCGAGGTACAGCGTGCCGCCGGCGACCCGGGGCAGCAGTGCCGCGCGCAGTTCCTCGTCCGCGTGCTCCGCGAGCACCGCTGCCTGCTGGCAGTGCATGACGTAGATCATCGCCACGGACAGGCAGTCGCGAGCCAGTTCGCCGACGACGTCGATCATGTCGGCGGTGGTTCCTCCCAGGCCGCCGTACTCCTTCGGGACGAGGAGTCCGAGCAGGCCGCTGCAGCGGAGCGCCTCCAGCGCGGCTTCCGGGAAGGAGGCTTCCCGGTCCGTCGCGGCGGCGTGCTCGCGCACCACGGGACGGACCTGGCTCAGCCGCTCGTCCAGGGACGCGGCGGGCGGTTCCGCGGCGGGCGGCTCCTGGGCGTGTGCGAACAGGCGGCACAGCCCGTCGACCGTACGCAGGGTCTGAGGCGTCAGGTGTGCTGGATCCGCTTCCACGCCGAGTCGTTCCTCCAGCTGCTCCAGCATCTCGACCATGCGGAAGGAGTTGAAGGCCGGTAGCGCGTGCAGGCGGCCGTCGTGCCGCAGCGTGTCGGTGTCCGCGCCCAGGATCTCGGCTGCCGTGGCGACGACCGCGTCGCGGACCTTCGTGCCGGGAAGTGCCGTGTGCTGGGTGGCGGTCATCAGCCGGTCCTCTCGTCACGTGCCGGGTTCAGGTCGGCGAAACTCTCCTCTATCCGGGTGAGGACCCCGCTGATGTGCGGGAGCCGCAGGGGATCCGCGGCTGACAGCGCCTCCTCCTGCTCCTCCTCCGTCTCCCCGTACAACATGCTGGTCGCCGCCTTGAAGCGCAGCGCCCCAGGGTGGTCGCCAAGATGGTGACCGGCGAGGACGACGATGCCGTACCGGTCGAAGAGGTGTCGCCTGAGCGTGTCCGAGTCCGTGACGCCGCGCCGGGCGAGGCGGGGACGCAGCGGCTCGAGGTCCGGGTACACGTAGAAGGCCCCGGTCGGGGGCCGGCAGTGGGCCCCGGCGCGCACCATCAGCGCGTGGACCTCGCGGGCCACTGCGCCGTGCAGGCGTGCGGAGTCGCGCAGTCGGCGCCGTATCTCTGGCGGATCGCCGAAGGCGTACTCGGCGACCTCCTGCATCGGCCCGGCCAGGGATGACCACACGTCGCTCGCAACGGCCACCACCGTGTCCCGGGCCCGCCGGCCCCGGGGCCCCTCGGGGAAGCGAGCCGCCCCGATGCGCCAGCCGCCGATGGCGAGGCTCTTGGAGAGTCCGGTGGTGACGATGGTGCGCTCGGGAATCACTTCGGCGGGACTGAGCAGGCGGGTGGCCGGGTCGTGCACGGTGTCCCGGTAGATCTCGTCGGAGACGACGAGCAGGTCCTCCTCCTCCGCGACGCCGCACACGCTCCAGACGGCCTCTCGTGGCGCGAGTGTGCCCGTCGGGTTGTCCGGGAGCGTCAGGACCAGGATCCGGGGGTCGTGTCCGGCGGCTCGGGCCGCCCGGATCCGGTCCCTGAGCGCGGACGGATCCGGGACTCCTCCGTACTCGGCGGGGATCGGGACCCCGATCACCCGCCTGCCGGCCATGTCCGCCTGTGCCGGGTAGGAGTTCCAGCACGGCACGGGCAGGACGACGTCGCCCGGGACGGCCAGGTGCAGTGCCATCAGCAGGGGTTTGCTGCCCGGCCCGACCACGATCTGGCCGGGTGTCGTAGGGATGCCGCGCCGGGTGAAGTAGCCGGCCACCGCGGCCCTGACCGCGGGCGAACCGGCGACGGGACCGTAGCCGTGGTGCCGCGCGCCGGCGGCCAACCGCTCCCGGAGGGAGGCGAGCACGGGCAGCCGCGCCTCGCCGAACCCCAGGTGGACCAGGGGCCGGTCGCCTCGGCCGGACCGGGCTACGAGTTCGTTGAGGGCCAGGTTCGGCGACACGGCCCTGACCCGGCTCACCGCTGCCCCTCTCGCACGGCGGCGGTCACCGCGCCCCGCTCGGCGCCGGGGACGTCCGCCCCGCCCGAGCGCAGCGCCCGCACGAGGTCGCCCGGGGTCGCCGGGTCGAGGACGAGGTCCGTGAGCCAGCAGGCGGACGGCGAGTACCGGGCCCGGAACGGCCTGCCGACGAGTGCCGGGTCGCGCGCCTGCAGGAGACGGAGCTGGAAGTAACGCCCCGTCGGCTCGTCCTGGACACCGTCGACGACCACCTTCCCCGGGGTGGCGGACATGACGGGGCCGCGGACCGTACGGGCCAGTCCGGGGAGCCGGCGGTAGGCGTCGTGGAAGAGGTCCACCGCCCGGGACAGCGGCACGCGGAAATAGCCGTGCGGGCCGGTGTCGCGTTCGACGAACAGGTAGTACGGAACGGCTCCCACCGCGGATTCCGCCCGCCACAGCTCGGCCCACACCGCGGCGTCGTCGTTGACATGGGCGATCAGCGGGGCCTGGCAGTACAGGGAGGCTCCGGTGGAGCGGATGCGCGCGACGGCCGTGCGGGCGAGGTCGGTGCCGATCTCCCGGGGATGGCTGAAGTGGGCCATCACGGCCAGCTGACGGCCCGTCGACGTCACCTGCTCGAACAGCCGGAGGGTGGTGTCGGCGTCCCGGTCCGTGACGAACCGCTGCGGCCAGTAGGCCACCGCCTTGGTGCCGATACGGATGGTCCGGACGCTCGGGACACCGAGCAGGGGCTCCACGTGCTGCCGCAGCCGTTCGGCCGACATCACCAGCGGATCTCCTCCGGTGACCAGGACGTCGCTCACCTCCGGATGCCGGCGCAGATAGGCGATCAGGTCATCCGGGCCGGGAGTTGCGAACCGCAGATCCTGGTCGCCGATGAACTGGGCCCAGCGAAAGCAGTAGGTGCAGTAGGAATGGCAGGTCTGACCCTGGCCGGGAAAATAGAGAATGGTCTCCCGGTATTTGTGCTGCATACCGGGAAGCCGCCGGCCGTCGAGGCTCGGCACATTGAACTCCTGCTGGCCCGAGGGGTGCGGGTTCATACCGGCCCTTATTCCGGCCACGGCGTCGCGTATGACGGATTCGGAGGCGTTGGCCGCGATCAGCCGCGCAAGCCGGTGACGTTCATGGTCGCGCAGCATCTCGCTCTGTGGGAAGACGAGTTGGAACATCGGGTCGTCCGGGGCCCGGTCCCAATCGATGAGACGCGTCAGGACGTAGTCGTTGACCCGGAACGGCAGCACTCGGGCGGCGAGACGAATGGATTCCCGCAACTGCGGGTCCATTCCGAATCGTTCGGCGATTCTGTCCAGGTGCCGTGGCCCCCAGGCACGGAAACGGCTCGCCTCTGCCGGGCTGTCGAGCAGAAGAGTCATGCGACCATCCTCCGGTGTCTGGAAAGTGGAGCCGCAGCGGGACAAGGAGCAGCCGCCACGGTATCCCCGGCCTCGACGCCTCGGGAAACCGGCCGGTATCGCCCTATAGACCGGTCTTATGGAAGCCCTCGAAATCTCCCTTGACCCGCGCTGCCCGTCCGGCCATAGGCTGAGGAACGCCGCTTCCGCGCCTTCGAAGCATTCCAGTGACCTAAAGGGTGGAGGGTCCTATGGGGACGGCAATTCCGGAATCCGTGCGAACCGAGCTGCTCGACTGCATCCAGGTCAACCTCGCCGTGCTGGCCGACCGGTGGCACGGTCGCCGCACACATCTGGCGCTGGGGGCCGCGCTGCTGTTCCGGCCGCGCGCACGTCCCGACGGGCTGCCCTCGGTCGAACCGCTCCCGGGCGAGCAGATCAAGGACGCGTGTGCGCGGCTCGGGCTGGTCGTGACCGGGACGGCGGACGACCTCGCGGGTCCGGACGTCGCCGCGCTCGCGGACACCGGCTCCGTGTACGCCGTCGGGGACGCCCACGACATGCCCTGGCTGCCGTACGCGGGCAAGCAGCACATGCTCCACAGCTTCCTGGTGGGCCACGGTGACCGAGGGGCCGTGGTCACGGACGCCTACCGCAACGAGACACGGTGGGGCGCCGCCGTTCCGGGCCAGTGGCAGATGAGGTGGGAGGAACTGCCCGCCGTCCGGTACGCGAGAGTGGTCCGTCCCGCGGCGGACGGCCCGCCGACCCTCGGGCCCACGCTGGAACTCGGCGATCCGACGGCGTACCTGACCGCCTTCGAACGCTGTCCCGACCAGCACCGGGCGGTCGGGCAACTGACGGTAGAGACCTGGCTGCTGACGCGCTCCCGCCGGCTGCACGCCGCGTTCCGCGCCGATCGCGAGCAGACGGAGGAGAACCCCCGCGTACGGGAACACCTCAAACGCTGGGACGACCTCGCGGCGCACGCCTTCATCACCCTGCGCCGACTGCGACGCGGACCCGTGGACCTCCACGGCCTCCTCGCGCGCCTGGCCACCGCTCTCGCCGCCGACCATGACGTGTTCCGCCTGACACCGTCCGCCGTCGCCCATCCGTAAGTCGCCCGTGGAAGGAGCCCCATGATGGACCGGGAGTTCGTCGAGGTGGTGGCCAGCCACCTGCCTTTCCTGAACGGCCGCGCGCTGACCGCGAGTTCGTCGCTGCGGGAGCTCGGCCTGGACTCGATGCGCTCGATCGACCTGCTCTTCGCCCTCGAGGACACCTTCGGGACCTCCCTGCCGGACGAGGACCTCAACGACGCCACCTTCGCCACCGCGGGCAGTCTGTGGCAGGCGTTGAACGCGGCACGGACGGCCGCCGGAGCGGCTGGAACCGCCGAGACCGCCGGCAGCGGCACGTGACCGCGCCGGCCCAGGAGGCCACCGGGGCACGGAGCGCGTCGGCCGGCACCCCCGCAGGGGAGTTCTCCGCGCGGTGCGCGCACGTGCTCGGCTCGATGGGGCGGCACGCCACGGGCCGGCAGGTCTGGGCCGGCCTCGGCTCGGCCGGACTGCTGGGCGAGACCTACCGCGCCCGGTCCCCGGCGGCCGGCGTCGACCGCGCACGGCTCGGTGCCCTGCTGGCCGCGGTGGACGCGCGCGTGGGAATCGGCTCGACCCTGGCCGTCTGCGTCCAGATCGCCTCGTCCCTGCCGCTGCTGGCCGCCGCGTCCGCGCCCGGACCGGCCCAGGGCATGGCCGCGGCGGCAGTCGCCGGTGAGGCCGTCGTGGCTTTCGGTGCGACGGACGAGGCGACCGGGTCCGACCTGTCGGCGCTGTCCACCACGGTGCGGCTGGACGCGGAGGAGATCGAGGTCACCGGGACCAAACGCTGGATCACCAACGCCACCCAGTGCGACGCCGCCCTGGTGCTCGCCCGGCACCGGCCCGGCCGCCACTTCACCAGCTTCACGTGGGTGCTGGTGCCGATGACGGCGGCCGGAGTGACCGTGGAAGCCGCGGACACGGAGCTGTTCGACGGCTCGGGCACCGGTCACATCCGGCTGGACCGGGTGCGGCTCCCCCGCAGCCACGTCGTGGGCCGTCCCGGCATGGCTCTCGCCTCGTTCGCCGAACACATCGCGGTCGAACGGCTGGCCGGCGCGCTGTGGGGCGTGGCACTGTGCCGGCGCGTCCTCGCGGACACCAAGAGGCGCCTGGCGGCCCGTCCCTACGGCGACGGCTCCCTGTGGCACCTGGAGGGCGTGCGGCAGCGCTTCGCCGACGCACTGATCCTGGTGCGGCAGTTGCGGGCGCTCACCGCCGAACTCGGCGACCGCGTCGCCGTCCACCACGACACCACGGCGGCGGCGCTCCTCAAGAGCAGCGCCGCCGCCACCGTGGAACGCGTGCTCGCCGACTGCGCCCAACTCCAGGGCGCGGAGGGGTTCGCCGCCGGGGGGGTCCAGCACCTGCGGGCGCAGGCCGCGCTGTTCGGCATAGGCGGTGGCACCAGGGAGCTGATGCTGTCGGTGGTCGGGGACGCCGCCGACACCGTGCTGGCGGAACTCGCCGACTGACCGGAAGGAGTGACCATGGCCGCAGCCGCGAGCGGCGCCGTTCCCGAACTGAGCTGCTACACCACGAACCTGGTGGCCTATCTCGACCGCGGCACCCCCGGCGCCGCCCGGCGTCTCGCCGACGCGGTCCGCCTCGCGGTGCGCACGGATCTTCCCGGCGGGCTTCTCGCCTTCTCGCACCACACGCGGTTCGACGGAGACGCCGCGGGCGGCGGCGACGCGGACGGCGGCGGCTGGGAACTGGCCTATCGCAGCAGCGCCCACTGGCGTGACGCCCGCTCCCGGCTGGCCGAGGAGACCGCCGCGCAGGGCTCGGTGCTGGCCGTCGGGAACACCCGCATGATGCCCTGGTCGCCGCAGTTCGGCAGGACAGCCGTGCCCCACTGGTGCCTGCTGGAAGGCCCGGAGGACGGCGGGTGGCGGCTGGCCGACCATTTCTCCGCCCTTCTCCCCGAAGGGGAGCACCGGCCGCACACGGCCCGGCTCACCGACGCCGAACTGCGTGCCGTGCTGACCCCCGTCCCCGACTCGCCGCCGGAGATGGTGCTGCGTGACGTGCACGCCTTCGGTGTCCCGGTGTCCCTGCCGCCGCCGACGCACTACCGGTGGCTGGTACGGCAGGAGCGGACCGCGAGGCCTCCGGCTCCAGGCACCCGGCTCACCGAGCCGCCCGGGCCGGGCACTTGGCTGACGGATCCGGCGGAGGTGCTGTGTTACCTGGCCGAGCGGCTGTCCGAGGACGTACGGGCGCTTACCGTGCACGCGGACGACCTGTGGGCGGCCTCCCGGCATCTGCGCCACCGCGCGGCCGTGCTGTCCGCCGCGGGGCTCGTGCCCGAGGACCCCGGTACGGACCGCGGCTGGGCCGAACTGCCCCGGGCCCTGCGCTTCGCCGCGCTGTCGGCGGCCCGCGGCCGGGCACGCCCCGACGTGGTGGCGCGTGCCTTCGGCAACCTGATCGAGGCGACGACGCGCCGTGCGGTGACCCACCCGTGACGGCCCATGACGACGGAGGCAGACCGTGGCAGACGTCAGTGCCCAGCGAGTGCCGCACCCCGCGGGTGAGCGGCTGCACGAGTTCCTGCTGGCGGCCGTACGAACCGGCCCCGACCGGCCCGCCGTCGTCGAGTACGCGGGCCCGGGCGACATCCGCACGACGAGCTACCGCCGACTGGCGCGGCTCGCCGAGGAGTACGCGGATGCCCTGGCGGGGGCGGGGCTGCGGGTGGGTGACCGGGTGATCCTGCAGTCCGACACCTCGTCCTCGGCGATGGCGATGCTCATCGCCTGCTCGTCGCTCGGCGCGGCCTTCGTACCCGTCAGCCCACGCACCCCCGCGCACCGGCTGGAGTGGATCACCGGATCCGTCCGGCCGGCCCTGCACCTGCGAGCCGAAGACACGCCGCCCGGTCAGAGACCGCCGCAGGTCGCCTCCGCTGTGTTCGGGCAGGACGGCATACGGTTCGAACGCCGGCCCACGACGGGCCGGGGCGGCGGATGGCGGCACGGGGTCGAGACCGATCCCGCCTACGTCATCTTCACGTCCGGCACGACCGGTCACCCCAAGGGCGTCGTGATGAGCCATCGGGGCGTCGTGGCCTTCTACCGGGGCATGCTGGGATACGGCCTGGTGGACACCACCGACCGGGTGGCCACGACCTCTCCCCTGCAGTTCGACTTCTCCCTGCTGGACATCGGCCTGGCGCTCGGCAGCGGCGCGGCCGTCGTGCCGGTGCCTCGCGCGTTGCTGCCCTGGCCGCGGCGGTTCCTGCGCGTCCTGGCCGAGACGGGCGCCACCCAGGTCAACGGCGTGCCGTCCATCTGGCGCCAGCCCCTGCTGAGAGAACCCGCCATGCTGGCGGAGCTGCGGCAGATCAGGGGAGTGCTGTTCTGCGGGGAGGAGTTCCCCCCGCACGAGGTACGGCGGCTGCAGGAACTGCTTCCCGAGGCGCGCCTGACCAACTGCTACGGCAGCACCGAGTCGATGGCGTGCTCCTTCGCCGAGGTCCCCCGCCCCCTTCCCGACGGCCAGAGCAGGCTGTCGATCGGCACCGCCCACGCGGGAGCCGAGCTGATGCTGGTGGGTGAGGACGGCAGCCCCGTGGAGGGTGCGGGCGTGCCGGGCGAACTCCATCTCCGCGGCCCGGCGTTGTTCCTGGGCTACTGGGACGACGAGCGGGCCACACGCAGGGCCCTGGTGCCCGATCCCGTGGCGCCCTGGACGGGACAGAAGGTCCTGCGCACCGGTGACCTCGCCTACCGGGACGACCGGGGCGACTTCTACTTCTGCGGGCGCGTCGATTCCCAGGTGCAGATCCACGGCAACCGCGTGGAACTGCGGGAGATCGAGCACCGGCTGCTGTCGTGTCCCGGGGTGGCGAACGCCGTCGCCCTCGTCGTGGACGAACCGGACGGCGTTCCGCTGCTGGCCGCCGTCGTCGTACCGGACCCCGCGGACGGGAGCGTGGACGACACCGTACTGCTCTCTCACTGCCGCGACGCCCTGCCGGATTACATGATCCCCCAGCGCCTCGAGGTGGTCAGCGAGCTGCCCTGCACCCAGAACGGAAAGACCGACCGCAAGGAACTGGCGGCGTGGTGCCGCAGCGCACGGCCGACGACATCGAAGGGGTAGAAGACCTTGTTGAAACAGCAGATACCGTTGGACGGGCACGACGTCCCCTACATGTGCGGCATCGACTGTGCGGACACCGTGGCCGAGCTTCTCGCAGCCGGTGCCGGCGCCGCCGACTCCGTACTGTTCGTCATGGACGGCGCGGTCGCCTCCCACGCGGCCCCTGTCATCAGCCGCCTCTCGGAGCACGTGAGGACCGAGACGGTGCAAGTCGTGGCGACCGAGTCGAACAAGACCCTGTCCCTGGTCGGAGACATCGCGGAGTTCGCCGTCAGCCGGGGCGTCACACGCGGTTCCGTCGTGGTGGGCATGGGCGGTGGAATGGTCGGGAACGTGGCCGGACTGACCGCGGCG
Source organism: Streptomyces sp. NPDC030840 (assembly GCF_055572015.1). Taxonomy (NCBI): domain Bacteria; kingdom Bacillati; phylum Actinomycetota; class Actinomycetes; order Kitasatosporales; family Streptomycetaceae; genus Streptomyces; species Streptomyces sp. NPDC030840. The sequence continues at coordinate 190,362 of NZ_JBVIEE010000016.1, read as the reverse complement.
CTGCTCTTCCGCGGCACCCGGCTGATCCACCTGCCGACCACGCCCGTGGCCGCGTTCGACTCGGTGGTGTCGGTGAAGCAGGCCGTCAACCTGCGCGGCGGGAAGAACCTGAGCGGGACGTACTACGCTCCCTCGCTCATCGCCTGCGACCTGCGCTGGCTGGAGACGGTCCCCCCCGAGCAACTGCGCACCGGCCTGTCGGAGATGGCGAAGAACGTGCTCGCGGTGGTGCCGGAGCAGCGGGACACGCTGATGCACGCCCTGGCCGCCGTGTCCGAGGGGCGCACCACGGAGGCGCTGCCCCACCTCTTCGACATCGGGGTGACGGCGAAGGTGCCCTTTCTCCGCCGCGACCCGCGCGAACGCAAGGAGGCACTGGTCTTCGAGTACGGGCACACCATGGGCCACGCCCTGGAACTCGCCTCGCGCGGCGCCATGAAGCACGGCGAGGCCGTGGCCTGGGGCATGCTCGTCGCCGCCGAGGTCAGTCACCGGCTCGGCTTCCTCACCGGCGAGGACCTGCGCAGTCACTACCGGATCATCGACCGGCTGGAGCTGCCGCAGGCCCGGACGCGGATCGGCACGATGGACCCGGCGGCGCTGGAGGCGCTGCTGTCCACGGACAACAAACGGGGTTACCTCCGCTGCGCCGACGACGAGGTGGCCATGGTGCTCCTGGCATCGCTGGGCAACCCCCTGGCGACCGAGAGGAGCGGATACCCGCTCGTCCCCGTCCGGCGCCGGACCCTGCTGTCGGCGCTGCGCACGGTGACGGAGCACGTCCCGGAGGAAAGGAGTGCGCGATGGAAGAAGTCCAGCTTGTCGTGAAGACCGTCCTCTCACAGGTCCTCGACAACGGCACGCGGGCCGCCGACATCCAGGCGGACACGGATCTGAGGGACTACGGCCTGGACTCCCTGAAGGCCGTGGCGTTCCTTCTCGGCGTCGAGGAGGCGTTGCGGGTCGAGCTGCGGCCGGAGGTGCTCGACACCCAGCCGTGCACCGTACGGTCCCTGAGCACCCACCTGAGCTCCCTGGCCAGCCGGAGCGCCTGACCCGCCTCCGGTGTCGCGGCGCGTGTATGTCCTCCGTACCGGGCGTATACGGCCACTTGATGGGGTGTTTCCCGGCGCGGGACAGGGACCGGGGCACCCGCGCGACACACAGCGCTTCATGATCAGGGGCCCGGGGGAGGTACGGATATGGACACGCCGCAGCTCGAGGCGTTCCTCGCCGTCGTCGACGTGGGGAGCTTCACCAGAGCGGCCGCCCGGCTCGGGTTGTCGCAGCCCACGGTGACCAACAGAGTGCGAGGTCTGGAGCAGAGCCTGGGGACCGAGCTGCTCAGGAGACTTCCCCACGGCGTCACACCGACCCCGACCGGGGGCGAACTGGTCCCGTACGCCCGGGACATCCTGGCACTGACCACGCGCGCGCTGCGCGTCGTCGCCTCGCGGGACCGGCCCTGCGGCACGGTCCGGGTCGGCACCCTCGGCAGTCTGACCGGCCACCGGCTGCTGCCCCTCATCGAGTACGTGTACCTGCGCTACCCGGACGTGGAGATCTCCATGTGCTCCCCGACCGACGGGGACGCCCTGTCCCACGTCCGGGACGGCCGCTTCGACTGCGCCTTCTTAGTGGACTGCGTACGCCGCCACAAGGACCTGGAGACGCGGGTCCTCTGCCCCGAACCGCTGGTTCTCGTGGCGGGACAGGACCACCCGCTCACCGCGCCGGACCGCGTCACGGCGGAGGACCTGCGCGGTGCCACGCTGGTCCGCTCCGATCAGTACGCCGCGTACCACCGCCGGTTCGAGCAGGCCATCGGGGTGTCGCGGCCCGCCGAACTGAGGCTGTTCGCGCTGGACTCGTTCGATGCCGTGAAGCGGAGCGTCGCCAACGGCATCGGCGTCGCCCTGGTGCCGGAGGTCGCCGTCGAGAAGGAACTCCTCGCCGGCGACCTGCGCCGGGTCGCCTGGACCCCGCCGTTCGAAACGTGCACCCAGGTGGCCTGGCGGCGGAACAACCCGCGCAACCCGGCGCTGGACGTGCTGGTGCAGGCCGCGGCGCGGGTGGTGGAGGAGCAGTTGTCGGACCGCCTGCCGGCGACCGGCTGAACCGGCGACGCCGCGCCCGGCGGGCGTCGCCCACCGTTGGCCACGGCCGCCGTGACCATCGTTCTGACGCATCGTAAGTACGTTCCCGGCCGTCCGTCGTACCGGGCCCCCGTATGACTCGGGCGGCTTGTAGCGGCGGCGTACGGGCGCTGTATCACCGCGGGAAAAGCTCGGCATGTGCCGCCCGGCCCGGCCGTTTCACCGGTTCCAGCAACGGTGCGCGCGCCGCCATCCACGGGCGGGAAACCACTGAAGCGGGGAGACGTCATGGCTCTACCTCAGCTCTCGGCACCTCGTCTCGCCATCGACGGCGGTCCGCCGGTCCGTGACACGCGCACGCCGTGGCCCGAGTGGCCGCAGCCGGCGGACGACGCGAAGCAGGCGTTGCTGTCCGTCCTGGACAGCGGAAGGTGGGCGATCAGCAGCCCCTACCGCGGTGAACTCGCCGAGCGCCGGTTCGCGGCGATGTTCGCCGAGTACACCGGGACGCGGTACTGCGTCCCGACCGACCACGGCTCCAGCGCCCTGGTGATCGCGCTGGAGTCCCTCGGCCTGGAGCACGGTGAGCGTGTGCTCGTACCGGCGCTGACCTGGACCGCCTCGGCCACCGCGGTGCTGCGGGCCGGTCTTGTGCCGGTACTGGTCGATGTCGATCCCTGGACCGGGTGCGTGGGTCCCGACGCGGTGGATCCCTCCGTGGACGCGCGGGCGCTGCTGGTCGTGCACTGGGCCTGTGGCATGGCCGATGTACCGGCCCTGTCCTCGGTCGCCGACCCGCTCGGTATGTCGGTGATCGAGGACGCGGCCCAGGCGCACGGGGCACGGTGGCAGGGCCGCGCTGCGGGATCGCTGGGCAGGCTGGGCTGCTTCAGCATGCAGCACGCCAAGGTCCTCACGTGCGGCGAGGGCGGAGCCGTCGTCACCGACGACGACGCGCTCGCCCCGGTCCTGGAGGAACTGCGCGCGGACTCGCGGCGTTACCGGCCGGTGCCCCGGGAAGGCGCCCTCGAATTGACGGATACCGCCTCCACCATGGGCTCCAACTACTGCCTGGGAGAGTTCGCCGCGGCCCTGCTCTGCTCCCAGCTGCGCGTCCTCGACCGGCAGCACGCGGTGCGCAACAGCAACTACGAGCGGCTGGCCGCCGCGCTGTCCGGGACGTCCGGGGTACGGCTGCTGCGCCATCGGCCCGAGCAGGACCGGTTGTCGCTGTACGAGGTGCCGATCGTCTTCGACCCGCTGCCGCGGGACATGGGCAACGCCTGGGTGGCCGACGCGCTCTCCGCCGAGCTCGGCGTCCACGTCTACACCCCGCGCGTTCCGCTGTCGCGCAGCCCCCTGCTGCGCCCGTGGACGAAGCCGGCCGTCACCCCGCTCGCCGACCGCTTCGTCGCCGCCCACCGCGGGCGCACCTATCCCGGCGCGGAGTACCTGTCCTCCCACGCGGTTGTGCTCCACCACAGCGCCTTCCTGGGCGGCGAACGGGACATGGACGACATCGCGGCGGCCGTCGAGAAGGTCTCGGACCGCATCCGTTCCCGGACCGCCCGCCCACGGGTCGGTGCGGCCACCCTGGAGGCCGGAGATGAGTGACCGGCAGCCCGACGAGGAGATCCGGCAGGGCATCTCCGTGGTCGTGCCCGTGAAGGGACGGGTGGAACTGCTGCGCAGGCTGCTGGAGAGCCTCGCCGCCGCCGTCCCGTACTGCGCCGAGCCCGCCGAGGTCGTCGTGGTGGACGACTCACCGGCGGCCGAGGCGGCCGAGCACCGCGCGAGCTGCCGTCGTTACGGCGCCAGGTACGTCGAGGGGCCCTCCCACGTCGGTGCCAAGCGCAACCTGGGCGCCCGCCTCGCCCGGTACGACCTGGTCTGCTTCGTCGACTCCGACTGCCGGGCGGACCCGGAGCTGCTCGACCGGCACGTGAAGGCGTTGCGTACCGCTCCCCCCGAGGTGGCCGCCGTCGCGGGACCCGCCGTGCTCGCCGAGGGCGACACGGTCGTGTACCGCCTGATGCGCCGGTCGTGGCTGCTGAACGGTCACCACGAGGACCCCCGGCGCTACACCCGCATCACCAGCGGGGCCACCTGCAACCTCTCCGTGCGGCGTGAGGTGTTCCAGGCGGTACGGGGGTTCCCGGAGGACTCCCCGCATCCGACCGGCGGCGAGGACGTCGAGTTCGGGTTGAGGCTGATCGACGCCGGTTACGTGACCGCGTGCGAGCCGACGGCCGTCGTCACGCACGACAGCGCCAGCAGCGACACCCTCGGCGCGGTCTTCCGGCGGCTGACGAACTACGGGCGCTCCGAGCAGTGGCTGTGCGTCGTCCGGCCGGAGCGTCGGCGCTTCCGGGTGAACCCGGTCAGTACGCTCGCGCTGACCACCGCGGCGGCCCTGGCCACGAGCCGCCGCTCACGCGGACGCGGTCTGCCGGCCGTGTCGGCCGTCTTCGGGGTGCTGCTGGCGGCGCAGGTCCGGCCGCTGCTCGGGGACGACAGGTCGGTGCGGGCGCTGGTGGACTCCGCCGGCTGCGCGATGCTGGAGTGGATCTTCGATCTGGGCGCGGTCGTCGGAGCCGTGCGCGAACGCCGTCCCGGGCTGCTCTTCGCCGGCTTCGCTTGGCCGGACGACACCGCCCACCTCCGTACCGGGGAGCAGTGATGCGTCTCGCCGACCACACACACCGCCCGTCGCAGGCCCGCGAGGAACACGTGCCCCTGGCCGCCGGCCAGGAGACGCTGTGGGAGCTGATGAGGGCGCTGGCACCGAGCGACCCGGGTGCGGCGCGGCTGCCCGTGGTGGACTTCCGGCTGCTGAGCGGTGAGCTGGAACTGGCCGCTCTGGAAGGGGCGCTCGAGGACCTCACCCATCGGCACCACGCGCTCAGGACCGTCTTCGCCTCGGCCGGCGACGAGCCGGTGCTGCACGTCCGGCCCGAGACGCAGGTGCCGCTGCGCCATGTGAACCTGTCCGGGCTGCCCCCGGCGGAGCGGTCGCGGCGGCTGGACGCCCTCGTGCACCGGGAGAGGTTCGCCGTCTTCGACCTGGCCCGCGGCCCGCTGTGGCGGGTGCACCTGGTGCGTACGTCGGCACACGAGTACCTGGCCATGGTCAGCTTCTACCACGTGATTTCGGACGGCTGGGCGTGCAGTGTGTTCTTCGAGGACTGGATGCACGCATACCGGGCGCGCCTCGGACGGTGCGCGCCGCAGAAGCACCTGGACGTCTCGCTGCGGAAGGTCGCGGACCGGCAGCGCGCCGACCTCCCGGTGAGCGACGCCCACGACGCCTACTGGCGCGCGCGTCTGCTGCCCCTGCCCACGCGGCCGGTGTTCCCGCCGCGCGTCAGCTCCCCTGAGGCGGACCTCACGGCCGAGGTGGCCCTGCCGTTCTCGTTCGGCGACGGCACGGTCGGGGCGCTGCGCGAGGTGGCCTGGCGGGCGCGGACCACACCGTTCCTCGCGCTGTTCGCGGCGTACCACGTGCTGCTGTGCCACCTCACCCGGCGCGAGCGGCTGGTCGCGGGCACCACGACGCTCGGCCGGGGCGCCGACGTCTGGCGCCGGGTGGTGGGCCAGTTCACCAACAACGTCTACCTGGAGATCCCCACGTCCGAGGCGTCCTGCTTCCTCGACGCGGTCCGGGCCACGCACGCCACCATGACGGAGGCGGTCGCCCACACCTCGTCGTTCTGCCAGATCGCCCGTGCGGTGCACCCGGCCTTCGACCGTGACCGGCCGTGGCCGTTCCTGCGCCTGTTCGACTACTGGTTCCAGTCCTCCGCGCCGGCTGCGCCCGACCTGTCGCATCCGGAACTGGCGGTCCGTCAGACCGGCCCCGGGGGCGGGGGCGCCCTGGACACCGAGGTCCCGCTGCTCAGGGCCCGGGAGGTGGGCGACAGTCTGCCGGTGTGGGCCCGTCGCGGGGTTCCCGTCGTCATCGTCGACGACGACCGCAGGGGCGGCGTGCTGGTCTACAACCGGGACGTCTACGACACGGGCATGGTCACGGAACTGGCCGAGGCCTACCGGTGGTTCGTGGCCGCCGTCGCCGCGAAGCCGGAGCGGACGCTGCGGGACGTGCTCGCCGCCCTGCCCGGCCCGGTCCGCCTGGAGTGAGCGCACGACCGGAGTGCGCCGCCGACTGGAGTGAGCTTCACCGATGACACCGATGACACCGATGACGGGGGCGGTGCGGGAGGTCGTGGACACGGTCACGGTGCTGACCGGCCCGGACCGCGGCGGCGGCACGCTGCAGGCCGTCGACGCGGCGAGCGGGGCGCGCCTGGCCGTGGCCCCGCTGCGCGCCCTGGCCCACGCGCCGTCCGCCTCCGTCGACCGCGCTGCGGCACGGCACATGCCCGCCTGGCGCGCCGAACAGTACGTGGCGGCCCGTACCCTGCTGCGCCGCCTGCTGGCCGAGGGCGGCCACCCGCTCGCCACCCGCGAGCCGATCGTCGCCGGGCCTCGGGGCCGGCCGCTGCTTCCCGGCGCCCCGGGCACCGCCGTCAGCCTGTCCCACAGCGGCGAGTGGGTCGCCGCGGCGGTGCTCACCGCGGCCCCGGGCGGCCGGGCACCGCAGATCGGCGTGGATGTCCAGACGCCCTGTACGCCCAGCCCGGGACTGGTCCGGCGGTGCTGCCAGGGGACCGTGCCTCGGGCGCTGGCCGCGCTGCCGGCCGCGGAGCTCGCCCGGGAGTTCGCCTGGATCTGGACCGCGCAGGAAGCCTGCGTCAAGGCGACCGGACTGGGGCTGGCCGGCCGGCCCTGGACGATCCCGGTCCGGCCGGGGGAACGGTCCGGGAACTGGCGGCACCTGCGCTGGCGCACACTGCGCGGGCTCTCCCCCGTCCCCCTCGCCTATGCCGTCGGCCCGGTGGGAGCCGACCCCGTCACCCGTCCGCGCTCAGCCCGACCGAGGGGAGAACCCCGTGTCCCCGAACCCCCTGTCCCAGGGAACGCTCTTTGACTGGTTCCGCAGCACCACCGAGCGTTTCCCCCACGAGAACGCACTCGAAGTCGGTGCGCACACGCTCACCTACGAGCGGCTGCACGAGCTCGCGGAGCGGACCGCGACCGCGCTCGTACGCGCCGCCGGCCGGCCACCGCGCGCCGTGGGACTGCTCGCTGCGCGCCGGCCGGCCGCGTATGTGGCCTATCTCGCGATCTGCCGGATCGGCGCGATCGTCGTACCGCTGCATCCGGCCGTCCCCGCCGGCCGCAACGAGTACGCCGCACGCGCCGCCGGAGTCGAGGTCCTGGTGGACACCGGGCGAACGCCCGGGGCGGCGGAGCTGGCCCGGGCCACCGGGAGCGCGCTGCTGCCACTGGACGATCCGGAGCACCCGGACGGTGCCGCGTCCGGCGCACGGTGGCCCGACGCCTGCGCCGCCCGGCCCGACGACGTCGCGTACGTCCTGTTCACCTCCGGTTCCACGGGTCGGCCCAAGGGGGTCCCGATCCGGCACCGCAATCTCGCGGCCTATCTGTCCTCCCACGCCGAGCGGTACGCGATCGGTCCGGGCAGCCGGCTCTCCCAGACGTTCGACCTGACCTTCGACCCCTCGGTCTTCGACATGTTCGTCAGCTGGACGTCGGGAGCCACTCTCGTGGTGCCCCAGCGCGACGAGGTCCTGCGCCCCGTGGAGTTCGTCAACCGCGGCCGTATCAGCCACTGGTTCTCGGTGCCCTCCGTCATCTCCCTCGCCCGCAGGATGCGAGCGCTGCCCGGGAACGCCATGCCCGACCTCCGCTTCAGCCTCTTCGCCGGGGAGCAACTCACCCTCGACCAGGCCGAGGTATGGCAGGCCGCCGCGCCGGCGAGCACCGTCGAGAACCTGTACGGACCCACCGAGCTGACCGTCACGTGCACCGGGTACCGTCTGCCCGCCGACCGCCGCCGGTGGCCGCGCACGTCCAACGGCACCGTCCCGATCGGCCGGCCGCATCCGCACGTGGACGTGCTCGTCGTGGACGCGGACGGACGCGAGGATCGCGCCGGCGAGCTGTGCGTCCGTGGACCGCAGCGGTTCGACGGCTACGTGGACCAGGGGGACGACCGCGGTGTCTTCCTGCGTCCTGACGCCGGGGGTGGCGTGCCCGTGGAGGGCGCGCCCGGCCCCGAGTGCTGGTACCGCACCGGTGACCATGTCGGTTACGAGGACGGGGAGCTGGTCCATCTGGGCCGGCTGGACGACCAGGTGAAGGTACGTGGACACCGGGTGGAGCCCGGGGAGGTCGAAGCGGCCCTGCGGCGGCACCCCCGCGTACGGGAGGTCGTCGTCCTGCCCGTGCGGACGGCGCAGACGACCGGCCTGCACGCCTTCTACCTGACGGACGACGACCGCGACGCCCCGGACCTGCGCGACTGGGCCGCCGGGGCCCTGGCCCCGTACATGCTTCCGGACCGCTTCTCGCGTGTCGACGGCTTCCCGACGACACCGAACGGCAAGATCGACCGCCGCCGCATGGCCCACATGGCCACCGAACGCACCCCGGGCCCCGTCCCGCTGACGGGCACCCGAGGATGAGCGCGCCCGTGCAGGCCCGAACGCGACGGCGTACCCGGGCAGCGGGCGGCCCGGCACGTACCGCGCGCCCGGCATCTGCCGCGAGGCGGGGCCGTCCTGCGGGGATGTTCGCCAGGCCGGTCGGATGCGTCCGGGCGGACGTCCCGGCTCGGGAGGTGGTCTGACTGGACCGCTCCGCGCCGGTGCGTACCGGTGTGCTGGGATGTGCGTCGATCGCCTGTCGCCGGCTGTTGCCCGCGATGTGTGCCTGCCCCGAGGTGGACCTGGTCGTGGTCGCCGGCCGGGACCGGGTGCGCGCGGAGCGCGTGGCGGCACGCTTCGGCGCGGAGTCGGCCGCGGGCTACGAGCAGGTGCTCGAGCGAGCCGACATCGAGGCGGTGTACATCCCGTTGCCCAACGGCCTCCACCACCACTGGGCGTCGGCCGCGCTCCGGGCGGGCAAGCATGTGCTGGTGGAGAAGCCGATGGCCGTGACTGCGGCGGAGGTCGCGGACCTCGTCTCCCTGGCCGCCGACCGGCGCCTCGTCCTGCGGGAGAACGTCATGTTCCCGCACCACCCGAGACACCGGCGGGTACGGGAACTCCTGGACGGCGGGAGGATCGGACGGCTCCGCGGCATCCACGCGGTCTTCGGCATCCCGATGCCCCCGCCGGGCGACATACGCCACCGTCCCGAGCTGGGGGGCGGGGCGCTCCTGGACGTCGGGGTATATCCCGTCCGCGCGGCGCAGCTCTTCGCGGACGGGCCGCTGCGGGTCGCCGGAGCGTGCGTCGAGGAGGACGCGGATACCGGTGTGGACGTGTCCGGCACCGCGCTGCTGCACACGGCGGACGGTGTCCTCGCGACCCTGGGCTTCGGTTACGGGGTCTCCTACCGGGGGGCGTACGAGCTGTGGGGCGAGGAGGGGCGGATCGTCGTCGAGCGGGCCTTCGCTCCGGTGAGCGGGGTGTCGGCCGTCCGCGTGGAGCGGGACGGACGGACCGAGGAGCTCCTCGTGCCGCCGTGGGACCAGGTGCGCGGATCGGTGGCGGCCTTCGCACGGTCGGTCCGGGAGCCGGACCTGTCTCCCGCGGAGGGGGCGGTGAGCCGGGCACGGCTGCTGTCGGAGGTGGGGGCCACGGCGCACCGGCCCACCGTGCGCCGTTGCCCCGCGGACCCCCCGGAGCCGGCGGACCCCCGTGACCCCACCGGCCTCATGGGCTCGCCCCCAGGCCTCACCCACCCCATCGACCCCACGGCCTGAGCACCGCTCACCGCGGCACCGCGCGGGCGGCGACCGCCACACCCAGGACCGCGACGAGCAGCGTCGCCAGGGCCGCGCGCAGACTCCACTGACCGGCTAGCGCGCCGATCACGGGAGGCGCGAGCAGAAAGCCGGGCCACTGCCCGGCGACCGCCACCGACACCCCCTCCCCCGCGGTCAGCCCGGGCTGGCTGCCGGCCACCGCGAAGGCGGTCGGGGTGACGCAGGCGATGCCCAGCCCGAGCAGGGCGAACCCGCCGAACGCGGTGGCCGGGTGCGGCCAGGCCACCACGGCCACCGCACCGAGCCCGGCCGCGAGCGAGGACAGGCACAGCATCCTGCGCCGCCCCAGCCGCTCGGTCAGCCAGTCGCCCCGCAGCCGTGTCACCGCCACGGCCACGGCGTACGTGGTGTACACGGCGGCCGCCGACGCGGAGGCGAGTCCCAGGGAGTCGGCGGCGTAGATGGCGCTCCACTGCGTCACCGCGCCCTCGATGAACGACGCCTGGAAGGCGATGAACGCGAGCAGCAGCAGGCGCGGGGTGACCCGTCGCCGGATGCGCCGCATCGGCCCTTCCTCGCCCCGTTCACGAGGGGCCGGCCGCTGATCGGGCAACCAGCGGCCCACCGCCACCAGGGACGCGCCGAGCACCAGGCTGGTCACGGCCATCTGCGTCGTGGGGGTGACGCCCAGCGCGGCGGCCAGGGTGCCCAGCAGCCCCCCGCACAGCACGGCGATGCTGAAACAGGCGTGGAAGCCGGACAGGAGGGGGCGGCCGTAGCTCCGTTCGACCTCGACCGCCTGGGCGTTCATGGGGACGGACAGCAGGCTCGCGGCGAACCCCCAGGTCGCCAGGCCAGTGATCAGGGCCACCGGAGTGGAGGCCGACGCCATCAGAGGGGCGTTGACCAGCAGGAGGGCGGCCCCCGCCCAGCTCATCCGGCGGATGCCCGTCTGCCCGATCAGTACGGTGACCAGGGCCAGGGCGACCAGATCGCCGCCCGTGGATGCGGTGTTGGCCAGCCCCCAGGCGGCCTCCCCCATGCCGACGGCGTGCCGGACCTCGGGGACGCGCGCCGACCATCCTCCGATGGCCGATCCCATGATCATGAAGACCAGGCAGACGGAGATCCGGGCCCGCACGGCCTCACGGGAGGGCGCCGGTGCACCGGCACACCGCACGGTGTTGACACCGGTTTCGTTCACGTGGCTCAGCTCCTTGGACGACGGGCTCCACCAGGGCCGGGGCGGACCGGCTCACACGAGCAGGACCGTGTCCTTGCCCCCGCGGACCGGGACCACCGCCGTCTCCCGCCGCCGCAGGGCACGGCCGTATGCGCGAAGCAGCTCCGGTATCCGGTGACCCCGTCCCGGGCCGGAGGTGTCCTCAGGAACGAGGAAGTGGTGGTGGATCAGCTCCTCCAGGACACGGTCGGCGGCCGTCTCCGGAATGCCCAGCTCCGTCCTGAGTGTGCCGGAGGAGACGCGGCAGGTGTCGGACGAGGTGAGCCGTCGGAAGGCCGACTGGGCCGCCGGATCGAGTGCGCGGTAACTCTCCGTGAGCCGGGCGCGGACGGACAGGTCGCCGACGACCAGTTCGTCCAGCCGCCTGCTGTGGTCCGCCAGGCGGTGCGCCATCGCCGACAACGATGCCGTCGCCCCCGCCGTCAGCCGGGCCCCGATGATGCGCAGGGCCAGTGGCAGCCGGTCGCATGCCTCGACGACCCTGGCCGCCTCCTGGGGTTCCGCCTCGACCTGCCCCCGGCCGGCCAGCGCCGCGAGGAGCTGGAGGGACTCGGTGTCGCTCAGCGGAGGCAGAGCGAGACGCTCGTGGACGTCGAGCTCCACGAGCGGCGGCCGGCTCGTGATGAGGGCGATGCTGCGTCCGGCGCCCGGAAGAAACGGGCGGATCTGCACCGCGTCGGCCACGTCGTCCAGCACGATGAGCATGGTGCGCTCGGCGACCATCGCGCGGTACACCGCTGTCTGCTGGTGCTCGTCGGCCGGGATCGCCGACTGCGGCAGCCCGAGGGCGGCGAGGAGTTCCACCATGACCTCGCCGGTGGCGCGGGGAGCGCCCGTGGCACTGCGGAACGATACGAAGAGCTGGGCGTCGGGAAACAGGTGACGCATCTGGTAGGCGGCGTTCACCACGGTCGCCGTCTTGCCGACCCCGGCGGGCCCGAAGACGGAGACGACGGTGGCGTTGGCCCGCTCGGCGTCCGCGTCGCTCTGGGACGCCGCGATCCGGTGCAGTTCCCGGAGGACGTTCTCGCGGCCGACGAAGCTGGGGGGCCGGGTCGGCAGGTCGCAGGGGGCGGGAGCCGTCGCGCGGACCCGTGCCGCGCCCGCGGCGGTAGCGGACGGAGGCAGCGGGTCGGCCGAGCCGTTGAGTATGGCCGAGTGCAAGTTGCGCAGTTCCCCGCCCGGTTCCACCGCCAACTCCTCCAGCAGACGGCGGCGGGCCTGCTGGTAGACCTCCAGCGCCTCGGCCGCGCGTCCGGCGCCGCTGAGTGCCGTCATCAGCCGGCCCCAGGTCCGTTCGCACAGCGGCCGCTCTGCGAGCATCTCCCGCAACCGCGGGATGACCTGCTCGTGGCGGCCCAGAGCGAGATGCGCCTCGATCAGGGCGGAGGCCGCGGACCATCGCTCCTCCTCCAGGACGGTCAGCTTCGCCGTGAGGGTCTGCCCCACGTCCAGCCCCTCCGCGGGACTCCCCCGCCACATGCGCAGAGCCCGGCCGAAGCACTCGGCGGCGCCCTCGTGATCGGCGTTGCGGACCGCCCGTTCGCCCGCGCCGACGAGGGCCCGGAAGTTCAGCACATCCAGTTCGCCGGGCCGGACCAGTAGCCTGTAGCCGCCCGGCTGGCTGGTCAGACGCTGTGCGCCGTCCTCCAGTCGGCGCAGCTGGCGACGCAGCTCGTGCACATAGGTGCGGATGTTGGCCAGCGCGGAGTTGGGCGGCTCGCCCGGCCAGACCGCGCCCGTGATCGTGTCGATGGGGACGGTGCGTCCGTGGTGCAGCAGCAGGACGGCCAGGAGGGCCCGTAATCGTCTGCCGCCCAGTCTCAGGGAGCGACCTCCGCTCTGAACGTCCAGTGGGCCCAGCAGTCGGAAATCCACTTCTTCTCCCCTGTGTAGCCGTACAACCATCGGCGGAGCCGGGGCACCGGCCCGTGCACTGCGCAACGGGGTGGTGTCGCCACGGGCAGATGCCAGGGACAGGTCGAGCAAGGAGTACAGGTGCCCCGGTTACCCACCTTTCACAGGTGCCATGCCCATGCGTTTCGCATCACTCTTCCCGCGGGCCGTGACCTGGCGTTCGGCGGGCGTGTACGGATCACGTAGCCCGCCTATATCGGCTCGGACAAGTGTTGCCACGGCCAGCCTTCACTCCGAGCGGCGCGGACGGTGACTCATGAGCAACGGCTGCTTGACCTGCGATGCGACCTCACTCGAAACGGTTTTCTCCTTCCGGCCCACTCCTCCGGCGAACGCCCTGACCGGCTCCGCGCGGGACGCCCGCGAGCTGCAGCGGTACCCGCTCGACCTCGCGCGCTGCGCGGGATGCGGCCATGTGCAGCTCGCCGACGAGGTACCGCGTGCGGAACTGTTCTCCGCGTACCGGTACGCGACGGGGGCGGTCCCCGCCCTCCTCGACCACTGTGCCGCACTCACCGCGGACGTCGTCCGGCGCTGCCGTCTGGCACCCGGCGACCGCGTGGTCGAGATCGGCTCGAACGACGGTACGCTGCTCCGCTGCTTCCGGGACGCGGGAATGCGCGTGCTGGGCATTGATCCGGCCGCGGACCTCACCGAGGAGGCGTGCCGCCAGGGCCTGCCGAGCCTGACAGCCTTCTTCGACGCCTCCGTCGCCGAGAAGGTGCAGCAGGAGCACGGCAGCGCGGACGTGGTCGTCGCCAACAACGTCCTCGCCCACGTCGACGACGTGCGCGGGGTGCTGGACGGGATCCGCATCCTGCTGGAGCCAGACGGTCACGCCGTGGTCGAGGTGGCGCACGTGCTGCCGATGGCCGACCAGGGCGCGTTCGAGTTCGTCTACCACGAGCACCTGTCCTACTTCTCCCTGCACGCGCTGTCCCGGGTGGCCGAGGAGCACGGGCTGACGGTCGTGGACGTGCAGCAGATCCCGACGCAGGGCGGGTCCCTGCGCTGCTGGCTGCGCCGCAGCGACGGGCAGCCGCGACCCGCCCGGACGGCCGCCGTGGACCACCTGCTGGCCGAGGAGGCGGCGGCCGGCGTACCGGACGGCAGCTTCCTGGCCGAGTTCCCCGCCCGGGTGGGGCGGGCGGCGAGCCGTCTGAACGATGTCATCGCCGGGCTCACCCGCCTCGGCCGCCGGGTGTGCGGGTACGGCGCCTCGGCGCGCGCCGTGACCTTGCTGGCCCAGTCGGGGGCGGGCGAGCACATCCCGTGGATCGTGGACGACAACGCGCGCAAGGTCGGGCTCTACACGCCGGGTGACGGCATCGAGGTCCGTGACACCGTCCGGCTGCGGGAGGAGGACGTCGACTACTGCGTGCTCTTCGCCTGGAACTACGCCTCCGACATCCGGCGCCGGCACGCCCGGTTCGGCGGGGCCTTCGTCGCGCCCCTGCCCGAGCTCACCATCACGTGACGCCCCCAACGTCCCCGAAAGGAAGGAGCACGGCATGCGCGTACTGGTAACCGGAAGCCGGGGCTACCTGGGTTCTGTCCTGTCAGGTGTCCTGCGCGCCCGCGGCCACTCGGTCACCGGCTGGGACGCGGGGTACTTCGACCCGGCCGGACGCGGCGCGGCCATGCGGGACATCCGGGACATCGCGCCCGAGGACCTGCTGGGCTTCGATGCGGTCGTCCACCTGGCGGCACTGTGCAACGACGCCTGCGGCGCGCTCGACACGGGTGCGACGCACGAGATCAACGGGCGGGCGGCGGGAAACCTGGCGCGCGTCGCCAGAAGCACGGGGGTGGAGCGGCTGGTGCTGGCCTCCTCGTGCAGCATCTACGGGGCGGCGGCGGCCGACGGCCTGGACGAGAACGCAGCCGTCAACCCGCTCACCGCCTACGCCCGCAGCAAGGTCGACGCCGAGGCGGCGATCCGCAGCCTGTCCGGCGGGTCCTTCTGTACGACGGCGCTGCGCTTCGCCACGCTGTACGGCCTCAGCCCCTCCTTCCGCAGCGACCTGCTGGTCAACCGCATGGTGAGCTGCGCCTGGCGGTGGGACACCATCTCCGTCCACGGGGAGGGCCGGGCCGCTCGTCCGCTGCTGCACGTGCGGGACGCGGCGACGGCCATCGCCGAGTGTCTCGCGGCGGACGGAGCGACTGTGCAGGGCAAGGCGTTCAACGTGGGCCGGGAGGGTGAGAATTACGAGGTCCGTGACGTGGCGGAACTGGTGCGGCAGCAGCGCCCGACGGCGCGGGTGCGCACTGTCGGAACGAACGACGACCGCCGCAGCTACCGCGTGCGTTTCGACGCCTTCCGGCAGGCCGTCCCCGGGTGGCGGCCGTCGATGACCGTTCCCGCCGGCATCACGGAGCTGGAGGACGCCCTGGACGCCGTCCAGGTGGACGGCCAGCACGAGTGGCGGGACGGGTGGGGGCGCAGCGACCGGAGCCTGTGGCTGCAGCGGCTGTGCGGTGAGGGGTCCGTGTCGCAGTCCTTCCGTTGGGCACCGGCCGAGACGGCTCGCGGCGTACGCGTCTGAATCCTGACAGGCAACCGGAGGCAACCATGGCATCGCAGCAGCAGAACGGCTCCCTCTTCACCGGCCAGGAGGGCATCCTGCCGCCCCAGGGCGTGTACCGGGACGCCCGGGGCGAGATCATCAGCCTGCCGCCCTTCCCCACGGTCGGGGTGATGGTGATCAACTCCCACCGGACGGCGGTGCGCGGCAATCACTGGCACGCGCACGAGAGCCATCTCATGTACGTGGCGTCCGGGCGGATGCTGTACCTCGAGGAGGACGAGAACGGCGAGCTGTTCACCCTGGAAATGGGTCCCAAGGACGCGGTGGTCAGTCCGAGGGGCCGGGCGCACTGCACCGTCTTCCTTGAGGACTCGGTGATCGTGGTCCTCTCCGACGCCGACCGCACCGGCCGTCGGTACGAGGACGAGGTGGTCCGGGTGCCGCCGCTGAACGAGCGGCTGGACCTGTCCCGGTACGGGCTGGGCCGATGAGCCGAACCCAGGGAAGGACCCCGTGAGATGGCCGTATCCGCCCGGGTGTTCACCGAGGCCATGAGCAGGATCCCCGCTCCGGTCACGGTGGCGACGACCACGACGCGCGACGGCCGGTCGTGGGGGTTCACCGCGAGTTCCTTCTGTTCGCTGTCCCTCGATCCGCCGCTCGTCCTGCTGTGCCTGGCCAGGGACGCCGGATCACACACGGCCTTCACCCAGGCCGGCGCCTTCCTCGTCAACGTCCTGGCCGCCGAACACGCCCATCTGGCGCGGCACTTCGCCACGCGGGGCAGCGAGAAGGTGGCCGCTGGCGGGCTCGCGCCGTGCGAGAAGGGGCTGCCGGGGCTGCAGGAGGCGGCGGCCCGGATCGCCTGCAGCACGTACGACATCCTCGCCGGCGGGGACCACAGCATCATCGTCGGGCTCGTGGAGGCCACCCACATCGGCGACCGTCCCCCTCTTGCCTACTGCGACCGCACGTTCACCAGGCCGGTTCCCGTGCCGGCGGCCACGACGACCGGTGTCATGCCCTGAGAGGAGCACCATGCCCACCATCCATGACCGTCCACGGACCTGGCTCAGTCCGTCCGACTGCGATCTGGCCGACTTCCGCGCCCATGTGGAGCGCACCACGGATCCGGCGGAGGTCCCCTCCGCCACCGACGTCGTCCACGGCGTCCCGCTGTACGACGGTGAACTGCTGCGCCGGCGGGCGGGTACGCCGGCGGGGCGACGCGAGATCCAGGCCGAGCTGGTCCGGGTGCTTCTGGACGGGCCGGGCATCGTCGTCTGCAAGCGCTCCTATCCCGATCCGTCGGTCGTGGACCGGGTCACCGGGGTGTTCGAGGAGATGATCGCGGATCAGCGTGCGGCGGGCTCGGCCCGTGGCGACCACTACGCCAGGCCCGGCACCAACGACCGGGTGTGGAACGCGGTCGAGAAGCTGGCGCTGCGCGACCCGGAGGCGTTCGCCGAGTACCACGGCGAGGGCGTGACCGATCTGGTGTCGTCGGCGTGGCTGGGGCCCGGTTACCAGCTCACCTCGCAGGTCAATGTCGTCAACCCCGGCGCCCCTGCCCAACGCGTGCACCGTGACTACCACTTCGGCTTCTTCTCCGACGAGGGCGCCGCCGCGTTCCCGGCCCACGTCCACCGGGCCGCGCCGTCGCTCACCCTGCAGGGCGCCGTCGCGCACTGCGACATGCCGGTCGAGACGGGCCCCACGCTGTACCTGCCGTACTCGCAGACGTACGAACCCGGCTACCTCGCCTGGCAGCGGCCGGAGTTCCAGGCGTACTTCGACGACCACCACGTCCAAATGCCGCTGGAGAAGGGGGACGTCGTCTTCTTCAGCCCGGCGCTCTTCCACGCCGCCGGGGCCAACCGCACGACCGGCGTGCGGCGCATGGCGAACCTCCTCCAGGTGTCCTCGCCGTTCGGCCGGTCCATGGAGACCGTCGACCGGGAGGCAATGGTGAACGCGGTGTATCCGGTGCTGCTGCGGCGCAGGGCCGAGGGAGCCCCACCGCACTGGTTGCGGTGCGTCGTGGCGGCCTGCGCCGAGGGCTACGCCTTCCCCACCAACCTGGATCTGGACGCGCCGGTCGACGGGCTCGCCCCGCCGTCCCAGGCGGACCTCGTGTGGCGGGCGCTGGACAACGGCCGAAGCGCCGGTGCGCTCCGCGCGGACCTGGCGGCGGCGGCGCACCGGCGCCGGAGCCGGCCCGACACCGCCACGGACCGGGTCCTGTGAGGACGACTTGGGCTGAGAACCGTGCTGGGAACTCTGCAGAGAAGGGGAGGTGACGTGCGGGAACCGGACACCACGACGATTGCCCTGCTGGGATGCCTCATCCGCCGGGGCCACGCCGAGCGCCTCAGCCGCAATTCCGGCCCGCTGACCGGGCTGCGGCGGACAGCCATCAGATGGTGACGACGAGCTTGCCCCGGGGGTGGCCCTGCCTCAGGTGGTGGATGGCTGCGGGTGCCTCGGCGAGGGGGTAGGTACGGTCGATGACCGGGGTGATCTGGTCCTTCTCGGTGAGGTCTTTCAGGGTCAGGAGGTCCTCGCGGCGGGTGAGGGAGACGAGGTTGCGGAGGTTCTGGGCGATGAAGGGGGAGAGCAGGACGGCCCTCAGGCCACGGCTCATACCGCCAAGGAAGCCGCTCCCGCCCTCGCCGCCGACGATAACGAGAGTGCCGCGTGGCGTGAGGGCTCGGCGGAGTACGGCCAGCGGCCGAAGTCCCGCGTTGTCGACGATGACGTCGTAGCGGTGCGGGCTGTCGGTGATGTCCTCGCGCGTGTAGTCGATGACGTGGGTGGCGCCCAGGGACCGGACGAGGTCAGCGCCGGCGGGCCCGCAGACGCCGGTGACCTCGGCGCCGTACATCGTGGCGAGCTGGACGGCGTACGTTCCCACGCCGCCGGACGCGCCGATGACGAGGACCCGCTGACCCGGCTGGGGGCGGGACGTGCCGCTGAGGGCCTGGAGGGCGGTCATACCGGAGACGGGCAGGGCGGCGGCCTGCTCGAACGTGAGGTTGGCGGGCTTGAGCACAACCCTGTCGGCCCTGGCACGCGCATACTCGGCGAAGGACCCCTCGCAGTTGCCGAACACCTCGTCCCCCGGCTTGAAGTCGGTCACCTTCGCCCCGACCGCCTCGACCCGCCCGGCCCCGTCCCAGCCCCGGACGGGGTTCTTGGGCCTACGAAGTCCGAGGGCGACCCGGGCCACGTACGGCTTACCTGTCATCAGGTGCCACACTTCGGGCCCAACACCGGCGGCACGTACCTCGACGAGCACCTCGTCGTCGCCCGGTACGGGACGGTCGATGTCACGCATGTCCAGGAGTTCCTCCGACCCGTACGCATCCTGAACGATCGCCTTCATGACCGTGGCCCCCCTTTGTGGTCTCCGACACCGAACACCCCGCGCTGCGCCGAGCATCCCGTTTCCGAGCATCCCGACGGATCTCCCGTCTGACCAGATTCCTGAGTACGGTCGTTGGGCCGGCCGCGATGAGTTTTCCTACGACGTACGCCCTACCGATCGACGAACCGGCGGACCCGGAGCGGTTCATTACGACGAGGACAGCGCACCCACGGCGCCGCACATCTTCGGACAGCGGGCCCGGCGTCGCGATCACCCGTCCGAAAATCGGCTGGCTGCCGCCCACTGGATGTACCAGTCGTGGAGTTGACCGCCCTGGGTCGTCCGCGCCAGTCGCTGCCCTCGAACGTCGCCTCCTGGCCGGGGCTTCGGCAGGGCTGTCGACGAGCGACACCGCAGGCGGGGCGGGTTCGATGTCCGGTTCCACGCGACCCAAGATCCGAACGATCGATTCTGTTCCAGTGGCGAGTAAATCAAATGCGTCAGGGGTGCATTGCGCGTGAATCGATCGAGTGCTTAGCTGTTCGCGCACCTAGGAGGTGAGTGTCCTGGACGACATCGATCGGGCCATCTTGCGCGAACTGCAGACCGACGGTCGCATCCCCTACGCCGATCTCGGGCCGAAGGTAGGCCTGTCGGCGTCGGCCGCCCGGCAACGGCTGCAGCGGCTGATCGACACCAAGGCGGTACAGGTCGTCGGCGTCACCGACCCCATGGCCATGGGCGGGCAGGCCATGGCCATGCTCGGGCTGGGCGTCGACGGCGATCCGCGAGCGGTGGCCGACGAGCTCTCACGCCACGATGAGGTCGTCTACGCCGTCCTGACCGCCGGCACCTTCGACTTGTTCGCTGAAGCCGTCTGCCGGCGTCCGCGGGACCTGCTGGACTTCATCAACGACGTCGTGCGTCCCATCGAGGGCGTGACAACGGTGGAGAGCTTCCCTTACTTCGGCATTCACACGCACCGGTTCCTCTGGAACGTCGGCTGAGCAGCGCCGTGTTCACGTCGCTCGAGGTCTGTCCACCCACCCGTGTGCCTGCCGGCCGAACCGTCGTGTCCGTCAGCACATCACGGCAGCGCGGAAGCGACCGTCCGGGCTGAAACGGCCCGGCGCCCGCCCTGACCGTGCTGCCCCGAGTCACCTGGCCCGACCAGGCCCGTGTGCATCGCCCCCGTCACATCCGGACGGACTCCCCACGGGGATCAGGACGAGAAGTGACGCCACCGCAGCGCCCCGGTGACCACGGCAGACGAACCCGGCCCTCACGCGCGGGCTACGGACGGTACGCGTCACGCGCACAGTCCCGGCCATGCCACCGCACCCCTCATCACCCGACAGCCGAGGAGACACGTCATGACGCACCATCAGCCGCGCACCGTCGACTTCTTCGCACGCGGGGCCCTCGCAGCCCCTCGGGTGACACCGGACCAGGCCCAGCGCATCGCCGCCGCGAGCTTCGAGATCACCGCGCGTGCCGAGCCGCTGGGCAGCCAGCAGGACGCCAACTTCCTGCTCCGTCAGGACGACGGAACGCCCGCGGCGGTGCTCAAGATCGCGAATCCGGCGTTCGGCGACACCGAGATCGACGCCCAGGACACCGCCGCCGACCTGATCGCCACCGCTCACCCGGACCTGCGCCTGGCCACGGTCCTGCGGGCGCCGGACGGTTCCCCGCGGATCGCCACCGTGCACACCGACGACGGCCCCGCCACGGCGCGGTTGCTGCGCTATCTGCACGGCGGGACCCTCTCGGGGCGGCGCCACCTCTCCCCCCGCACGGTCGCCGCCATGGGACGCGTCGCCGGCCGCGTCAGCACCGCGCTCAGGACCTTCCGCCACCCCGGGCTGGAGCGCGTGCTGCAGTGGGACCTGCGGTACGCGGACCGCGTCGTCGGCCGACTCCTCGAGCACATCCCGGAAGCTGCCCGCCGCGCCGCTGTCCGGGCGGCGACGGACGAGGCGTGGGCCGAGGTGGGCAAGGTCGGTGACCAACTGCCGCGGCAGGCCGTACACCTGGACCTCACCGACGACAACCTGGTCCGCTCACCCGGCAGTCGGCTCCCCCTGCCCGACGGGATCATCGACTTCGGGGACGTGACGGTGAGTTGGGCGGTGTGCGAACTCGCGGTGACCCTGTCCTCGACACTGCACCACGACGGCATGGAACCGCACCACGTGCTCCCCGCGATCCGCGCCTTTCACGACGTCCGCCCGCTGTCCGCCGAGGAGGCGGCGGCCCTGTGGCCGCTCACCGTGCTCCGGGCCGCCACCCTCGTCGTCAGCGGGCGGCACCAGGCCGCGGTCGACGCGGACAACGCCTACGTGCACGCCAACCTCGACCACGAGTGGCGGATCTTCGAGCAGGCCGTCGACGTGCCGTCCGCGGTGATGACCGGTCTCATCAAGGAGACCCTCGGCCTGGCCGAAGGCCGGACCCCCGCCCCGCCGCCGGTCAAACCCCTGCTGGCAGAGCCGGAGCCCACCGATGTGGCCGTACTCGACCTCTCCACCGAGGCCGACGCCATGGACCACGGAGCCTGGCTGGACGAGAGCGCCGCGGACCGCCTCGCAGCCTCTCTCCTCGCACAGGGCACTGCCGCGGTGGCCACCCGGTACGCCCAGCCGCAGCTCAGCGCCGCCACGGCGCTGTCCCAGAGCTCACCCGCGACCGTCGCCACCGGCATCGACCTCTGGCTCCCGCGGCCGACCACCCTGCGCGCGCCCTGCGACGCCGAGTTGCTCCGCGCCGCACCCGGCCATGCGGTACTGACCTGCCGGTCGCACGTGCTCCACCTGGCCTTCAACGACGCCGTCCAGCCCAGCCTTTCCGCCGGCACACCGATACGCGCGGGCGACCAGTTGGTCTCCCTGCCCGCGGGCGCGCACGTCCACCTCTCCCTGCGGCGGCCAGGCTGCCCCGACGTCCCGCCGCTGGTCAGACCCGAGTACGCCGCCGGCTGGCTCGCGCTCACCGCCGATCCCTCCCCGCTCATCGGCACGCCCGCCACCGCCGCCCCGCCGCAGCCGGACCTGCTCGCCCGCCGCGACGCCTCCTTCGCCACCGTCCAGGAGCACTACTACGACGACCCGCCCCGCATCGAACGCGGCTGGCGGCACCACCTGATCTCCACGGACGGACGGTCCTACCTGGACATGGTCAACAACGTCACCCCCCTCGGCCACGCACACCCCGGCGTGGAACAGGCGATCTCACGGCAACTGCGCAGGCTCAACACCAACTCCCGCTTCCACTACGCCGCCGTCGTGGAGTTCACCGAGCGGCTGGCCGCACTGCTGCCCGACCCCCTGGACGCCGTCTTCCTCGTCAACTCCGGCTCCGAAGCCGTCGACCTGGCGATCCGCCTGGCCGTCGGCGCCACCGGCCACACCGACGTCCTCGCCCTCCGTGAGGCCTACCACGGCTGGACCTACGCATCCGACGCCGTCTCCACCTCCGTCGCTGACAACCCCAACGCCCTCACCACCCGGCCGAGCTGGGTCCACACCCTGGACTCACCCAACCCCTACCGGGGACGCCACCGCGGAGAAGAGGCGTCCGCGTACGCGCCCGAGGCCGTCCAGGCCATCCACGACCTCGCCGCAGCGGGCCGGCCGCCGGGCGCCTTCATCAGCGAGTCCTACTACGGCAACGCGGGAGGCGTCGCCCTGCCCGACGGATACCTGCACCAGGTGTACAAGGCGGTGCGCCGCCACGGCGGCCTGGCCATCGCCGACGAGATCCAAGTCGGCTACGGCCGCCTTGGCGCCTGGTTCTGGGGATTCGAACAACAGCGGGTCGTCCCCGACATCGTCTGCGTCGCGAAGGCCATGGGCAACGGCCACCCCCTCGGCGCCGTGATCACCTCACAGGACATCGCCGCCAGATACCGCGACCAGGGCTACTTCTTCTCCTCCACCGGCGGCAGCCCCGTCTCCAGCATCGCCGGACTCACCGTCCTGGACGCCCTCCGTGACGAGGACCTCCAAGGCAACGCCGTACGCACCGGCATGCGTCTCAAAGACGGGCTCGAAACCCTCGCACACCGCCACAGCATCATCGGCGCCGTCCACGGCTCCGGCCTCTACCTCGGCGTCGAACTGGTCCGCGACCGCGCCACCCTGGAACCCGCGACCGAGGAGACAGCCGAGATCTGCGACCGCATGCTCGAACTCGGCGTCATCGTCCAGCCCACCGGCGACCACCTCAACATCCTCAAGATCAAGCCGCCGCTGTGCATCGACTCCACCGCCGTCGACTTCTTCACCGACACCTTCGACCGCGCGCTCACCGAACTGGGCCACCACGACGGAGGTGATCACACCCACTGACCCACGGGGATCCCGCCGTACGCGGCCAGGATCGACCGAAGTTGTCGTCGTGCTGCCAGGTATCCACCCCGGGCGCCGTGTACTGCTCGTCGCCATGTCGTTCCAGGCACTGGCGGATGGTCCACCGGACCAAGGCCCGGGTTGCGGCGTCTCTCGGCGAGTGCGAGCCGGTGTCCAGCGGCAGGATCACCGGGGAGGACATCGAGGGCCCGCGGACGGTCACATCACCCCGACCATGCCGAAGGCCGGCCATCAGGTGACCCGCGCGTTGCCCGCAAGGACATTGAGTTCCTTCAGCGGCTGGCCGTCCACACCGCTGGACTGCGATGTGGACGGCGGCCTGTCCGGCCGGCTGCCGTCGCGTCCCTCCTCCCGCCCGGCCCCGCGCCGTCCGCGCCCCCAGGGCACGTGTGCCCATGAGGGCGGTTGATCGACTGGCCCGGACAGCCGAACCGACGGACCGGCCGCCCCCGAGCCGCAGGCGCCGTGGACCGCGCCGGAAGCCACCTTCCAGGCAGAACGGACAGGCATCCCTCCGTTTCAGCCACGTCACCTGATTGTTATCGCGACCAACAAATTCTCGGCTCCCACCTCTGGCGCACGGGCTCGGAAGCGTCGTAAGTTCCCGCTCACAACATTCAGCCGGACGGACAATCCGGACCCGGCGACTCCCTCGAGAGCGCGTCTCTCCTCCTTCCTCACCACCCTCGTGCGTCCGGTCGTCCGGCCGTAACCCCAGAAAGGACCCTGCCCATGCGCAAGGGACTCCTCGTCACCGCTGCCTCGGTGGCACTGGTCAGCTCGCTCACCGCCTGTGGCGGCTCCTCGTCCAGTGCCGACGGCTCCGGCTCCGACGCCAAGAAGCCGAAGATCGGCGTGATCCTCCCGGACAGCAAGTCGTCGGCTCGCTGGGAGACCGCGGACCGCAAGTACCTCTCCGAGGCGTTCAAGGCCGCGGGCGTCGACTACGACATCCAGAACGCGCAGGGCGACAAGCAGCAGTTCCAGACCATCGCCGACCAGATGATCACCAGCGGCGTCAACGTGCTCGTGATCGTGAACCTGGACAGCGGCACCGGCAAGGCCGTACTGGACAAGGCCAAGACCCAGGGCGTCGCCACGATCGACTACGACCGGCTCACCCTGGGCGGCTCCGCCCAGTACTACGTCAGCTTCGACAACACCGAGGTCGGCAAGCTGCAGGGCGAGGGGCTCAGCAAGTGCCTGAGCGACATGAAGGCCAAGAAGCCGGTCATCGCCACGCTGAACGGCTCGCCGACCGACAACAACGCGACCCTCTTCGCGAAGGGTTACAACAGCGTGCTCGACCCGAAGTACAAGTCGGGCGAGTACGTCAAGGGCCCGGACCAGTCCGTCCCGGACTGGGACAACGCGCAGGCCGGCACCATCTTCGAGCAGATGCTCACCAGCGAGCGCAAGATAGGCGGCGTGCTCGCCGCTAACGACGGTCTCGGCAACGCGGCCATCGCCGTGCTGCGCAAGCAGAACCGCAACGGAGAGGTCCCCGTCACCGGCCAGGACGCCACCGTGCAGGGCCTGCAGAACATCCTCGCGGGCGACCAGTGCATGACCGTCTACAAGGCGGTCAAGAAGGAGGCGGACGCCACGGCCAAGCTCGCCATCTCGCTCGCCAAGGGCGAGAAGGGCGAGACGAACGCGACGGTCGAGGACCCGGAGGGCAAGCGCAAGGTCGCGGCCGTGCTGGAGACACCGGTGGCCATCTACAAGGACAACGTCAAGGACGTCGTGGACGACGGCTTCGTCACCAAGGACGAGCTGTGCACGGGCAAGTACGCCGCCCTGTGCACCAAGGCCGGCATCAAGTAGTCCCTGACCTGCCGGTCCTAACCGATCTCCGGTCCGGACCGGCCGTCCGCGGGCCCCGGGGCCCTGCCCCCGGGGCCCGCGACCTCACGACCGTAAGGAGCCGTCCCCCATGACAGCGACCCCGATCCTCCGACTGCGCGGGATCGACAAGAGTTTCGGCCCGGTGCAGGTGCTGCACGACGTGTCCTTCGACGTCCACCCGGGCGAGGTGACCGCCCTGGTCGGCGACAACGGAGCGGGCAAGTCCACGTTGGTCAAGTGCATCGGTGGGATCCACCCGATCGACGGCGGTGAGTACTGGTTCGAGGACGAGCAGGTGCAGGTGCACAGCCCGCGCGACGCGGCGGCCCTGGGTGTCGAGATCGTGTACCAGGACCTGGCGCTCTGCGACAACCTCGACATCGTGCAGAACATGTTCCTCGGTCGCGAGAAGCGCCGGGGCCTGGTCCTGGACGACGCCACGATGGAGGAAATGGCCGCCAAGACTCTCGAAGGGCTGTCGGTCCGCACCGTCAAGTCCATCCGCCAGCAGGTCTCCAGTCTCTCCGGCGGCCAGCGGCAGACCGTGGCCATCGCCAAGGCCGTGCTGTGGAACAGCAAGGTGGTCATCCTCGACGAGCCGACCGCCGCGCTCGGTGTGGCGCAGACCGCGCAGGTCCTCGAGCTGGTGCGGCGACTCGCCGACAACGGCCTCGCCGTGGTCCTGATCTCGCACAACATGAACGACGTCTTCGCGGTGTCCGACCGGATCGCCGCCCTTTACCTGGGCCGGATGGCCGCCCAGATCCGGACGTCCGACGTCACGCACGCCCAGGTCGTCGAACTCATCACCTCAGGCCGCAGCGGAGATCTCGGCCTCGCCACCACCAACGGAGCCACCGCATGACCGCCGCCGTCGCCCCCGAGAAGCCAGAGTCGCCGGACAGCCCCGGCACGTCGAAGAGGGACGGAGCGGCTGGAGCCGCGAGTCTGCGCTCGGTCGCCCGAAACTATGTCGAGCGGGTTCGAGGCGGGGAGTTGGGGGCCCTTCCCGCCGTCCTCGGCCTGATCGTGCTCTGCGTGTTCTTCGCCGCCCTGCGACCGGTCTTCCTGTCCGAGCTGAACTTCGCCAATCTGCTCACCCAGGGCGCGGGCAGCATCGCCATCGCCATGGGGCTGGTCTTCGTCCTCCTCCTCGGCGAGATCGACCTGTCCGCGGGGTACGCCAGCGGGGTCTGCGCCGCCGTCCTGGCCATCCTGCTCACCGACCACGGATGGCCCTGGTACGGCGCCGTCGGTGCGGCGATCCTCACCGGCACGGTCATCGGCCTGCTGCTCGGCGTGCTGGTGGCGAAGGTCGGCATTCCCTCCTTCGTGGTCACCCTGGCCGCCTTCCTCGGCTTCCAGGGCATCGTGCTGATGCTGCTGAAGGAAGGCACCAACATCTCCATCCGGGACCAGACGATCCTGGCCGTCGCCAACAACAACCTCTCCCCCGCGCTGGGCTGGGTGCTTCTCGCCGTCAGCGTCGGGGCGTACGCGGCGATACTGCTCCGGCAGAACCGCAACCGCCGGCAGCGCGGCCTCGCCACCGCTCCACTCGCCCTGATCGCGGTCAGGATCGGCGGCCTGGCGGTGCTCGGCGCGATCGCCGTCCACCTGCTCAACCAGGAGCGCAGCCGCAACGTCATCGTCGACTCGCTCAAGGGCGTGCCGATCGTGGTACCGGTCATCGCCGTCCTGCTCGTGGCCGGCACGTTCCTGCTCCAGCGCACCTCCTTCGGCCTGCACATCTACGCGGTGGGCGGCAATGCCGAGGCGGCCCGCCGGGCCGGCATCAACGTGGCCGCCATCCGCATCTGCGCGTTCGTCATCTGCTCCTCCCTGGCCGCGGTCGGCGGCATCATCGCCGCGTCCCGGGGCAACTCGGTCGACCCCAACACCGGTGGCAGCAACGTGCTGTTGCTGGCGGTCGGCGCCGCAGTGATCGGCGGCACCAGCCTGTTCGGCGGACGGGGCCGGGTGGTGGACGCCGTGCTCGGCGGCATGGTGGTCGCGGTCATCCAGAACGGCATGGGACTGATGGGGTACAGCTCAGGGGTCAAGTACGCTGTCACGGGCTCGGTTCTGCTGGTGGCCGCAGGCGTGGATGCCCTCTCCCGTCGCCGGGCCGTACAACGATGAGGTCTCTAGCAGCATGAAAGCCGGTCCCTCACAGGAGGAGATCCGCCGGCACAATCTCGGCACCCTGCTCCGCCATGTGCACATCGGCGGGTCCATGTCGCGGGCGGTCCTGGCCGACCGCATGGGCCTGAACCGCAGCACCATCCTCGGCCTGGTCAGCGAGTTGGCCTCGGTCGGCCTGGTCCGTGAGGAACTGCCCCGTGACACCGGCAGGGCGGGCCGGCCGTCCCTGGTGGTACGGCCCGAGACCGACCAGGTGTACGTGCTCGCCCTCGACGTCGGCGTGGACCGGCTGGCCGCCGCGCGCATCGGCCTCGGCGGAGTCTTCCTCGACCGGAGGGAGACCCGCACGGATCCGGTTCGTCGCGGCGCCGGTGACGTGGCCGAGATCCTCGCCGGCCTCGCCCGGCACCTGGTGGACGCGGCGCGGAAGGGAACCGTCTGCGTCGGCGTGGGCGCCGCCGTTCGCGGGATGGTGCGCCGCCCCGACGGCCTGGTCCGTGCCGCGCCCTACATCGACTGGGAGCACGAGGAGTTCGGCGAGGATCTCACCCGTCGGCTGGGTCTCGGTCTTCCCGTCTCGGTCGGGAACGAGGCCAGCCTCGGCGCCCTCGCCGAGCACCTGCGCGGTGCCGGCACCGGCTGCCAGGACCTGGTGTACCTGCACGGGGACATCGGCATAGGCGGCGGCGTGATCACTGGCGGCCAACTCCTGGGCGGCGACAGCGGATACGGCGCCGAGGTCGGGCACATGGTCGTCAACCCGCGCGGCGGCAGACGCTGCGGATGCGGTGCGCACGGCTGCCTCGAAGCCGAGGCCGGCGAGCAGGCCCTGCTCCAGGCCGCACAGCGCGATCCCTCGCCCACCGGCCGGGAGGCCGTACGCGCGGTGGTCGAGGCCGCCGACCGGGGTGACATCACCGCCCGCGCCGCCCTGCAGGACATCGGCGACTGGCTCGGCAT
This sequence comes from Streptomyces sp. NPDC030840, assembly GCF_055572015.1. NCBI lineage: Bacteria > Bacillati > Actinomycetota > Actinomycetes > Kitasatosporales > Streptomycetaceae > Streptomyces > Streptomyces sp. NPDC030840. Next base: position 162,090 of record NZ_JBVIEE010000016.1, on the reverse strand, counting down.
CGGCGTCGCCACCCTGGTCAACATCTTCAACCCCCGCACCGTCATCTTCGGCGGGACGCTCCGCGAGGTGTATCTCGGGTCGGCTGCCCAGATACGCAGCCGCATCAATCGCCATGCCCTCACGGCCTCCCGCGAGAACCTGCGACTGCGCGTCGGCGGACTCGGCGACGACGCCGTGCTCATCGGCGCCGCCGAACTCGCCTTCTCCCCCGTCCTCGCGGGTCCACTGGAGGCACTGGCCCGCACCAGCGCCCAGTAGTACCTCGTCAGACCGCGGACGACACCCGGCGGTGGCCGCGTGACCGTGACGGTCAGGTGTGGGAGAGGGCGAAGGAGACCAGGAAGCCGCAGACGGTGATCAGGCCGATGGCGAGGTGGGTGTCCTCGAACGCTTCGGGGATCATCGTGTCGGCGATCATGGCGAGGATCGCTCCGGCGGCGACCGCTGTCACGGCGGCGATCACGGACGGCGAGAAGTTCCCGACCACGCCGTAACCGAGGACGGCGGAGACGGTACTGGCCGCCGCGATCGCGCCCCACACACCGAAGACGTACGCCCTGCCCCGCCCGGCCTTCTTCATGCCCGCGGAACTGGACAGTCCTTCGGGGACGTTGCTGATGAACACCGCTGCCACGGTCACCAGACTGACCGCGCCGCCGTCGAGCAGGCTGACGCCGATGACCGCGGACTCGGGAACACCGTCGAGCAGCGCGCCGAGCGCCAGTGCCGTCCCGGAACCGCCGTGTTGGGCTTCGGACGGCTGGGCCTGCTGGTGGCCGGAGCGCTTGCGGTGGCGGCCTCCCCGGCGGGCCAGCCATACGTTGCCCACCGTGTAGGCCACGGCGCCGGCGAGCGTGCCGACGGCTGCCGGAGCCAACCCCGCCTGCTCGTACGCCTCTCCGACCAGTTCGAAGGAGACCGCCGACAACAGCACTCCGGCGCCGAACGCCATCACGACGGCGATCACTTTCTGCGGAACCCGCAGCCCGTAACCGAGCACGGCACCGATCAGCAACGCCGATCCCGCCACCAGTCCCCACAGTCCCGCCTGTACCACTTCCGTCATGCGGCCCCGTCTACCCGCCCGCCTGTCGCCGCTCACCTCGTGTGGGGGCGAGTGGGAAGGTCATGGCGCCGACGGGTGTGGGAACACGGATGAGACGGTCCTGGTGCCGCGGTCGCGGGGCGGGCGCCCCGCCCGAGCACCGCTCGGCACAGCCACGGAGAGTCGGCACCTCTACGGAGAAGGAGACAGGAGATGGACGGGCTGGCCCGGATACTTCGCGACGCGATGCGCCGGCAGCACCGGAGTGTGGCGGCTGTCGCGTACGCCGCCGACATCCGAGGGCCTCGTGTCAGGGCCTTCGTCGCGGACGGGGCCGCCGGCCCGGTCCGGCCGACCGCGGAGGAACTCGTCGAACTGGCACGGGTGTTGTCCCTCCGTCAGGCGGCGGTGCTGGAGGCGGGCCGCCCGGCCGTTCAGGGAGCCGGTGTTCACCGGCGTGGCACGGTCGGCGCAACGGCTGCCTGAGAGGCTCTCGCCGTCAGCCCGGAAGGGGCACGAGACCGCGGCTGTTCGTGGCCGCGGTCGTCCGCTGGTGACCGCCTCGCCCCGCCGACGGCCCGGTGGCGTAGGCCATCGGTCCCGGGTTACCCGGGGGTGCATGGCAAGGCTGCATCTTCCAGGGCGTAAGAACCCCCAAGGCGTCAACGAGACCCGGGCACCCGGGGTGCCGGCCCCCGAGGAGGCCGGACCCGGACCCGAGGTGGAGCGGCGGGCCCCGGACGCGCCGACGAAGCTGCCGGAGCGTGCCTGGCGTGCGGTGCTCAAGGGCGCGGTGCGGGAGTTCAAGGACGACGAGCTGACCGACCGCGCGGCGGCGCTGACCTACTACGGGGTGCTGTCGCTGTTCCCGGCACTGCTGGTCCTGGTGTCACTGCTGGGCCTCACCGGCAAGTCGGCCACCGACAAGGTGCTGGACAACCTCAAGCAGCTCACCCCCGGCTCGGCGCGCGACATCCTCAGCCGGGCCGTGGAGCAACTGCAGGGAAACGCCGGCACCGGCTCCGTCATGGCGATCGTCGGCGTGGCGCTCGCGGTGTGGTCGGCATCCGGGTACGTGGCGGCGTTCATCCGCGCCGCCAACCGGGTCTACGACATGCCCGAGGGCCGGCCTGTGTGGAAGATCCTTCCCGTACGGGTCGGGCTGACGGTCGTGCTGATGCTGCTGGCGGTGGCCAGTGCGCTGATCGTGGTCTTCACCGGCGGCATCGCCCGTCAGGCCGGTACCGCCCTCGGGATCGGGGACACGGTGCTGACGGTCTGGTCGATCGCCAAGTGGCCCGTCCTCGCGCTGCTGGTCACGAGCATGATCGCCCTCCTGTTCTGGGCGGCCCCGAACGCGCGGGTGAAGGGCTTCAGGTGGATCACTCCGGGTAGCTTCCTCGCCCTGGTGATCTGGATGGTCGCCTCCGCCGGGTTCGCCTTCTACGTGGCCAACTTCGCCTCGTACAACAAGACGTACGGGACCATGGCGGGCGTCATCGTCTTCCTGGTGTGGTTGTGGATCAGCAACCTGGCGATCCTGCTGGGGCTGGAGTTCGACGCGGAGACCGTACGGCAGCGGGCTGTCGCGGGTGGCCTGCCGTCGGACCAGGAGCCGTACACCGAACCGCGCGACACGAGGACGTGGGACGAGGAGGACCTGCGCCGGCTGGACGAGCCGTGATCACCCTGGAGAGGCGGACGAGAGGCAGACGAGAGGCGGCGCAGGGGGCCTCCCCGCTTGAGTCGTGGCACTTCGGGATACCCGCAGTACATGAGTTTGCTGACGGGGGCGCTCGACGCCGACCGGGTTCTGACGCAGCAGGCGGCCTCCCGCATCCCGCCGCGGATCGGCAGGGTGCTGTCCGCGGTGGAGGAGGCGGCGGAGAGCACGAAACTGTGGTGCGGCGCCGCGGCGACGATGGCGTGGCTGGGCGGCCTGCGCGGCCGGAAGGCCGCGGCGGCCGGTCTGGCCGCCCTGGCAGTGGCCCAGCTGCTGTCGAACGGCCTGTGCAAGCAGGTCGCCGACCGGCCCAGGCCGCCCAAGGACTGGATCCCGCACGACGATGTCGACGACCGCCCCGACTCGTCCTCCTTCCCCTCCGGACACACGGCCGCCGCGGTCGCCTTCACCGCCGCCGTCGCGCCCTCCTGGCCGCTTGCCGGTGCTCTGTGCACGGTGCCCGCCGCCGCGGTGGCCGTCGAGCGGGTGCAGTCGGGTGCCCACTACCCCAGCGACGTGGCCACCGGCGCCGCCATCGGCCTGACCAGCGCCTGGCTCACCCGCCGCGCTCCCGTGCTGCTGTTGAGGCACCGGCTTCGGTGGTGAACGAGTTGTGCAGGAGCCGCGCCTAACTGCCCTGAGCTGGGCTGTCCTGGGTACTCGCGTGGCTGCCCGAGTGCCGGAACCGCAGGAGGGCGGGCCGGCGGGCTGGACGAGACGGATGGGAGGTGATCGCCGTGTCGAGTACGCGGCCGCAGCACACCGGGCCTGGCCCAGGGGCGCCCGGCCCCGACCAGGAGCCGGTGAGCGAGCTGGTGCAGCGGGCGTCGCACCAGCTCACGGAGCTGGTGCGTGGCGAACTCCGCCTGGCACAGGCGGAGATGAAGGAGAAAGGCCGGCGCTACGGCAAGGGCGGGGGGCTGTTCGACGGTGCCGGGCTGGTGGGTTTCCTCACCTCGCAGGCCCTGGTGGCCACCGCGATCGCCGCGCTGGCCGTGCCGTTGCCGGTGTGGGCGGCGGCACTGATCGTGACCGCGGTGCTGGGTGTGATCGCCGCGGTGCTGACCCTGAACGGAAGGAAGCAGGTCAGCCAGGCCGCTCCGCCGGCACCCGAGCAGACGATCGAGAACGTGAAGGCCGACGTGGCCGCAATCAAGGAGAGTGCTCACCGATGACCCAGCCGCCCCACGACGAGAAGACCGCCTCCGACCCCGAGGAGCTGCGCGAGCAGGTCGAGCAGACCCGCGAAGAGCTCGGTCGGACAGTCGGGGCGCTCGCGGCCCGGACCGACGTCAAGGCGCGGGCCCAGGTGAAGGCCACCGAAGTCACACAGCAGGCCGCCGCCAAGGCCGGCGAGCTGAAGGAACAGGTCGCCGTCAAGGCCGGCGAGCTGAAGGCCAAGGCAGCCGACCTGGCACACCAGGCGCAGGACAACGTGCCCGATCCCGTCAAGGACAGGACCGTCCGCGTCGCCGGGCAGGCCCGCGCGAAAGCGGCTCAAGCCGGCCGGCTGTGGGAGGACAAGGCGCCGGAGCCGGTACGGCACAGGACGGCTCACGGGGCGCGGCTGGCACGGGACAACCGCGGCGTGCTGCTGACAGCCGTCGGCGTGACCGTCGTGGTGTGGCTGGCCTGCCGCCGGAAGCGGTGAGAGCCGTGAAGGCTCCGGCTTTCAAGCCGGTTGGTCCGGCTCTCGGCGCCGGCGGCGTGCTCGCCGGCGCCGCGTTCGGGCAGGCCGGGAAGGTCCTCGGCCTCGACGAGGACACCCCCGGCGCCGCCGCCGGCCGTCACCCGACCGCCACGCGGCCCGGCTGACCCGACACGCCAAGGGGTGCCGGTACCACCTGGTACCGGCACCCCTCGTCCGCATCGCTCCCCCCACGGAAAGACCCACACCACCGTGTCCGCTCAGCACGTGATCTCCGTCTTGGCCGCGGCAGCGGCCATCGGCATCCTCCTGACCGCCCCATGGATCGCCACCCGCCGGCGCCACCGACATGGCGCCGGCCCAGCGCTTCGGCGCCGTCACCGCGGCGACCGCCGCCGGGACGACCGTGCGGACGGGACAGCGTCCGCCGCGGCCGAGGTGCCGGATGACGCGGCCTTCCTCGCCGTCCGGGACGCCGAGCGTCACGTCCACCGCTGTTGGCAGCGGCTCCAGACACGGCGCGACCCTCTCGACTGGCAGTGACGACGCGACGTGGTGGCGCCTTCGGGTCACCATCTGGTCACCGCGCCCGCCGCGCCGACTGACGTTGTCCGTGCGGCGGCGTTCTACGAACCGGACTGCCTGCGTGTTTCGTCGGCCGTGGTCCGGGCGGACTGGCGGGCCTGGTCGGTGACCTGCCCGGCTTGGTCCTTGGCCTGTTCCGCGGTGCTGCGGGCGGCCTCGCCGGCAGTGCCCTTGACCTCCTCCGCCGCCTGCCGGCCGGCCTGGGTCGCGTCCTGTTTGAGCTGCTGGGCGGAGTCCAGCGCGGCCTGCTTGACCGGCTCGACCGCCTCTCCGGCCCGGTCGGCTAGCCGGCTCGCGGCCTGCTGTTCGGCCTCGGAGGCGGGCAGCAGGGACGCGGTCAGCAGTCCGGCGCCGAAGGCGATCAGACCGGCCGCCAGCGGATTGCCCTGCGTCTGCCGCACCGCTTGCTCAGGGGCCTGCCGTACGGCCTCACCCGCCTGCTGGGCGGCCTGACGCGCGGTGTCCGTGACCTCACCCGCCGCCTGACGTGCCGTGTCCGTGGCCTGCCCGGTGGACTCCTGAACCGACTGAGCGGCCTGCCGCGTCCGGTCGGTGGCCCGACCGGTCGCCTCGGACGCCGTGCCCATCACCCGCTCTGTCATCCCCGACAGCGCGCCCCGGACACGCCGGGCCCGACGCCGTGCCATCTTGCGCGGCCGGGCGCGGTCCGCGAGCCGGGAGACGTCCTCGGACAGTCGTTCCCGGGTTCTTTCGATATCGGCCCTTACCTGGTCGGGTGCCGTGCCCATCGCATGTCCTCCTTCAGTGTCTCCATGGTCTGTTCCGGCTTCGGCGAGACGGTCCGCATCCGGTCACGGCCCCTGCGGTACAGAAAAGCACCGGCCAGCGCCCACACCGCGGTGACGATCAGCGCGGCCCAGCCCAGGTCCATGACGTTGTCCAGGGCGAACATCGCCGCCAGCGACACGAAGAGGGCCACCATGTAACCGGCGAACCCGGCCCCGCCGAACATCCCGGCGGCCTTGCCCGCCTTGGTGGCCTCCTCCTGAACCTCGGCCTTGGCCAGCTTCACCTCCTGCCGGAACAAGTGCTGCACGTCCGACGTCACCGACGACAGCAGCTCACCCACCGAGCTGTCCTGGTCGACCTGGCCCGCCGACTGCGGGGACCGCGGCGAGAACGACGACATCTCAGACCCCCCGGTGGCCCGGCAGCTCCGGTGGCACGCCCGCCGCGGGCAGGCCCTGCTCACCCTGGGACGGAGGCAGCGCCGACGGCCGTGGACGAGAGCCGTCGGCCTTGCTGCCGGCCTTGGCCAGCCGCCCGACGGCCAGCCCCGCCAGGGCAGCCGCGCCCAGGAAGACTCCCGGCCGCCGCCGGGCGAAGTCCTGCACGTCCTGGACCAGGCCTTCCGCACCTTGCTTGTCCAGGTAGTCGGCGGCACGGTGACCGCGGTCGGCCATCTGCGTCACCAGGGTCCTCGCGGAGGACTCGCCGTCCGCCTTGTCCGCGAGGCCGGACAGGTCGTCCGCCCACTGCCGCAGGGCCTCCGCCCCACGCCTGGTCTGGCTCTCGGCCTGCTCGGTGACCCGCCCGCGCAGCTCACGAGCTGCCGCGCCGGCCTGTTCCCGGGCCTCACCGGTTACGGCCCTCGCCTGCTCGGTGACCGTTCCGGCGACCTCGCCCGCCGCCTGCCTCGCCCGGCCGGCCGTGGCCGACGCCTCCTGCTTCGCCGTCTGCCCGGCCTGCTGAGCACGCCCGGCACCCTCATTCGCCATGTCACTCATGAGTTCCTCCATCTCGGGGACGCCGCCCATGGATCTCGGTCAGGACCCCGACCGTCCGCGGCATCGGTACGCACCCCACCGCGCTCCGCCCCCACGGGCGCCGAGACCGGAACCGCCTGCCCCTGGCAGGTGCGGCCCTCTCTCCCCGTCGACTAACCCTCACCCGATCGGCCAAACAGAAAATATCGCCACAAATCGCTCAGCGTCCTGCCCGCACCGTCGACGAGGACCACGACCGGCCCGCGCGGCCGCCGGGCTTTCGCCTCACTCCCCGGGCGAACTCACCCCGACGACCGGGGACATGGCGGAGGGCGAGCGCCGCGGTCGGTGTCCGGTCCCTGCCGACGCCGTACCGGACACGGCGAGGACGGAGAGCAGGACGAGTGCGCAGGCCGGGCCGAGTACGGTCCAGGGCGCCAGTTCCACGTACGGCTGGTTCTCCGACAGCAGGCGGCCCCACTCCGCGGTGGGCGGCTGCTCCCCCAGGCCGAGGAAGCCGAGGGAGGCCAGCACGAGGACCGTGGTGGGCAGGCGCAGGAGGGCGTTGCGCAGTACGGCGGGCAGTACGGCGGGCAGCAGGTGGTGGCGGAGCAGGTACGTCGGGCCGGCGCCGAAGGAGAGGGACGCGAGCATGTGCCCGCTGGCCCGTTCCTGTTCGAGCAGGGCCGAGGCCTGGGCCGCGTAGGGGGTCCAGCCGACCAGGCAGACCGCGCACGCGGCACTCCAGGCCGACGGCCCTGTCACCGCGGTCGTCAGCAGTCCGGCGAGAACCACCGGCAGCGTCGCGACCACTTCCGTCAGGCCCGCGCCCACCTGTGCGGCCATGCCGAGGAGGAGCCCGGTGACCGTGCAGACCGCCGTCACCGCGAGGGCCGTGCCCACCGTACGCAGCGCACCGTGGCCCAGGCGGGCGAGCAGGTCACGGCCGAGGGAATCAGTGCCCAGGGGGTGTGCGACCGAGGGCGGGAGCAGCCGGGCCGCCGTGTCCACGTGGAGGGGGTCGCGCAGCAGTCCGGCGACGACCAGGGTGAGCAGGGCGACGGCACAGGCTCCGGCGGCCCAGCGGGTGGAGCGCCCCCGGGGGAGGGCCGGCGCGTGCAGGGCGGGCAGGGCCCCGTCCCGCAGGGCCGGGCCGAGGAGAGCGCGGCGCAGGGCCTGGATGAGGAGGCCCGCGGCGATGCCCAGCAGAATGAGGGCGAGCGTCACGGTCTGCAGGGGCGGAAAGTCCTGGGCGATGGCGGCCTCCAGGGCGAGCCGGCCGAGCCCCGGGATGTTGAAGATCTTCTCCACCGCGACGGCACCGCCGACCAGCGCCACCACGGTCGGCAGGAGCTGCGGGAGGACGCCGGCCAGCGTGCGGCGCAGCGCGTGCCGGGCTATGTGGCCGGGCGCGAACCCGTAGGCGTGCCAGGTCCGCGCCCACGGCTCGTTGAACGCGGCGGGCAGCGACTGGTCGAGCAGACCGCCGATCATCGCCCCGGACGGGACACCGAGGGCGAGCGCGGGCAGCACCATGGACGGCGGCCCCTCCCAGCCGCTCGACGGGAACCAGCCCAGCCACACTCCGCACACGGTGGCGAGCAGGGAGGCGAGCAGGAACTTGGGCAGCGCGGCGAGGACGGCGGCCCCGGCGCCCCCTCTCCCCCGGTGCAGCCGTCGCCGGGAGCCGAGGTACAGGGTGCGGGCGCCGACCAGTGCGGCCACGGCGATCGTGACCACGAGCGCGCCGAGCATCAAGGTGAGGGAGACCGCGAAGGCCGCCGTCACCTGGGGGAGAACCGCTTCGCCCGACACCCAGGAGGTGCCCGCGTCGCCCTGCGGCAGTCCACCGAGCCAGTCTGCGAGGTGAGTGAACGGCCCTTCGTCCAGGCGGAGTTGCTCACGTACGGCGGCCAGTTGCGCGGGGGTCGGGTCCTGGTCGGCGGAGCGGGCCCGCAGGACCGTCAGCGCGGGGTCGTTCCCCGACAGCCAGGGCAGCATGGCCACGGCCGTCAGCAGCGCGGCCCCGGCGGTGAGGCGGCCCAGACCCGCGTGCCACCGGGACGGGCGGGCCTCGGTACCGGCCGACGTAACGCTCATCGGCCTCTACTTCAGGTGGGTGTCGACGTCGATCAGGGAGCGCTCGCGCGGGTCGAGGAGCACGCCCTCGACGTCGGTGGCGATGCCCTGGATGACCTTCTCGTGGACGAGCGGGACGACGGCGTCGGTGCGCAGGATCTGCGCCTCGGCGGCCATGATCTTCTGCTGCCGCTTTGTCACGTCGCTTTCCCCGGCGGCGGACTTGATGGCCTGGTCCACCTTCGGGTCCTTCAGGCGGGCGATGTTGTACACGCCGTTGCTTGTGTAGTCGCTGGCCAGGTAGGCGACCGCGTCGCCGGTGTCGAGGAGCACCACCCGGGACATGACGAGGGCGTCGTACTTGCCGGCGAGGAGGTCGGCCTCCATCTGTGTGTACTCGCGGACGTCCTGCTTCACGGTGAACCCGGCCTGCTCCAGCTGCTGCTGCAGCACGGTGGCGGCCTCGGGCAGTTCCGCGCGGTTGGTGAAGGCGGCCAGACGCAGGGTCTTGCCCTTCGTCTTGGACCTGACCTGTGCGGGTGTCGCGGCCTTGGCGCGGCCGGTGACGTCGACGCGCTTGTCGACCGTCCAGGACACGGCGGGTCCGAACAGGCCCTGCGCGGGGTCGGCGTAGCCGCCGAAGATCGAGTCGACGAGGGCGGAGCCGTCCACGGCCTCGCGGGCCGCCGCGCGCAGCGCGGGGTCGGTGAACAGGCCGTTGCCGGTGTTGAGGATGAGACTGTCGGTTCGTACTGAGGGCACTTCGTGACGGGTTTTCGCGTCCAGCAGCTTCGCCTGTGAGGTGGGGATCCATTCGGCGATGTCGACGTCGCCGCTGCGCAGGGCGTTGGCGCGGGCAGTGCCGTCGGCTATCCAGGTGACGTCGATGCCGGGCGCCTTGGCCTTGCCGCCCCAGTAGCCGTCGTAACGGTCGAGCGTGGCCTTGGACTTACCGGTCAGCTTCGTGACCTTGAAGGGGCCGGTTCCGGTGCCGATCGGGCTGGCGGTGCCGTCCTTCGCGTACGCCTTGGCGGAGAGGATGGCCAGCACCGGGCTGGCCATCCGCAGCGGGAGCACCGGGTCGGCGGCCTTGGTGCTGATGGTGACCGTGTCGGCGTCGTCGGCCTTCGCGGTGAGGGTCACGTCGCTGAGGACGCGGGGCTTGGGCGTTGCGGCGTCCGCGTGGTCGAGGGCGTTGACCACGGATTCGGCGGTGACCGGCGTGCCGTCCTGGAAGGTGGCCTTGCGCAGTTCGAAGGTCCAGGTCGTGGGGTTGTTCTGTTTCCAGGACTTCGCCAGCGCGGGGGCTGCGGCGCCGTTCTTGTCCAGGGCGGTGAGTCCTTCGACCACGGAAAGCTTGCCCAGCAAGGTCGCGTCGTCGCTGTACGGGGACAGCGCCTGCACCGGCGGCCGGGCGAGCGCGACCCTCAGCCGACCGGCAGACCCGCCTTCAGGGCCCGTGCCTTGCTCGCCGGATACGAAACAGCCGGCCAGCAGCGGGGTGAGGGCGAGCGCCGCGAAGAGGCCACGGGAGGTCGTACGCATGGGGGTCCTGTCGTGCGGGTGAAGGAGGGTTGATCGCAGCATATAAGGTAACCCTTACTTAACTTCACCCAGGTCAGTGAGATCTCAGTCCATGAGATCGACGTCAGACCCTCAACCCCTCAGACCCTCCAACCGTCAGACCGTCAGGCCAAGGCCTGCCTTGCTCCCGCGACGGCCTCGGGCCGGAGCAGGCCGGCGAGCGTCCCGGCGGGCAACAGGCCTCGTTCCAGGACGAGTTCGGCCACTCCCCGGCCGGTGGCGAGGGCTTCCTTGGCGATGTCGGTGGCGGCCGTGTACCCGATGTGCGGGTTGAGGGCGGTGACCAGGCCGATGGAGTTCTCCACGGTCGCGCGGAGCCTGTCGGTGTTGGCGGTGATGCCGTCCACGCAGCGCTCGGCCAGTGTCAGGCAGGCCGCCCGCAGGTGGGTGATGCTCTCCGAGAGCGAGTGCAGGATCACCGGCTCGAAGGCGTTGAGCTGGAGTTGTCCGGCCTCCGCGGCCATGGTGATGGTGACGTCGTTGCCGATGACCTCGAAGGCGACCTGGTTGACGACCTCGGGGATGACCGGGTTGACCTTGCCCGGCATGATGCTCGAACCCGCCTGCACGGGCGGCAGGTTGAGCTCGCCCAGCCCGGCGCGCGGACCGGAGGACAGCAGGCGCAGGTCGTTGCAGCTCTTGGAGAGTTTGACCGCTATCCGCTTGAGCACGCCCGACATCTGCACGAACGCGCCGCAGTCCTGGGTCGCTTCGACCAGGTTGACGGCGGTGAGCAGGGGCAGCCCGGTGATCGCGGCGAGGTGGCGGCGCGCGGACTCGGCGTATCCGGCGGGGGCGTTGAGGCCGGTGCCGATCGCGGTGGCGCCGAGGTTGATCTCGTGGATCAGCTCCACGGCCTCGGCGAGACGGCCGCGGTCCTCCTCGATCATGACCGCGTACGCGGAGAACTCCTGACCCAGCGTCATCGGCACCGCGTCCTGCAGCTGGGTGCGGCCCATCTTGAGGATGTCGCGGAACTCGACCGCCTTGGCGGCGAAGGCGTCCTGGAGCACAGACATGGCTTTGAGCAGACCGTGTACCGCGAACACCGTCGCGACCCTGATCGCGGTCGGGTAGACGTCGTTGGTCGACTGGCCGAGGTTGACGTCCTCGTTGGGGTGCAGGTACGCGTACTGGCCCTTCTCGCGGCCCAGCAGTTCCAGCGCCCGGTTCGCGACGACCTCGTTGGCGTTCATGTTGGTCGAGGTGCCGGCGCCGCCCTGGATCACGTCGACGACGAACTGGTCGTGGAGCTTTCCGGCGCGGATCTCCCGGCAGGCCGCGACGATCGCGGCCGCCTTCCCCGGCTCCAGCAGGCCCAGTTCCTCGTTCGCCAGGGCGGCGGCCTCCTTCACCGCGGCCAGGGCTTCGATCAGGTAGGGGTGGGCGGAGATCGGCGTTCCGGTGATGGGGAAGTTCTCCAGGGCGCGCAGGGTGTGCACGCCCCAGTACGCGTCGGCGGGGACCTCGCGGTCGCCGAGCAGGTCGTGCTCGCTGCGGGTGGCTGGGGCGGTCATGGCGGTGCGGGCCTTCTCTCGGAACGGGTCGGGGCATGGGGTACGGAGTGGGGAAGCGGCGGTGACACGGCGGGGACTTCCCACGACCGCTTCGTGGGAAGTCCCCGTGGTGTCACCGCCGTCGGCGTCGGCTCAGAGCAGCTTGTCCTTCGCCTTGTAGTAGGCGCCGCCGAACGGCAGGAACCAGGGTGTGCCGTTGTAGAAGGGGACGGGCACCTTCGGGAAGCCGAAGCCGCGCATCGGGTTGGCCTCGGGATTGCCGTCCATCATCTCGGCGACCGCGCGGCCCATGTACGTGGCCATCTGGACGCCGTGGCCGCAGTAACCCATGGAGTAGTACAGGCCGTTGACGTCACCCGCGTGCGGGATGCGGTCCCAGGAGAAGCCGACCATGCCGCCCCACACGTAGTCGATGCGCACCCCCGCCAGCTGCGGGAAGATCTCGGTCATCTCCCGCTTGAGGATGTCACCGCTCTTGACGTCGGACGCCGGGTTGGAGGGGGCGAATCGGGCCCGGCCGCCGAAGGCGAGGCGGTTGTCCGGCGTGAGACGGATGTAGTTGCCGACATTCTTATGGGCGACCAGCAGGCGGCCGTTGGGGATGAGCTCCTTGGCGCGCGCCTCCCCCAGCGGCTCGGTGACGATGATGAAGCTGCCGACGTTGATCAGCCGCTTGCGGAACCACGGCATCGAATTGTCGGTGTAGGCATCCGTCGCCGCCATGACCTGCTTGGCACGGATGGTGCCGCGCATGGTCTCCACCACGAAGCCGCCGCCAGGGAGGCGGGTGAGGCCGGTGGCGGCGTTGCGCTCGTGGATCTCGGCACCGGCACGCTCGGCGGCGTCTGCCAGGCCGACGACGAACTTGCCCACGTGCAGGGCTGCGCCGAGCGGGTCGAGCAGGGCGCCGTGGTAGTGGTCCGAGCCCAGCTCGGCGCGCAGCTCGCTCTTGCTCAGGACGACCGTCTCGTGGCCGAAGTTCTCGGCCAGGTCGCGCTGCTTGGCGTGCATGCCCTCGAGGTGCTTGGGCTTGCAGACCAAGCCGAGGCGCCCGGCACGGTGGAAGTCGCAGTCGATCTCCTCCCTGACCGCGATCTCCTCGACAAGGTCCACAGCGACGCGGAACGCGTCGTAGAGCTCGCGAGCACGTTCCTGCCCGTAGCGCTGGCGGGCCTGGGCCGGGCTGATGGTGATGCCGGGGTTGCAGTGGCTGCCGTTGCGCCCGGAGGCGCCCGAACCGACCTGGTCCTTCTCCACGAGGACGACCCGGGCACCCTTGCGGGCGGCGTGGTAAGCGGTGGACAGGCCGGTGAGGCCGCCGCCGATCACCACCACGTCCGCCTCGTCGGGCAGGTCCTTCCCGGAACGGTCGGGCAGGGCGGGGGCTGTGTCCATCCAGTAGGGGATCTGCTTCATGGCGTGCGTCCTCTGTCTTCTCGCTCTGTTTCGCCGGTGAGCCGTCGGTCAGCAGCCGAGCAGCTTCGGCAGGCCCGACAGGTCGGGCAGCTCGTCGTAGGGCTGGTAGTCGGCGCTGCCCTTGCGGCCGTAGCGGTTGATCCACACCCGGCGCTTCAGGCCCAGGTCGCGGGTCGGGATGTGGTCGTACTCCCAGCCCTGGGCGACGTGGATGACCTGCGACGGCTCGACACCCATGGTCCGGAAGGCGTGCTTGAAGGCCTGGCGGTCCGGCTTGTAGGCACCGGCCTGCTGGGCGGTGATGACGTAGTCGAAATCGACGCCGATGTTCTCGACGTTCCGCGCGATCAGGTTGTCGTCGGTGTTGGAGATGATGGCGATCTCGTACTTGGTCTTCAGCTGCCGCAGGGCCGCGGGGACCTCCGGCCAGGGGCCGAAGGTGGGGACGGCGTCCACGAGGGCCTCGCCGTCGGTCTCGCGGTACTCAAGTCCGTGCAGGCGCATGGCGTTGCGCAGGCTGGAGTGCAGGATCTCGTGGTAGGGGCGGTAGGCCTCCAGGACGGCCTGGAAGCGCATGACGCGGAAGTCGTCGAGGAACTCGTCGACGTCCAGGTTGTCCAGGTCAAGCCGGTCCTCGAGCACCTTCAGGGTCGTGGGACCGAGCTCGAAGTTGATCAGGGTCGCATAGGCGTCGAAGGTGACGATCTCTCGCATGATGTTCAGCCTCAGTCTCGCGGGTTTGCAGAGTTTCCAGACGGAGTGGGACTTCAGACGACGCGCGCGCCGGGGGCGACGATCGCGTCCAGGGCGGCCAGGTCGGCCGCGTCGGGGATCCAGTCGGCCGCCGCCGCGTTGGCGGTGACCTGTTCGGGGGTCATGGCGCCGCAGATGACGGAGCCGACGGCGGGCAGGGCCGCCAGTGCGCCGATCGCGACCTGGAGGAGGGTCAGGCCGCGTTCGGCGCCGTATTCGGTGAGCGCCTCGGCCTTGTCTAGGGCGGCGTCGGTGAGCCAGCCATGCCGCCAGGACAGACGGCTGCCGGACGGGGGCTGCTCGCCGCGCCGGTACTTGCCGCTGAGCAGGCCGTTGGCCAGCGGGTAGTAGGGCAGCAGGCCGACGCCGTGGCGCAGGCAGGCGGGGATCAGGTCCTGCTCCACACCGCGGTCGAGCAGGTGGTAGCGGGCCTGGGTGGACACGAAGGCGTCGGTGAGGCGGTCGGCCGCGAGGTTGGAACAGCCGATGTAGCCGATCTTGCCCTCGTCCACCAGTTCCTGGAGCGCGGCGACGGTCTCGTCCAGCGGGGTGACGCCGTCCGGCTCGTGGTACTGGTACAGGTCGATCCGGTCGGTGCCGAGGCGGCGCAGAGACGCCTCGACGGCGTACCGGATGTAGGGGCGGGCGCCCCGCCGGCCGTACAGGTCGGCCTCGGGCCCCATCTCCATACCGAACTTGGTGGCCAGGACGACATCGTCCCGGTGCCCCTTCAAGGCGGCACCCAGGAGCCGTTCGCCGTCGCCGCGCCCGCTGCTGCTCTCGCCGAACCCGCCGTACATGTCGGCGGTGTCGAAGAGGGTGATCCCGGCATCCAGGGCCGCGTGGACGACGGCCTTCGTCCCCTCCTCGTCGAGGCGGGAGCCGAAGTTGTTGCCGCCGACGCCGACCACGGAGACGGCCGGGCCACGCTCGCCCAGGGTGCGGTATCTCATGACCGGCTCCCGAACCCGATGCAGACGTTCTTGGTCTGCAGGTAGCTGTCCAGGCCTGCCAGGCCCTTCTCCCGGCCCCAGCCACTGTGCTTGTAGCCGCCGAAGGGGAGCTCGACACCGGTGCCGACCCCGGTCGCGTTGACGTAGACCTGACCGGCCCGGATGCCCTCGGCCAGCCGCATCGCCTTGTCGATGTCACGCGTCCAGACGTACGAGGCCAGGCCGTACGGGCTGTCGTTGGCGATGTCCAGCGCCTCCTCGGCGTCGTCGAACTCGATGACGGTGACGACGGGTCCGAAGATCTCCTCGCGGGCGCACCGGGCGTCGTTCGTCAGGCCGGTGATGACGGTCGGCGCGACGTAGTAGCCGTCGGCCAGGGCAGGGTCGGAGGGAGCGCCGCCGACGGGGATCGTCGCGCCCTCCTGCCGGGCCACGTCCAGGTAGCCCAGCACCCGGTCGCGCTGCCGGGCGGCGACCAGCGGGCCGACGTCCGGGTCGGTGAGCCCCGGGCCGACGCGCAGGGACGCGGCGTGCGCGACCAGCTTCTCGAGGAACTCCTCGGCGCCGCGCTGGAGCAGCAGCCGGGTACCGGCCGAGCAGGTCTGGCCCGCGTTGCCGAAGGCGGAGGCCGCGACCGCGGTCAGCGCCAGGTCGAAGTCGGCGTCGGCGAAGACGACGACCGGCGACTTGCCGCCCAGCTCGGTGACCGACGGCACCACGTTGGCGGCGGCGGCCTGGGCGACCTTGATCCCCGTGGGAACCGAGCCGGTGAAGGTGACCTGGTTGATGTCCGGATGGCCGGCGAGGGCCGCTCCGGTCTCGCCGTCACCGGGGACCACGTTCAGCACGCCCGGCGGGAGACCGCACTCCAGGGCGATCCTGCCGATCTCGAGCGGGGTGAGCGGCGCCTCGGGCGACGGCTTGAGCACCACCGTGCAGCCCGCGGCCAGCGCGGGGGCGGAGCCGCGCGCGGTGTTCTGCAGCGGGTAGTTGAACGGGATGATCTGGCCGGAGACACCGATCGGCTCACGGACCGTGTAGTCGATCAGGCCGGGGCCCAGAGGGATCGTCGTGCCGCCGAGCTTGTCGGCGGCGCCCGCGTAGAACTCGAAGTAGCGGGCCGCCGCCTCGACGTCGTTCTTGGCCTGGCGGAGCGGCTTGCCGACGTCCTGGCTCTCCAGCCGGGCCAGCCGTTCACCCTGGTAGCGGATGGCCTCGGCGATCCGGTACAGGATCCTGCCCCGGTCGGCGGCCCGCATCCGGGCCCACTCGGGGGCGGTGAGGGCCGCTCTCGCCGCGGCCACCGCCTGGTCCACGTCCGCCTTGCCGCCCAGCGCCACCTGGGCGATGACCGTGCCGTCGGACGGGTCCAGGACGGTGAAGGAGCGTCCGTCGGCGGCAGGTCTGTGCTTGCCGTCGATCAGCAGCTCGGTCAGCTCGAGTTCGCCGCTCATGGCCGGATCTCCCCCTGCACCTCACCGAAGATGACGACCTCGTCGCCCGGACGGACCGTACGGATCCGGCGCACCCAGAGCACGATGCCCTCCTGCGGTGCGGTGACCTCCTCCAGCGTGTTGCCGTAGTGGTCGGTGATGGTGGCGATTCTGTCGCCTTCCTTGCAGGTCTCCCCCGGCTCGGCGTGAGCGACGAAGAAGCCGCCGGCGGCGGACCGGGCGAAGGTGCCGGAGACGGTCGTGTAGCTCTCGCGCAGCTCCGCCTCACCCTCGATCATCCCGAGCCGGCGCAGGATGTTGCGGATCGAGTGCATGTGGTGCTCGACGTTGGCCTCGCGGTACGTGGCGCCACCGCACTCGATGGTGATGGCGGGCTTGCCGGCCTCGAGGACGGGGTGGCGGACCGTGCCGCCCCACTTGCCGCCCTTCCAGACCAGCTCGTGCCCGGCGGCGAGGGCGATGTCCGTCGCCAGGTCCTCGTAACCGCCCTGGAGGATGACCAGCGGGGCGATCTCGCCATAGGCGCCACCGGTGTGCAGGTCGACCACGGCGTCGACGACGGGGACGACCTGCTCGACGAAGGTGGCGGCCAGGCGCTGGGAGTACGAGCCCTCCGCGTCGCCCGGGAAGATGCGGTTGAGGTTGAGGTGGTCGATGCCGCTCGCGCGGGCGGCCGCCTCGAAGGCCGGGGTGTTCAGGCAGGGGATGCCGACGACGGTGCCGCGCAGGGTGGCCGGGTCGATCTCGGCGAGCACGCGCCGTATGGCCTCCTGGCCGTCGTACTCGTCGCCGTGCACGCCCGCGTCCACACACAGGACCGGGCCGTCCTGGGCCCCGTTGACGACGATCAGCGGAATACCGAGCTCCACGCCGTAGCTGCTGGTGCCGACCGGGATGAGGCCCTGGGCGCGTTCGCCGGGGGCGACGGTCAGCGGACCGATGGAGTACATGTGAATCCTTTCCGATACGTGGATCAGATGCGGGCCGACGCCTCGGCGAGGACGCCCGCGATGATCGCGGCGAGCCGGTCGAGGACGGCGCGGTCGCTGATCAGCGGCGGCGCGATCTGGACCAGCGGCGCGGAGCGGTTGTAGACGCGGGCGAGCAGGCCGGCTTCGCGCAGTCGGCGCGGGATCAGCTCGACGATCAGTTCGGCGCGGGCCAGGTCACTGAAGCCGCCGCCGTCGAGGTCGCCGACGAGTTCGCACGAGTAGAAGAACCCGGTGCCGCGGACGTCGCCGACGATCGGCAGGTCCTTGAGGGCCGCCATGCGCTTGGCCAGATCGCCCTGGAGAGCACGGACGTTGTCCAGGATCCGGTCCCGCTCCATGATCTCCAGATTGCGCAGGGCGATGGACGCGCTCAGCGGGTGACCGGCGAAGGTGTAGCCGTGGTTGAGGACCGCGCCGGGCCGGTTGATGACCTCGGTGACCTTGGTGCTGACCAGGGTCGCGCCCATCGGGGCGTATCCGGCGGTGATGCCCTTGGCGACGGTGACCATGTCCGGGCGGGCCCCGTAGAGGTCACCGCCGAACCACTCCCCGACCCGGCCGAAGGCCGTGATCACCTCGTCGGCGACGAGCAGGAAGCCGTACCGGTCGGCCAGCGCCCGCAACCCCTGCCAGTACCCCTCGGGCGGGGTGATGCAGCCGCCCCGGTTCTGCACCGGCTCGGCGATGAGCATCGCTACGGTCTCCGGGCCCTCGGCCAGGATCGCGGCCTCCAGCTCGGCGAGCAGCCATGCCGTGTGGACCTCGTCGTCCGCGAACTCCGGTGCGAGCCCGAAGCGGTTGGTGTTCGACACGAACCGGGTGTCGACCGCCGGCGGGCCGTACGGTTCCGTCAGGCCGGGGTCGTCGGTGAACGACAGGGTGCCGATGGTCAGCCCGTGGTAGGCGCCGCGCCGGGCGATGGCCTTGGTGCGGCCCGGCTCGCCGCGCAGGGCGTGGTAGCGGCGGGCGATCTTCCAGGCGGTCTCGACGGCTTCGGCGCCACCGCTCGAGAAGAAGGTGTGCTCGATGTCGACGGGGGCGATCCGGGACAGCCGCTCGGCGAGTTCGATCGCCGCCGGGTGCGCCGAGCCGGTCCACAGCGGGCTGTAGCACAGCTCGCGCAGTTGCCGTTCGGCGGCCTCGGCGAACTCGGGACCGTAGGAGTAGCCGAGCTGGCAGCAGTACAGCCCTGACAGTCCGTCGATGTAGCGTCTGCCGTCCGCGTCGTCGACGTACGGGCCCTCCCCTCGCCGCACGACGAGGAGGTCCTCGCCGTCCGGGCCGAGCGAGCCGTTGGCGGTCATGTTCAGCAGCAGGTGCCGCTGAGCGGTGGCCGCGGTCGGCTGAGCGGTGGTGGTGGTCATACGGCCTCGCCTCCGGGGTTGGCGACCCCTGCCGTGTTCTCGACCGAGAGCAGGGAACCCTGCCGTCCGGAGCCGAGCCAGCGCACCAGGGCCACCAGGCCCAGGGCGAGGATGGCGAAGGCGGTGAGGAGCGCGCTGACGGCGGTGACGCTGGGGTCGATCTCGAAGGTGAGGGAGTTGTAGACCCGCACCGGCAGGGTGACGGTGTCGACCGAGGAGAGGAACTGGGAGATGTAGAACTCGTCGAAGCTGGTGATGAAGGAGAAGATCGCCGCCGCGATCATGCCCGGCGCCGCCAGAGGGAAGGTGATCTTCCGGGCGATCGTCAGCCGGCCCGCGCCCATGCTGGCCGCTGCGTCCTCCAGGCGTTCGTCGATCCCGCGCAGGGTCGCGATCAGGATCAGCACCGCGATCGGTGAGGCCAGCACGGTGTGGCCGAGCGCGATGGCGATCGGGCTGCCCAGCATCGCGGCCGGCTCGAAGAGCAGGAACAGACCCAGCGCGGTGACGATCTGGGGGATGACCAGCGGTCCCAGGACCAGCGCGAACACCGCGGAGCGCAGCGGGAGTTCGCTGCGGACCAGGGCGGTCGCCGCGGTCACCCCGATGATCAGGGAGAACACGGTGCTCAGCGCGGCGACCAGGGCGCTCAGGGAGAGTGCGGCGGGCCATTTGCTGCCGTCGGCGAACAGGGCCTTGTACCAGTTCAGCGTCCACGCCTCCGGGGGAAAGGAGGCGAAGGCGTTGTTGCTGAAGGAGGTGACCAGGATGACCACGATCGGCAGCGCCAGGAACAGCAGGATCACGGTGGCCACGGCCGTGAGGGCGATCCGCCCGGCGAGGGACTTGCGCAGCTCCATCACGACGCGCTCCTCTTCCTACGGCTGGCACCCAGCGAGGTCACGACCTTGACCAGCAGCAGTCCGGCCAGGGTGAGGACCAGCAGGATGACGCCTTGCGCGGCCGCCCCGTTCCACTGGTTCTCCTTGGTGACCTGCTGGTTGATGAGGGTGGCGATCATCGTCTGGTGGGGTCCGCCCATCAGGGCCGGGGTGATGTAGTAGCCCAGCGACAGGATGAAGCTGAGCAGTCCGGCACTGGCCAGGCCCGGGGCGACCAGCGGCAGATAGACGCGGCGGAAGATGGTCACCTTGCCCGCGCCCATGCTGGCCGCGGCCGCCAGCAGACGCCGGTCCACCCCACGCATCACGCCGTACAGCAGCAGCACCGTGTAGGGCAGCATCATGGAGGTGGTGCCGATCACCACACCCAGCTCGTTGTAGAGCAGCTGGAACGGGGCGCCGGGGACCGACATGGCGGCCAGGGTCTCGTTCACCAGGCCCTTGTCACCGAGCATGATGATCCAGCCATACGTGCGCACCAGGGCGCTGACGAAGTGCGGCACGACCACGACCAGCATCGCCAAACCCGCCAGCATGGGCTTGAGCCGGGAGATCGCCTGGGCCAGAACGAACCCGAAGACCAGGCTGAGGACCGCTGTCTCGGCGGAGATCCGCAGCGTGGTGAACAGCACCGACAGGTTCACGCCGGTCAGCGCGTCGGCGTACCAGTGCAGCGTGAACGAACCGTCGGCGTCCTTCAGACTGAGCAGCAGCGTGGAGAAGATCGGGTAGACGAACAGCACCAGCAGATAGACGACGACCGGCAGCGCGTAGAGGATCCCGACCCGCGTCCGGCGCGAAGCCAGCAGCTTGCGCGGACGGGCAGGAGCCTGCGCGGTGAGGGTGGCGGCCATGACTCACCCTCCCTGTTCGACAGGGAAGAGGTTGACGTCCTCGGGGTCCGCGCTGATCCCGACCCGCTCGCCGGCGACCGGGCCCCGGCCGGCCGGGACCTCCAGGCGCAGCAGCGGCGCGTCACCGCCGTCGACGCGCACCCCGGCGCGGACCAGGGTGCCCACATAGGTGGCGGTCTCCACCGTGCCGGTACAGAACCCGTCATCGGCGGCGCAGGCCCGCAGCCGGCCCGGCTGCACAGCCACCTTCACCTCAGTGCCGGAGGCCAGGTCGTGACGGCGTGCCTTCAGCAGGCCGCCGGAGTTGTCCAGGCGGACCAGGGTGTGCTCGCCGTCCTGCTTCTCCACCCGGCCGGGCAGGAAGTTCGCCGCGCCCAGGAAGTCCGCGACGAACGGCGTCCTCGGCCGTTCGAACAGCTCCCTGGGGGTGTCGAACTGCTCGATCAGGCCGTTGCGCATGACCGCGATGCGGTCCGACATCACCAGCGCTTCCTCCTGATCGTGCGTCACATAGATGACGGTCAGGCCGAGTTCCTGCTGGATGGTCTTGATCTCCACCTGGAGCTGGTCGCGCAGCTTCTTGTCCAGCGCACCGAGCGGCTCGTCCATCAGGATGACCGGCGGGCGGTAGACCAGCGCCCGGCACAGCGCCACACGCTGCTGCTGACCACCGGACAGCTCACGCGGCTTGCGCCCGCCGAACCCGGACAGACCGGCGATCTCCAGCGTCTCCCCCACCCGGCGGCGGATCTCGTCCTTGCCCACCCCGCGCAGCGTGAGCGGGAAGGCGACGTTCTCCGCGACCGTCATGTGCGGGAAAAGCAGGTACTGCTGGAAGACGAACCCGAGGTTCCGCTTCTGCGGGGCCAGGCGGGTGACGTCGCGGCCTCCGACGGTGATGGTGCCGGAGTCGGGTTCGCAGAACCCG
This sequence comes from Streptomyces sp. NPDC030840, assembly GCF_055572015.1. Lineage (NCBI taxonomy): Bacteria > Bacillati > Actinomycetota > Actinomycetes > Kitasatosporales > Streptomycetaceae > Streptomyces > Streptomyces sp. NPDC030840. The sequence goes on along the minus strand of NZ_JBVIEE010000016.1, from coordinate 140,565 downwards.
GCGATCATCATCAGCGTCGTGGTCTTGCCCGACCCGGAGGAGCCGAGGAAAGTGACGAACTCCCCCGCCGCGATCTCCATGGACGCCTCGTCGACGGCGACGACGTCCCCGTAGGTCTTGCGCAACGCCACTACCGACAGCGCCTTGCCGGTCGCGGTGGCCGGCTTGCCGCCGGCCACCTCGACAGACGGTGTGGCAACACCGAATTCAGCCACGAGCCCACTCCAACCAGCGCTTGGTGACGGACGATTCGTTCTTCAGCCACCAGTCGACATCCGCGTCGAAACCCTTGTCGTAGTACTTCGGAGCACCCGCCAGCGCGTTGCGCTCCTCCTCGGTGAGCTTCTTGTAAGCCAGCGGGGACGACGGGTTCGACGGGAACGCCTTCGCCAAGGCGGCCTGGCTCTCCGCCCGCAGCGAGAAGTCCATCAGCTTGTAGGCGTTGTCCACGTTGGCCGCGCCCTTGGCGATGGCATAGCCCTGGAACTGGCGGCGCATACCGTTCAGCTGGCGCTCCACCGGAACACCCTGCTTCTGCAGATCAGCGATACGGCCGTCCCAGACAGTGGACATCGTCACTTCCTGGCGGCTGAGCAGCACACCCGGCAGCGGGCCGCTGTCCCAGAACTTCTTGATGTCCGAGCGCAGTTCGGTCAGCACCTTGAACGCGCGGTCCACATCCAGCGGGTACAGCTTGTCCATCGGCACGCCGTCGGCCAGCAGCGCGAACTCCAGCTCCGGCAGGTCACCGTCCGGGTGGACCATCGCCCGATCGCCCTTGAACGCCTTGGTGTCCCAGAAGTCCGCCCACGACTCCGGCTTCCTACCTCCGAACGCGTCCGTGCGGTACGCCATACAGGCGCCGTAGAAGCTGCTGCCGACGGCATGGTCGGTGATCTGGGCCTTGGGGATCTTCGCGCTCTTCACGCTCCTGACCCGGTCCAGGTCCAGCGTCTCCAGGGCGTCCTGCTTCAGGTACTTGGTGTGGGACATCATCGAGTTGTTGATGAGGTCGCACTGCGGGCGGCCCTGCTTGATCTGGGCCAGCAGCGGGGCGTCGTCGAGGTTGAGCACCTTGACCTGGATGCCGGTCTCCTGGGTGAACGGCGTGTAGATCGCCTTCTGCAGGGCCGCGCCGTAGGAACCGCCGCTGTCGCGGACGATCACCGTCTTGGAGCTCTTGCCGCCGCTGCCGCCGACGTTCCGGCTGGTGCCGGTGCCGCAGGCGCTGAGGGCGGTCGTGGCGGCGACGCCGGCCGTGACCCCGCCTATTCCGCGCAGGAACAGTCTGCGGTCGATCCGGGCATCTTTCATCGTGTGCCTCCTGGTGGTGCTGGCCGTGAGAAGGGGAGCGGTTGGGGATGTGATGAGGGGGGCTGCTGGGGTGGGGTGTCTAGGGGCGGGGGTGTCCGGGGGCGGGGTCTGCCTCGTCGGATCCACGGCCCATGCCGGGAGCCCGGAGGGTGTCGGCTCGCGTGGCCTGGTCGGGGTCCCACGGGATGGCTATGGCGGCCAGTTCGGTGCCGGGGGCGACGGTGAGGCCGTGCATGCCGTAGAAGATCCGCCCGTCGGCCGGGGCGTGGACGGTGTGTTCCCGGCCGTCGGCCGGGTCGACGATGCGGCCGAGGACATCGCCCTCCGCCACCTCGCCGATGACGTCGGCGTCGAAGGAGAACTCCGGGTACCACAGGCCGCCGGCCTCGGCCGTGGCTCCGGCGGACCAGACCCATTCCCGGGTCGGCGCCGGGGCGGAGTCGTCCGGGTCCAGTACGCCCAGGTGGCGCAGCGCCCGCAGCAGGCCGTCGACGCGGCGGCGGGCCGTGGCCCCGTCACGCTGCCCGCGTTCGCCCACCTCGACGAGTACGGCTGAGATCCCCCGGCGGGCGGCGGCCGCGTGGCTGTTGCCGCCCTCGGCCTTGAGCCCGATGATGACGTCCTCGATCCCGAAGGAGCGGGCCAGTTCGGCCGTCGCCTTGTCGAGGTCCGGGTCTCCGGTGAGGCGGTAGCCGACGAAGTCCCGCAGGACCTGGTCGATGCCGCCGCAGTGCAGGTCGATGTAGACGTCGGCGCCGTCGACCAGGTGCGCGAAGAGCCAGGCGGCCAGCCGCTCGGTGGGGCCGCCGTCCGGGTCGCCGGGGAAGACACGGTTGATGTTCACGCCGTCGACCGGGGAGACGTTGAGCCGGCCCCCGTACACCGCGTTGGGATTGGCGACCGGACAGACGATCACCTGTCCGTGCACCTCACCTGGTTCCAGCAGGCCCGCCAGGCGTACGGCGGCGTCGATGGGGGTGAACTCGCCGCCGTGCACTCCCGCGGTGATGACGACCCGGGGGCCGGGGCGGGTGCCGTTGACCAGGGTCAGCGGGATGTCCGCGGTGAGGGTGCCGAGGTCGGCCCGGACGGTGCCGCGGGCCTTGGTGCCGGGCCGGGCCTGAAGGGAGCCGACGGAGACGGTGGTGTCGGTCATGGTCATGCCTCCGTACGGCCGACGGTGGAGATGAAGTCGATGGGCTGGGGTGAGGTGCCGTCCAGCGCGAGGTCGGCGGCGATGTCCCCGAAGGCGGGAGCGAGTTTGAAGCCGTGGCCGGAGAACCCGGCGAGCAGGACGACGTTCTCGGCGCCGGGCAGCGGGCCGACCAGCGGACGGCTGCTCTCGGTGTAGCCCTCCATGTAGACGGAGAGCCGGGTCGGGTCCGGGTGCAGGTCCGGCAGGTAGCGGCCGATCAGCTCGCTGAAGATCTCCAGCTCCTCCGGTCGCACGGTCCGGTCCAGCTGGTTCGGGTCGCCCGCGGGGCGGTGCAGGGCGCGGGAGAGGCCGAGCTTGACGGAGATGCCGTCCGGGGAGGGCAGGCCGTAGCAGTGGGTGGGGGCCGTACGGATGAAGGCGGGGCGCTCCTCGCCGAACCAGGCGTCGGTGGTGGGCACGTACCAGGCGCTGACGAGGCGGCGGATGTCCACCTCCCACGGCAGGTCGGGCAGCAGGTCGCTCACCCAGGGGCCGGGGGTGACGACGGCCGTGTCGAAGCGCTCGCTGCCGGCGTCGGTGCGGATCTCCACGCCGTTCGCGACGGGGACGATCTCGCGGACCGTGGTGTAGCGGTGGATGACGGCGCCCAGCTGCTCGGCGCGGCGGGCGGCGCTCTGGATGCTCAGCTCGGGGCGGATGAAACCGGCGCGGCGGTCGAGCACGGCCGCGTCGCCGTCCTCGATACGGTACTGGGGGAAACGTTTCGCCAGGGACTCGGCATCCAGCACCTCGTGATCGAGGTCGTGCTCGGCGATGGACTCGAGGACGGTAGCCATCTGGTGGTGATCGGTCGGCCCCATCAGCAGGCATCCGGTCAGCCGGCGCAGCTCGCGGCCGGTCTCCTGCTGGAGCTGCTCCCACAGGGCGTCGGCGTGCTTGAGCAGCGGGACGTACCGGGAGTCCTCGAAGTGGGCGCTGCGGAAGATCCGGGTCTCACCGCCTGCGGCACTGCGGTCGTGGCCCGGGGCGAACCGGTCGTACCCGACGACCTCGGCACCGCGGGACGCCAGCCGCCAGGCGGCCTGGCTGCCCATCGTTCCGACGCCGACCACGGCGACGCGCTTCCTGGCAGCTGACACAGGACTTTCCTTTCGTATCACCGGGGCGCATGCTGGGCCCCGACGTGAGGCTGATCGATTCGAGGCGGTTGGGACGGGGCCGGCCTTGGGACCCATGGCTCGCAACCGTCGCGTCTCGGAGTTCCGGCCACTTCTCCGGAATCTCTCCTGAAGGGTCGTGCCACATTGTGGAACGCTGTGCTAGAATCTGGCACAGAGAATGACAGCGGCTCGGAGGGGAGTCAAGAGGGTGTCCGGCAGGAATTCCGAGGATTAACAGGGGGAAACCGGATGGAAATGAAGAGCGTCACCAGGTCGCTGCGCATCCTGGAGGCGGTCGCCCAGCATCAGCCGGTCACCGTCGGCGAGTTGACGAAGATCTTCGGAATCCCGAAGTCCACGGTGCAGCGCACCCTGGTCACACTGGCCGAGGCGGGCTGGCTGCGGGCGAACCGCAGGGACACCACCCGCTGGGAGATCGGCGCCCGGGTCCTCGCCGTACGGCCCGCCGCCCTGCAGGGCTCCAGCCTGTTCGCCGCCGCCCGCGAACCCATGATCCGCCTCCGGGACGCGGTGAACGAGACCATCCACCTGTCGGTGCCCGACGCCCTGCAGTGCATGGTCGTCGTGGACCGCGTCGACTGCGACCACGCCGTACGGACCTTCCACACCATCGGCGACACGTCTCCGCTGCACGCCACCGCCGTCGGGCGCGCCATCCTCGCCCACCTGCCGAAGCAGGACGTGGAGGAGCTCGTCGCGCAGGGACTGGAACGGTTCGGCGACACCACCCCCGCCACCCCCCACGAACTGCGCGCCGAGCTGGACCGCATCCGTACCGACGGGTACGCGATCAACACCAACCAGTACCGCCCGGGCGTCTGCGCCCTCGCCGCGCCCGTACTCGACGAGGGCGGAACACCGCTGGCCGCCGTGGCCGTCTCGATGCCCGACTCCCGGTACGACGCGAACCGGGTGCCCGAGTGGGGCCGCCTCGTCTCCGACACGGCCGCGGAGATCACCGGGCGGCTGGCGGGCACCTGAGCGGAAGGCTGCGGCCCGAGAGCACCGCGCCGGCCACGGGCCGGCTCGCACGCAGCGGCGTGGGAGCCGGCCCTCAGTGCGTCTTGGGACCGCCGCACCGCCACCGCCGCGCCGCCCAGCGCACACCACACACCACACGCCACCCATCACCCACCTCGGACCCCACCACGCCGCACATTCCTCCCGCACGCCACCGCGGCATGCCGGATTGTGGAATGCCGTGCTAAAATCCGGCACGATCGAGCAGTGACTCCGGAAGGGAGTCCACAAGTGAGCACGACGAAGCCACACGACTGACGGGGGGCACCGAAAGTGGAAATGAAGAGCGTCACCAGGTCACTGCGCATCCTGGAGGCGGTCGCCCAGCACCAGCCCGTGACCGTGGGAGAGCTGACGAGGCTCTTCGGCCTGCCCAAATCGACCGTGCAGCGCACCCTGGTCACACTCAACGAGGCGGGCTGGCTGCGGGCCAACCGCAGGGACACCACCCGCTGGGAGGTCGGCGCCCGGGTCCTCGCCGTACGGCCCGCCGCCCTGCAGGGCTCCAGCCTGTTCGCCGCCGCCCGCGAACCCATGATCCGCCTCCGCGACACGCTGAACGAGACCATCCACCTGTCGGTGCCCGACGCCCTGCAGTGCATGGTCGTCGTGGACCGCGTCGACTGCGACCACGCCGTACGGACCTACCACGCCATCGGCGACACCTCACCCCTGCACGCCACGGCCACCGGACACGCGGTCCTCGCCCACCTGCCGAAGTACGAGATCGACGAGTTCACGGCGGGCGCCCTGGAGGGCTACGGCGCTGAGACCATCACCGACCCGCTGGAGCTGCGCGCAGAGCTCCAGCGCGTCAGGGACCGTGGATACGCCGTCAACCACAACCAGTACCTCCAGGGTGTCTGCGCCATCGCGGCGCCCGTCCTGGACGGTGACGGCGTACCGCTGGCCGCCGTGGCCGTCTCCCTGCCCGACTCCCGCTTCGAGCCCGGCCGGCTCGCGGAGCTGGGGCGAGTGGTGACCGACACCGCGGCGGACATCACCGCTCGCCACCAGCGCTGAGGGCGACTGGGCAGGGTCGCCACCGTCATCGCACGGGCACCGCCAGGTACTGGTACTCCAGGAACTCGTCGATCCCGACCCGGCCGCCCTCGCGGCCCAGCCCGGACTGCTTGACGCCGCCGAACGGTGCGGCCGGGTTGGAGACGAGGCCGGTGTTGAGGCCGACCATGCCCACCTCCAGCCGTTCGCTGACGCGCAGGGCGCGGTCGAGGCCCTCGGTGAACACGTAGCCGACGAGTCCCCAGGGGGTGTCGTTGGCGCGGCGTACGACCTCGTCCTCGTCGTCGAAGGTGAGGATCGCCGCGACCGGCCCGAAGATCTCCGTGTCCATCAGACGGCTGCCGGGGTCCACGCCGGCGAGCACGGTGGGCGGGTAGAAGCAGCCCGGGCCTTCGGGCGCGCGGCCGCCGACGAGAACCCGCGCGCCGCGCTCCACCGCGTCGGCGACCAGTTCCTCGACCTTGGCCCGGCCCGCGGCGTCGATCAGCGGGCCGACATCGACGCCGTCCCGCGTGCCCGGCCCCACGACGAGCGCGCCCATGCGCTCGGCGAGCCGCCGCCCGAACTCCTCCGCAACCGAGGCGTGGACGAAGAAGCGGTTCGCGGCCGTGCACGCCTCGCCCATGTTGCGCATCTTCGCGACCATCGCGCCGTCCACGGCCTTGTCCAGGTCGGCGTCCTCGAACACGATGAACGGCGCGTTGCCGCCCAGCTCCATCGAGCTCCGCACGACCGTCTCCGCGCACTGGGCGAGGAGCAGCCGCCCGACGGCCGTGGAACCGGTGAAGGACAGCTTGCGGATGCGCCCGCCGCGCAGCAGCGGCTCGCACACCTCGCCCGCGCGGGACGTGGTGACGACGTTCAGCACGCCGTCCGGCAGCCCGGCCTCCTTCAGGATCGCGGCCAGGGCCAGGCTGGACAGCGGGGTCTGCGGCGCAGGCTTGAGCACCATCGTGCAGCCGGCCGCGATCGCCGGGCCGATCTTGCGGGTGCCCATCGCGAGCGGGAAGTTCCACGGGGTGATCAGCAGGCAGGGGCCCACGGGGCGGCGGGAGAGCAGCATGCGGTTGCGCCCGTCCGGCAGGGTGGCGAGGCCGCCGTCGATACGCACGGCCTCCTCGGAGAACCAGCGGAAGAACTCGGCCGCGTACGCCACCTCGCCCCGGGCCTCGGCGAGCGGCTTGCCCATCTCGGCCGTCATCAGGTGGGCGAGCTCGTCGGTGCGTTCGAGGATGATCTCGTAGGCCCGGCGCAGGATCTCGCTGCGCGCCCGGGGTGCCGTGCGGGCCCACTCCTGCTGTGCCTGGACGGCTGCCTCCTCGGCGAGCGCCGCGTCCTTGGGTCCCGCGTCGGCGACGTGGCAGAGGATCTCGCCGGTCGCCGGGTCGTCCACGGGCATGGTGGCGCCGTCCACGGCGTCCACCCAGGCACCGCCGATGAACAACTGCGTGGGTGTGTCGGTCATGAGGATTCTCCTGGTTGATCGGCGGGGTCGAGCAGTTCGGCGAGGTGCACGGCGCGGATGCCCCGGTCACCGGCGAGGTGGTCGATCTGGGTGGCGCAGCTGAAGCCGTCGGCCACGACGACGGTCCGTCCTTCGGCGTCGATGTCGTCCAGACGTGGCTTGAGGGCCAGGTCGGCGACGGCCATCGAGGTGTCGTAGTGCTGCTCCTCGAAACCGAAGTTCCCGGCGAGTCCGCAGCAGCCCTCCGCCTCGACCACCTTCCGTACGCCGAGGCGGCCGAGCAGATCGCGGGGGTGGCGGCCCTTGAAGGTGGCGTACTCGTGGCAGTGGGTCTGCAGGACGACGTCGTCCGGCAGTCCCGGTGGGGTCCAGTCGGGTGCCGCCAGGTCGGTCAGGGCGCCGGTGAGGGTGTGGACGCGGGACGCGACGCGGCGGGCGGCGTCGGTGCCGAGCAGTTCGGGGACGTCACGCTTCAGTGCCGCCGCGCAGCTGGGCTCGGCCACGACGATCGGCCGGTCGTCGCCGTTGTCGAGGCGGTCGACCGTACGGGCCATGACGCGGCGCGCGACGGACAGCTGGCCGGTGCTGACCCAGGTCAGGCCGCAGCACAGGCCGTCCTCCGCCGTGCAGGGGATGCCGGCGTCGGCGAGTACGCGGCTCGCGGCACCCGCCACCTCGGGACGGAAGGCGCGGGTGAAGCTGTCGACGAAGAGCAGGGCTTTCGCCGGTTCGCCCGTCCTCGCCGCGCGCAGGGCCCTGCGCAGCGCGCGCCGGGAGGCGAAGGCCGGGATCTGGCGCTTCGTGGTCACGCCTCCGAGCCGGGCGAGCAGCCTGCCGACCGGTCCGCGCAGCAGTGCGTTGAGCGGGCGGGCCGCGTGTCCGGCGAGGGCGGAGGTCAGGGGCAGCCAGCCCAGCGAGTAGTGGGAGCGTGGCCTGAGCCGGCCCTTGTAGTGCTGGTGCAGGAACTCCGCCTTGTAGGTGGCCATGTCGACGCCGACCGGGCAGTCGCTGGAGCACGCCTTGCAGGACAGACACAGATCGAGGGCGTCGCGCACCTCGGGCGAGCGCCAGCCGTCCTGCACCACGTCGCCCCGCACCATCTCCTGGAGCAGCCGGGCCCGGCCCCGGGTGGAGTCGTTCTCCTCCCCCGTGGCCCGGTAGCTGGGGCACATTACGCCGCCCGTGTCGCTGCGGCAGCGGCCGACTCCGACACAGCGGCGTACCGCTCCCGCGAAGCCGTCCTCGTCGTGCGGGAAGGTGAAGAGCGTGTCGACGGGCAGCAGCTCGGGGGTGTGCAGCGCGAGGTCGGCGTCGAGGCGGGCCGGGGCCACGATGACGCCCGGATTGAGCAGCCCCCCGGGGTCGAAGATCTCCTTGAAGGCGGCGAACGCACGGATCAGCCGGTGGCTGTACATGACCTCCAGCAGCTCACCGCGCGCCCGCCCGTCACCGTGCTCACCGGACAGCGTGCCGCCGTGGGAGACCACGAGCGTGGCCGCCTCGCCGAGGAAGCGGCGTGCGGCGGCCCGGCCGGTGCCCGTGGCGAGGTCGAAGTCGATGCGCACGTGCACGCATCCCGCGCCGAAGTGCCCGTACAGCACACCGGTCAGTCCGTGCGAGGCCAGCAGCTTGCGGAAGTCGCGCAGGTAGTCGGCCAGGTTCTCGGGCGCGACCGCCGCGTCCTCCCAGCCGGGCCAGGACTCCCCGCCGTCGACCAGCCGGGCGGCGAGCCCGGCCCCGTCCTCGCGGACCCGCCACAGCGAGCGCCGCTCGGCCGCGCTCCGCACGACCCGCCCACCGGTCGTCCGGCCCCGCGCCCTGAGCACGTCCAGCAGTTCGGCGGCGCGGGCGTCGACCGCCGTCTGGTCGTCACCGTCGAGTTCGACGTACAGCCAGGCCCGACCCTCGGGAAGTCCGGTGACGGAGTCCGCGCCGCGGCGGGCCCGCATGGTGGCGACGATCGCCTCGTCCATGCCCTCCACGGCCGTCGGCTCCCAGCGCAGGATCTCGGGAACGTCCTCGGCGGCGTCGACCACGTCGTCGTAGCCGAGCGTCAGCAGTGTGGAGGCCTGTGCGGTCGCCACCAGGCGGACCGTCGCGGCGGTGACGACCGCACAGGAGCCCTCGGTGCCCACCAGCGCACGCGCCATGTCGAAGCCGTGCTCGGGCAGCAGGTGGTGCAGTGGGTAGCCGGAGACCTGGCGCGGGATGCGGCCCAGTTCGGTGCGGATCGGCGCCAGGTTGGTGTTGATCAGGTCGCGTACGTCCGCTTCGAGCCGGGCGACAGCCCGGACCGCGTCCGCGTCGTCCGGTTCGGCCGCGCGCAGGCCGCCGCGGTCGGCGACGGCCCGCACGCCGTCGGACGTCACGATCTCCAGTGCCTCTATGTGGCCGCTGGTCCGCCCGTGCCGTACCGAACGGTTGCCGCACGCGTCGTTGCCGATCATCCCGCCGAGGGTGCAGCGGCTGTGCGAGGAGGGGTCGGGGCCGAAGGTGAGCCCGTGCGGGGCGGTCGCGTCGCGCAGCGCGTCCAGGATGACACCGGCCTCGACACGTGCGGTGCGCGCCACCGGGTCGATGTCCAGGATCCGGTTCATGTACCGGGAGAAGTCCAGGACGAGGCCCGGCCCGACGGCGTTGCCCGCCATGCTGGTGCCGCCGCCGCGCGCGGTGACGGGGACGCCCGCCTGCCGGCAGGCGCGCAGCACCGCGACCACGTCGTCGGCGCCGCGGGGGAACACCACGGCCCGCGGCGGGACCCGGTAGTTGGAGGCGTCGTAGGCGTAGAGGCCCGAGGGGCCGGGGCCGGTCTCCACCCGCAGGCCGGGAGCGGTCTCGGCGAGCCGCGCGACCAGCGGCTCCAGGGGGGCCGTGGTGGTGCCGGTCATCGCCGTGCCGCTCCCGAGGTGCCGGCCTCGACCGCGGCCGCCCATGCCCGGAGGCCCTCGTCGACCTGCGTCTCGTCGATCACGAGCGCCGGGATCATCCGCACGACCTGGTTCCACGCCCCGCACAGCAGCAGGAGCAGACCCTCGTCGACGGCGGCGCGCTGCACGCGTGCGGCGGTCTCGGGGTCGGGGCTGCCGTCCTCGGTGACGAACTCGGTGGCCAGCATCAGTCCGAGGCCCCGCACGTCCCCGATGCCCGGGGTCCGGTCGGCCACCGCCTCCAGGCCGGCGCGCAGCCGCTTGCCCATCGCCTCGGCGTTCTCGACGAGCTTCTCGTCGCGTACGACGTCGAGGGTGGCGCAGGCCGCGGCGCAGGCGACGGCGTTGGCTCCGTACGTCCCGCCCTGGGAGCCCGGCCAGGCCTTGCTCATCAGCTCCTCGGAGGCGGCGATGCCGGACAGCGGGAATCCACTGGCCAGCCCCTTGGCGGTGACCAGGATGTCCGGGGTGACACCGAAGTGGTCGTGGCCCCAGAACCGGCCCGTGCGGCCGACACCCGTCTGCACCTCGTCGAGGATCAGCAGGAACCCGTGGCGGTCCGCCCGCTCGCGCAGACCCTCCAGGAAGGCGCGGGTCGCGGGCACGTAGCCGCCCTCGCCGAGCACCGGTTCGACGATGACCGCGGCCGTGTCGGCGGGCGAGGAGATCGTCTGGAGGGTGTAGTCCAGCTCCTTCAGGGCGAAGCGGGTCGCGGTCTCCTCGTCCCAGCCGTAGCGGTAGGCCGACGGGAAGGGGGTGACGACCACGCCGCTCATCAGCGGGGAGAAACCGGACCGGAAGCGAGTGCCGGACGTGGTCATGGACGCGGCGGCGACGGTACGGCCGTGAAAGCCGCCGTGGCAGACCAGGACGTTCGGACGGCCGGTGGCCTGGCGGGCCAGCCGCAGCGCGGCCTCCACGGCCTCGCTGCCGGAGTTGGTGAAGAACAGGCTGTCCAGCCCGGCCGGCAGTACCTCGCCGAGCTTCTCGACGAGCCGCCGCAGGGGCTGGTGCATCACCGTCGTGTACTGGCCGTGGACGAGCGTGCCCACCTGCTCCCGGGCGGCCGCGACGACCGTGGGGTGGCAGTGTCCGGTGCTGGTGACGCCGATGCCGGCGGTGAAGTCCAGGTAGCGGCGGCCGTCCTCGCCGTAGAGGTGGACGCCCTCGCCCCGGGCCGCCACCACGGGCGTGGCCTGGCGGAGGTGCGGCGACAGTGCGGTCATGTTCGTCTCCCGGCGGGTGCGTCGGTATGCTCCGGTCCCCCCGAGCATCTCCGCGGACCAGGACGGCGCCAACGCGCGATCTGTCCAGCCGCCCCACGGTGTCCGGACGTTGTGTCAGGCGCTCCCGGGCCCCGTGCTCCGCCCGTACGCCTCCCGGACGCGCTCTCAACGCCCTTGCGCAGGTCAGCGGCGCTTGCCAGAGTGACGGGGCACTGTCCGAGCTCTCGGGCTCCGCTCGAACGCCGGACCCCGATGGAGGCACTGTGAGCGATGACCAGCACACGGCTCCGGGGCCTGCCACCGACGGCCCCGGCGCCTCCGCGCAGAGCCCGGACACGGCCACAGCAGGCCGCCCGCTCACGGTAGCCGACGTCCTTGCCCTCCCTGTGCTGGCCGCGGGCCGGCCCCTGGTCGTCACCGGCGGGTCCCAGCTCGACCGGCCCGTCCGGTGGGTCCACATCACCGAGCTGACCGACCCCGCCTCCTTCCTCAAGGGCGGCGAGCTCGTCCTGACCACCGGCGTGCCCCTGCCGGAGGAGCCGGCCGGCGTACGGCGCTACGTCGACGAGCTCGCCGACATCGGCGCGGCGGCCCTGGTCATCGAACTGGTCCGCCGCTACCACCGCCCGCCCGACGCCCTGGTCCACGCCTGCCGGTCCCGCGGCCTCCCCCTGGTCACCCTGGCCAGGGACGTCAACTTCCTGGAGGTCACCCAGGTCGTGCACGCCCTCATCCTCGGCAACCAGGCCGAGGTGATGCGGCGTACCCAGCGCGTCCACGAGGCGTTCACCGCGCTCACCCTGCGCGGGGCCGGACCCGAGGACGTCCTGCGTGCCGCCGCCGAGATGAGCGGCCACACCGTCGTACTGGAGAACCTGGTCCACCAGGCACTCATCTGCGCGCCCTCCGGCGACACGGTCGAGGCCGCTCTCACGGGCTGGGATCAGCGGTCCCGGGCGACACGGCCCGCCCCCGGCCACCCCGCTGTCTCCGGCCCCGAGGGCTGGCTCGTGGCACCCGTGGAGTACCAGGGGGAACGCTGGGGCCGGGTGGTCATGCTCCCGGCCGCGCCGGGCCCGGCCGATCCCCCGGCCTCCGTTCCCTTCAGTCCCGAGGACGTCACGGTCCTGGAGAGAACCGCGATGGCCCTCACCATCGCCCGCCTCACCCACCCCACGCCCTGGGAACGCACCGCGCACCGCGGCCTCCTGCGCGACCTCGTCGAACAGCGCCACCGCTCGCCCGCGGACACCGACGCCCGGGTCGCGGCGCTGGGCCTGCCCACGAAGAACTCCCGCTTCGTCGCCGTGCTCGCGGACGTCCCTCATGAGGACGACACGCCCAAGGCCGAGGCACTGCTCGGGGAGGAGCTCCGGAAGAAGGGAACACAGGGCCTCGTCGGCGTCGTGGGCCCCACCCGCCTCGGCATCCTCCTGTGCCTGCGCCCGGACCAGCCGTGGCGTCCCGCCGCCGAACACCTGAGCCGCACCGCGCTCGACCTGGTGCCGGGGACCACGGTGAGTGCGGGCAGCGAGACGACCGGCCTCTCCGGCGTCGCCCGCTCCTTCCGCGAGGCGACCCGCGTCGCCGAAGCCACCGAGCCCGGCCGCCCGCTGCCGCCGGGGCGCTCGTACCACGAACGGTCCGACATCGGCCTGCGCCGGCTCCTCTTCGCGCTCCGCGACGACGTCCGGATCCAGGACTACGCCGAACGCCGGCTCGGCCCGCTCGCCGACCACGACGCCCGCCACGGAACCGACCTGCTGACCACCTTGCGCCACTACCTGGACGGGGCGGGCAACAAGACGGCGGCCGCCCGCTCGGGCGGCCTGTCCCGCGAGACCGTCTACCAGCGTCTGCGCACCATCGAGCGGATACTCGGCTGCGACCTGGAGTCCGGAGAACAGCGCACCGAACTCCATGTGGCACTGACAGCGCTCGACGTCCTGCGGGTGCGCTGAATTCGATCAGAGGGTGAGCAGCTCCTCGTGGAAGCCGCCGAAGCCACGCTCACGGTCGACGAGATGGACCTCCAGGATCCAGTGGCAGCGGCGCCCCGCCTTGTCGGTGCGGCGCAGTGGTGTGTCGTTGGCGGGGGTGATGTACGACTCGACGTCGGCGCCGTCGATCCACTCGTGGGGGAACTCGCCGACCAGGTGCCCCGCGTGCCAGCCGCCGAACTCCCACCCGGCCTCGTCGGCCAGCCGCTCGACCTCGGCGTAGAGCCGCTTGCCGGTGATGCCGGGGTCGGCCTCGAAGAACCGCTTGCCGGCGGCGAAGACCTCGGACAGGTCGTCGCGCAGCCGGTGTTTGACCGGGTCGTCACCGAGCACGAAGGTCCGGCCGAAGTCGGCCTCGTACTCCTCGAAGATCGGCCCGAAGTCGGCGAACACGATGTCGTCCGCGCCGATCACCCGGTCCGGCGGATTCTCCCTGTACGGCAGGAGGGTGTTCGGCCCGGAGCGCACGATCCGCTTGTGCCAGTGGCGGGTGGTGCCGAACAGTTCGTTCGCGAGGTCCCGGACGAGGTCGCTGACCGCCCGCTCCCCCGCGCCCGGCGTCACGAGCCCCCGCTCCTCGATCTCGGCGAAGAGCCGCACGGCCTTGGCCTGGGCATCCAGCAGACGCGCGGCGCGCGTCGGTTCGTCGTCCGCCATGGTGCCGAACGTAACCACGCGCATCGCCGGCGGCAACGGCATTTGTTCGCCCTGGGCCGCACATGCCATGCGAACAGATTCAGCACCCTGCTCCTGCGATGGCGCAGAAGGCTTCCCCCTCGCGTTTGCGGCACTATCATCGGCGCAGTGGACACCAGGTCGGGAGACCGTGGCCGGGTCCGTCGAGGACCAGTCGAGGACCAGAGGGAGTGGACCCGTGATGACCCGTTCCGTGCGCCGGAGCCGTCGGACGCCGCTGGTGGCCGGCGCGGGTGCCGCCGCTCTGCTGGCTCTGAGCGCCTGTTCCTCCTCCGACGACTCCTCCTCCGGCGACAAGACGTCGGGCTCCGGTTCGGACAAGCTGTCCGGTGAGGTGACGGTCTTCGCCGCCGCCTCGCTGAAGGAGACCTTCACGACGCTGGGCGAGGAGTTCGAGAAGGCACACCCGGGCACGAAGGTCACCTTCAGCTTCGGCGGAAGCGACGCCCTCGCCGCCGGCATCACGGGTGGCGCGCCCGCCGACGTGTTCGCCTCCGCGAGCCCGAAGACCATGAAGACCGTCACGGACGCGGGAGACGCCTCCGGCACGCCCGCCACCTTCGTGCGCAACCAGCTGGAGATCGCCACCGCGCCGGGGAACCCGGACAGGATCTCCTCGCTCAGGGACCTCAACGACCCGGATCTGAAGGTCGTGCTGTGCGACAGGGCGGTGCCCTGCGGTGCCGCCGCCCAGCAGGCCCTCGACGCGAGCAGGCTGAAGCTCACCCCTGTCTCCTACGAGGAGGACGTCAAGGCGGCCCTGAACAAGGTGGTGCTGAAGGAGGCCGACGCGGCGATCGTCTACAGGACCGATGTGCGGGCGGCGGGTGGCAAGGTGGAGGGCGTGGAGTTCCCCGAGTCGGCCGACGCCGTCAACGACTACCCGATCACCCTGCTCAGGGGCTCGAAGAACGCCGGGGCCGCCAAGGCGTTCATCGCGCTCGTGCGGTCCGCCGAGGGGCAGAGGGTCCTCACCGAAGCCGGGTTCCTCAAGCCGTGACCTCCCCGTCCCCGCCCCCGCCGTTGGCCAAGGCCGGCCTCGCGGACACCCTGACCGGCGGTCCGCGGCGGCGCCGTGCCCGCGGGTCCCCCGAGGGCCGCCGCCTCCGCCCGGGCGTCCCACTGCCCCTCCTCCTGCCCGCGCTGATCGGCCTGGCGTTCCTCGTCGTCCCGCTCGTCGCCCTGCTGGTACGGGCCCCGTGGCGGAGCATGCCCGACCTGCTGACCAGCGCCGAGGTGTGGCAGGCGCTGCGGCTGTCCCTCGTCTGCGCGACGGCGGCGACCGCGGTGAGTCTGGTGCTCGGGGTGCCACTGGCCTGGCTGCTGGCCCGGGTCGAGTTCCCGGGGCGTGGCCTTGTCCGGGCCCTGGTCACCCTGCCGCTGGTGCTGCCGCCGGTGGTCGGCGGTGTGGCCCTGCTGATGGCGCTGGGCCGCAACGGGGTCGTCGGGCAGTGGCTGGATTCCTGGTTCGGGATCACGCTGCCGTTCACCACCACCGGGGTCGTGGTGGCCGAGGCGTTCGTGGCGATGCCGTTCCTCGTCATCAGCGTGGAGGGCACCCTGCGGGCGGCCGATCCCCGCTACGAGGAGGCCGCCACCACCCTGGGCGCCTCCCGTTTCACCGCGTTCCGCCGGGTCACGCTGCCGCTGATCGCGCCCGGTGTCGCGGCCGGTGCCGTCCTGGCGTGGGCCCGGGCGCTCGGCGAGTTCGGCGCGACGATCACGTTCGCCGGCAACTTCCCCGGCCGTACCCAGACCATGCCCCTCGCCGTCTACCTCGCCCTCCAGAGCGACCCGGAGGCGGCGATCGCCCTCAGTCTGGTCCTGCTGGCCGTGTCGATCGCGGTCCTGGCCGGGCTGCGTGATCGCTGGATGACCGCCTCATGACCTCCAGGGGGAAGGCCACGAAGACCACGGGAAGCACGGAGGCCCCGCGGGACGCCGTCCCTGCTCCCTCACCGGCCGGTGAGGGACTTGGTCCCGCCCCGGCCGGTGAAGGGCTTGAGGCCCGGCTGGTGGTCGAGCGCGGCTCCTTCCGCCTCGACGTGGCACTGGCCGCGGCACCGGGTGACGTCGTCGCCCTCCTCGGCCCCAACGGCGCCGGCAAAACCACCGCCCTGCGCGCGCTCGCCGGTCTCGTCCCGCTCAGTGGCGGTCATCTGCGCCTCGACGGCGCGGAGTTGGCCCGTACCCCACCGGAGTCCCGCCCGGTCGGCGTCGTCTTCCAGGACTACCTGCTCTTCCCCCACCTGACCGCCCTGGACAACGTGGCCTTCGGGCCGCGCTGCCACGGCGCCACCAGGGCGGAGGCCCGCGCCCGGGCCGCCGAGTGGCTGGAGCGCATGGACCTCGCCGCCCACGCCGGCGCCAAACCCCGCCGCCTGTCGGGTGGCCAGGCCCAGCGCGTCGCCCTGGCCCGCGCCCTGGCCACCCATCCGCGCCTGCTGCTCCTCGACGAGCCGCTCGCCGCCCTCGACGCCCGCACGCGCCTCGACGTGCGGGCCCAGCTCCGCCGCCATCTGGCCGACTTCGAGGCCGTCGCCGTCCTGGTCACGCACGACCCGCTGGACGCCATGGTCCTGGCCGACCGCCTCGTCGTCATCGAGGACGGCCACGTCGTCCAGGAGGGGGCGCCCTCCGACATCGCCCGCCACCCTCGCACCGACTACATCGCCCACCTGGTCGGCCTCAACCTGTACCGGGGCGCCGCCGAAGGGCACACGGTCCGGGTCGACGGCGGACCCGGGATCACGACGACGGAGGACCTCACGGGCCCGGCCTTCGTCGCCTTCCCGCCCAGCGCGGTCACCCTCCACCGCGACCGGCCCTCCGGCTCCAGCGCCCGCAACCTGTGGCGCTGCGAGGTGGCCGGCATGGAGACCCACGGCGACCAGATCCGCGCCGCGCTGACCGGCGAACTCGCCCTCGTCGCGGACCTGACGACGGTCGCCGCCGCCGAACTCGGTCTCCATCCCGGGGCCACGGTCTGGGCCACGGTCAAGGCGGCCCAGACGCACGCGTACCCCGCCTGAAGGGAAGCCGGGGGCGTGCCCGCAGGGTGGGCGCGAGGGCCGTACGAGCCGGCTGGCTCCCCGGCCCCCGCTCCCGTCCGGGCCGCGTCAGGCCCGCACCGCTTCGCCAGGAGGTCCTTGAGCGCGATGTTGAGTTCGAGGACGTTCACCCGGGGCTCACCCAGGAAGCCGAGGGTGCGGCCTTCGGTGTGCTCGTCCGCCAGCTTCTGGACCTGCCCGGCGAACAGGCCGTTCCTCTCGGCGACCCGGTGGACCTGGATGTCGGCGTAGGCCGGGGAGATGTCCGGGTCCAGGCCGGAGGCGGAGGACGTCACCGCGTCAGCCGGGACGTCGGACGCCTCGACCGTGCAGCCGGGCACCGAGTTGTCCCTGATGACCGCGGCCTTGGCGTCCTTGACCTGCTGGACGAGGTCCTTGTTGTCGGCGGCGAGGTTGGTGGCGCCGGACAGCAGCAGCTTGTACCGGGTGTTGACGCTGTTGCTGCCGAGTCCGCCTGCGGGGCGGCCCTGGAACCACCTCAGGTCCGGGTCCGGGGTCTGCTGCCCCTGCTTGGGCGGCAGGTTGTCCGGGTCAGCGCGCGGGCAGCCTGACGCCCAGCTCGGAGGCCGCCGCCTGGAGCAGCGGCACCATGGCGACCAGATCGTCCATGCTGCGGCGGAAGGCGGGCGCGGCGGTGGACAGGGCGGCGAAGACGGTGCCGTCGGGCCGCAGGATCGGCACCGCCACCGCGCGCAGGCCGGCGTGGTGCTCCTCGTCGGCGGTGGCGTAGCCGCGTTCGGCGGCGCGGGCGACCTCGGCGCGCAGGACCTCGCGGTCGGTGATGCTGTGGGGTCCGTGCGGGGTGAGCTCGACGCGGTCCAGGAGGTCGGCCCGCACGTCGTCGGCCGCGAAGGCCAGCAGGACCTTGCCCATCGAGGTGCAGTGCAGCGGGCCGTGACGGCCCGGCTCGCTGCGGACTCCGACCGGCAGGGGGCCGTCCACGTAGTGCACGTAGAGGTGCCGCGCGCCGTCGAGCACCGACATGAGGGTGGCTTCCTCGGTCTGCCGCGTCACGCGCTGCATCACGGGGAGGGCGGTACCGGCGAATCCGTAGGCCTGCCCCGCCTGCTGGCCGAGCTGGAACAGCCTGAGGCCCGGGCGGTAGCGCTTGTCGCCGGCCTCGAACTCCACCAGGCCCTCCCGGCAGAGGGAGTTCACCAGCCGGTGCGCGGTGCTGACGGGGACGCCGCTCTCGCGGGCCAGTACCGACAGCGTGATGCCGTGCGGATGCTCGCCGACCAGGACGAGCAGCCGGATCGCCCTGCCGAGGACGTCGGTCGGCACTTCGCTGGTACTCACGGCGGCAAATTACCACTGAACGGATTCCCACTGAACGGAAAGGATTCTCGCTCAGTGGTTGACAGTGCCCGCCGCCGCTGCCGACGATGTTTTCCGTTCAGCAGACAGATTTCCCACTGAGTGGAAAAGAACGGGGGGTGGCGATGCCGCGGTGTGTGCTCCCACCGCCCTGCCCACGCCTGGAAGGCCCTCATGAGCCACCCTCTTTTCGACGTCACCGGCAAGGTCGCCCTCGTCACCGGATCCAGCCGCGGCATCGGCCGGGCACTGGCCAAGGGCCTGCTCGAAGCCGGTTGCACGGTCGTCCTCAACGGCCGTGACGGCGTCGCGCTGGAGGAAGCCCGCGAGGAGCTGGCCGGGACGTTCGGCGACGCCGTCCTCGCGGAGGCGTTCGACGTCACCGACTCCACCGCGGTCGCCGAGGCCGTCACCCGCGTCGAGGACCGGGCCGGGCCCATCGACATCCTGGTGAACAACACCGGCGCCCAACGGCGAGCCCCCTTCCTCGACTTCACCGACGAGGACTGGCACGGTCTGCTCGACACCAACCTCACCAGCGCCTTCCTCGTCGGCCGCGAGGTCGCCCGGCGCATGGCGCCCCGGGGCCACGGCAAGATCATCAACATCTGCTCACTGCAGAGCGAGGCGGTACGTCCCGGTATCGCGCCCTACTCGGCGACCAAGGGCGGCCTGAAGATGCTCACCAAGGGCATGTGCGCCGACCTGGGCCCGCACGGCATCCAGGTCAACGGCATCGGCCCCGGCTACTTCGACACCGAGCTGACGTCCGCGCTGGTGGCGGACGAGGAGTTCAGCGCCTGGGTGCGGAAGCGGACGCCCGCCGGCCGCTGGGGCGACGTCGAGGACCTCGTCGGCGCCCTGCTCTTCCTCGCCTCGCCGGCCTCCGACTTCGTGAGCGGGCAGGTGTTGTACGTCGACGGCGGCATGCTCTCCGTCCTGTGACGCCCCGAGACTCACAAGGAGCCTGTTGTGCAAGCGTGTGTTGTCCACGGAGCCGGCGATCTGCGGGTCGACGAGCGGCCGCCCGTGCACCCCGGACCGGGCGAGATCGCCGTCGCCGTCGCGCTCGGCGGGATCTGCGGGTCCGACCTGCACTACTACCACCACGGGCGGGTGGGTGACTTCGCGCTGCGCGAGCCCATGGTGCTCGGCCACGAGGTGGTCGGCCACGTCGCCGCCCTCGGGCCCGGCACCGACGTCGCCGCCCTCGGGCCCGGCACCGACGCCCCGCGCGGACCGGCCGTCGGCACCGCCGTGGCCGTCCATCCCGCCACGCCCTGCGGCACCTGCCACGAGTGCGCCGGCGGCCGGCGCAACATCTGCGCCCGCACCCGCTACCTCGGCAGCGCCGCCCACACCCCGCACGTCCAGGGCGGGTTCGCCCAGCTCATCAGCGTGCCCGCCGAGCAGGTCCGTCCGCTGCCGCCCGGCCTGGGCCTGCGCCGCGCCGTCCTCGCCGAACCGCTGTCGGTGGCGCTGCACGCCGTACGCCGGGCCGGCGACGTGAGCGGCAAGCGGGTCCTCGTCACCGGCGCGGGTCCGATCGGCTGCCTCGTGGTGGCGGCGCTGCGGCACGGCGGCGCCGCCGAGATCGTCGTCAGCGACCTCTTCGACGAGCCGCTGCGGCTCGCCACCGAGGTGGGCGCCACGGCGACGGCACGCGCGGACCGGCCCGGTGATCCGGGCTGGTCCGGTGACTTCGACGTCGCCGTCGAGGCGTCCGGGGCCCCCGCGGGCCTGCGCACCTGCGTCGAACGGGTACGCCGCGGCGGCACCGTCGTCCTGCTGGGCCTGCTGCCGCCCGGCGAGGTGGGCCTGCTGGGCAATGTCACCGTCACCCGCGAACTCGACCTGCGCGGGGCCTTCCGTTTCGACACGGAGTTCGACGACGCGCTGTCCCTCCTGGCCCAGGGCCTGCACGTGGAGCCCGTCGTCACCCACACCTTCCCACTGGGCCGGTCGGCCGCCGCGTTCGCCCTGGCCCAGGACCGCACGGTCGCCTCCAAGGTCCTGCTGGACCTGTCCTAGGCGTGTCCTGGGCGGTACTCCGGAGCCTGAACGCGGTTCACAGCCCCCGCCACACGTTGTCGAAGGCCGCCTTCTCGATGCTCCGGCGTTGCCGTACCGCCTCCAGTTCCAGCAACGCGTCGTTGACGGCGGCCAGTACGGTCACCAGCGCGTCGTCGACGAGATCCGCCAGATCCTCCGCCGGCTCCGGGCCGGCCCCCACGGCGGCCGTGAGGACGGCGAGGACGGGGTCGCCCGAGGAGCGGCGCTCGGCCGCGTGCCGGCGGGCGGGTGAGTCGGCCAGTGCCGTGGGGCCGGCCGGGACGGGAAGCCAGCGGTTGCGTCGCCTGGTGACCTCTCCGCGCGTCTCCAGGTCGGCGAGGTAGGTCGCGTACAGGCCCCGGCCCCGGCGCCACAGCCAGTCCTCGACGGACTCGTACGGCGGCTCCCGGACGAGGGACGACGAGGCCGCGTCCAGCAGCCGGTCGTCCATGGCGGGCGGGAGGCCGGGCACGATGCGGTCGCCGTCCAGGGTGAGGGCCTCCGCGATGATGAGGTCGCAGAGTTCGGCGCCCGCGAGCGCCAGCGAGAGGTCGCCCTGCTCGACCGGCCGGTCCGGTGCGACCTCCATCGTGGTGATCAGCAGGTCCCGCGGTGTGGTCATGACGGCTCCAGGTCACAGAGGTGGTCTCGGAGGTGGGGAGGGGGTCCGACCGGCTGTGCCGGTCCTTCTCCATCGAACACCTGGGACGTCACGCGGACGACCGCAGGACGAGCAGGCTGATCTCGCTCGGCGCGAAGATCCTGAATGGCGGTCCCCAGTAGCCCGTACCGCGGCTGGTGTAGAGCTGGGTCCGGTCGCCGTGGCGGCTGAGGCCCTGCACCACGGGCTGGTCGAGGCGCACCAGGTAGTGGAACGGCCAGATCTGCCCGCCGTGGGTGTGGCCCGACACCTGGAGGTCGACGCCGGCGGCCACGGCCTGGGCCACCTGCTTGGGCTGGTGGGCGACCAGGAGAACCGGCAGACCGGGGTCCGCGCCCGCGAGTGCGTCGGGCAGGTCGGGGCGGTGTCCTGCCAGGCCGGAGGAGGCGGCGGTGCGGTCGTCGACGCCCGCGAGGACGAGCCGGTCGCCGCCGCGTCCGACGACGAGGTGGCGGTTGTGCAGCGACTCCCAGCCGAGCCCGCTCATGTGGTCGAGCCAGCCCTGCGCCTCGCCGAGGTACTCGTGGTTGCCGGTGACGTAGACCCGCGCCAGGTTCGGCCGGATCGTCCCGAGGGGCGCGGCCTGCGCCCGGCGCTTGGCGATCGTGCCGTCGGCGATGTCGCCCGCGTGGCAGACGATGTCGGGGTTCAGGGCGTTCACGGCGTCCGCGACCCGTGCCGACCAGCGGGACCGGTCGATGGGACCGTAGTGGGTGTCGGCCAGGACGACCACACGGGTCCCGTCCAGCCCCGGGCCCAGACGGGGGAGCGCTACCTCGACCCGCCGGATCCGGGGAACCCTCATGGCCTCGGCGCAACCCCACGCCAGGAGCAGCACGGCGACCGCCGCCACAGCGACGGCGACACCCCTGGCCGGGCCCCGGCCGTCGGCCCCGAAGGCGGCCAGGGCGAGCCGCAGCACACCACCGAGGGCCGACCAGGCGAACAGCACCCAGACCACGCCGAGGAGGGTGTCGCCGGTGCGGGCCGCCCAGTCCAGCTGCCGGTGGCCGTGACCGAGGACCATCAGCACCGGGAACGCGAGCAGCGCGGCCCCGAACAGGGCACTTCCGATCAGCACGACCGGGGACGGCCAGTGGGTGCCGGACGCCAGCAGCAGCCACCACGGCAGACCGAACAGCGACACCAGCGCGGTGACGGCCACGAGGCCACCGGCCCACCGGCGCCGGGCCGCGGAGCGCTCCCGCGCGGCGGGGCCCGCGGGCGCGGCCTCGGGCCCGGACTCGGGCCCGGACTCGGGCCCGGACTCGGGCCCGGACTCGGGCCCGGACTCGGGCGCGGGCCCGAACTCAGGCTCGGCGGGACTGTGTTCCGCGGACTTCGTCGACTGATCGTCCAGCACGGCCGGTGCTCCCCATCCGCTCGCGACACCACACGTTGACTCGCTCCATCCTCGCACCGTGCCCTCCGGGCCCGTCAGATGGTTTCGCTCCGGGCGTCCTGTCGTGGCCGGTGCCGGTTGTACGCTCGGCAGCCGTGGGTGGGAGGGGGCGGACGGTGGAGGGCGTGCTCGTGTGGCGGGCCGGTGACGGGCCGCTGGTGCGGTGGCTGGAGCGGGTGCTGGACCTGCTCGCCGGTCCGCAGCCCGACGGCTACGCGGTCCGCGGCGAAGTCCACTGGCCCGATCAGCCCTACGGTCGTGAGATCCACCGGGGTCTCGATGTTCCCGGCCTGGCGGCGGCGCTCGCCGCCGAGGGCGTCGACGCCCTGTGCGCACTGACTCACTACGGTCCCACGCCCGGCACGGGCAGGGTGTGGATCGAGCCCCTGGTGTGGCAGGAGCGCGATCGACAGGACAGTCCGGTCCGGGTCGCCGAGGCCGTGCCCCTGGGTCCGTCCGCCGGGCGGGTCCGGCTGTCGGCGGAGGTCCGCTCCCTCGCCGATCTGGGCGCCTGGCTGGGGCAGTTGTCCCCGCTGCTGCCGAGCGCCCTGCCCGACCCCGGGTGGCCGGGCGTTGCGCTGGGCGTGCCGCTGTCGGCTGTGTTCGTCCATCGGCGTGACGAGGTCCTGGTGTGCGTCCATCCCCTGGAGTCGGGGCGCCGACTGGGCGGCAACGCCACCCGGCAGGTACTGCTGCGCTCCGACGTCACACGGCTGCCCGGCCACGCGCGTCTGCTCGGGGAGCGCGCCGTGGTGCAGACGTGGCGTGTGGAGACCATCGCCGACCTGGCTTCCTGGCTGGACCGGCTCGCCGGGGCGTGGCGGGCCGTGCCGCTGCCGAAGCCCGGCAGGCGGGCGGGGGCGACGCCGATGCCGCCCATGAGCCGTGCCCAGGTGTGGTCCGTCGAGCACGGAGCGCCGACGCTCATGGTGCGCCGGAACGGGATGAGCGAGGCGATCGTGCGGGGCCCGGCGGCCGAACTCGCCCGGTGGGCCGCCCCGTTGCTGGAACCCGCCGTGCACGAGGCCGTTCCGGCCGGTGAGCGTCGCCGTCTGGCCCGCTGGCTGCGGCGGATCGAGGACGCCGTGTTCCAGGGACCGGCCGCGTGGACCGTGACCGGCCTCGACGGGCCCCTGGACTCGGCGGACCTGGCGGCCTGGCTGCACGCGCACTCCCCCGGCGGACGGATAGGGGTGGGGGAGATCGCCGACGGCACCGCGGCCCTCTTCGGCGCGCGCGCCTCCCGGGGAGCCCTGACCGTCACCGGCGGCCGCGCCACCGCGTAGGGGGAGCCGGACGGGAGCGCGTCGCGGGCCTGCCGGGCGCCCCGGCAGGCCCGTCGGTCACAGGGCGGTGAACGTCCACAGCAGGTTGGTGCTGTTGCCCCAGGTCCACTGCTTGACGGCGGAGCCCGCGGAGACGTCGCCCCCACCGTCCAGGGCGAGGCCGGTGGTGCGGTTGGTGACGGAGTACCGGCCGTCGCCGCGGTGGGTGATGAGCCACTGCTGGTCGGTGCCGCCGTTCCACCGCTGCTGCCCGACCGTCGTGCCGTCGCCGGTGGCGCCCCCGCCGTCGGCGACCATGCCGTTGGTGCGGTTGTGCAGCTTGTAGTAGCCGTTGCCTAGTTCGACCGCGTGCCATTGCAGGTCGGCGTGACCGTTCCAGGTCCCCTGCTTGAGGTCGGAGCCGCCGGGGACGTCGCCGCCGCCGTCCAGGGACAGGCCGTTGGTGACGTTGGTGATCCGGAAGTACGCCGAGGGGTCGAACACGACCTTCAGTGAGCTGATCTTGTGCCGAATCCGCGGGGTGTCGGCCGTGAAGGTCCAGGCGGTGCCGGTGAAGTCGTCGCCGGAGTAGCCGACCGACTGGTAGCCCGGGGCCGGCTTCAGCGAGGAGAGGGTGCCCGGCGGCATCCCGGCGAGGGTCAGCTCCTCGCCGGTGTGGCTGCCGAGGGCGAGCACCGCACTGTCGCCCCGGTAGTGGGCGTCCTCGAAGACCAGGGCTCCGGTGAGAGGCCGCAGCGTGGGAATCCGGCCGGAGAAGCGGAACTTCAGGACGTACGCGGGGGCGTCGAACGGCGCGGTCCGCGGAAGGGCCACCTTCAGACCGGTCGCCTCCTGGGCCGGGGCGGGGAGGTCGATGTACGTGCCGGCCGTCGAGTCCAGCAGCTTCACCGAGGACAGCGAGCGCAGGTCGATCCGGTCGGAGCCGAGCGTCCTGATGGTCAGCGGCCCTCCGGGCCAGCCCAGGACCGTGGCGTACAGGACGGTGCCGGCCTTGTCGCGGGTGAACCGTATGTCCTGCGCGGTGCCGGCTGTGGGTCTGGTGAAGGAGCCACCGCCCATCTTCGTCGGCCCCTCGCCGTACGCGGTCCAGGCCCGGGTGCCGTAGACCGACTCGCCGAACCTCTTCAGGTAGTCGCCGATGCCGAGCAGGAGGTCGCGCTGGCCCTGCGGGATGGTGCCGTCCGCCTTCGGCATGATGTTGAGCAGCACGTTGCCGTTCTTGCTGACGCGGTCGATGAACGAGTGCAGCATCTGCGCGAGCGAGTAGTAGCCGATGCCCTCGGTGTAGCACCAGCTGGAGTTGGAGATGCTGTCGTCGGTCAGCCAGTAGGGCGCGGTGAGGTCGGCCGGGCCGCCCCGCTCGTAGTCGAAGACCGCGCCGTGGCTGTTGAACCCGTCCTTGTAGGTGGCGACGACTTCCTTGCCCCACTTGTCGGCCTGGTTGAAGTAGTACGCCAGGAAGTTCAGCCGCTGCGTCTCGTCGACGTGGTCCAGCCGCCAGTCCTGCCACAGGATGTCCGGCCGGGCCCGGTCGACGACTTCCTTGAGCTTGTCGTACCAGAGCTGGTTCTCCTGCTCCGGGCTCAGCTGTCCGTAGAGCTTCTTCAGGCTCGGGTCGGACTGCCCCGGCGCGTACTCGAAGTAGCCGGTGTAGTTGTACGCGTGGTGCATCGCCACCAGGAGCTTCAGCTTCCGGGCGCGGATGGCGTCGGTGAACAGCCGCAGCAGGTCCAGGTGTGGGCCCTTGTTCACGGAGTTCCACTCGTTGACCTGGCTGTCCCACATGGAGTAGCCGTCGTGGTGCTCGGCGACCGGCCCGGCGAACCTGGCGCCGGCGTCGACGAACAGCTGGGCCCACTCGTCGGGATCGAAGCCGCCGCCGGCCGACTTGAGCTTCGGCGCGAACTCCTTGTGGTTCCCGGCCAGGTCCTCCGCCCCGTCGATGAAGTTGTGGTACGGCCAGTCGGCCGGGCTGCCGTAGGTGGCGGTGTGGTGCTTGTTGGCCTTGCTGTCGGGGACGTACATGTTGCGCGGGTACCACTCGCTGTCGTACGCGGGCACGCTGAAGACGCCCCAGTGGAAGTAGATGCCGAACTTGGCGTCCCGGAACCACTCGGGAGCCGCGGGGTGTTGGTTCACCGAATCCCAGGTGGGTGTGTAGGTGCGCGGAGCTGCCAGGGCACGGCCGGAGGCCCCTGCGTCGGTGGCCGCCGCGGCCGCCGCGACGGCCGTGGCACCGGCCAGTAACCTGCGCCTGCTGATCGATTGCGACACTGCGGATACCTCCGGCAACGCGGTACTCAGGGGGCTTGAGTGCCTGGTGTTACGGACGAAGGTCGGGCATGGGACGCGTCACTGTCAACGGGGGCGCAGGGATGAATGACCCCGGCAGGACTGCGAAGTTGAGCTGTTCGCCCGTGAAGTCCCCTTTTTTCTTGGGGAGACATCACATGTATCGCGGTGATGAGTCACAAACGGCTCCGCTGCGGCGCCCGTTGGCCGCATGCGCGTTCCCCGTACGACGGTCCGCCGGGCCCGTGCCCGGGCGACTGCCCGTCATCTCTTCGCATCCAGGGGGGACTTGCGCCGACGCAGCTCTCGGTGGCGTACGCCGACCCCTTCGCGTGAGCAACTGGGGACCTTCCTCGCGGCGCCGCGGGCACCTGTGGACACCCCCTTCACCAGCGCTGCTTGACGCTTCGTACCCTGGCCGCGTTGGCTGTGCAGTCACCTGGTTGCCATGCTGCCGCTCTCCCCCCTGGAAGGCACCTGATGTGAACGCTCATTCCCCCCGCAGAAGCGCTGTGCGTCGTTTCGCCATGGCCCTGGCCGCGTCGAACGCGGCTCTCCTCCTCGCCGCGTGCGGGGTCATGGACGAGGTCGGCGCCAGCAGTGACGCCGCGACCCCGAAGAAGGGCAACGACATCACAGTGGGTCTCCTCCTGCCCGACAAGGACACGTCCCGCTTCGAGAAGTTCGACTATCCCCTCATCAAACAGCGGGTCGCCGACCTGACCGAGAACAAGGGCAAGGTCATCTACCGCAACGCCGAGGCGAGCATGGCCAAGCAGAGCAAGCAGTTCGCGGAGATGATCGACGCCAAGGTCGACGTCATCCTCGTGGACGCCCTGGACGCCAAGGCCGTGGCCCCGGACATCCAGAAGGCCAAGGACGCGGGCATACCCGTCATCGCGTACGACCGGCTCGCCCAGGGCCCGATCGACGCGTACATCTCGCACGACAACGAACTCGTCGGCCAGGTGCAGGGCCGTGCCATCGTCCAGGCGCTCGGCAGCAAGGCCGCGACCAGCAAGGTCGTCATGATCAACGGCTCGCTCACCGACCCGAACACGGCGCTGGTCAAGGAGGGCGCGGACAGCGAGCTGCAGGACAGCGTGGTCGTCGCCAAGTCCTACTACACCAAGGACTGGTCGCCCGCGGTCGCGAAGGCGAACACGGAGAAGGCGATCAAGGCCATCGGGCTGAACAACATCGCCGCCGTCTACACCGCCAGCGACGGCCTGGCGGGCGCCGCCATCGAGGCGCTGAAGGAGGCCGGCGTCAGCAAGGTCCCGCCGGTGACCGGGCAGGACGCGAACCTGGACGCGGTGCAGCGGGTCGTCTCGGGCGAGCAGTACATGACCGTGTACAAGTCGTTCCTGCTGGAGGCGAACAACGCCGCGGAGATGGCCGTGGCCAAGGTGCAGGGGCGGTCCATCGAGTTCGACGCGCTGACCCGCGACAAGGTGGACAGTCCGACGCAGGACAACATTCCGTCGATGCTGGTGCCGGTGGTCGCCGTCACCAAGGACAACATCAAGGAGACGGTGCTCCGCGACGACGTCTACACGGTCGACGACATCTGTACGCCGGCGTACGAGGCCGACTGCGAGGCGATCGGCCTCAAGTAAGGGCCCGGACAGGGCGGGCGGGGTGCGCCGGGCTGGGGCGACCGGAGGTGGGGGCGCCCTCGTGCGCGGTGGCAGGGCGGAGGGCGACGACGCTGATGCGGTTCGAGGTACTGGGCCCCCTGCGGGTGTGCCGTGGGGAGAGCGAGCTCGATCTCGGCTTCCCCCAGCAGCGCGCCCTGCTGGCTCTGCTGCTGGTGCGGGCGGGCCGGTCCGTTCCGGTGGGCGAGATCGTGGACGTGCTCTGGG
Source organism: Streptomyces sp. NPDC030840 (assembly GCF_055572015.1). Taxonomy (NCBI): domain Bacteria; kingdom Bacillati; phylum Actinomycetota; class Actinomycetes; order Kitasatosporales; family Streptomycetaceae; genus Streptomyces; species Streptomyces sp. NPDC030840. The sequence continues at coordinate 112,611 of NZ_JBVIEE010000016.1, read as the reverse complement.
CCGAGCGGCCGCCCGCCAGCGCGATGAACGTGATACGCCGGTACGCCGGTTCACTGCGGCGCCTGCTCGAACCCGGTCTGCCACCGCGGGCCCCCGGCCGCCGGCTGCTCCGCCGCGCCGGGGGCTACCTGCTGGACGTGGACGAGGACGAGGCCGACCTGCCGCGGTTCCGCGCCCTCACCCGGCGCGGCAAGCGAGCCGCGGCGACCGGACGGCCCGAGGTGGCGCTGCGGCACTTCACCGGGGCCCTGGGCGAATGGCGCGGCCCGGTGGCGACGGGCATCCCCGCACTCGTACGGGAACACGCCGTGTTCGCCGCGGTGGAGCAGGAGTTCGTACGGACGACCGTGATGGCGGCCGACGCGGCGCTGCTGTGCGGCGGGACGGAGCGGGTGCTGCCGCGGCTCCGCCAGGCCGTGGCGCTGGACCCCATGAACGAGTCGCTGCACGCCAGGCTGGTCCTGGCGCTGGCCGCGGCCGGGCTGCAGGCGGAGGCGCTGGCCGCGTACGAGGACGTACGGCGGTCACTGGCCGAGGAGTTGGGGGTCCCGCCCGGCGCGGAGCTGTCCACGGCCCACACCCGGGTACTCCGGCAGGAACTGCGGCCGGCCGGGACGGCGGGCGGCCGCTGGAGGGACGTCGCATGGCTGGAGACTGCCCGGCAGGACGCGACGGGGCCCGTCGTACCACGGCCGGCCGGGTCGGCCGTCGGCCGCTGGAGTGACGCCGTACGGCCGGAGGCGGCCCGGCAGGACGTTCCGGAGCCCGTCGTACGACCCGCCCGGTTGCCGCCCGATCTGGGGGTGTTCACCGGCAGGCGGACCGAACTCGCCGGTCTTCTGGCGATCGCCGAGGCCGTGACGGACGGTCCCGCCGGGCCCGCAGCGACGGTTCTGATCAGCGGGATGGCCGGCGTCGGGAAGACCACGCTCGCGGTCCACTGGGCGCACCAGGCCGCCCCCCGCTTCCCGGACGGTCAGCTCTCCGTGGGACTGCGGGGTTCCGATCCCTCCCGGGCGCCCCGGGAACCGGCGGAGGCGCTGCGCGGGATGCTCACCACGCTCGGGGTGCCGGCCCGTCGGCTGCCGGATGGTCTGGACGCACTCTCCGGCCTGTACCGGAGCGTGGTGTCCGGCCGGCGGCTCCTGGTCCTGCTCGACGACGCCGTCGGCACCGAGCAGGTCCGGCCGCTGCTCCCGGCCTCTCCGGGCTGTCTGACCGTGGTCACCAGTCGTCACGGCCTGCCGGGCCTGATCGCGTCGGGGGCCCGCTCCCTGCGACTGGACCTGCCGTCCGGCGCGGACGCGCGGGCCGTGCTGGAACTGCGCGTCGGCCGGGGGCGCCTGGCGGCCGAACCCAAGGCGGCCGACGAGATCATCACGCGCTGCGGCCGGCTCCCGCTGGCCCTCGCCAACGTGGCCGCCCGCGCCACCGGCTCCGGCTCCCCCCTGGCGGTCATCGCCGCCGAGCTGCGCGACTCCGGTGACCGTCTCGACGCCTTCGCCGGGCCGGACGGCGCCACCGACGCCCGTACCGCGTTCGCCTGTTCCTACCGGCTCCTGCCGCCCGGGAGCGCCCGGCTGTTCCGGTTCCTGTCCCTGCACCCCGGCCCTGACCTCGGGGCGGCCGCGGCCGCCGCGCTCACCGGACTGTCCGTACGCAGGGCGCGGATCGTCCTCGACGAACTCGCCGACGCCCACCTCGTCACCGAACACGCTCCGGGCCGCTACGCCCTGCACGACCTGTTACGCGTGTACGCCGCCGAACTCGCGGAGGAGCACGACTCTCCGGCGGAGCGGGAGGCCGCGCGGCGGCGCCTGCACGAGCGGCTCGCGGGCGCCGGGAACACCTAGGAACACAGGCCCTTCACCGCGGTCACTCCGTCGTCACTTCTTTTGCACATCCACGTTCCTACGCTCCGAGGGAAGTGGAAGACGGTTCTGCTCTGTTGGCCTCGGAGGCGACGAACGGATGACGCACGACACGGGCACGCTCGCGGCCGAGTACGACGGGACGGTGTGCCGGACGCCCATGGGACTGGACGTCCTCATCACCCACGGGGCGTCCGCGCGCTTACCCGGGAAGTGGCCCTCGGCTCGGGCCGATCGCCTGGTCGCGCGGGGCGGCGGAGAGTACCTCTTCGTGGGCATACGGGGAGGCATGCCCGGCGCCTCCGGAACGCACCAGGCCCGGGAGGTGCTCCTCGACCCGGGGGACCTCTGCTTCTACGCCGCCGACCACCCACCGGTACTGGACGTCCCCGGGGCCGCACGGCTGAAGGTCTTCCTGGTGCAGCGCGAGGCGCTGGGGCTCCAGGAGCGTGACGTGCACAGGGTCATGGCGGCTCCGGTCGGCCGGTCGTCCCGGCTGGGCGCCCTGCTGTCGCCGTTCCTGTCCGAGCTCGCCGACACGGTCACCTCTTCCCAGCCGTCGGTCGGCGAGATGCTCGCGTGGAACGCCGTGAACCTCCTGGCCACGCTGGCCACGGACCAGTTGGGCAGGGACGGCGCGGGCACGCCGGCATCCGGGGGCGGCGCTTGCTCGCCGATGGTGGCGCGGATCATGAAGTTCATCGACCTGCATCTGGCGGACCCGGACCTGTCACCCGAGAGGATCGCCGGGGCCCATCACATCTCGGTGCGGTATCTGCACAAGCTGTTCCAGGACGAGGGGACGACGGTCGGCCGCTGGATCCAGCGCCGCCGTCTGGAGGAGTGCCGGCGCGACCTGATGCACCGGGTCCGCGGCCGGCAGACCATCGCCGCGGTCGCGGCCCGCTGGGGTTTCCTGAGCGCCACCCACTTCAGCCGGGTGTTCCGGGCCGCGTACGGCATGTCGCCCAGCGAGTGGCGGGACACGGCGGGCCGGGGCGCACGGTCCCGCCTCCGGTAGGCCCCGCGGGTGCAGGGCTCCTGTCTGGCCCAGGTGGCGTCGGGGGTGAGCGCCAGGGCGCCGGAGACGGCCACGAGCACCAGCGGGTACTTGTAGCCGTCGTGCTGCACGCACAGCCCGTTGGGCCACTTGACGGTGCCGGCGACCGTCATCACTCCCATCGCGGCCGTCGCCGCCGCCGGGGTCAGTAACCCGGCCGCCAGGAACAGACCGGCACCGATCTGGCTGCCGCCCGCAGTGAGCGCGGTGAGCCGGCCGCCGGGAAGCCGTCGTGCCGGAACTCCTCGGTTCCGCCCGCCAGGCCACTGCCGCCCAGCCGGCGACTGACCTTCTGCACTCCGCGGCCGGCGATGAGGAGCCCCACCACCAGCCGGAGGACCAACAGTCCGGTGTCCATTCTGTTCCTGTCCGTTCCTGACGTTCAGCGGATGGCGAAGCCTCAGCCCGCGGCGTGCGCCCCGATGACGGCCTGCGCGTAGACGACTCCGAGTCCGTAGGCGCCGGCGTGCTCCTTCACGACCTCCGTGACAGGACCGTAGGTCTCCGCGCGCGCCCAGTCGCGCTGGAGTTCCAGCAGCACCTGCACCCAGGTCACCGGGACCGCACCGGCCTGGATCATGCGCTGGACGGCGTGCTCGTGGGCCTGCGGGCTGACGCCTCCGGACGCGTCCGTGACGACGTACACCTCGTAGCCCTGGGACAGCGCGGACAGCGCGGGCAGGACCACGCACACCTCGGTCCACAGCCCGGCGAGGACCAGCTTCTCGCGGCCGGTCGCCTTGACGGCCTCGACGAAGGAGACGTCCTCCCAGGCGTTCATCGTGGTGCGGTCGATGACCTTGTGGTCGGGGAAGACGTCCGCGAGCTGCGGCAGGAGCGGACCCGAGAAGGACTCGGCGGCCACCGTGCTCAGCACGACGGGCACGTCGAAGGTCTTCGCGGCCTTGGCCAGGCCGACGGTCGAGTTGATGATCGCGGCGCGGTCGCCGCTGGTCGTGGCGAAGAACATCTGCGGCTGGTGGTCCACGAACAGCACCGCGCAGTTGTCGGGCGTGAGGAGGTCGGGGCTGGGGACAGCGGTGACTTCGGTGATGTCGACCATGGGTGTGCCTTTCTGCAGGAAGTGATCAGTCAGAGCACGAAGCACGGGTCGAAAGCCGTGCCCGCGGTTTCGGGGGCGAGTCCTCGGCGGGCGCGCCACTGGCGGTGCTGCTCTGCCTCGGCGACGGCCTCGCCGACCGACTCGGCCTGCCGGGCGCCCGACAGGCCCGTACGGGGTGCGGCCTGGTAGCCGCCGAAGTGGGCCGCCGGGCTCCACGCCGGGCTGACGACACCTGATGACGACACGTGATGCGGTACACGTGATGCGCGGTGCGCACCGCCCGCTCGCGACTGCCTCCCGCTCGCGACTGCCTGCCGTCACACTATTGCGGCCCGCCAGGGCTCTCCGCTCCGGCAGCGCACTGGTTTCGCACCGACAGCGCAATGCCCCTTCTTCCGTGCACGGTGGGACCGGTATCGGTGCGCTGACGGGCAATTCCCGCCGTGCGCACGGTTTTAGCGTGCGGCGAGGCGGGCCGGACGTCGCGCCCACCGGTATCCCGTGAAGCCCAGGAGATTGACATGTCCGAAACCATCGAGCCGGTGCAGCCCACTCAGCCGGTGCAGCCCGCTCAGCCCGTTCAGCCGGTCCTGGAGCCGGCGGCAGCCGCGTTCGCCAAGGCCACCGCCAACCCGCCCTACCTCTTCGAACTGCCGCCCGCCGAGGGCCGCAAGGCGGTCGACGAAGTGCAGTCCGGCGAGATCGGCAAGCCGCGGATCGACGAGGAGTGGGTCACCGTCCCGGGCGGTCCCACCGGCAGCGTCCGGGCGCGCGTCGTCAAGCCCGCCGGAGCCGGGGGCACCCTGCCGGTGATCCTCTACATCCACGGCGCGGGCTGGGTGTTCGGCAACGCCCACACGCACGACCGGCTGGTGCGCGAACTCGCCGTCGGCGCGAACGCCGCCGTGGTCTTCCCCGAGTACGACCTCTCGCCCGAGGCCCGCTACCCGGTCGCGATCGAGCAGAACTACACGGTCGCGAAGTGGATCGTCGACCAGGGCGCGACCAAGAACCTGGACGGCTCCCGGCTGGCGGCGGCCGGCGACTCGGTCGGCGGCAACATGACCGCCGCGCTCACGCTGATGGCCAAGCGGCGCGGTGACGTCCCCCTCGTCCAGCAGGTGCTGTTCTACCCGGTGACGGACGCGAACTTCGACACCGGCTCCTACCACCAGTTCGCCACGGGCTACTTCCTGCGGCGCGACGGCATGCAGTGGTTCTGGGACCAGTACACGACCGACGAGGCGGAGCGCGCCCAGATCACCGCGTCCCCGCTGCGAGCGACCACGGAGCAGCTCGCCGGGCTGCCGCCGGCCCTGGTCATCACCGGCGAGGCCGACGTGCTGCGCGACGAGGGCGAGGCGTACGCGAACAAGCTGCGGGAGGCCGGTGTCCCGGTGACCGCCGTGCGGTTCCAGGGCATCATCCACGACTTCGTGATGCTCAACGCCCTGCGGGAGACCCATGCCGCCGAGGCCGCGATCACGATGGCCGCCGGCACGCTGCGCACCGCGCTCCACGGTCGCTGAGACACCGAGGTCCATGTGCGGGGCCCCCGTTCCGCCCGGGTGCCCCGGAGCGGTCCGCGTAGCGCCGCGTACCCCCGTCCGTGACATAGAGTGAAGGGGAGGGGCGGGAGTCAAGGGGGGCGCGTTGGCACCGGAGGCGGTGCGGTTCGCCGTGCTCGGCACGGTGCGGGCCTGGCGGGCGGGAACGGAGTTGCGGCTGGGCGGCCCGCAACAGACGGCGCTGCTGGCGCTGCTGCTGGTGCGGGCGGGGCAGCCGGTCGCCGTGGACGAGATGGTCGAGGTTCTGTGGGGGCGGCGTCCGCCGGACAGCGCGGCCAATGTGATCCGCCGTCATGTAGGCGCCCTGAGGCGGCTGTTGGAGCCGGGGCTGCCCGTACGGGCGGTGGGGCGGTGGATCGTCCGGGGTCCGGGCGGATACCGGCTGGCGAGTGATGCCGGCTCCCTGGACCTGCTGCGCTTCCGTGAGCTGCGGGACGAGGCACGGCGGGCCGCCACGGCCGGGGACCATGCTCGGGCCGTGCCCCCGCTGACCCGGGCGCTGTCGTTGTGGCAGGGGCCGGTCGCGGCCGGGCTTCCCGAACGGGTGCGTGCGCACGCGACGTTCACCGCGGCTTCGCGCGAGCGGGTCGAGGCCGTGAAGGAAGCGGCCGACGCCGCTCTGCGGGCCGGGCTGCCGGGCGCGGTCCTGGGCGAGCTGCGCGAGACGGCCGGAGACCATCCGCTGGACGAGCCGCTGCTGGCCAGGCTGGTGCACGTGCTGGCCGCCACCGGTCACGCGTCCGAGGCGCTGCGCGCGTACGACACGGCGGTCTCCCGGCTCGCCGACGAACTGGGCATCGACCCCGGCCCCGAACTGCGCGACGCCCGGCGGACGATGCTGGTCGACACCGGCCGTGAGGCACCGCGCGGTATGCGAGAGGGCACCGGAGGGGTGCCCTCCGAGCGGAGCACGGCGTTCTGCGGCACCGGTACCGACGGCCCGGAGGCGGCCCGCCTGCCCGTGCCCGCCCAACTGCCGCCGGACCTGTCGACGTTCACCGGCCGACGCACCGAACTCGACGAGGCGCTGGCCCCTCTGCTGGGCAACGCGCGCCCGAAGGGCCCCGCGACCGGCACGACGAGCGACCCGGCGGCCGGGACCGCGGCCGACGCACCGGCCGACACCCTGGCCGACGCACCGACCCACACGACGAGCGACCCCGCAGCCGGGGCCGTGGCCGACGCACTGGCCGACACGCCGAGCGACCCCCCAGCCGGCCCCGCAGCCGGGGCCGTGGCCGACACAGCAGCCGACACGACGAGCGACACCGTGACCGAGACCGCGGCCGACACACCGGCCGGCACCGCGGCCGACACACCAGCCGACACGACGAACGCCCCCGCAGCCGACACCGTGGGCGACACAGCGGCCGACCCGGCACCCGACCCCGCGCCCGGACCGCTGGCCGACCCGGCGGCCGGCCCGCCGGCCCGGACCGTGGCCATCCAGACGATCGGCGGCATGGCCGGGATCGGCAAGACCACGCTGGCCGTTCACTGGGCCCACCAGGTGGCCGACCGGTTCCCCGACGGGCAGCTCTACGTCAACCTGCGGGGGTACGACCCGTCCGGTGCCGTGATGAGTCCGGGCGAGGCGGTCCGGGGGTTCCTGGACACGCTGGGTGTCCCGCCGGAGCGCGTCCCGCACGGCCTGGACGCCCAGGTCGCGCTCTACCGCAGCCTGCTGGCGGGGCGGCGCTTCCTCGTCCTGCTGGACAACGCGCGCGACACCGAGCACGTACGTCCGCTGCTCCCGGGCTCACCCGGCTGTCTCGCCATCGTCACCAGCCGCGACCAGCTGTCCGGGCTGGTGGCCGCGCACGGCGCCCGCGCGCTCACCCTGCACCCGCTCGACACCGACGAGGCACGGGACTTCCTCACCCGCCGCCTGGGAGCCTCACGCGTCGAGGCGGAACCGGAAGCGGCCGCGGAGATCGCCGCACTGTGCGCCGGTCTCCCTCTGGCACTGGCGTGCGTCGCCGCACGGGCCGCCACCCACCCCGGGTTCGCGCTGTCGGCCATCGCCGCCGAACTGCGCGAGGCCCACGGCAGCCTCGACGCCTTCGCCAGGGCCGACGCGTCCGCCGACGTCGGGGTGGTCTTCTCCTGGTCCTCCCGCGCCCTCTCCCCCGGGACGGCGCGGCTGTTCCCCCTGCTGTCCCTGCATCCCGGCCCGGACTTCTCCGTGGCCTCCACGGCGGCCCTCGCGGGCCTGCCCGTGCGCGAGGTGCGGCGGCGGCTGGCCGAACTCGCCCACGGCCACCTGATCAGCGAGCCGGTCCCCGGCCGGTACGCCTTCCACGACCTGCTGCGCGCCCACGCCACCGAACTCGTCCACGACCGCCACCCCGAGACCGAGCGCCGGGCAGCCACCGAGCGGCTGTACGCGCACCACCTGCACACCGCGCACACCGCCGGACTCCTGCTCGCCCCGCACGCGGACCTGATGCAGCCCCCGCCCGCCGCGGCGGAGGCCGCCGCGGTACCGCTCGCCGACGACCGGCAGGCCCTGACCTGGCTGACGGCCGAGTACCCCGTGCTGCTCGCCGTCATCGGCACCGCCGCGCACTCCGGTCACGACCGCCTCGCCTGCCTGCTGGCCTGGGCCCTGGAGCCGTACTTCGACCGCCGGGGCCACTGGCACGACTGGGCCGCCGCCCAGCGCACCGCCCTGGACGCCGCACTGCGCCTGTCCGACCCCGCCATGGAAGCCCGGGGTCTCCGAGGACTGGCCCGCGCCGAGGGCCGGCTCGGCCTGCACGACGCGTCCCGTGCCCGCCTCCACCGCGCCCTGGACCTCTTCACCGGACTCGGCGACGACATCGGCCGGGCGCAGACCCACCGCAGCCTCGGCTGGGAAAGCGAACAGCAGGGTGACCTCCCCGGCGCCCTCCGCCACAACCAGCGGGCACTGGAGCTGTTCCGGGCCGTCGGCCACCGCGCCGCACAGGCCAGCGTCCTCAACTCCGTGGGCTGGTACCACGCTCTGCTCGGCGAGTACGAACAGGCCCTCGGCCACTGCCTGGACGCCCTGGACACGCTGCGGGAGATCGGCGACCGCTACGGTCAGGCCGCGACCTGGCACAGCGTCGCCCACTCCTACCACCACCTCGGCCGCCACCCCCAGGCCCTCATCGGCTACCGCAACGCCCTGACCCTCTACCAGGACCTGGGCGTGCCCTACCTGGAGGCGACGACGCTCACCGGCATCGGCGACACGCACCGCGTCACGGGCGACCACGCGGCGGCCCGCACCGCCTGGCGGCGCGCCCTGACCCTGCTCGTCGGCCTCGGTCACCCCGACGCCACCCAGGTCATGGCCAGGCTCCACGGGCGGGACGAACGACGCGGGCTCGCCTGAGCAGGAAGCAGTCCCCGTCCATCAGAAGAAGTCCCCGTCCATGGGCGTGCGGTACGACGGACCGTGCTGCGGGGTGACGCGGCGGTACGCGGCGCGGGCGTTGACGACGCGGGCGACGGCGGTGCCCGTGAGGGCCGCGGCGAGCAGACAGCCGAGCCAGAACGCGTCTCGCGGACCGGCCCAGCTGAGGGTGCCCGCGGGCGGGATGCCGAAGCCGTTGAGGAACAGCCAGCACAGTACGGCCGTTCCGGGAGCCGCGACGAACCGCGCGCACAGGCCGAGAAGGGCGGCCAGCAGGGACAGCGCCACCAGGGCGGGCGTGGGGCGCCCGATCCCTCCGAGCAGCGTGAAGACCGCCATCAGCAGCAGCGCGCCGCCGAAGGCCGCCGACCAGACGAACGGTGTGGCGACGGGCTCCGGAACCGCCCGCGCCCCGCTGCCGACCCGCACCCACTCGACCACGGTCACGCCCCCTTGCCTGCCCGCCTGCCCGTCCACCGGTGGTCACGGTCCGACCGCCGTAGGGCCACAACCCGCGCCTCCCGCAAGCGGATTCTCCCACCCTCCTCGCCGGGAGGCGCCCCCGCGGGCGGAGTCGGCCCCGGTTAGGGTGGTCCGACGGACGGCCCGCGAGGACTGCCACGGAGGATCCGCGGTACCTCTGCGGAGACCGCGGCCGAACGGTCCGACGGCCCTGGGGCGGCCGGGTGTGCCGCTCCGCCGGCGGGGCCCTCGCTCCCGGTTGTCCCTACCGGCGTCGCCGGGACACACACGATCCAGACAGCACGAGCCGGACAACGCCGGCCGGACAACGCCGGCCAGACAGGAGGACAGTCGTGGGTGCGCCACGCCTGAGCAGGACGCCCCTGCCGGGGATCGGGGTCCGTTACGACCTGACGACACGGGAGCAGCGCCGGCTGTCGGTGGTGGCCCACCGGGACGGGGCGCGGACGGTCAACGCGTACCGCGACGACGATCCGGACGCGTGCGCGCTGTCCGTGCGGCTGACCGCGGGCGAGTCGGCGGCGCTCGTGGACGCTCTGCTGCCGGACCACCACAGCCCCAACCTGCTGTACACGTCCGAGCTGGGCCTGGTCGCGGAGCGCGTCGAGCTGTCCGCTGCCTCGTACTGGAACGGCCGCGTCCTCGGCGACACCCGGATGCGCACCGAGACCGGGGCCTCGATCGTGGCGGTGCTGCGCCGCGCCGGGGCCATCCCCTCCCCCGCGCCGGACTTCCGGCTGGCGGGCGGCGACACGCTGATCCTGATCGGCACCCGCGAGGGCGTGGAGACGGCCGCGGCGATCCTCGGGCGGGAGTGAACGGATGCACTCCTCCGCCATCTTCCTGATCGAGTTCGGCGCGATCATCCTGGGTCTGGGGCTGCTCGGCCGGTTCGCCGGGCGCTTCAAGCTGTCGCCGATCCCGCTGTACCTGCTGGCCGGACTCGCCTTCGGGGAGGGCGGGCTGCTGCCGCTGGGCACGAGTGAGGAGTTCGTGGCGATCGGCGCCGAGATCGGCGTGATCCTGCTGCTGCTCATGCTCGGCCTGGAGTACACGGCCGGCGAACTGCTCTCCAACCTCAAGACCCAGTACCCGGCGGGTCTCGTCGACGCCGCGCTCAACGCGCTGCCGGGCGCCGCCATGGCGCTGCTGCTCGGGTGGGGTCCGGTCGCCGCCGTCGTCCTGGCCGGCGTCACCTGGATCTCGTCCTCCGGTGTCATCGCCAAGGTGCTAGGCGACCTGGGGCGGCTCGGCAACCGGGAGACCCCGGTGGTGCTGAGCATCCTGGTCCTGGAGGACCTCTCCATGGCCGTCTACCTCCCGATCGTCACGGCGCTGCTGGCCGGGGCCGGTCTGGCCGCGGGCAGCCTCACCCTGGCCATCGCCCTCGGGGTGGCGGGACTCGTCCTGCTGATCGCGGTGCGCTGGGGGCGGCACATCTCGCGGTTCGTCTCCAGCGACGACCCGGAGAAGCTGCTGCTGGTCGTGCTCGGGCTGACCCTGCTGGTCGCCGGACTGGCCCAGCAGCTGCAGGTGTCGGCCGCCGTGGGCGCGTTCCTCGTCGGCATCGCCCTTTCGGGTGAGGTCGCCGAGGGCGCGCACGGCCTGCTCGCCCCGCTGCGGGACCTGTTCGCCGCGGTGTTCTTCGTCTTCTTCGGCCTGCACACCGACCCCGCCAGCATCCCGCCCGTCCTGCTGCCGGCGCTGGCCCTGGCCGTGGTCACCGCGGCCACGAAGATCGCCACCGGCTACTGGGCCGCCCGCCGCGCCGGGATCTCCGCGAAGGGCCGCTGGCGGGCGGGCGGCACCCTGGTCGCCCGCGGCGAGTTCTCCATCGTCATCGCCGGGCTCGCCGTCACGGCGGGCATCGAGCCCTCCCTCGGCCCGCTGGCCACCGCGTACGTCCTGATCCTGGTGATCCTCGGCCCGCTCACCGCCCGCTGGACCGAACCGGTCGCCCTGCGCCTGACCGCCCGCCGTCACCGGTCCACGCGCCCGGCGGCGGACGGCACCCGGGCGGCGGAGGGGGCGCACGAGGCCCTCGACGGCCAGGGCACGGTGGGCGGCCGCAAGTGAGCCGCCGGCGACGCCCGCCGACTGACTCGGTGAACACGGGGAACTCGTCGGGCACTGTGCGACAGCGGATTCTGCTGACCGGATGGTTCAGCTTTCTTGAGGGTGAGGCCACCGCCGGAGACGTCCTGGCGTTGCGGCGCGTGGAGGACGTACTGCGCCGTGACGGTCTGGCGTACGACGTGGCCTGGAGCCCCGCGTTCCGGCCGGGCGACCTGGATCTGGACCATGTACGGCCCCGGGCCTACTCGCACCTGGTGTTCGTGTGCGGCCCTCTGCACGGGAAGCAGATCACCAACCTGCACCGGCGGTTCCGGCACTGTGTGCGGATCGCGGTGGGCGTCTCGGTGATCGACGCGGACGACCCGGCGGTCACCGGGTTCCACCAGGTCCTGGCCCGGGACGCGCCGGGCGCCGAGCCGGTGGAGGACCTGGCGGCCCGGGCACCGGCGATGCCCGCGACACCCGTCGTCGGTGTGGTCCTGACACAGGGGCAGGGCGAGTACGGGGCCCTCCGGCGACACGGACAGGTCGCCGACGAGGTGACGCGGTGGCTGGCGGGGAAGGACTGCGCGCGCCTGGAGCTGGACACACGTCTCGACACCCACGACTGGCACCTGAGCGCCACGCCGGGCCAACTCCAGTCCGTCTTCGCACGGTTGGACCTCGTGGTCACCGACCGCCTGCACGGTCTGGTGCTCGGCCTGCGGGCCGGGGTGCCCGTGCTGGCCGTCGACCCCGTGGCGGGCGGCGCGAAGCTGAGCGCCCAGGCACGGGCCTGCGGCTGGCCCGCGGTCATCCCCGCGGAACACCTCGACGAGGCGCAGCTGGAACGCTGGTGGCGCTGGTGCCGCTCGGCCCCGGGCCGCGCGGCAGCCCTGCGAGTCCGCGCCGACTTCACGGCCGGAGCGGTCCCGGACAGCGCGGATCAGCTCCTCACGGCCCTGGGCGGCTAGAGCGCCCCGAAGGGGCGCGGGGCTGTATTGACATGCGGCTCCGCGCGTGGGCGCAACCAGCGAGAGGGGCCGCGCAGCGGCCCCTCAGGGGCGCGGGACTGTGACATTGCGCGGCTCCGCCGCGTGGGCGCGGCCAGCCACAACGAACGCGCACCCGCCCTGAAACCGAACCACCAACGGCGGCCCCCGCCCTCACCGCCCCGCCCTCACCGCCAAGCCTCCACCCCCCGATGCCGCCACAACCCGACAAGCCAGTACCCCGTGGCCACCGGCGGAATGACCACACTGGAAGCCAGCACGGTAGTGACCTCGTACCGCGTCCGCGGCCCCGGCGCGATCCGCCCCCAGGCGAGCTCACCGGTCCCCACCGCCCACCCCACCGCGGCGACGGCGGCAGCCGCCCGCCGCCCGCTCGCCGCGAGGACGCACGCGGCGGCCCCGGCCGCGGTGATCGCCAGATGGCGGCGGACCCGTCCACGCGGCGCCGCCGCCCCGGCCCGCCAGCCCGGCCCGTGCAGCCGCAGCATCAACGCGTCGTCGAGGTTGCCGCGCTGGGCCCGTACCGACGCCCAGCGGCCGGTGGGCCGCACGGGATGCCGGGTGTTCCGCCCGCCGCGCCGGACGCGCCAGCCCGCGTCCAGGACCCGCAGGGCGAGATCCGTGTCCTCGCGGTGGGCGTACCGGAAACGCTCGTCGAAGCCACCGACCTGTTTGAGGACGTCCGTGCGGTACGCCATGTCGGCGGTGCTCCACCTCGCCCGGGCCAGCCCCGCCGTGGACCGCTCCCAGTGGGTGGGGAGGCGCTCGGCCGGCAGCGGCACGGAGATCACGCCCTGCACCCCGGCCGTGTCGGGCGACGCCTCGTCCAGGTCCGCGACCACCTGTTCGCACCAGTGCGGTCCGACCTGTACGTCGTCGTCGAGGAAGACGACCCACGGTGACGCGACGCGCCACAGCCCGGCGTTCCGCGCGGCGGCGGGGCCACGGCCACCGCCGCTCACCACGGTCGTGCGCTCCCGCAGGTTCCCGAGCACGCTCAACGGGTGCTCCAGTGGCCCGGGTACGGCCCTGGCACGGTCGTCGACGAGGACGATCTCGGCGGGCGCCGGCCCGATCGCGGCGGCGAGCGCGGCGAGGCAGTCGGCGAGCGTGTCGCGCACGAGCGTCGGGATCACCACGGCGTAGGGGGTCATCGGGGGCTCCGTCCCGGACGGCGTAGGGGACCCTGGGCTCACACGGGTCGCCCCGCCGAGCCCGCCTCAAACACCGCCAGGCCCCTTCACCCGCGCATCGCCCGTCAATCGCCGGCGAAGCACCCACGCATCACCCGCGCGTTCCCTGGCCTCTCACCCTGTGTGACGGCAGCGCCACCCGCTCCGCGGCCGCTCAGCGCAGTCCCAGCCGGTACGACAGCGGCGACCGGCCCGTGATCAGCACGCGGACACCGTTCGGGGTGTTCGACCCGTTCATCCAGGAGTACCGCTCCCCGGCGTCCACGATCGCCGGCTGCCGTCCGCCCTTGCCGTTGCCGGGGCCGAAGGTGATGCGGTCGTCACCGACGGTGTACGAGGCCTCGCCGGTGACGAGCTGGTACGTGTCCGGGGACCCGCCGACGGGTTCGAGCCCGTCCCCGCTCAGGGTGCCGCCGCGCCGGAAGCACAGCTCCAGGGCGAACGGGCACGCGGCCCCGGACAGCTCGACGTCCAGGTCCCAGGCCCCGTCACCGGCCTCCTTCACCAGGATCTCCGTACGCAGCGTGCGGTAGTCCTTGGGCCGGTGCGGGAAGTCCATCGCGGACCAGAAGCGGCCGTCGTCGGTGAGAGGGTAGATGCCGTCCTCGCGGCGGTGCTGCGGGGGCAGCGGGTGGTGGAAGGCGCCGCGCATCTCGGCGTACAGCCGCCAGCCCTCGTCGGTGCGCTCCAGTCCCTCCGCCCGGAAATGCCCGAGCGAGAAGAACTGCGGGGCGAGCCGCACCGAGTCGAGGATGGCCGCACCCTTGCGCAGCTTGAAGAAGGTGGGGTTCGAGGACAGCCCGGAGGAGATCGCGCGCACGTGGGGGAAGTCCGTGCCGCCGAAGACGGTCGCGGTGCGCGCGCCACGGCGCACGCGCACCAGCCCGCAGGCCTCGTCGTGGTGCTCGAAGTCCGTGGGCGGCTCGGTGGTGGCGGGAAGCCGCCGGGCCAGCTCGGGCTGGTCGAGGACCTGGGCGAGCCGGTCGCCCAGCGGGGTCTCCCCCATGGTCTGCCCGGCGCCGCGCTCCCGCAGCAGCCGCGCCACGGCGGCGAACCGCCCGTCGCCGTCGCGGATCGCCATCTCCCGGTACTGCATCCAGAACTCGGGCAGGTACCGCAGCGCCGTCTGGTCCTGGCGCCGAGAATGGACCGACTCGATCTCACCGTTGGGCTCGATGACGTACAGCGTGGCGGCGAGGTTCGCGCGTACGTTCTCGTACAGGTCGTCCCGTCCGTGGTGCCGGGCGAGCACGAGCAGCGCCGGGTTCGTGACGACCGCCGAGTAGGTGGGGCTGCGTTCGCTGTACTCGCCGCCCGGCAGCTGGTCGATGCCCTCGGCCAGCCAGTCGTCGACGCGCTTGCGGTACGAGGGGTGCGGCCACCTGTGGTGGATGCGGGCGAGGGCCGCGCACACGAGCCAGCGGTGGTTGGCGGTGTGCAGTCCGCCGGTGGCGAGGGCGGGGCCGGCCGCGCGCAGGATCCGCTCGATCACCTCGCGCAGCGCGGCTGTGGACCGGTGGCCGTCGGCGTCCAGCAGGTGGTGGGTGATGTTCAGGTCGACGATGGAGAACGCGGTGTCCGGCGGCGAGCCGTCCGTGCCGTGGTCCCACAGGCCGTCCTCCTGCTCGTCCGCGAGCGCGTCGGCCAGCTCGGCCATGGGAGCGAGGAGTCCGGCCGAGTGGTGGTACGCGGAGCCGTCGTGGACGTGGACGGAGGTGAGCGTGCGCAGCGCGCGGGCCGTGGAGCGGGCCCTGCCCCTCTCCCTCAGCTCGGTGATGTGCTCGTGGTAGCCGGTCAGGAGCGCGGCGGCGCGGGTGTCGGCCGCCGTGGTGAGGAACTCCAGGAAGTCGGCGTCCAGTTGATGGTCCTCGGTGTCGGTCACGCGGAAGGTCCTCTCCGGGGCCTCGCCCACCCCTGCGGCAGTCGTCGCGGTCGTGGCGGTCGTGGCGAGGAAGGACCTTCGGCCCATCACGTGCTCTCCCGCGTGTTCGCTCCAGTGTCCCGTACGTGGACGGCGGTCAGCGCCATGGCCAGCGGGCCCGGCGCCAGGAACAGCAGAGGCGGCAGGGCCCACGCGCAGAGCGCGGCCGCGGCCAGGGCGAGCAGGACGAGTCCGCTGCCGCCCGCGTCCCGTACGGTGTCGCGCGCGGCCGCGGAGACGGCGGCGGGCCAGTCGGTGACGGACTCGGGACGGCCGCAGGCGCGCAGACCGACCACGACGGCGAACACGCTGATGGCCCCGGCGACCACCGCGAAGGCCGGGCCGCCGGGCAGCCCGGCGCGCGCGAGCGCCAGGTCGGCCAGGGCCAGCAGCCCGCCCGCCACGGCGACGGCTCCGGCGGCCAGGTCACCCGCGCGCAACCGCCGCCCCAGCAGCGCGACGTACCGTCCGGCGGTGGCCGGCCGGTCCTCGCGTACGCCCCGCAGGACCGCGCACGCCGTGGACAGCGCGGCGGGCGCGGTGACCAGCGGCAGACAGGCCAAGGCCGTGGCGAGCCCGACGCTGAGGACGTCCGCGAACAGCGTCATGCGGGGCCCGAAGAGCTCGCCCGCCTCCCTCGTCGTCCGCATCCCTCTCACCCCTTGATCCCGGAGTTCGCCATGCCCTCGACCAGGAACCGCTGGAAGGCGAGGAAGAACAGCACGATCGGCAGCAGCGCGATCACCGACATCGCGAACATCGGGCCGAAGGCCGAGGTGCTGGAGGCGTCCACGAACGACCTGAGGGCCAGCGTCAGCGTGAACTTCTCGGGTGAGAAGAGGTAGATCAGCTGGGTGAAGAAGTCGTTCCAGGTCCAGATGAAGGTGAAGATCGCCGTGGTGATCAGGGCGGGGCGGGTCAGCGGCAGGATGACGCTGAAGAAGCTGCGGAACGGCCCGCACCCGTCGATCCGTGCCGCCTCCTCCAGCTCGCGCGGCAGCCCGCGCATGAACTGCACGATGAGGAAGACGAAGAAGGCCTCCGTGGCGAGGAACTTGGGCAGGATCAGCGGCCAGTACGTGTTCACCATGCCGAGCTGGTTGAAGATGATGTACTGCGGGATCAGCACGGCGTGGTGCGGCAGCATGATCGTGGCGATCATGAACGCGAAGAGCGGCCCGCGGAAACGGAACCGCAGCCGGGCGAAGGCGTACGCGGCCAGCGAGCAGCTGATGACGTTGCCGATGACCGCGCCGCCCGCGATCAGCAGCGAGTTGGTGAGCAGGCGGGTGACGGAGACGTCGTTCACGCCCTCCAGGGCGGTCTCGTAGTTCGACCACTCCAGTTTGCCCGGCAGCAGGTCGAGGCTGGCGATGACCTCGCTCGCGGGCTTGAGTGAGGTGGCGAGCAGCCAGGCCAGCGGGTACAGCATGACGAGGAGCGCGGCCAGACAGCCGGCGTGCAGGGCGACCCGGCGCCAGGCGATAGGCCTGCGGGCGGCGGGAGTTGATGTCGTGGTGGTCATCGGTCCCCCTCGGAGGCGTAGAAGACCCAGGAGCGCGAGGTGCGGAACAGCACGGCGGTGACCGCGCCGATGGCGATCAGCAGCACCCAGGCCATGGCGGAGGCGTAGCCCATGTGGGAGGCGACGAAGCCGCGGTCGTAGAGGTAGAGGGTGTAGAAGAGCGTGGAGTCGGCGGGGCCGCCCTTGCCCGCGCTGACCGCGAACGCGGGGGTGAAGACCTGGAAGGCCTGGATGGTCTGGAGCACCAGGTTGAAGAAGATCACCGGGGACAGCATGGGCACGGTGATGGACAGGAACTGGCGCCACCGGCTCGCCCCGTCCACCTCGGCCGCCTCGTACAACTCCCCCGGGATCTGCTGGAGTCCGGCGAGGAAGATCACCATGGGGGCGCCGAACTGCCACACCGTCAGCAGGGCGACCGCGAACAGCGCCCAGCCGGGCTTGTTGACCCAGCCGCCGGTGCCGAGGAGGTTGTCCACGGTGCCGCCGTCGTTGAAGATCGCCCGCCAGACCAGGGCGATGGACATCGAGGCGCCGAGCAGGGAGGGCGCGTAGAAGGCGGAGCGGTAGAAGGCCCGTCCGCGCCTCATGTTCTTCAGGGCGAGCGCGACGATCAGGGCGAGGACGAGCTGCAGGGGCACGGCGAGGACGACGTACGTGAGGGTCGCGACCACCGAACGCCAGTAGCGGGGGTCCTCGGTGAACATCTGCGTGTAGTTGCGCAGGCCCACCCAGTTCGGCGAGTTGAACAGGTCGTAGTCGGTGAAGGAGAGGTAGAGCGAGACGGCCATGGGCAGCAGGGTCAGGACGCAGGCGCCGAGCACCCAGGGCGAGAGGAACACCCAGGCGGCGCCCTCGCGACGGCGCCGGGCGGGCTTCTGCGGCCTGCCGACTCGCCTATCGGGTGCGGCCGTCGGTATCTGCGTGGTGGTCATGACCTCAGCTCCGCCTTCGCCTCGGTGATGTAGTTCTCGGCCGCCTCACGGGGCGACATGCGCTCGAAGGACACCTGGTCGTAGTCGCGCTGGAAGGTGGTCTGCAGCGCGCTGTCGCCCGAAGGGGGCGCCTGGGGCGGGGCCTTGAGCTTGCCTTCGAGGGAGGCCTGGAAGTCGTAGATCGTCTTGTCGAAGTCCTGGAGGTCGGGGGCGATCGCGTCGCGGAGGGTCTCGTTGACGGGGATGCCGCGGGTGGCGCCGAGGATCTTCGCGGCCTCCGGGTCGTTCAGCATGAAGTCGATGAGCTCGACGGACTGCTTGGGGTGACCCGTGTTGGCGGCGACGCCCATGAACATCGAGGGTTTGAAGTACTGCCCCGGCGTGCCGTCCTCGCCGGTGGGCATCGGGGCGAGGGTGACCCCACCCGGGATGAGCGCGAGGAAGCCGCTGGACGGCGCGTCCCAGTTGGTGTCGGCGGTGGCCGTGCCGCGTCCGAGCGGAGTGTTCTCGACGGTGCCGTCGAACTGGGTGGTCTGCTCGGCGGACGAGACGGCGCCCTCGCGGCGCAGCTTGTCGGTGAAGGTCCAGTAGCGGGCCAGGTCGTCGGCGGTGAAGCCGAGTTTCCTGTCCTTCGTGTAGAGCGCCTTGCCCCGGCCGCGCAGCCACACCTCGAAGGCGTCCTCGCTCTGTCCCGGGTCGATGGCGCCGGGCTTGCCGGTCTTCTCGGCGAGGGCGCGCATGGCGTCGGCCCACTCGCTCCACGTCCAGCCGTCGCGGGGAAGCGGGACCCCGGTGGCCTTCCACTGCTCGGTGTCGTACACGACGGTCTCGGTGCCGCGGGCCTGCGGGATGGCGTACTGCTTGCCGTCGACCACGCCGGTGGCGAGGAGCCCCTTGTCGAACTCGCTGGTGTCCAGGGTTCCTCGCTGCTTCGCGAAGTCCATGAGCACGCCTCCGGAGGCGTACTGGTCGATCATGCGGTAGTCGAGCTGCATGACGTCGGGGGCGTCGCCGCCGGCGGCCTGGGTGGCGAGCTTCTGTTTGTAGGCGTCGTATCCGGAGAAACTGGTCTGCACCTCGACCCCCGGGTTCTTCTTCTCGAAGAGGTCGACGGCCGCCTGGGTCCTGGCCGCTCGGTCCGGGTTGCCCCACCAGGTGTAGCGCAGCACGACCTTGCCGCCGGCGCTGCTCGATCCGCCCCCGTCGGAGCAGCCGGCCAGCACGACGCAGAGCGCGAGTGCCGTGGCCGCGGCTCGGGGCCTGAAGGACTTCGTTGTCCTGCTTCCGGGCATGAGTGGGTCACCCCTTACGGTAGAAAGCGCTTCCACCACGCCCGCTCGACCCTAGGGAAGATCCGGATGTCACAACAAGCCCCCTGCACCGCATCCCCACGACACCGCCGCGCGGCCGTGATCGGGCTGGGCGCCCGCGCCCAGCTCTTCACCAACGCCTTGGCGGGCCCCTACGCGGACCGGATCGAGCTGGTGGGCTTCTGCGACGTCAACACGCACCGCATGGCCGTCCACAACGACTGGCTGGCGGCGGCGCACCCCGGCCGGGCGCCCGTACCGGCGTACGCGGCCGAGGACTTCGACGAGATGCTGCGCCGCGAACGCGTCGACCTCGTCGTCGTCACCACCGTGGACCGCACGCACGACGACTACATCGTGCGCGCCCTGGAGGCGGGCTGCGACGTGGTGACCGAGAAGCCGATGACCATCGGCGCGGAACGCGCCCGACGCGTCCTGGACGCGCAGCGGCGCACGGGCCGTTCGGTGCGGGTGGCCTTCAACTACCGCTACAACCCGGTGCATTCGGCGGTACGGGAGCTCATCGCGGCCGGTGAGATCGGCGAGGTCGGCTCGGTGCACTTCGAGTGGCTGCTCGACCTGCGCCACGGAGCCGACTACTTCCGCCGCTGGCACCGCGACAAGGCCAACTCCGGCGGCCTCATGGTCCACAAGGCGACCCACCACTTCGACCTGGTCAACTGGTGGCTCGGCTCGCGCCCGGAGACGGTCTACGCCCAGGGCGGCCTCTTCTTCTACGGCGACGAGGCGGGCCGGCGCCGTGGCCTCGCCCGTGACTACGACCGTGCCCACGGCTCCGCGGCGGCCAAGGACGACCCCTTCGCCGTCCACCTCGCCGACTCCTCGGTCCTCACCTCGCTCTACCTGGACGCCGAGCACGAGGACGGCTACCACCGCGACCAGAACGTCTTCGCCCCCGGCGTGACCATCGAGGACGACATGGCGGTCCTCGTGCGGTACGCGTCCGGGGCCACGCTGACGTACCACCTCACGGCCTACGCCCCCTGGGAGGGCTACCGCATCGCCTTCAACGGCAGCGAGGGCCGCATCGAGCTCCTGGTCGAGGAGTCGACGTGGACCCGGCCCGAGGTGCGGACGGACGGCGCGAGCGCGGTAATGCACGGGGCGGCGGTCGGGGACGAGGCCGGACGCACGGAACTCCTGGTGCGCCGCTCCTGGGAACGCCCGCGCGAGATCGAGGTCCCCACCGGTGAGGGCGGGCACGGGGGCGGTGACGTGCGGATGCTGGCGGATCTGTTCGGCGAACGGCCCACGGCCGGCGATCCGTTGGGTCGTGCGGCGGACGGGGTGGACGGGGCGCGGTCGCTGGTGACGGGGCTGGCGGCGAATCGGTCGTTCGAGACGGGGATGCCGGTGGTGGTGCGGGACGTGCTGGACGTGTGACGCGTGGCGGTGAGCGGCGGCTGCCCCCACGACTGACTACGATCGCCGCGTGGTCCTCTTTCTCCTGGAACGCGTCACCCGGCTGCCGGTGGACCAGGCCTGGCTGCGCCTCACGGACTGGGAGCGCCACGCCGATGTGGTCCCCCTGACCCGCGTCACCGTGCGCACACCTCCGCCGACCCGCGAGGGCACGGTCTTCGTGGCCCGCTCCGGGGCGGGCCCCCTCGCGTTCGACGACCCCATGGAGGTCGTCACCTGGCGACCACCCGCGGAGCACACCGCCGCTGTGTGCCGCCTGGCCAAGCGGGGGCGTTTCGTCACCGGCTGGGCGGAGATCGAGGTCCACCCGCACGGCGACGGAGGATCCCGGGCGGTCTGGCGCGAGGACCTGTCGGTACGGCTCCTGCCCCACGCCTTCGACCCGCCCCTGAGGCGGGCGGCCCGCTGGATGTTCGGGCGGGCGATGGACCGCCTGCTGGGGGGGCGGGAGCAGGCCTCTTGACGGCTCCTCAACGGGCCGATCACGAGTCCTGCTTCGCGGCGGGCCACGGCTTCCGTCGCGCCGACGCACACGAGGTGCGGCTCCTCACGGGCGATGTCCGCGCCCTTCCCGGTCAGGTCACCGACCCGTCCCGCCCCGCCGCGGCCGCTGTCGCGGTCGGCCTGACGTCGTGATGGATCGGCGTATGCGCCCCGGTCAGTGGCACCCCGCTGCCGCCTCGCCGGACGGCGACGATCTCGGCGGCGATGGACAGGGCCGTCTCCTCCGGGGTGCGGGCGCCGAGGTCCAGGCCGATCGGGGAGCGGAGGCGGGCCAGCTCCCGTTCCGTCACGCCGGCTTGGCGCAGGCGCTCGTCGCGGTCGAGGTGGGTGCGGCGGGAACCCATCGCGCCGACGTAGGCCACCGGCAGCCGCAGGGCGAGCTTCAGCAGCGGGACGTCGAACTTGGCGTCGTGGGTGAGGACGCACAGGACCGTGCGGGCGTCGACCGGCGTGCGCTCCAGGTACCGGTGCGGCCACTCGACCACCACCTCGTCGGCCTCGGGGAAGCGGGCCCGGGTCGTGAACACCGGGCGGGCGTCGCAGACCGTCACGTGGTGGCCGAGGAACTTCCCGACGCGGACGAGGGCCGCGGCGAAGTCGATCGCGCCGAAGACGATCATCCGGGGCGGCGGGACCGAGGACTCCACCAGCAGCGTGAGCGGTGCGCCGCAGCGCGAGCCCTGCTCTCCGATCTCCAGGGTGCCCGTGCGGCCCGCGTCCAGGAAGGCGCCCGCCTCGGCCGCGACCGTACGGTCCAGTTGGGGAGGGGCGAGTTCGGGAGAGTCACCGAAGCCGCCCTCGTACGAGCCGTCGGGCCGTACGAGGAGCGCGCGGCCCAGCAGTTCGGTCGGTCCGGAGACGATCCTGGCCACCGCCGCCGCCTCGCCCCGCGCGGCGGCGGACAGCAGGGCCGCGAGGACCGGGCGTACCCGGTCGCCGGAGCGGACCGGAGTGACGAGTACGTCGATGACGCCGCCGCAGGTCAGGCCGACGGCGAAGGCGTCGTCGTCGCTGTAGCCGAAGCACTCCCGAACGGTCTCGCCGTCCACGAGCGCCTGTTGGCACAGCTCGTACACCGCGCCCTCCACGCACCCGCCGGACACCGAGCCGATCGCCGTGCCGTCGGCGTCCACGGCGAGGGCCGCGCCGGGCCCGCGCGGTGCGCTGCCGCTGACGGCCACCACGGTGGCGACGGCGAAGTCCCGGCCCTGCGCCACCCACCGGTCCAGCTCCTCGGCGAGGTCCAGCATGGCTGCTCCCCTACGCCGTTCCCGTCGGGCCTGTCAGGCCCGTCAGGTGTTCCGGCCGCACCGGCGTCCTGTTCAGTTCCCGTCCCGTCGCGTCGCGGATCGCCGCGAGGACGGCCGGTGTCGACGACAGGGTCGGGGCCTCGCCCACGCCGCGCAGTCCGTACGGCGCGTGCGTGTCGGCGAGTTCCAGCACGTCGACGGGGATGGTCGGCGTGTCCAGGATCGTGGGGATGAGGTAGTCGGTGAAGGAGGGGTTCCGTACCTTCGCCGTCCTCGGGTCGACGACGATCTCCTCCATCACGGCCACGCCCAGGCCCTGGGTGGTGCCGCCCTGGATCTGGCCCACGACGGAGAGCGGGTTGAGTGCCTTGCCGACGTCCTGGGCGCAGGCCAGTTCGATGACCTTGACCAGGCCGAGCTCGGTGTCGACCTCGACGACGGCCCGGTGCGCCGCGAACGAGTACTGGACGTGACCGAAGCCCTGTCCCGTGCGCGGGTCGAAGGGTTCGGTGGGCCTGTGGCGCCACTCCTGCTCGACCTCGACGGCCTCGTCGCCGAGGACGTCCACCAGGTCGGCGAGGACCTCACCGCCGTCGGTGACGACTTTGCCGCCCTCCAGGAGGAGTTCGGCCGTCGCCCAGGCCGGGTGGTAGGTGCCGAACCTGCGGCGGCCCATGTCGAGGACCTTCTCGCGCACCAGCTCGCAGGCGTATTTCACGGCGCCGCCGGTGACGTACGTCTGGCGGGAGGCCGAGGTCGAGCCCGCCGAGCCCACCTGTGTGTCCGCCGGACGGATCGTCACCTGTGCGACGCCCAGTTCCGTGCGGGCGATCTGCGCGTGGACGGTGACGCCGCCCTGGCCGACCTCCGCCATGGCCGTGTGCACCGTCGCGACGGGCTCGCCGCCGACGACCTCCATGCGGACCTTCGCCGTCGAGTAGTCGTCGAAGCCCTCGGAGAAGCCGACGTTCTTGATGCCCACCGCGTAGCCGATCCCGCGGACGACGCCCTCGCCGTGCGTGGTGTTCGACAGGCCGCCCGGGAGCTGCCGCACGTCCGCGTCCTCGCCCGCGCTGAGCCACTGCCGCTCGGGCGGCAGCGGCATCGCCTTGACGCGGCGCAGGAGTTCGGCGACCGGCGCCGGGGAGTCGACGATCTGGCCGGTGGGCATCACGGCCCCCTGCGACATGGCGTTCAGCCGCCGGAACTCCACCGGGTCCATGTCCAGCTTCGCGGCCAGCTTGTCCATCTGCGCCTCGTACGCGAAGCACGCCTGGACCGCCCCGAAGCCGCGCATGGCCCCGCAGGGCGGGTTGTTGGTGTAGAGGGCGAGGGCCTCCACCTCGACGTCCTCGACCACGTACGGGCCGACGCCGAGTGAGGCGGCGTTTCCGACGACCGCCGGCGAGGAGGAGGCGTACGCGCCGCCGTCGAGGACGATGCGGGCCCTGACGTGGGTGAGCCGCCCGTCCTTCGTCGCGCCGTGCTCGTAGTGCAGCTTCGCCGGGTGGCGGTGGACGTGGCCGAAGAAGGACTCGAAACGGTTGTAAACGATCTTGACGGGCCTGCCCGTGCGGAGGGCGAGCAGACAGGCGTGGATCTGCATCGACAGGTCCTCGCGGCCGCCGAAGGCCCCGCCCACGCCGGCGAGCGTCATACGGACCTTGTCCTCGGGCAGGCCGAGGACGGGCGCGATCTGACGCAGGTCCGCGTGCAGCCACTGGGTGGCGACGTACAGGTCGACGCCGCCGTCCTCGGCGGGCACCGCGAGACCGGACTCCGGGCCGAGGAAGGCCTGGTCCTGCATGCCGAAGACATACTCGCCCTCGACGATCACGTCGGCGCGCTCACGGGCCGCCGCCACGTTCCCGCGGACGATCGGCTGGCGGTGGACGATGTTGGGGTGCGGGACGTGCGCCGCGTGGTGGTCGGTGCGGTCGTCGTGGACGAGGACCGCGTCGGGCGCGGTCGCGGACGCCTCGTCCGTGATGACCGGCAGGTCCCGGTACTCCACCTTGATCTTCGCCGCGGCACGGCGGGCGGTCTCCGGGTGGTCGGCGGCGACGACGGCGACGGGCTCGCCGTGGTGGCGGACCTTGCCGTGGGCGAAAACCGGGGTGTCCTGGATCTCCAGGCCGTAGTTCCTCACCTCGGCCGGCAGGTCGTCGTACGTCAGGACGGCGTGCACGCCCGGTGTGGCGAGGGCCTCGCCGGTGTCGATGGAGACGATCTCGGCGTGGGCGACCGGGGAGCGCAGGAGCTGGCCCCAGAGCATGTCCTCGTGCCACATGTCGGACGAGTACGCGAACTCACCGGTGACCTTGAGGGTGCCGTCCGGGCGGAGCGTGGACTCGCCGATGCCGCCCCTGCTCCGCGAGCCCTGGGTGATCTTCGTGGGAGCGCCGTTCGTCGGCATGGCTCAGACCGCCTCCTGCTGCCGGGCGGCCGCCAGGCGGACCGCGTCCATGATCTTCTCGTAGCCGGTGCAGCGGCAGAGGTTGCCCGAGAGGGCCTCGCGGATGTCCGCGTCGGTGGGGTTGGGGTTGCGTTCCAGCATCTCGTCGGCGGCGACCAGCAGGCCCGGGGTGCAGAAGCCGCACTGGACGGCGCCCGCGTCGATGAAGGCCTGCTGGACGGGAGCCAGTTCGGTGCCCTCGCCGGTCTGTGAGTCCGTGCCCCGCGCCGACCACCGCTTGGCCTCGGCCGGCGATGTGCCACCTTGCGATGGGCCGCATTCCGCGGAGGCGTCGCATCCGCCGGTCCCGCAGGCCCGCTGCCTGGCGAACTCCGCCAGCCCCTCCACCGTGACGACCTCGCGTCCCTCGGCCTGCCCGGCCGCGACCAGGCACGAGCACACCGGCACGCCGTCCAGCCGTACGGTGCACGACCCGCACTCGCCCTGCTCGCAGGCGTTCTTGGAGCCGGGCAGTCCCAGCCGCTCCCTCAGCACGTACAGCAGGCTCTCGCCCTCCCAGACGTCGTCGGCTTGCTGCGGACGGCCGTTGACCGTGAAGTTGACACGCATTACGCGGCTCCCTCCGAGACGCGGGCGGTGCCGCGGTACGAATCCCAAGTCCACATCAGCGTCCGGCGGGCCATGACGCCGACCGCGTGGCGGCGGTAGTCCGCGGTGCCCCGGACGTCGTCGATGGGGTTGCAGGCTGCGGAGCAGAGTTCGGCGAACTGCTGGGCGACGGACGGGGTGATGATCCGGCCGTTGTCCCAGAAGCCGCCCTCGTCGAGCGCCGCGTTCAGGAACTCCTCGGCGGCCGTGGCGCGGACGGGCGTGGGAGCCGCCGAGCCGATGCCCGTGCGGACCGTGCGCGTCTGAGGGTGCAGCGCGAGACCGAAGGCGCACACCGCGATCACCATCGCGTTGCGCGTACCCACCTTCGAGAACTGCTGCGGGCCGTCCGCCTTCCTGATGTGGACGGCGCGGATCAGCTCGTCGGGCGCGAGGGCGTTGCGCTTCACGCCGGTGTAGAAGTCGTCGATGGGGATGCGCCGCGAACCCCGTACGGACTCGGCCTCGACCTCGGCACCGGCCGCGAGGAGGGCCGGGTGGGCGTCGCCGGCCGGGGAGGCGGTGCCGAGGTTGCCGCCGACGCCGCCGCGGTTGCGGATCTGCGGGGAGGCGACCGTGTGGGAGGCGAGGGCGAGGCCCGGCAGTTCGGCCCGTAGGTTCTCCATGATCCTCGTGTAGGGGACCGACGCCCCCAGGCGGACGCCGTCCTCGCCGACCTCCCACTCGTAGAGGTCGCCGACGCGGGTCAGGTCGAGGAGGTACTCGGGCCGGCGGTGGTCGAAGTTGATCTCGACCATCACGTCGGTGCCGCCCGCGATCGGCACAGCGGTGGGGTGCTCGGCCTTCGCGGCGAGCGCCTCCTCCCAGCTGGCGGGGCGAAGGAAGTCCATGACCGGCTCTCTTCTTCGTCTCGTGGGTCGTTCCGTTTGAGCCAGATCGGGTGCGGGCGGCCCGGCTCGTATCTGAGCTGTACACGTGGGTCGAGCCAAGTACACAGCGCCGTACTCCAACGAGGTCAGTCACCGAAAACATGAAGGAGTTGGCTGGCCAGGACACTCATCTTGTAGATTCGTATGAACGGAGGGCATCGGTAACCCCTCCGTCTCCCGTTGGAAACAGTGAGCACGGCCACGAAATCCCCAGGACACCGACCGAACGTAGTTTTCCGGACACCCGGACACGACGACCCGACAAGAACGGCGGCGAGGACACATGCGGCTGCGCGCACTGCTGGACACCGACGCGCTGGGCCTGCGGCTGCTAGGCGGCGAGGACGAGCTGGACCGCACGGTGCGCGGGGTGATGACCACGGACCTGCGCGACCCCAGCCGCTACCTCTCGGGTGGTGAGCTGGTGCTCACCGGGCTCGCCTGGCGCCGGGACGCCGCGGACTCCGAGCCCTTCGTACGGATCCTGGTGGGCGCCGGGGTCACCGCGCTCGCCGCCGGTGAGGCCGAGCTGGGAGACGTGCCCGAGGACCTGATCGTGGCCTGCGCCCGGCACCGGCTGCCCCTGCTCGCCGTCAACGAGTCGGTGGCCTTCGCCACGATCACCGAGCACGTCGTCCGGCAGGTCTCGGGTGAGCGGGCCGGTGACCTGGCGGCCGTGGTCGACCGGCACCGCCGGATGATGACGTCGGGACCGGCGGGCGGCGGCCCGGACGTGGTCCTGGACCTGCTCGGCTCCGACCTGGACCTGCGCGCCTGGGTGCTCTCCCCCGCCGGACGGCTCGTCGCGGGCCCGAAGGCCGGCGGCACCGCCCTGACCGCCGACGTACGCGCCGCCCTGGCCGCCGAGCACCTGGCGGCCACGCGCACGGGCCGGCGCGGACCGCACCGGGTGACCGTGGGCACGACGACGTACTCGCTCTTCCCGGTCCGCAGCACCGGCCGGACCACGGCAGCCGCCCGCGACGTGCGCGAGAGCGTGCTCTCCGAGTGGCTGCTCGCGGTCGAGGCGGACGCCGGGGACTGGGCCGAGGAGCGGCTCGACCTGCTGTACGGGGTGACCCAGCTGATCGCGGTCGAGCGGGACCGGCGGGAGGCGGCCCGTACGGTGCGGCGGCGGCTCGCCCAGGAGGTCCTGGAGCTGGTGCAGGCGGGTGCCGCGCCGGCCGAGATCGCGGCCCGGCTGCGGGTGGCGGCCCCGGTGCTGCTCCCCAGCCTGGGCGCCGCCCCGCACTGGCAGGTGGTGGTGGCCCGGGTGGAGTGGGACGACGGAGAGATCGAGGGCGGGCCGGTGGCTCAGGCGCTGCTGGAGGAGATCCTCGTCGATCCTTCTCCGGGGACTCCGGGGACACCGGGGTCACCGGGGTCACCGGGTTTCTCGGGCCCTCCGGGGTCTCCGGGCAAGTTGCACTCCCAGGCGGCGGGAGCCGAGCACTCCGACCGCATCGCCGTGGCCCACACCGGTGACGAGGCGGTCGCCCTCGTCCCGCTCCCGGCGGTCTCCTCCGAGCACGACGGCTCCGAGTCGGGCATTCTCGCCGACACCCTCCTGCGGTCCGTGCGGGACCCGCTGACGGCCGGTCTGCACGACGACGGGCGGCTCACGCTCGGTGTCAGCGCGGCGGTCCACTCGGCCGAGGGGCTGCGCGGGGCCCTGGAGGAGGCGCGGCACGCACGCAGGGTGGCGGCCGCGCGACCCGGCCGGGTGTGCGCGGCCGGCCACCAGGAGCTGGCCTCGCACGTGCTCCTGCTCCCGTTCGTCCCGGACGACGTGCGCCGGGCGTTCACGGCCCGCCTCCTCGACCCCCTGCGCGACTACGACCGCCGCCACCGCGCCGAACTGGTCCCCACCCTGGAGGCGTTCCTCGACTGCGACGGCTCCTGGACGCGCTGCGCCACCCGGTTGCACCTGCACGTCAACACGCTGCGGTACCGGGTGGGCCGAATCGAGCAGTTGACGAGCCGGGACCTCTCGCGTCTCGAGGACAAACTGGATTTCTTCCTGGCGTTGCGCATGAGCTGAGGTCACGGAGTCGCGCGGGGGGAGGCACGCGGTGCCTTCCGTGCGCCCCGTCTCACCCCATGACTTTGTGAAATCCTTCACCCGACCCCTTGGCCGGGTACGGAGATCCGTGCTGAGATGCGGCCACCACTCAACAGCTCGAAGGCGCGCTAGGGGAGGGCAACGTGGCGCAT
The DNA here is from genome assembly GCF_055572015.1 of Streptomyces sp. NPDC030840. Lineage (NCBI taxonomy): Bacteria > Bacillati > Actinomycetota > Actinomycetes > Kitasatosporales > Streptomycetaceae > Streptomyces > Streptomyces sp. NPDC030840. Next base: position 83,867 of record NZ_JBVIEE010000016.1, on the reverse strand, counting down.
CCCGCCATGTCTGGTACGGGAACGACCGCAGGTGACGATCCGCTCCAGACCGCGGTATGGCGGTTGCGCTCGCGCGCCTGCTGGGCCGACGCGGCCGCCCTGCTCCAGCCGGTCACGCCGGCGGCGTCGCTCCAGCGGGCCTCGCTCCTCGTCGAACGCTGTCTCTACACCGAGAAGGGCTGGGAGGACGCCGAGGACGCCCTGCGCACGGCCGAGGCGCAGGCCCAGAGCGACGACGAGCGGGGCGCGGCGGCCTGTGAGCGCGGGCAACTGGCGTACGCGGCCACGCTGCTCCACGTGCGGGACCGCGCGGACGAGGCACGCGCGGCCCTGGGCCGGGCGGCGGCCCTCATCCCTCCGGGCGCACCGGCCCGGGCCCTGCTGGACTTCCGCCGCGGCCTGCTCGCCGAGAACCTGACCGGCTCCCCGCAGGCCGCGCGCGCCGCCTACCGCCGCGCCCACGCGGGCGCCACCGCCCACGGCGACCTGCTGCTGCTCTCGTTCACCTGGCGCCACCTCGCCGGGCTCGCCCTCCGTGAGGGCGAACTGGCCGAGGCCCGCCACGGCTTCACCGAGTCCCTCCGCATCCGCGAGGAGCTGGGCTACCTCGTCGGCACGGCCCCGGCGCTGGCGTCCCTGGCAGACACGGAAACAGACCCGGAAGCCACCCGCCTCCGAGCAGAGGCCACCCGCCTCTTCCGCCTCCTGGGCGGCGTCCCGACATGGCTGGCCAGGCAACTGGCCCCACCGGCGGCAACGGCATGAGCGGCAACTGAACACCTGAGGGCGCACCCCGGCAAGGGGCGCGGGGAACTGCGCGACAAGCCACAACCACCCCGCACCCGGAATCGATCCGAAAGCCCCACGACACGCCCCGACAAGGGGCGCGGGGAACTGCGCGAGCAACCACACACAACCCGCACCCGGAAATCGACCGAACCCCGACGGCGGGCCCCGCAGAGCGCCTACGCGCCGGAGAAGTGCTCCCGCAACAACCCCTCCACCGCCCCCAAGTCCCGCCCCACCAGCGCGTCGAGCAACGCGAGATGCACCGCCGCGTCCGCCATCATCCCGCTACGGCACCGCACCGGCTCACCCCCCAACGGCCACTGGGACCGCCGATGCAGGTCGTCCGCGACCCGCACGAGCTGCTCGTTGCCGGCAAGCCCGAGCACCGCGCGGTGAAACGCCCGGTCCGCCTCGCCGTACGCCGCGGGGCAGCCGGACGCCGCCGCCCGCGCCGTCTCCTCCGCGAGGGGCCTGAGCTCGTCCCAGCGCTCGGCCGGCAGCGTGCGCGCCAGCCGCAGCACGACCGGCATCTCGATCAGCGCCCGGATCTCGGCGAGTTCGGCGAGCTCCCGGGCGCCGCGCTCGACGACGCGGAAGCCGCGGTTGGGCACGACCTCGACGGCGCCCTCCAGGGCGAGTTGCTGCATGGCCTCGCGTACGGGAGTGGCGGACACCCCGAAGCGCTCGCCGAGCGCGGGCGCCGAGTACACCTCGCCGGGCGTGAGGTCCCCCGCGACGAGCGCGGCGCGCAGGGCGTCGAGGATCTGCCCGCGGACGGAGGCCCGCTGCACGACCGGACGCGGGATCGGCGCCTCACTGTGGGTGTGCTCACCCCGTACCGCGTCACCTCGTACCGCGTCACTTCGTACCGCGTCACCTCCCCCGCGGCGAGGCGCGCCCGGGGCGATTCCCCGTTCCCGGTTGACGTCAGCCACCCCGGGCTGCTGCGGCACCCGGGCGGCCCGGCCGCGCGCCTCGGGGAACCCGGCCCCGGCTCCGGAGGCGGCCCCGGTGGAGCCCCGCGGGTCGCGCGGGCGCGGTCCGGCCTGCTCCACGGGTTCTCCTCAGGGGTCGTTGGTGCGCGAGGTGCTCACATGCGCCGCCGGGGTTGTTACCGGTCGTAAAGCACCATAAGCGCACCGAGCGTCAGTTCAAATATCGACCGCTTCGGGTAAGGTAAGCCTTACCTGTCGATCACCGCCCGGCTCGACGACCGCGAAACGGGGGTCCCCCATGCCGCTCCCTGCACCGGCCACGTCGCCGGTCGAGGACGCGTACACCCGGCTCACCGACGTGTATCCCTATCTGAGCGTGACGGAACTCTCTCCCACGGACGCGACACCGCGGGGTGACGGCTGGGTCCGTGCCGCGCGGCTCGCGGAGGGCGGGGCCGACCTCGACGCGTTCCTCGCCTGGGACGACGAGCAGGTGCTGCGCGACTACGGCCAGAAGGGGCGCCCGGACGTCATCGCGAGCTTCGGTCTGCACCGGTACGCCTGGTCGGCCTGCCTGCTGTTCACGGTGCCGTGGTTCCTGGCGCGCCGGGTGCCGCGCCTCCCCGTGGAGCACGTCGCCTTCCAGCGGACCGAGGGCCGCCTGGCCGTCCGCGTCGGTACGTTCGCGTGCCTTCCGGGCGACCCGGCGGGCGGCCTGCCCGGCGCGCGGGTCGTACCGGACGAGGAGGCCCTGCGGGCCGAGCTGCGGGCGGCGGTCGCCGAGCACATCGAACCGGTCCTCGCCGGCTTCGGCCCGCGGATGCGGCGCCGCGGGCGCGCCCTGTGGGGCATGGCGACCGACGAGGTCGTCGAAGGAGTCTGGTACGTCGCCCAGTTGCTCGGCGAGGAGGAGCGCGCCCAGCGCGAGCTGGAGCTGCTGCTGCCCGGTACGACGAAGCCGTACGTGGGCTCCGCGGCCTTCCGCGAACTGACGGGCCCCGACGGCCAGTCACTGCCCACCCGGGACCGGGTGAGCTGCTGCATGTTCTACACACTGCGCCCCGAGGACACCTGCCCCAGCTGCCCGCGCGTCTGCGACGCGGAGCGCGTCGCCAAGCTGACGGCCGCAGCCACCAGTTGACACCCCCTCCCCAGGGGCGCCCCTCAGCGCATCCGTAACCGATCCGCAACCCGCCAGGCGCAACAGGGCGCGACTCCTGCCGTAAGATCCACTCGCGGTGCGGACCGTGCGCGGGTTACAGGAGATTCACAACTTCCTCACTCGTCACGGGAACTTTCCGAGGAACCACCCGTACGGGTAGTGTTGCTCGCACTCAACTCCCGTCCCTCGCGCGGTAGTTCGAGCAGAATGCCGCCTTGCGCATCTTCTTGCACTTCCTTGGCGGTCTCTTGCCCCGAAACCCCCTGAGGGCAGTGGGGATTGGGCCAATATGGCGGGCGTTACGCCCTATCCCAATGCAAGGGACCCCTGATGAGATTGACCGACATATCGCTGAACTGGCTGCTTCCGGGCGCCGTACTGCTCCTGGGCATGCTGGCGGCGGTGGCGGTGCTCGCGCGCGGCAAGCGGTCCGGGGAGCACGCGAAGACCGAGGACTCCTGGGAGCGCAGCGAGGAGCGCCGCCGCCGCAAGGAGGCCCTCTACGGCACGGCCTCCTACGTCCTCCTCTTCTGCTGTGCCGCGGTCGCGGCCGCGCTCTCCTTCCGTGGCCTGGTCGGCTTCGGTGAGCAGAACCTGGGCCTCACCGGCGGCTGGCAGTACCTGGTTCCGTTCGGCCTGGACGGCGCCGCCATGTTCTGTTCCGTGCTCGCGGTCCGCGAGGCCAGCCACGGTGACGCGGCACTCGGCTCCCGGATACTCGTCTGGACGTTCGCGGGCGCGGCGGCCTGGTTCAACTGGGTGCACGCGCCCAGGGGCCTCGGCCACGACGGTGCCCCGCAGTTCTTCGCGGGCATGTCCCTCTCGGCCGCCGTGCTGTTCGACCGCGCGCTCAAGCAGACCCGCCGTGCCGCGCTGCGCGAGCAGGGCCTGGTCCCGCGCCCGCTCCCGCAGATCCGCGTGGTCCGCTGGCTCCGCGCCCCCCGCGAGACCTACAAGGCCTGGTCGCTGATGCTCCTCGAAGGCGTCCGCAGCCTGGACGAGGCCGTGGAGGAGGTGCGCGAGGACAAGCGCATCAAGGAGGAGACGCGGACGCGCAAGCGCGAGCAGGAGCGCCTGGAGCGCGCCCACCTGAAGGCGATCAGCCGCGGCCACCGCGGTCTGCCCGGCCGCGGCGGCGGCCGGCAGGTGGACGTGACCACCGTGGAACGCGCCCCCGCCCAGGCCACCGCGGAGCCTGCCATATCCGCGGCGGAACCCCTGCCCGTCCGTACGCGCCCTTCCCTGCAGCCCGTTCGCGGGAGCTCTGACAAGCAGATCACCGTCGACCTCACCGCGGAGGACGACACAATGGCGCTGCCCCGGCTCGACTCCCTGGAGCGCAAGCTCAAGGACCTGGAGCAGCAGTTCGGCTAGAACACACTCCCGCTCGTGCAGGCCCGCATCGCCTTCACGAGCCGAACGGGGCGGGGGCGCGGCGCACGAGCCGCGCCCCCGCCCCGTTCCCGTGTCCGTCCCGCGTCCGTCCGGGCCCGTCCCAGTCCGCCCGGGGCGTCCGGCGTTCGGGCGATCAGGCGGCCTCTGCGCCCAGTTCGAACCACACCGCCTTGCCGACCCCGTGGGCCTGCACACCCCACGAGTCCGCGAGGGACTGCACGAGGACAAGGCCCCTGCCGTGCGTACCGTCGTCTGGGGCCACCGCCCGCAACCGGGGCCTGCCGCCCACGAAGTCCCTTACTTCCACGCGGAGTTCCTGCGGCGAGACAGTCGCCGTCAGGACCGCGTCACGGTCGGTGTGGATGAGTGCGTTGGTGACGAGCTCGCTGGTCAGCAGCTCGGCTATCTCCGATCTCCCGGGGCGCCCCCAGTGCCGCAGGAACTCCCTGAGCGCCCTCCGGGTCTCGGGCACGGCCCGCAGGTCGGCCCGTCCGAGCCTGCGCCTGAGCTCCCCCGCCCCCGCCTGCTCCGTAGCACTGTCGGTCGCTTCCTCCACCGTCTTCGCCGAGGTGGCCCCGATCGCCACGGGACCGCCGCCTCGCGCCTGCCTCTTCATGACCCCCGCCCGCACGCCGATGACGATTCCCCTCCTGCTCGAACACCCTCACGGGGATCCATGCCCCCGTCCGGAAGGCGACAGTCATGCTGAATCGTCAAGCACCGCCGGTAGGCGTTCAAACGCACACAGTCAAGCCACGCTGGTGAAGGAGCCGGCCCCCCTCACCACCAGCGCGAAACCATCACGCAGGGCAACGAAACGGACACCCCATACCCGCGCGCGGGGCGCGAAACCCGACCGCGCGCCGCGGTCCCCACCGTCCACGCCCGCCTGCCGATCCGGCCGTATCCGACCAGCCGCTCGTGGCCACGGGATGTGGCCACCGGCACCGCCCGGTCACGCCTCCCAGACGGCCGCTGCCGTGCGGTCGTCGGCGTATCCCTTCACCCGCACCTGGGTGTCGGCGAGGAATGCGGCGAGCCCCGGGGGCTCCCCGGTCGCCCAGCGATCCGTCAGGTGTTCCGCCAGCCGGGGTTCGTCGCGCAGGGGGTCGGCGAGGCCCGCCGTGCACAGCAGCAGTGTGTCCCCGGGGCGGGCCACGGAGGCGCGGAAGCGGAAGGGCTCCTGGGGCGGTGCTGGGGCCGGCTCGTACGGACTCGGGGGCGTCGCGATGCCGAGGTCCATGGTCAGGCGGTCCCCCTCGGGGGTCTCGTGGGGCTGCGAGCCGAAGCCGACGACCGGTGCGCCGGTGGTCGCGGCGACCCGGGGTTCGATGTCCTGCCACTCACCGTCCCGCAGCCGGAACAGGCCTCCGACGCCGACGCCGAAGAAGACGCGCGTACGGCACTGTGGGTCGGCCGGAAGCAGCAGACAGCGCAGGCCGGCCGTGTACTCCTCGGGCTCGATGCCCTGTGCGGCGGCGCTGGCCCGGAGTTTGCCGAGGCTGCGGTCGGTGAGCCGGTGCAGCCCCGACTTCAGTTCGCCGCGCCGGGCGGCCCGGATGTCCTCGGCGAGCCGGGCGTGGCTGCGTCCGACGGCCTGCCCGATCCACTCGCACGCCTCGGCCGCCGCCCGGTGCGCCCCCGGTGTGGCGCGGGCGCCGGTCGCCATGGCGACGAGCACCAGTGCCGCCTCGCCCGAGCCGAACCGGGCCGTCAGCAGCGAGTCACGGCGCGGCTCGCCCCGGAACCGGGCGGAGTCGCCGCGCACGGAGGCGGCCCGCAGCGTGCACGCCCCGTAGCGCGCCCCGTCGAGCACGGTGTCCGCGACCAGGTCCCGCAGGTCCTCCGGGTCGGCGGCGGGCAACGCGGTGGGCTCCGCGTCGTACGTGGGTGGCCCGGAACCGACGTAAGCGATGTCGGCCGGTTCGGAGCGGGTGACAAAGGTGACGTCCTGCGGCTGGAGCGCTGCGGGAACGGGGGCCTCCGGCACGTCCGGGCGTGCGGGGCCACCGCCCGGTGACGCCTCCGCGCGAAAGCCCGGCGGCTTGGGCCCGGGCGGAAAGACCGCGGGCCCCGTCGCCGTCGCATCACCGGCCGACGCGCCCCACGCGGCCCGCCCCTCGGCATAGAGGGCCGAGCGGTCGCCGGAGGCGGACGCCTCGTGCGGGTCGGTGCGGGCGGCCTCGGTGGCCCTGTTGTGGGGAACCGCCCGGTCGCCGTCACCGGAATGGGGCGGCTGTCCGCCCGCGGTGGACCGCCCGCCCGTGGCAGACCGGTCACCCGGCTCACGCCGATCACCCGTGACGGGCCGGTCACCCGGTTCACGCCTATCACCCGTGACGGGCCGGTCACCCGGTTCACGCCTATCACCCGTGGCAGACCGATCACCCGCGACAGGCCCATCACCCGACCCGCGCCAATCACCCGAGACAGACCGATCACCCGCGACAGGCCCATCACCCGACCCGCGCCAATCACCCGAGACAGACCGATCACCCGAGACAGGCCCATCACCCGACCCGCGCCAATCACCCGAGACAGACCCATCACCCGCGACAGACCCATCACCCGGTTCACGCCCGTCACCCGCGGCAGGCCGGAGGCCCGCCTCGCGCCGGTCGTCCGGTGCGGGGCGCTCGCCCGATGCGGGGCGCTCGCCCGGCTCGGGAAAACGGGGCTCCCGTTCCGTCCGGGGACGCTCGTCGTGCCCGGACGGGCCCCGGCTTCCCGTCGGCCCGGTGGAGCCGGAGGCGGGACGGGGCGGGGTGTCCGGTGAGGTCGCGGTGCGCTGACCGGGCACCGTCGGCGCCTCTCCGCCCGGAGGCGGGGCACCGCTGGGTGAGGGCTCCGGGCCCTGCCCCACCGTGCCCGCCGCCGAGGCGAAGCGGTCGTCGAGGGAATCGGCCGCGGCCGTGGGCCCCGTGTCGTCGGTGGAGTCGTCGTACAACTGCCCCCACCAGTCGTCATCGTGACCGGTGGGCCTCTCCCCCTGCTGGCTCATGCCCGTAATTGTCCACCGCGGGAGCCGGATGAAAACGGGGCTTCCGGAAAAACCGGCCAGGCGGCTGACCCGGAACGACACCTGGGAGACAGTCTCGAACTGCCGTGCGACCTCCGGTGATTCCAGACCCCGGCGCACCGTCCGGCGCGGCGTACCGCCGGGCGGTCCCACCCCCCACAGGAGAACCGCCCGGCGGCGTGTGAGCGGCCCCGGCGTTCGCCCTGAGTGTGACCCACGCTCCTGGGGTTCCCCTGTGATGCGGAGGCATTCTCCTGAGAGACACGGGACTGACCACGGTCCGGGCTCTCGCGACCTGCGTCTCCCCTCCCGCTCCAGCACCCTGGGCTTATGGGAGCGTGGCAACTCCTCCTGGTCGGGGTGGTGCTCCTGCTCGGCCTCTGCGGAGTGCTGGTGCCCGGCGTACCGGGATCATGGCTGGTGTGGGCCGCGGTCGCGTGGTGGGCGCTGGAGGACACCAGTGGTCTCGCCTGGTTCGTGCTCGTGGGCGCCACCGTGGTCATGCTGCTCTCCCAGGCGGTCCGGTGGATCCTGCCACCGCGGCGGCTGCGGGCGAGCGGCGCCACCCCCCGCATGGCGGTGTTCGCCGGGGCCGGAGCGCTTCTCGGCTTCTGTCTGATACCGGTGGTCGGGGCGATACCCGGTTTCATGGCCGGTATCTACCTCTCCGAACGGCTGCGGCTCGGCCGCCACCGCGAGGCCAGGGCGGCGCTGCGCACCGCGATGCGGTCCGGTGGCTGGAGCGTGCTGACGGAACTGTTCGCCTGCCTGCTGATCGCGATGACCTGGATGTGTGCGGTGATCTGGGGTTGACGACCCGCCGTTCAGGGCTACTTCACACATCGGATCTCTCTCTCCCTGTTGACGAGCACACGCACCTTCTCTACGTTGCCTCGCGGGATAGCTCCGATGAATCATCGCCAATCACCGTACGCATCATGCCGTTCGAGCCGCCGGGAGGCACCATGCCCCGCCCGTCCGACGCGTTGCCCAGCCCCTCCAGACGTACTGTCCTCGCCACTGGTACCGCCCTCGGCGGAACACTTCTCGCCGGAGGGCTCCCGGCCCCGGCGAGCGCGGCCGCTCCCGAAGCCCCCGAACCGTCCGGCTCCGGACCCTCCGCCCCGGAACTCTCCCCTTCCGACCCCTGGCGCACGGTCCTCGACGACGCCGACCTGGTCTGGCAGCGTATGCCGACGACCTGGTACGAGGGCCCGTTCCTCGGCAACGGCTTCCTCGGCTCCGGCATCTACGCGGAGCCCGGCGACGACCAGCAGGACGGCACGTTCCGGGCGGTGCGCTTCAACGTGCAGCACTCCGAGGTCCAGGACCACCGCCCCGAGTTCGGCTCGCTGTTCGGGCTGGCCCGGCTCCCGATCGGCCACTTCACGCTGGAGCCCGTGGGCCGCATCACGGGCCTGGACTGGCGGCTGCGGCTGCGCGACGCGGAGCTCACCGGCACGCTCACCACCGACCGGGGCACCCTCACGATCCGGGCCCTGGTGCACACCTCCCGCTCGGTGCTCGCCGTGGAGGTGACGCCCAGCGCGGGCGAGCGCGGCTTCCAGTGGGTGTTCCATCCGGCGGAGGCGATCAGCCCGCGCGCCGCGTTCAGGCCGCTGCCCGACGGCTACCAGGGCAATCCGCCCGCCGAGGTCGGCGAGCAGGACGGCGTCTCCACGTCCGTACAGCCCCTGCTGTCCGGCGGGCAGCACGTGACGGCGTGGCGGGAGCGGACGTGGGGCGCCGGCCGGACGCTGTACGTGAACGTGGCGTACTCGTACCCGCGGAGCACGGCGCTGCGGCAGGCGGTGCGCACGGTCCGGGACGCCTCAAAGCTCCCCTACGCGCAGACGGCGCTGACGCACCGCGCCTGGTGGCACGCCTACTACCGCAAGAGCTTCCTGTCGCTGCCCGACGCCCGCATCCAGCGCTTCTACTGGATCCAGCTGTACAAGACGGCGTCCGCCGCGCGCCGCGACGCACCCGTGATGGCGACCTGCGGGCCCTGGCTGGAGTCCACGCCGTGGCCCAACACCTGGTGGAACCTCAACGCGCAGCTGGAGTACTGGCTCATCCACGGCTCCAACCACCTCGAACTCGACGCGATCACCCGGTCGCTCAGCGAGTTCCGGGAGAACCTGGTCAAGGAGGTGGCCGCCCCGTACGACGCCGACTCGATGGGCATTCCGCGCACCACGGACCCGCACCTGGTCAACGGCGCGCAGAGCACGCTCATGGGGTACGGCGTCGGCATCCCCGGCCAGGACCCGCCGACCCCCGAGGTCGGCAACCTCACCTGGGCCCTGCACAACGTCTGGCTCAGCTACCGCCACACCATGGACAGGTCGATCCTGAGGGACGTGCTCTTCCCCCTGCTCCGCAAGGCGGTCAACTACTACCTGCACTTCCTGGAGCCCGGCCCGGACGGCAGGCTGCACCTGCCCGCGACCTTCTCCCCCGAGTACGGCGGCAACTCACGGGACTGCAACTACGACCTGATGCTGCTGACCTGGGGCTGCCGTACGCTGCTGGACTCCGCCGAAATCCTCGGCATCAACGACGAGCTGGCGCCGCGCTGGCGCGAGGTGCTGGCCAAGCGGGCGCCGTATCCGACCGACGCGAACGGGTACATGATCGGCGCGGACATCCCCTTCGCGAAGTCGCACCGCCACTACTCGCATCTGCTCGCCGTGTACCCCCTGTACGAGGTGACCGGCCGCACCCCCGACGAACGGGCCCTGATCGAGAAGTCGCTGGCTCACTGGGTGGGCTTCGAGGGCGCGCTCCAGGGGTACACGTTCACCGGCGCGGCCTCCATGTCGGCGCTGCTCGGCAAGGGTGAGGACGCGCTGGGCTATCTCGGCCAGCTCATGTCCCGCTTCATCCAGCCCAACACCATGTACAAGGAGTCGGGCCCGGTCATCGAGACACCGTTGTCGGCCGCGCAGTCCCTGCACGACATGATCTGCCAGTCCTGGGGCGGCGTCATCCGCGTCTTCCCCGCGCTGCCGGCCGCGTGGGCGGACCTGACCGTCCACGACTTCCGCACGCAGGGTGCCTTCCTGCTCTCCGCGGTGCGGAAGGGCGGTGTGACCCGCTGGATCCGGCTGACCAGTGAGGCGGGGGCGCCGTGCGTCGTGCGGCACGGGATCGAGGGGGCGGTCGATGTGCGGGACGGGTCGGGGCGGCGGTTGCGCTACTCGGACGCGGGTGAGGGTGCGATCCGTATCGCTCTGGGAAAGGGTGAGTCCGCGTTGATCACCGCGCGGGGCGACCGGCCGGACCTGACGGTCGCGCCGGTGCGGCCGAACGAGGACGCGCCGAGGTGGGGGTTGCCGGCGGAGGGGTGAGTGGCCGGGGTTGTTGCGCCCCCGCCGCCCCCACCCTCCCCCGCTCTCGGCTTCGCTCGAGCGGGGGGGACCCCCATCCGTCCCCTGAGCGGTGTGCATCGTGAAGTCGCAGGTCACGGGTTTGGTGTGAATGGCGAGTGGGGTACTCGTGCCGGTCGGCGGCTGATGACCATGGCGTAGATCATCGGGCAGGTCCGGCTCCGGCGGGATGCCGTGTTCGGCTGCGCTCACGACCGGGTACCCGGCGTCCGCCGGAGGCGCCGCAGACAACCTTCCGGCCATCGGCTACCACGACGACTCCTTCTGCTACCGCGAAGGCGACCCGGCACAGGGCGTCACGCTCCCTCAGTCGATGGGCGGAGCGTCCTGGGCTCAGCTGCAGAAGGCCCTGGAGCACGGGATGGAGAACCGGTGGACCACCGCCTTCATGGGAGGCGAAGTCCGGCCCGAGATCCAGTCCACCGCCTTCAACAACTGGCCGGGCGGCTCGGGTGCCGTGGACAACCTGAAGGCCTGCGTCGAACTCGAGCACACCACTTGGAAGATCAACGAAGGCAGCGCCAACTACTCCGCCTCCGACCCCAACGTCGCCGCCGCCGTCCGCCTCATGGGCTACAACCTCTCCGTCAAGAACGCGTACTTCCACGACACCGCACAGGGCACCACCGATGGCCGACTGTGGCGGGCTGCGCGCCGAGATCGCCAGGGCGGCGGAGCATGGCCTTTCCGAACGACGACAACCCGACCCTGAGCGGGTCCGCTCACCGTCTCGGTCCCGCGACCGCATAGGCGGCCGTCCCGGCGGCCGCGAGGCCCAGGGCCGTCCAGGTACCCGCCGCCGTGCCGGGTGGCAGCAGCATCCAGGTCGCCACCTGCATCGGCGTACTCGTCACCGGCGGGGCGAAGAACGAGAACGAGACCCAGGCGAACGGCAGCGTCCACGCGTACGGGCCGCCTGAGAGCGCCGCGCCCAGGGCGGCCAGTCCCATCAGGCCCGCAGCGTCCCGGACGACGAACGCGGTGGTGGCCATGTCCTCGCCCATCGTCTGCACGGCCATCAGCACCGCGGCGACGACAGCGCCCGCGAGCAGCACATGCCCTGCCCTGCGGGGCACCCAGCGGATCGCGGCCGTCCGGTCCAGCGCCGGGTCCTGCCCGCCGAGCCCGGTCGAGGCCGCCATCGCCCCCGCAGCGAGGACCAGCACGGGGAGCCGCGGGTCAGCGGGCCCCTCATCCCCGCCTCGGCCGAGTGCCCAGACCGCCACCGCGCTGATCACGACAGCGGCGAGCGACGCGGGCACCTGCCGCGAGCGCGCGTACAGCGTCAGCCATCTCACCGGGACGCACCGCCGCTCAGCGCGTCGAACGCGTCGCCCTTGCAGGAGTGCGCGGCTGTGCGCATCGTATTGATCCGTGTGAGCTGCTCGGCCGGCGGAAGCGCCTTGAGTTCCTTCCACACCGAGCGGCTCTCTGCGTCGACCTCGCGGCGCAGAACGGCCGACAGCGTGCCGGGGAGTGGCTTGAGGTCGCCGAGGACCCAGCCGGCCGCGACGGTCTGCGCGTACAGGTCTCCTCCCACGCTGGTCCAGCCGACAGGATCACACCCCGGCACCATGCCTTTGGCGATCAGCGCCCGGGTCAGCTCCTCGCCCTTCGCGGCGGCGATGATGTCGTCGTCGAAGTCGAGGAGCACAGTCCTGCGGGACCATTGCGGCGTGGCGCCCTTCGGCAGTACGGCGGTGTTCTCGCGGACCGAGTCCGGTGCCCGGTCACCCAGGGCGATGTGCAGCAGTCGCAGCGCCTCCTTGGCGGGGCCCTCCAGGTCGGCGAGTCGGTCGCGGTGGGCACTGGTCACACACACCGGGCCGTCGCACACCAACTCGGCGGCGGCCTCGTCGACGACGTACATCCGGCGCGGGTCGGAGGGCAGGACGAGCAAGGCGAGCGCGGCGCCCGCCAGGACGGGCGTCAGGGCGACCAGCCGGGCGCGTGGGGTCGCGGCGACCAGCAGCGCGAACCCGGTCGCGGCCATCCCGAGCAGCCAGATCGTCTGCCCGACGTGCACGGAGGCGGAGACCGTGACGAGCACGTTGCTGACCTCTTCCACCTCGGGTGACAGCAGGGAGAGCAGATTCGGCTCCGTGCTCGTCACCCCGTCCCCCGTGGTCGTCCGGGTCCGGCCCAACGACATGTGCATGAGGGCCGTGAACACCAAGGCGACCATGGCCAGCACGGGCGGGGTGAGCACGGACGGCAGGGCCCGCCCGGCGCCCATGCCCAGCACGGCGCCCGCGACCAGGAAGAGCGCCCCCACCAGCGAGATCGGCAGCCACCCGAGGTGCATGTACTCGGTGTGGGCGAGCACTTGAACCCCGCCCACGAGGACGAGCAGTGCATAGGCCGACGCCAGCGTGATCGCCGTCGCGCCCGCCGGCTTGGCCGCGCGGTGCCAGGCGGGACGCGATGTGGTCGTGAGCAGCTCGGTCATTTTCGAACGGTGGTCGCGCAGGCCCTGCAGAGCGCCGAGTCCCACGGCGAGTGGCCACAGATAGAACAGCAGGCCGCGGGTCCACATGGCCAGGGACGTCCACTGGGCCGTCCAGGCCGTGGTGCCCAGCGACCACGCGGCGTTGGGCAGATACAGGAACGTCAGCGCGGTCGTCAGGACGACGACGCCGGCCCACGGGGCGACCGAGCGCTTCAGCTCGGTGCGAAGGACGCGGACGTTCACCAACTACCCCTTTCCTGCTGGGGTTTGAGGAGCAGCGCCGAGTAGCCGCGCTCCAGCGGGCTGTCGCCCACGTGCTCGGGGCCGCCCGCCGCGGCCAGTTCGTCCGGGGTGCCCTGGAAGACCAGCCGGCCCTCGGCGAAGAGCACCACGTCGGTGCAGGCGGCGGCGACGTCCTCCACCAGATGGGTCGAGACGACCACGCAGGTGTCCTTGCCCAGTTCCTGCAGCAGTTCGCGGAAGCGCAGCCGCTGTGCCGGGTCCAGGCCGACCGTCGGCTCGTCCAGCAGCAGGATCGTCGGGTCGTTGACGATGGCCTGCGCGATGCCGACCCTGCGCACCATGCCGCCTGACAGCGCCTTCATCCTGTCGTCGGCGCGGTCCGCCAGACCCACCCGCTCCACGGCGCGCTGCACCGCCGCGGGGATCTCCGCCTTGGGCACCTCCTTCAGCCAAGCCATGTACTCCACGAACTCGCGCACCGTGAAGCGCTTGTAGTAGCCGAACTCCTGCGGCAGATAGCCGATCCGGCGGCGCAGCGCACGGAGCTCGCCCGTACCGCCCACGGACTCGCCGAGCAGTTCCAGGGCGCCCTCGGTGGGGCGCAGCACGGTGGCCAGCGTCCGGATGAGGGTGGTCTTGCCCGCCCCGTTGGGGCCGAGGAGTCCGTGCACGCCGGTGCCCAGGGACAGGTCGAGGCCGTCGACGGCCATTCGCTTCCTGCCGACCCTGACCTTCAGCCCGGTGGCCTGGATCTCCCAGGCGTAGGCCGTCGGTGCGATGTCGGGCGCGTTCACCGCGGACGTCATGTGGTGTTCCTTTCCTGTGGTCATCGATGGGCTCCCAGCACGGTGTAGGCGCCCCTTCGGGCGATCACGACACCGATGCCGAGTGCGAGGATCAGCGCCCACACGGGCAGACCGCCCGTCTGGAGCGCGAAGGTCGTACGGCTGGTGGCGAGGGTCGGCGCCACGACCACGGCGGCCCACACGGCCGCCAGTGAGACAGCGGCGCGGGTCACGCCGACAACACCCCCAAGAGCCAGGGTCGTCGAGGTGAAGGCCAGACAGGGCAGCAGCCACTGAGCCACCATCACCCCCGTCGCCCATCCGCCCACCAGCAGCGCGGGGACGACCACGGCGAGCACGGACGCGGTGCGCCGCAGCACCAGACGGAGACCGGCCCTGGGCACCGAGGCGGTCAGTTCGTACGCCGGGTCCAGACCGCGGGACCACGACGCCGCGACACCGAGCACGGGCAGGACCGGCGCCAGCAGCAGCACCGGCGACACCTCGCCGGAACCGGTGCCGACCAGGTCGAGCAGCAGCGCGAGCAGCGTCACGGCCACGACCATGGCCAGCCACGGCACCATGGTGGGCGTCATCCACCTCGACAGACGCGCCGACCAGGGCGGTCGGTGCGGCATCGGGGCGGTGACCGCCAACTGCGGTTCGAGACCGGACCACACGGTGTCGACCAGCGCTGCCACGGCGGGCGCCCCGGCATCGACAGCGGCCGACAGCCGGTCACGGCACCCCCGGCACGTCTCCAGATGGGCCTCTACGGCCCACACCTCGTCGGCGGCGAGGTCGGCGCCGCCCCGCGCGTAACCCTCGATGATCCGCCTCGACGCGTGTTCCCCACTCATGCCAGCGCCCTCCGCATCGCGGTCCGGGCCCGCCGCGCACGGGTCTTGACCGTGCCCTCGGGCAGCCCGAGCAGGACCGCGGTCTCCCGGACGGACAGCCCGTCGAGCACCATGGCCTGCAGTACCTGTCTCAGTTCCGGCGCGAGGCATCGCAACGCGTCCCCGACATCACCGCCGACGGTCGCCGCGAGCGCCTCCTCCTCCGCGGCGGGCGCCGCCTCGGCCGTGGCGGCGGCGGGCGGCGGCTCCGCGTGATGAGCCCTGCGGCGGAACGCGTCGACCAGACGGCGCGCCGCGATCGTCCACAGCCAGCCAGTGGCCGACCCTCCGACCGCGGCCCCGGCGAACGCCCCCGCCGCCCGCCACACCGCCAGGTAGGTCTCCTGCATGACCTCTGCGACGATCTGCTCGTCCCCGCACCGGCGCCGCAGCCGCACCGCCATCCACGGCGACGTCCGCCGGTACAGCTCCTCGAACGCGGCACAGTCGCCTCTGGCCACCAGCCGGACGAGACGCTCCTCGTCCAACTCGTGCAGCGCTGCTCTGACTGATCTCACACCCGCTAGACGCCCGAGCCGTCCCGCGGGTTTTCTCCCCGACGTGATCCCCGCCACATGAAGCCGGCGGCCGCGCCTCCCGCGAGCGGCCACCTCGCCGACTCCTCTACGTCCGGCTCATGCCTTGCCGAACCGGAACACGGTGCAGACAAGGCCGTCAGGGCCCTCGACGGAACTGTTGTTTTTCTTCACGCCAAACTCAACTGCCGTCGGGGGCCCGTCAGTTATGGGCGCCCCGCGCGACTACCGACGTGCCGTGAACCGCCCGTCGCCCCGCTTGTGCAGCCGGCCGCGGTCGGCGAGCCTGGTCATCTTCGCCCGCAGAGGTTCCAGCTTGCCGCGCCCCGAGGCGTCCAGGCCCAGCCGCTCGCCGACCGCCCTGACCTGCACCGGGCCGTCGGCTCACGCACGATCGCCAGGATCTTGCCGTAGCCGTCAGGCAGCGCGCCCTCGTCGGCCGTGTCGCCGCGGTGCGGGATGAGCAGGACTGCCCGCCCGGCCACCTTCGCCGGCACCGGAGCGACAGTCCCGGCGCCGGCGAGGGCCTGCTCGGCCAGACGGTTCAACACCCGCTCCGTGCGCGACACCACGATCGCCAACAGCGATCGCCAGTTCATCCCGCTCGGCCTGGACCTCCTGGAGTTACTTGGCCGACTCCTCGGCGAGGGCGTCCAGTTCGCACCGGCGGGTGGTGATCCACTGCCGCTCCTGCATCCCCCGCGCCCTCCCGCGTTCTCACGGTGTGTCGACCTGCTGACGGACGTAGGCGGGGGCCGGTCGTGAGCGCAGCCGAACACGGCATCCCGCCGGAGCCGGACCTGCCCGATGATCTACGCCATGGTCATCAGCCGCCGACCGGCACGAGTACCCCACTCGCCATTCACACCAGACCCGTGACCTGCGACTTCACGATGCACACCGCTGCCTGGGGGCTGAGCCCCGGGGATGGGACGGGTAGGGGCGGCGGGGGGCGAATCCCCCTGGCCCCACTACTGGCCCGGAACCCCACCCTCAAGGCTCAGAAGCCGCAGCTTGCGCTCCAGGCCGCCCGCGTACCCCGTCAGCGCACCGCTCGCCCCGATGATCCGGTGGCACGGCCGGACGATGAGCAGAGGGTTCGCCCCGATCGCCCCGCCGACCGCCCGAACCGCCGCCCGGGACGCCCCGATGCGCGCGGCGATGTCCCCGTACGTCGTGGTCGCCCCATAGGGAACCTCGTCCAGCGCAGCCCACACGCGCTCACGAAACGCCGTACCCCGAGCGCGCAACTCCAGCCGGAAGTCCTTGAGTTCACCGGCGAAGTACGCGCCGAGCTGCTCCTCCGCCGCGCGGAAGACACCCGGCGCGTGCCGCCACCCGGGCTGGACGGCCCGCCCGCCCTTCTGCCCGGGTACGGACAGGGACGTCAGGGCCCCAAAGCCGTCACCGGTGAGGAGGAGCCGGCCGACGGGACTGTCGACCTCGGTGTAGTAGGTGAGCTCGGACATGTCAGACTCCGGTTTCCTCTCGCTCCGGACTGTGCGCGGTCCTGAGGTGATGGAGGGCGTACGAACGCCAGGGACGCCAGTTCTCGGGGACGTCCACACCCGCGGGCGCGACGTCCGGATCACCGAGGGCGCGGGTACGGATCACGGCGACCGTCCCGGCGTCCATGCCCGGGAGCGCGAGCAGCGCGTCCTGCGCGGCGTCCCGGTCGGCCCCGGCGTCGAGCCGCAGCGACCCGTCGGCCAGCGCGGTGGCGAGCGCGCCGAGGAGGCCGCGGCCGCCCTCCGCCTCCGCCAGCGCGGCGGACTCGGGGAAGACATGGGTGAGCGTCCCGCAGGGGGCGTCCAGGGCCTTCCCGTAGCCGCGTACCAGCCGCTCGGCCTCCGCCACGCCCACGACGGCACGAACGGCCAGTTCCTCCGGGTCGGCGGCGCCGGGTGACCGCAGGCCGGGGCGCGCGGCGACCAGCGGGGCCAGCCGGGGGTCGCGGCCGAGCCGCTCGTCCACGGCGTAGGGGTCGGCGTCGAGGTCGAACAGCCGCCGCAGCCGCTGCACGGCGGTGGTGAGGTCACGGGGGTCGCCGAGCCGGATCCGCGCGTCGAGCCAGCCACCGTGCCCGGCTTCCTGGCCCCCGCCCGACCCGTCACTCCCACCCCCGCCGGACCCGCCGCCCGGCCGTTCGTCGACCGCGACGACCCCGTGGCCGTACGGCAGTCGCAGCGTGCGCCGGTAGGTGCGGCGCCCGGGAGGCCCGCTGACCTCCTCGACGCCCGCGACCGCCTCCTCGGCCAGCAGATCGAAGACGGCGCCGGACCGGTACGGTCCCCGGTAGGCGAGCCGCAGCGGAATTCCCGCCGACGGGGCGGCGGCCCGACTGCCCGCACCGCCCCGGCGCGGCGCCGCGGCGCGCAGCGCGGTGGGTGTGGCGGCGTACACGGCGCGGATCGTGTCGTTGAACTGCCGCACGCTGGCGAACCCGGACGCGAACGCGATCTCCGTGATCGGCAGATCCGTGGTCTGCAACAGCACCCGCGCGGTGTGCGCCCGCTGTGCGCGGGCCAGCGCCACCGGTCCCGCGCCGACCTCGGCGGTGAGCTGCCGCTGCACCTGGCGGGCGCTGTACCCGAGGCGCCCGGCCAGCCCCGCGACGCCCTCCCGGTCGACGACGCCGTCGCCGATCATGCGCATGGCACGACCGACGACATCGGCGCGTACGTTCCACTCGGCGGAGCCGGGCGCCGCGTCCGGCCGGCACCGGCGGCAGGCCCGGAATCCGGCGCGCTGGGCGGCCGCGGCGGTCGTGTAGTACCGCACGTTGCGCCGCTTCGGCGTCACCGCGGGGCAGCTCGGGCGGCAGTAGATCCCGGTCGTCCGCACGGCGAAGAAGAACTCCCCGTCGAACCGGGCGTCCCTGCTGCGCACGGCCTCGTACCTGGTCTCTTCGTCGATCACGTCGTCCAGTCTGCGGGATCGTCCGCAGCGGGGCTGGCGGGTTTCGGACGCGACGTTGGGGGGCGGAGGGTTTCTCGCCCCCGCCCCCTACCCACCCGTCCCATCCCCCAGGGGCTCCGCCCACCCCGCTCGGGGCACCGCCCCTGGCCCCGTTTCGGGGGCTCCGCCCCCGGACCCCCGCTCCTCAAACGCCGGAGGGGCTGAAATTGACGGGCCACCTACATCCAGCGCCCCCTCTTGGCCTCCATCGCCGCGCGTCCCTCCGCCCCCTTCCGCTTCCATTCCCGGCGGATCTCCGCCCGGACCCTGGCGTCCGTCTTCGCGACGATCCGCTGGTTCTCGCGGAGCAGCTTGCGGTAGCTGTCGAGGCGCCGTTGCGGGAGGCCGCCGGAGTCGACGGCGGCCAGGACCGCGCACCCCGGCTCCGCGACGTGCGCGCAGTCGTGGAAGCGGCACTCGGCGGCCAGCTCCTCGATCTCGGAGAACACCTGGCCGACCCCGGTGCCGGCGTCGAAGAGCCCCACCCCGCGCAGCCCCGGCGTGTCGATGAGCACGCCCCCGCCGGGCAGCGCGAGAAGGTTGCGCGTCGTGGTGGTGTGGCGGCCCTTGCCGTCGACGTCACGCGTGGCCTGGACCTCCATGACGTCCTCGCCGAGCAGCGCGTTCGCGAGCGTCGACTTGCCGGCGCCGGACTGCCCGAGCAGTACGGACGTCCCACCGGAGATGACCGCGGCGAGGACGTCCAGGCCCTCCCCGAGCGCGGCGCTGACGGGCAGCACCGGCACTCCGGGCGCGCTCGTCTCCACGTCCTGCACGAGGTGGGCCAGGGTGACGGCGTCCGGCACGAGGTCGGCCTTGGTCAGCACCACGACGGGCTGCGCGCCCGACTCCCAGGCGAGCGCCAGGAACCGTTCGACGCGGCCGAGGTCCAGTTCCGCGGCGAGGGACACGGCGACGACCGCGTGGTCGACGTTGGCCGCGAGGATCTGCCCCTCGGACCGTTTGGAGGAGGTGGAGCGCACGAAGGCGGTACGGCGCGGCAGATACGCGCGTACGTAGCGGGGACTGCCCGAGGGTTCGACGGCGACCCAGTCGCCGGTGCACACGACGCGCAGGGGATCGTGCGGGGTCACGAACGCGGTGTCGGCGCGCATGACCCCGTCGGCGGTGATCACGTCGCACTGCCCCCGGTCGACCCGGATCACCCGCCCGGCGACGAGCCCTTCGGCGTCGTACGGGGCGAACTCGTCCGCCCACGCCTGGTCCCAGCCGTAGGGCGTCAGGGCCGGGAAAGCGGCGGAGGAGTGAGCCGCGGGAGAAGAGGAAGCTGCAGACGAAGCTGCAGACGAAGCCGTAGACGCAGACGAGGACGAAGGAGTGGACGAGGGCGAAGCAGAGGAAGTCAAGGGAGACCCTTCACAGGGTGGCCCCGGCGGGCGCGCGCACGCGCGGAGAAGTCGCGGGAGTCGTCGAGGTGTCAGCCGGTGACCACGGAGGTGGACTTGATGGATTCCTGAGTGTGGGCAGCGCCCATCGCAATGACAGCCATCGGTCAACACCTCCGTTCCTCGTGCGGTTCGCGCCTCACCCTAGCGGGGCCGTACGGACCGGCGTCAACCGGTTTTCCGCGGCACTCCGCGCCGGTGCTCGGCGGCGTGCCCGCCGAGTTCGTACGCCACCCGGATGAGGGGGACGTGGGTGAACGCCTGGGGAAAGTTGCCGAGTTGGCGGTGGGCCACGGGGTCGTACTCCTCGGCGAGCAGGCCGACGTCGTTGCGCAGGGACAGCAGCCGCTCGAACAGTTCGCGGGCCTCGTCCTCGCGGCCGATCAGGAGCAGCGCGTCCGCGAGCCAGAAGGAGCAGGCCAGGAAGGCGCCCTCGGGCCCGGCGAGCCCGTCCGGGGAGAGGCCGCGGCCGGCGGAGTAGCGCAGCACCAGCCCGTCGGCGGCGAGTTCGCGCCGTACCGCCTCGACGGTGCACAGGACCCGGGGGTCGTCCGCGGGCAGGAAGCCGGTCTGGGGGATGAGCAGCAGGGCCGCGTCCAGTCCGGCCGATCCGTAGGCCTGGGTGAAGGTGCCGCGGGCGGGGTCGAAGCCGCGCTCGCACACCTCGGCACGGATACGGTCCCTGACCCGGCGCCAGCGGCCTGTGGGCCCGGGACGCCCGTGCTCCTCGGCGAGGCGGACCGCACGGTCGAAGGCGACCCAGCACATCACCTTGGAGTGGACGTGGTGGCGCGGGGCACCGCGCATCTCCCACAGCCCCTGGTCGGGTTCGGTCCACACCCTTTCCAGGTGGTCGAGCAGGAGCTGCTGGAGAGAGACCAGATGGTGCCGGGGGCGCAGTCCGGAGCGGACGGTGAGGTGGACGGTCTCCATCAGCTCGCCGGGGACGTCGAGCTGTCGCTGTCCGGCGGCCGCGTTTCCGATGCGTACGGGGCGTGAGCCCTCGTACCCGGGCAGCCAGTCGGCCTCCCACTCGGTGAGCCGGCGTTCGCCCGCGAGGCCGTACATGATCTGGACGTCCCCCGGCCGCCCGGCCACCGCCCGTTCCAGCCAGCCCCGCCAGGCGTCGGCCTCCGCGGTGAAGCCGCTGCGCAGCAGCGCTTCCAGGGTGAGGCCCGCGTCGCGGAGCCAGCAGTAGCGGTAGTCCCAGTTGCGCGAGCCGCCGATCTCCTCGGGGAGGGAGGTGGTGGGGGCGGCGACGATCCCGCCGGTCGGCTCGTAGGTGAGGGCCTTGAGCGTGATCAGGGAGCGGGCCACCGCGTCGCGGTAGGGACCGTCGTACGTCAGCGGGCGCAGCCAGTCCCTCCAGTACGTCTCCGTGACCCGCAGCGCCTCGAAGGCGTCCACGGGGCCGGGGGCGGGCAGGTGGGAGGGGTGCCAGGCCAGCACGAAGGGGATCCGTTCGCCGGCGCGGACGCGGAAGCGGGCGGTATGGGCCTCGCCGCGCCCGGTGAGCCGCACGGGGGTACGCAGCCACACCGACTCCGGTCCGGCGATCCCGGTCAGGGCGCCGTCCGCGCGGCGCATCCAGGGCAGGACGCGCCCGTAGTCGAAGCGCAGCCGCAGGTCCACCCGCATGTCGACGCTGCCGGACAGGCCCTCGACGACGCGGACGACGCAGGGGGCGTCCTCGCGGGGCGGCATGAAGTCGGTGACGAGGGCCTGTCCGGTGCCCGTCTCCCACTGGGTGTCGAGGACGAGCGTGTCGCCGCGGTAGCGGCGGCGGGCGCGTGGGCCGTCCGGCTCGGCCGGGGCGATCAGCCAGCGGCCGTTGTCCGGGCCCCCCAGCAGCGCGGCGAAGCACGCGGGCGAGTCGAACCGCGGCAGACACAGCCAGTCCAGGCTCCCGTCCCGCCCCACGAGCCCCGCGGTGAGGAGGTCCCCGACGAGGGCGTAGTCCTCGATGCGTCCCGGCATGGGCCCAGTGTCGGGGCGCACGCGGGGGCGGGCATGCGGGACGGGGCGTTCGGGGTGAGGGCCGCACCCCGCCAGGGGCGCGGGGAACTGCGCGACCGCCCACGGACAACCCGCAGCCGCAGGACCGGAGCAACGCGGCAGGTGCGCGTCAGCTCACCTTCGTACAGCTCCGCCCGTTCAACGTGAAGTCACCCGGCGCGGAGTTGTCCCCCTCCCACGAAGCCAGGAACCCCACCCCGAAGGTGCCCCCCGCGTCCACGGACCGGTTGTAGTCCGCGGCGGTAGCCGTCACGCGGGCGGCGTCCTGGTCGTAGGAGCCGTCCCACATCTGGGTGATCCGCTGACCGTCCTTGAAGGTCCAGCCGATGCGCCAGTCGTCGAGGGCCTTGGCGGAGGTGACCGTGACGGTCGCCTGGAAGCCGTCGGGCCACTCGTTGACGATCTCATAGCGCAGGCGGCAGGAGGACTCCGACTCGTCGGGCTCGACCGGCCGGTGGGATATTCGTGCCGGGGAGGAGCCCTCGCCCTGCGGCGCCGGGTCGGAGACGCCGGACGGCGTGCGGCTGGCGTCGGCGCGTGGCGCCTCCGAGGGGTCGCCCGTGGTGTCGGACGGCAGGGGCGCGACGGTCGGCAGCGAGACGTCCGGGTCCGCGACGGGCTGACGGCTCGACGGGTCGCCCTGAGCCAGCTCGCCGCCCTCGGAGTCGAAGGGCATGAGGGAGACGGCGAGGGCCAGGACGGAGACGATTCCCGCGGCCACCAGCATGCCGGTGCGGCCGACGCGGGGCTTGTGTTCCCTGCTCGGCGACAGGCCCCGGTCGGCTCCCGACAGGTCGGCGCGGCCCGGGATCAGCCCGGCCTCGGCGGCCCGGCGGCGGCGCTCCAGGTAGGCGTGTCCGCCCCAGCCGATCACGCCGCCGGCGAGCGCGGAGGCGAGTTGGCCGCCCTGCAGCCGGAGGCATGCGGCGGCCTCGGCGCACTCGACGCAGACGGCGAGGTGGCGCGAGAGGTCCTCGGGGGTCTCCGTGCCGGACGAGCGGGTGACGGCGTCCAGCAGCCGGGCGTAGGTGCGGCATTCCGCGTCCATGGGCGTGTCGAGGTGGTCGCGCTGGCAGCGCTCCCGGAACAGCGACCGCACCTGGGCGAGTTCGCCCTCCGCGTTCGCCGGGTCGAGCCCGAGCCGCCGGGCCACGACGGGCAGCGGCAGCGCCTCCACCTCGGCCAGCCACAGCAGGGCGGCGTCCGGCTCCTGCATGTCGCTCAGGCCGCGCAGCGCGAGCGGCCGGTGCAGGGGCGGTCCGGTGTAGCGGGCGGCCTTGTCGGAGTTGAGCCACAGCCGCAGGTCGGGGTCGAGGCGGGGGCCCCGCCCGTGCGCCTCCCAGGAGGCGGCCGTGCTGCGGACCGAGCTCAGCAGGAACGGGATCCTGGGCAGCCGCATCGCCCGCCGGCCCGCACTCCGCCCGGCTCTGGCCTCGTCGGCGCGGGCCTCCTGGATGCCGTGCGTGAACGCCTCCGTCGCCAGCTGAGTGGCCGAGGCCGACCCGGAGGTGCACAGGTCGGCGTAAGAGAGGACCGCGTCCCAGCACTCCGAGAGCAGCGCGGCTTCGGTGGCGTCCTGGGGCTTCGGCAGGTCGGGCATGGTTCTCCTGCATCCACAGAGCAAAGGGCGTTCGTCTGAAACGGTGCGCATCCACAATGCAAAGGACAACTCGCCTTAGAACCAAGGGAGTTGGGGGTGTCTCACGACAGGCCCCGAGCTTTTCACGGTTCTCACACAACTGACAAGCCACATGTTCAAATGTGGTTACCGCCGGTCGTGGCTGGTGGGTTGTACGTACGGCGGCACCGATCGACTCACCCGCCACAGAAGTTACTCGATAAAGCAAGCCCCCTTGCACGCCCTGGGGCGTGCAAGGGGGCTCGTGAGCCTCGGAAGGCGCCGCGCCTACGCGCCCACGCGCTCGTCGGCCGGCAGGCTGTCCATGAACGAGCTCACGGAGAAGACCGCGCGGCCGGGACCGGGCGGGCCGTATCCGGGCGGGGACGACAGCCCGAAGTCGTCCATGGTGGCGCGGTAGGCCTCCAGCAGCCGGATGTGGTACTCCAGCGGCGCGCCCTGCGGATTCGCCTTGCCGAGCGGGGTGGTGGGCTCGGGGCACCAGGTGGTGAACCGGGGTGTGATCCCGTGGGACATGAAGAAGCGCAGCCCCTCCGTCGTCGACGCGATGGCCTCGTCCACGGTCGTGAAGCCGAAGGGTTCGGACATCTCCACGCCCGCGACGAAGTTGGGGATCACGTTGCGCGCGCCGAACACCTCCGCCGAGTCGAGGATGCGCCGGTGCCATTCGTCACGGCCGACGTACCGCTCCTTGCCGGGGCAGTAGAGCTCGAAGAGGCGCCGGTCCCACACCTCGTAGTTGGGGTGGTAGATCTGGACGCCGTAGTCCTTGAAGCGCTGCACGTCGTCGCGGGGCAGCGCCTGGGCCACCACCTTGCCGATCCACCGCCCGGGGAACCGCTCCTCGATGGCCTTGGCGTAGTGCCCGTAGAAGTCGGCCTCGTCACGCCCGGCGACCTTCGAGGTGATGGCACCACCGGTGAGCGTGTACGCCGTGGACGCCTTCGCGGTGTCGTACCGGTCGATGATCTCCAGCGCCTCCAGGACCTCCTCGACGTCCTTGACGCCGGTGTACGGGCGCCCGGCCGCCTTGTGCTGGCGCCAGTTGTGATTGATGTCGCAGTACTGGCACTCCTCCTTGGCGCCGAAGTACTGGCACACGCGGAAGACTGTCAGATAGATGAGGTAGCCCCACTGGATGGTCGGAGCCACCTCCATCACGGACTTCCCGTTGGCGAGCGTGTGCCGGTAGTACTCGGGCATCGGCGGCACACCGACGTCCGCGATGCGCTTCCCGTCGAGGTAGAGCCCGAGGACCCCGTCCTCTCCGGCGGCGACCCGGTACGGCGAGGACGGGTTGACGCGCACGGACACGACGGTGCGGCGCAGGTCGTAGGGGCCTCCGGTGAGGATGATCTCCTCCGGGGGGCGCCTCAGCGCGGCCTCGCCGAGTTCGGGCAGGGTGCCGTGGTCGAAGGAGAAGATGAAGTACGACTTCGGCTTGACCTCGCCGTCCTCGTTGTCGCTCAGCGCCGACGCGTCGAAGGCCACGCCGCCCCTGAGCAGGTCCTCCTTGAAGACGGCCTCCCGCGGTACGTGCGGGAACCGTTCCATCAGATCCTCGACCAGCGCGGTGCGGCTGCCCATCCCGTTTCTCCTCGCTCCCTGCTCGGTGCTCCACTCCTCACGGTATGCCCCGGGGTGGGCGTGGGTGGTGAGGGGGTCCTTCTTCGCCCCCGTCGCCCCTGCCCGTCCCATCCCGGGGCTCCGCCCCGGACCCCGCTCCTCAAACTCCCCCAGCTACCGCTGGGAGGTGCCCCCGTAGGGCTGGATTTCCAGCCCGTCCGGCGTTTGAGGACGAGGCCGAAGGCCGATACGCGGGGGTCTGGGGGCGCAGCCCCCAGGGATGGTGGGGGTCCCCCCGCTCGAGCGAAGCCGAGAGTGGGGGAGGGCAGGGGCGGCGGGGGCGAGGCAAACCCCGTCAAGCCATGCGCTCCAGCACGGCCCCCTCGATCCCGTGCGCCAGCGGCAGCCCGGCGGCCAGCCGTTCCGCCTCCTCCACGACGGCGACTCCCAGGCGGGCCACCTCGTTCCCCTGCGAGCCGGCGAGGTGCGGGGTGATGAAGGCGTTCGGCAGGTCGAGGAGCGGGGAGTCGGCGGGCAGCGGCTCGGGGTCGGTGACGTCGAGGATCGCGCTGAGGCGCCCGGCGCGCAGCTCGTCGGCGAGCGCGTCGTGGTCGACGAGCGCGCCGCGCGCGGTGTTGATGAGGACCGATCCGTCCGGCATCAGGGCGAGTTCGCGACGGCCGACCAGATGCCGGGTCTCGGGCGTGTCCGGGGCGTGGAGGGTGACGATGTCGGAGGTGCGCAGGAGTTCGTCGAGCGGCACCAGGGGGACGCCGAGCGCCGCGGCCCCGGCCTCGTCGACGTACGGATCGGTCAGGCTCGGCCGCAGGTCGAAGGGGCGCAGCAGCTCGATGAGGCGGCGGCCGATGCGGGAGGCGCCGACGATGCCGACGCGCCGGCCGTGGTTGCCGATGCCGGGGACGACCTCCCAGCCGGGGTGCACGCGTTCGGTCCGCAGGCGCTCCCTGCTGACGAAGACGTCCTTGCCCGCGAGCAGGATCATGGCGAGCGTGTACTCGGCGACGGGCAGCGCGTTGGCGCCGGCCGCCGAGGAGACCCTGATCCCGCGTTCCCATACCGCCGGTGTCGTGAAGCCCTTCACGGAGCCCGCGGAGTGGAGGATCGCACGCAGCTTCGGTGCCGCGTCGAGCACCGCCCCGTCGACCGCGGGGCACCCCCAGCCCGTGACGAGGACCTCCGTACCGGCGAGCGCGTCCCGTACCCGCGGGTCGGCGAAGTCCTCGGCGACCAGAGTGGGGTCGATGTCCACGGCGTCTCGCAGGCGAGCCATCACGTCCGGTGGGAAGACCCGGGGAACGTTCTCGGCGGTCATGGCGAACAGGGCCACGGGACGCTGGGGCAAGGAAGGGGCCTTCCGGCTCGTCGGCACAGGGACAGCAAGTCGGCCCCAACGTAGGCGGCGGCGTGTGACGGGGTCAACGCCTCGCACACCGGGGAGTCGGCCCTTGCGCGGACAGGAAAGCACCCCCGGCGGAGGGGGAGAAGAGAGCCGGGGGTGCTGCGGACGACGGGTGGGGTAAATCCGTCATCCGCACCGGAGACGCGGCAGCCGGTGCCCGATAACAGAAATTTCGCCGGCGGCCGGCGACTACGAGGGCCGCGGATGCCGTAGGGGGGTGTCAGATGTCCCCCGCTGTCCGCCACCTCGTACTCCGGTCAGGAGAGGACGCGGACGAGCATCCACCCGATCAAACCGGTTGACGTCCGCGGCGCCCGGCCGCTCCCATGACCGGATGCACACCACCGCCTCCCGCACGGACACCGGCCTCGTACGCCGCCTGCTCACCGCGCAGTTTCCCCGGTGGGCGGGCCTGCCCGTCGAGCGAGTCGGCTCCGCCGGAACCCAGAACGCCATGTACCGGCTGGGTGAGGACATGGTGGTCCGACTGCCCCTCGCCCCCGGGGCCGCGCTCGACGTCGAGAAGGAGCACCGGTGGCTGCCGCGGCTCGCGCTCCGGCTTCCCGTCGCCATTCCCGTACCGCTGGGGAAGGGCGTGCCGGGGGAGGGCCAGGCGTGGCCGTGGTCCGTCTACGGCTGGCTCGACGGCGAGCCGCCGGCCGTCGGGCGCCTCACCGAACCCGGCGCGCTCGCCAGGGACCTGGCCTCGTTCGTGACCGCGCTGCGGGGCGTCGATCCCGCGGACGGTCCGCCGTCCTACCGCGCCGAGCACCTCGCGTCCCGGGACCAGGAGACCCGGGCCGCGCTGGCGGAGCTGCGGGGGATCATCGACACGGACGCGGCGACCGCCGCGTGGGAGACCTCCCTGCGCGCCCCCGCGTGGTCCGGCCCGCCGGTCTGGATCCACGCGGACCTGCAGCCCGGGAACATGCTGCTGGCCGGAGGCCGCCTCAGCGCGGTCATCGACTTCGGCTGCCTGGGCCTGGGCGAGCCCGCCGTCGACCTGATCGTGGCCTGGTACGTCCTGCCGGCCGGGGCGCGCGCCGCCTTCCGGGCCGGGGTGGACGCCGACGACGCCTGCTGGGCGCGCGGCCGTGGATGGGCACTGTCGATCGCGCTCCTCGAACTCCGGGCGTACCGGGACTCGAACCCGGTCATGGCGGCCCACGCCCGGCGCGTGATCCACGAGGTACTCGCCGACCACGCGCGCCGCACGGGAGCCGTACGGGGTTGATCCCGCGGTGCCCTTGGGTTGGGATGCCGTCGTACACGCACGTGGGCGGCGGTACCGGACTTCGGGGAAGGGACACCGGGGATGAGCGACACCGTGACCAACTGGGCGGGCAACATCACGTACACGGCCAAGGAGGTGCACCGGCCGCTCTCGGTCGAGGGGGTGCGGGCACTGGTCGCGGGCAGTGGGGCGGTGCGGGTCCTCGGCAGCGGGCACTCGTTCAACGAGGTCGCCGATCCGGGACGCGAGGGCGTGCTGCTGTCGCTGGCCGCGCTGCCGCCGATGACGGAGGTGGACACGGCGGCCCGTACGGTCCGGGTGGGGGGCGGCGTCCGGTACGCGGAACTCGCGGCCGCGGTGCACCGGCACGGTCTGGCCCTGCCGAACATGGCCTCCCTCCCCCACATCTCGGTGGCCGGTTCGGTGGCGACCGGCACCCACGGCTCGGGCGACACCAACGGCCCGCTCGCCTCGGCCGTGCGCGAGGTGGAGCTGGTCACGGCGGACGGGGAGGTCGTCGTGATCGGGCGAGGGGACGCTCGCTTCGGCGGGGCGGTGACGTCTCTGGGCGCCCTCGGTGTCGTCACCGCGCTCACCCTCGACCTGGAGCCCGGCTTCGAGATGAGCCAGCACGTGTACGTCGACCTGCCGCTCGCCGGGCTCGACCACGCGGCCGTGGCGGCGTCGGCGTACAGCGTGAGCCTGTTCACCGACTGGCGCCGGCCGCGCTTCAACCACGTCTGGGTCAAGCGGCGCACCGACCAGCCGCTGCCGGACTTCCCGTGGGCGGCGCCCGCGACCGAGGCGGTGCACCCGGTGCCGGGGATGCCCGCGGAGAACTGCACGCGGCAGTTCGGGGTGCCGGGGCCGTGGCACGAGCGGCTGCCGCACTTCCGGGCCGAGTTCACCCCGAGCAGCGGGGCCGAGCTGCAGTCCGAGTACCTGCTGCCCCGGCGGTACGCCCTGGACGCGCTCCACGCGCTGGACGCCGTACGGGACTCGATCGCGCCCGTGCTCCAGATCTGCGAGGTGCGGACGGTGGCCGCCGACGACCAGTGGCTGAGCCCCTCCTTCGGGCGGGACACGGTCGCCCTGCACTTCACGTGGATCGACGACACCACGGCCGTACTGCCCGTGGTGCGGCGGGTCGAGGAGGCCCTGGACCCGTACGATCCGCGACCGCACTGGGGCAAGGTGTTCACGGCGCCGTCCGAGGTGCTGCGCGAGCGGTACCCGCGGCTGGACGACTTCCGGGCGCTGGCCGAGGAGCTGGACCCGCACGGCACGTTCCGGAACGCCTTCGTACGGGACGTGCTCGGCGGCTGACGCCCGGGCCCGGCCCGACGCGCGCGGGGGCTCCGGGCGCGTTCCTCACGCCCTGTACGCTGACGTGCGGCCCCGCCACCGCCGTACTTTGTAAACCCCCTTTCCTAACCCCTTGTCGAAAGTCCCGGCAGGCCATAGCCTTGCGCCGCGCCGGAGCCCAGGGACGCCCCTGGCGTGGGCCGGAGGAAACTAGGAGGCTCTCGTGTCGGTGGTGAAGCGCACATCACGTGACATCCGCACCGCGAACCGCTACGAGGTGCTGCGCCAGATCATCGCCGAGTCGCCCACGTCCCGGCAGGAACTGGCCGCCGCCACGGGGCTGAGCCTCGCCACGGTGGCCACCCTCGTGGGTGAACTGCTCGACCTGCGCATGATCACGGAGGTCGGGTTCGAGGACTCGGCGGGCGGGCGCCCGCGGGGACTCGTGGCCGTCAACGCGTCGGGGGGCGCGTTGATCGGCGTGGACATCGCGGAGACGTACGTCCGCGTCGAGCTCTTCGACCTGGGGCTGAACGTGCTGGCGCGCGCCGACGAGGACATGCGACCGGGAGAGAGCCGCCCGGAGCAGGTCGTCGGCCACGTCGCGGCGGCCGTCGGCTCGGTGGTCACGCAGGCGGGAGTGGAGGGCGCCCGGGTGCTGGGCGTCGGGGTGAGCGTGCCGGGGCAGGTCGACCGGGACACCGGGTTCGCGGAGTACGCCCCGAACTGGGACTGGCACGAGGTACCGCTGGTCGACCTGCTCGCCGAGCACATCGCCTACCCGCTGTACCTGGACAATCCGCTGCGCGCCTGCGCGGTCGCCGAGCAGTGGTTCGGCGCGGCCCGCGGGCACGGGGACGCCGTGGTCGTCAACCTGGGCACCGGAGTGGGTGCCGGACTGGTTCTCGGCGGCGGGCTGCACCGGGGTGTCAGCAACAGCGCCGGCGAGTGGGGGCACACGACCCTCGTGCTCGACGGGCGGCTGTGCCACTGCGGCAACCACGGCTGCGTGGAGACGTACGTGGGCGCGCCCGGGATCATGCTCAACCTCCGGGAGCTGAGCCCGAAGAGCACGCTGCTCCACCCCGAGGACCAGACCGCCACCATCGACGCGCTCGCCCGCGGGGTGGCCGCACAGGATCCGGTGGCCCTCAAGGTCGTCCGTGACACGGCCCGTTACCTCGGCGCCGGTATCGCGGACCTGGTCAATCTCCTCAACCCCCAGGTGGTCGTGCTCAGCAGCTGGGTCGCGGCCACGCTGGGCGAGCCGCTGCTGCACGAGGTGCGCGAGGCCGTGGCCCGGCACGCGCTGCGCCGCCCGTTCGCGGCCACCGGGATCGTCCTCTCCCCCATCCCCACCGACCCGGTGTGCCTCGGGGCGGCGACCTTCGCCCTGGAGGGCGCCCTGTCGTCGATCAGCGGCCAGCGACCCGCCCGCCGCACCACCCGCTCCAGGAACTGAACGGCGGGGAACCCACCTCCCTCCCGGCGCCGCGTTCGACATCCCGAACCGCGTACAACGCTTCGTGCAGACTTCGTTCAACCCCTTGCCGAAGCCTTAGCCGAAGGTTAACGTCCCGCTCCGCGCCTCCCTTTGAGCCCTCTGGCGCTGAGCAGCAAGAGCCGCAGCCGCACCATTCGAGACAAGGACGTCAGCATGTCGGCATTGAGCAACAGCAACTGGGACCGCCGCACCGTTCTGCGGGCCGCCATGGGCCTGGCCGCCGCCGGCGGACTGGCCGCGTGCGGCAGCAACACCGGCCGCCCCAGCGGCGGTGGTTCGGGCAAGAACCTCGTGCAGATGTTCCACGCCTACGGCGAGGCGGGCACCGAACAGGCCATCAAGCGCTACGCGAAGGCCTACAAGGACGCCAACGTGACCACGCAGTGGATCACCAGCTCGGACTTCGAGAGCAAGCTGTTCTCGTCCCTGCTCACCAAGAACGCGCCGGATCTCTTCGAGTTCCACCCGCAGATCCAGATGGTGAAGAGCGGTCAGGTGGCGGACCTGACGGACATCATCGAGCCGGTCAAGGACGACTTCAACCCGGCCGACATCAAGTCGCACACGGTCGACGGGAAGATATACGGCGTCCGGATGATCGACGACCCGCAGTTCTTCTTCTACCGCAAGTCGATGCTGGAGAAGGCGAAGGTCGACGTGCCGACCACGCTCGACGAGCTGATGGAAGCAGCCGCCAAGCTCACCACCGGCAAGGTCAAGGGCCTGTACATGGGCAACGACCTGCACAGCGTCAACGACACGTTGATCTGGTCGGCCGGCGCCCAGCACCTCACCGAGAAGAACGAGATCGCCTACCACACGGACGGCGTCGTCGAGGGCCTGAAGAAGATGCGCAAGCTGTTCACCAGCGGCAACCTTCTCCTCGGCGCCCCGACCGAGTCCTGGGACCCCTCCTCGCTCAACCAGGGCCTGTGCGCCATCCAGTTCTGCGGTATGTGGGCGATGCCGCAGATCCAGGACGCGCTCGGCGACGACTGGGGCGTCTTCCCCTTCCCGAAGGTCACGGACGACGGCAAGCAGTCGGTCTACAACGGCGGCTGGTCGATGTTCGTCAACGCCAAGGGCAAGAACGTCGACGCGGCCAAGGAGTACGTCAAGTGGCTGTGGATCGACCAGAAGGAGTACCAGGAGGACTGGGCCACCTCCTACGGCTTCCACATCCCGCCGCGCACCTCGCTCGCCAAGGAGGCCACCAAGCTCAAGTCGGGCAACGCCGCTGAGGGCGTCAGGCTCTTCAACGAGTTCGGGCACTTCGACAACATCGGCTGGACCCAGGCCATGCGCACCGCCATGGAGGACGTCTGGGCCAACTGCGTGCGCAAGAGCATGGACCCGGAGGCCGCCCTCGACAGGTGCGACAAGGCCGTCAACCGCGAGCTCAAGAAGCTGTTCGGATAGGCCGCGGGACGGACCACGACATGTCGACCTCCACGACGCGCGACCTCGCGCGCCCCGCCACGGCGAAGGCCTCACCAGCCAAACCGCGGCGGGGTCTGCGGGGCAGCTCCACTGTCAACTTCTGGCTCTTCACCGGGCCGTTCCTCATCGGTCTGGCGATCTTCGTCTACACGCCGATCCTCTGGAGCCTCTGGCTGAGCTTCTTCGAGGCCCGCTTCACCGTCACGCCCGACAAGTTCGTCGGCTTCGACAACTACACGTACATGCTGACGAACGACGACTTCGTCGGCTCGCTCGGCACCTTCACCGTCTTCGCCGCCTTCATCGTGCCCACCACCTGGGCGCTGTCGCTGGGCCTGGCCCTGCTGGTGAACCGGCTGCGCTTCATGCGGGCGTTCTTCCGGTCGGTCTTCTTCCTGCCCACCGCGGTCTCCTACGTCGCAGCCTCGCTGATCTGGAAGATGTCCATCTTCAGCGGCGTCCGCTTCGGCCTGATGAACACGGTCCTCGGCTGGTTCGGGATCGACAACATCGCCTGGCTGATCGACCCCAACCCACCCTGGTACTGGCTGGTCATCGTCACCGCCCGACTGTGGCTGCAGTCCGGCTTCTACATGATCCTGTTCATCGCGGCGCTGCAGAACATCCCGGACGAGCTGTACGAGGCCGCCGCCATCGACGGCGCCAAGCCGGGCTGGCAGACCTTCCGGCACATCACCCTGCCGCAGCTGCGCGCCACCTCCACGGCGGTGATCCTGCTGCTGCTCGTCGCCGCCTACCAGGCTTTCGACGAGTTCTACAACCTGCTGTCGAAGACCACCTGGGGCCGCCCGCCCCTCATGGAGCTGTACTACAAGGCCCTGGGCGAGAGCCAGGACTACGGCGCCGGCAGCGCGGGGGCACTCATCCTCACCGTCCTGATCTGTGCCGTGACCCTGCTGCAGGGCAAGCTCATGGGCTTCGGAAGGGGGGACGAGTCCAAGTGACCACCACCATGCCCGAGGTGCCGAAGTCCGCGCCGACAGCGGGCAAGCCCCGCCGCGTCAGGCGCGGTGGCGGCGTGATGAGCTCCACCGGCCTCTACATCTCCGTGGGCGTCGCCGCCTTCCTCTTCCTGGTGCCGTTCTACATTCTCGTCCGCAACGCCCTGTCCACCGACGCCGAGATCACCGGCGAGACCTGGAAGTTCTTCCCCACGGACATCCAGTGGGGCAACATCAGCGAACTGTTCACCGACGAGACCGTCCCCTTCGCCCAGTCGCTGTGGAACTCCACGGTCGTGGCCACCCTGCACACCGTCGGCGTCCTGCTGGTGTGTTCCCTCGCCGGCTACGGTCTGGCCCGCATCCCGTACAAGCACGCCAACAAGGTCTTCTACGCCGTCCTGGGAACCCTGATGGTCCCGACCGCCGTGACCTTCGTCCCGAGCTTCGTGCTGGTGTCGTCGCTCGGCTGGGTGGACAGTTACCGAGGTCTCATCATTCCGGGCCTCTTCAGTGGTTTCACCTGCTTCCTGTTCCGGCAGTACTTCCTGGGGTTCCCCAAGGAGCTGGAGGAGGCGGCGCGCGTGGACGGACTGGGCTACTGGGGCGCGTACTGGCGCATCGTGGTGCCCAACTCGCTGAACTTCTTCGCGGCGATCGCCACCATCACCTTCATCGCCGGCTGGAACGCCTTCCTGTGGCCCCTGGTCATCGGCCAGGACCCGAGTGCGTGGACCGTCCAGGTCGCGCTCTCCAGCTACATGACCAACCAGACCGTCGTCTTCCATCTGATCTTCATGGCCACGGCCGTTTCCATCCTGCCCCTGGTGTTCGTGTTCCTCTTCCTCCAGCGCTGGCTGGTGCAAGGAATCGCGCAGACGGGCATCAAGGGCTGACGCATCCTTCCCAAGACCTGGAGACCGATGACTTCCCGCACCACCCCCACCTCTTCCGTCGCCTATGTCGAGGACGTCTCACCCGGCAGCGGTGCCCTGCCACCGCGCGCCTGGTACGCGTCCTCCGACGCCACGTCCCTGTCACTGAACGGCGCCTGGCGCTTCCGTCTGTCGCCGACCGCCGACGCCGAGGACGACTCCTTCGCCGCGGAGGGGTACGACGCCGGGGACTGGGCGGAGGTGGCGGTCCCCGGCCACTGGGTCCTGCAGGGCGACGGGGCGTACGGGGCGCCGATCTACACCAACCACCTGTACCCGTTCCCGGTGGACCCGCCGCGGGTGCCGACCGAGAACCCGACCGGTGACCACCTGCGGGTGTTCGACCTGCCCGCCGAATGGCCCGCGGACGGCGGCGCCGTGATCCGTTTCGACGGGGTGGAGTCCTGCGCACGGGTGTGGCTCAACGGCACGGACATCGGTGAGTTCAAGGGCTCACGGCTGGCGCACGAGTTCACGGTCGGGCACCTGCTGAAGCCGAAGGGGAACGTGCTCGCCGTCCGGGTCCACCAGTGGTCGGCGGGCTCGTACCTGGAGGACCAGGATCAGTGGTGGCTGCCGGGCATCTTCCGTGATGTGACGCTGCTGCACCGTCCGGCGGGCAGCGTGGGCGACTTCTTCGTGCACGCCTCGTACGACCACGTCACGGGTGAGGGGACCCTGCGCGTCGACTCCGATGTCGACGGCCGGGTCACCGTGCCCGCCCTCGACATCGATGTCGCCACGGGCGAGCCGGTGACCGTGCCGGTCGAGCCGTGGACCGCGGAGACCCCGCGCCTGTACGACGGTGTGCTGGCCACCGAGGGCGAGCGGGTGCCGCTGCGGATCGGTTTCCGCACCGTCGTCCTCGAGGACGGGCTCATCAAGGTCAACGGCAGGGCGATCCTGTTCAAGGGCGTCAACCGGCACGAATGGCACCCGGAGACGGGCCGCGCGCTGGACCTGGAGACCATGCGCGAGGACGTGCTGCTGATGAAGCGGCACAACCTCAACGCCGTACGCACCTCGCACTACCCGCCGCACCCGGCCTTCCTCGACCTGTGCGACGAGTACGGGCTGTGGGTCATCGACGAGTGCGACCTGGAAACCCATGGCTTCACCGAGCAGGCCTGGCGCGACAACCCCGTGGACGACGACCGCTGGACCCCGGCGCTGCTCGACCGCGCGGCCCGCATGGTCGAGCGCGACAAGAACCACCCGTCCGTCGTCATGTGGTCCCTCGGCAACGAGGCCGGCACCGGGCGCGGTCTGACGGCCATGGCGGAGTGGATCCACGGCCGGGACGGCTCGCGGCTCGTGCACTACGAGGGCGACTGGAACTGCCGTGACACCGATGTCTACTCGCGGATGTACGCCGACCACGCCGAGGTCGAGCGCATCGGGCAGGGCTTGGACGGAGGCACGCGGAGGCGGCGCGAACTGCCCTTCATCCAGTGCGAGTACGGGCACGCGATGGGCAACGGCCCCGGCGGGATCGCCGACTACCAGGAGATCTTCGAGAGGTACGAGCGGCTCCAGGGCGGCTTCATCTGGGAGTGGATCGACCACGGGATCAAGCACCCGGAGCTGGGCTACGCGTACGGCGGCGACTTCGGCGAGGAGCTGCACGACGGCAACTTCGTCTGCGACGGACTGATCTTCCCGGACCGGACGCCCTCCCCCGGGCTCGTCGAGTACAAGAAGGTCATCGAGCCGGTCCGCATCGACGGCGACGGTACGGACGGCACCGTACGGATCACGAACGCGTACGACTTCGCCGACCTGTCCGCGCTGGCCTTCGCGTGGGCGTACCAGGTCGACGGTGAGACGGTCGAGGCGGGTGCCCTGTCGGTGCCCCCGCTCGCGCCGGGCGAGTCGGCGGAGGTGAAGCTGCCGCAGCCGCCGGCGGGCGGCGGGAGCGGCGAGGCGCAGTGGACGGTACGGGCGCTGCTGGCGGACGAGACGGCGTGGGGGCCGAAGGACCATGTGGTGGCCTGGGCCCAGCTCCCGGTCACCGGGCGCCGGCCGGTGCCGGTCGCCGCCTCCACCGCTCCCGTGCCCGGTGAGCGGGTGATCACGCTCGGCCCGGCCGCCTTCGACGCCCGCACGGGCGCGCTGATGTCCGTCGGCGGGGTCGATGTGACCGGGCTGCGCCTGGACGTGTGGCGGGCGCCGACAGACAACGACGACGGCGCGTCCTGGCAGGACGACACGCGCTGGGGTGTGCTGTGGCGCACGTACGGTCTGCACCGGATGCGGCACCGGCTGGACGCGGTGGAGACGGGCGACGACGCTCTGACCGTGCGGACCCGGGTGGCGCCCGCCGCCGGGGAGGTGGGCCTGCGCACGGTGTACCGCTGGACGTCCGACGGGGCGCGGCTGAAGCTGACCGTGTCCGTGGCGCCCGAGGGCGACTGGAAGGTGCCGCTGCCGAGGCTCGGCATCCGCTTCGGGCTCGCCCGGGCGGACCGGGTGGAATGGTTCGGCGGCGGTCCCGGCGAGGCGTACCCCGACACCAGGGCGGCGTCGATGCTGGGCCGTTGGCGCTCCTCGGTGGACGAGCTGCAGACGCCGTACGTCCGCCCGCAGGAGAACGGCGCCCGCGCGGACGTCCGCTGGGCGGAGCTCGGCGGGCTGCGCGTCGAGGGCGACCCCGAGTTCTGGTTCAGCGCGCGGCGCTGGACGACCGAGCAGTTGGACGCCGCCCGGCACCGGACCGACCTCACTCCCGGCGACACGGTCTGGGTGAACCTCGACCACGGCCAGCAGGGCATCGGCTCGCAGTCGTGCGGTCCGGGCCCGCTGCCGCAGTACTTCCTGAGGGCCGAACCCGCGGAGTTCTCCTTCGTCTTCTCTTCGCCTTCCCAAGGATCGGTTAATCCGTTGACCGGCTGATCGACGATCCGCAAAGGTGAATCAGATCCTCCGCGGCCGACCGGGCCCCACCGGTCGGCCGCGATTCACGTGTCCCGGAGGTTCGTGAAGTGTCCGGAAGTATCGAGGTCCGAGGCCTGTCCCGTACCTTCCACACCACCGTCCGCCGCCCCGGGTTCCTGGGCGCCGTCAGATCCCTCGTCAATCCGGAGCGGGTGGCCAAGCACGCCGTCAGCGACATCAGCTTCGACGTCGCGCCCGGCGAACTCCTCGCCCTGCTGGGGCCGAACGGCGCGGGCAAGTCCACCACCATCAAGATGCTCACCGGCATCCTCACGCCCACGGCCGGCGAGGCGAGGGTCGCGGGGGTGGTGCCGTACGAGGAGCGGGAGCGCAACGCCCGCAACATCGGGGCGGTGTTCGGGCAGCGCACCCAGTTGTGGTGGGACCTGCCGGTGCGGGAGTCGTTCGCGATCCTGCGGGACATCTACGCGGTGCCGGAGGCCGAACACGCGGCGCGGCTGAGGGAGTTCGACGAACTGCTCGATCTGTCGTCCTTCTGGGACACGCGGGTCCGGCACCTGTCGCTGGGCCAACGGGTGCGCAGCGATCTGGCCGCCGCGCTGCTGCACGACCCGCCCGTGGTGTTCCTCGACGAGCCGACCATCGGCATGGACGTGGTGGTCAAGGAGCAGGTGCGCGAGTTCCTGCGGTACCAGGTGACCGAGCGGGGCCGGACGGTGCTGCTCACCACGCACGACATGACGGAGGTCGAGCGGCTCGCGGAGCGGGTCGTCCTCATCAACCACGGGCGGCTCGTGCTGGACGGCTCACTCGACGAGATCCGCCGGAAGTTCGGCTCGACCTGGCAGGTCCGGGCGACGCTCGCCGACGCGCACGCCGGCGTCGGGGCGCTGCCGGGCATCGCGGTACTGCGGAAGGACGGGCCGCAGGTCGTGTTCGGCCCCGACGGGCCGGACGCCCCCACCGTGCACCAGGCGCTGAAGGCGGTCATCGAGCGGTACGAGGTGACGGGCATCGCCATCGACGAGGCGGACCTGGAGGACGTGATGCGGGCCGCGTACGCCCAGTCGGAGCCCGTCACGGAAGCGGTCGCGGAACCGGTCGCGGAAGGGGCCTGAGATGGCCGTTCCGCACGCCTGGCGCGTCACCCGCGTCACCCCGCTCGGCGAGCTGCACACACCGCCCAGGATGACCGCCGTCCTGCTCCGGCTGACGGTGCAGGTGGTGCTGGTGGCGTCCCTGTGGCACGGCCTGTACTCGTCCGCCGGCACCACCGCCGGGCTGAACGAGGACCAGGCCGTCACGTACGCCGTACTGGCCGTACTCGCCTCGCGCCTGCGGGAGTTGGAGCAGATCGCGAACCGGGACACCGTGCTGCAGCACATGCACTTCGGCACGATCGTCTACTGGTACCTGCGCCCGCTGCCGCCGCAGCGCTACCACGCCCTGCGCACCGTCGGCGAGCAGGTGTACGGGTTCGCGTGGGCGCTGGGCGGATATCTGGTCTGTCTGGCGGCCGGAGTGGTGGAGCCGCCCCGGTCGGCCGCCGTGGCGGGGGTGTTCCTCCTCAGCCTGCTGCTCGGCCAGCTGGTCCTGTACTTCGTGATGCTCGTCCTCGACCAGCTGTGCTTCTGGACGGTGCGCAACAACTCGGCCATGCTGATCCTGATCTTCGCGCAGAACCTGCTGTCCGGGGTGTACGCGCCGCTGTGGTTCTTCCCGGACTGGTTCATCACGATGAGCTCCTTCCTGCCGTTCCAGGCCACGCTGAGCGTGCCGCTGTCCCTCTACATCGGCCGTATCCCGCTGTCGGACGCGCCCGCGCAGCTGGCGATCCAGGCCGCGTGGGCCGTCCTGCTCTTCCTGTTCACCCGTTTCCTGTGGCGGCGGGCCGCCCGCCGTGTCATCTCCCAGGGAGGCTGAGGACCGTGAACGGCGTCCGGATCGCATGGCGTGTCACGGTGCTCAACTTCCGTGCCCAGATGGAGTACCGCACCGAGTTCCTGCTGATGATCGCGATCGGCGCGGTCTGGCAGGTGTCGGTGATCGTGTTCGCGACGGTGCTGCTGTCCCGGTTCACGGGGATGGGCGGCTGGGACAGCTCGGACGTGCTGCTGATCCCGGCCACGCGGATGCTCGCGCACGGGCTGTTCGTCCTGCTGCTGGGGCGTGTGCACTACATCGGCCGGCAGATCCAGGAAGGGCTGATCGACGTCTACCTGACGCGCCCCATGCCGGTGCACCGCCAGGTCCAGCTGTCCTACTTCCCCACCAACGCGATCGGTGACCTGACGGTGGCGGCGGGGCTCATGGTGGGCGCGCTCAGCCGCAGCGACCTGGACTGGACGGCGGGCCGGATCTCCTACCTGGTCGCCGCGGTCGTCGGCGGCATGCTCCTGGAGGCGGCCCTGTTCACCGTGGTGGCCTCGGCCGCCCTGCGCTTCCCGGCCGCCGACTACTGGAGCCGCTGGCTGGAGGAACTGCTCGGCACGTTCGGCAGCTATCCGCTGAACGTCCTGCCCAAGGCGGTGGGCGGCTTCCTGACGTACGGGCTTCCGCTCGCGTTCGTCGCGTACTTCCCGGCCGCGGTGCTCACCGGCCACGGCCACGACACGGGTGTGCCGTTCTGGCTGGCGGCGGTGTCGCCGCTGGTGGGGGTGCTGGCGTACCTCGGGTCCCGGCTGTTGTGGCGGTGGAGTCTCGGACACTATGCGGGGGTGAACGGGTGACGTTCGGGGAGGTGCTCCCGCTCGCCGCACCGGGCGCGGACACGGCCGGGGCCCGGGACCGGCGTCGCCGGTTCCGGGCCCCGGTGGGTCGCCCCGGTCAGTCCTGCTGGGCACCCGCGGGCAGCGAGCGCAGCTTCATGGTCGACGCGGTGTTGGTGCCGAAGCCGTAGTCCAGCATCCTCGCGGCGTCGTTGTAGCGGTCGGTGCTGTTCAGGATGACACCGATGAGGGTCTTGTCGCCACGGGTGGCGGCGAAGACGAGACACGGCCCCGCGGCCGTGCCGGTGCCGGTCTTGATGCCGATGGCACCGGAGTAGGAGCCGAGCAGTTTGTTGGTGTTGTACCAGGTGTAGGTGCGGGTGCCGCCGGTGCTGGTGGGGGCGTACTGCACGGTCTTCTGCGTCTTGACGACGGTGCGGAAGGTCGAGTACCCCATCGCGCTGCGGGCGAGCTTCGCCAGGTCACGCGGCGTCGTGTAGTTCGAGCCGGTCGTGGAGATGCCGTCGAACGAGTCGAAGTGGGTGTTGGTCAGCCCGAGGTAGTCGGCCTTCTTGTTCATCTTGCCGATGAACGACTTCACCCGCGCGGCACGGGTGTCGCCGGTGCCGAAGGTGTCGGCGAGCGCGTACGCGGCGTCGCATCCCGAGGGCAGCA
Organism: Streptomyces sp. NPDC030840; assembly: GCF_055572015.1. Taxonomy (NCBI): domain Bacteria; kingdom Bacillati; phylum Actinomycetota; class Actinomycetes; order Kitasatosporales; family Streptomycetaceae; genus Streptomyces; species Streptomyces sp. NPDC030840. The sequence continues at coordinate 43,600 of NZ_JBVIEE010000016.1, read as the reverse complement.
TCATCGCGTACAGCAGCTGCCGGACGGTGACGCGGTCGCCGGTCCTCAGGTCGGCGGTGCTCGCGCCCTGGGCGGTGACGTAGTCGCGGTAGGCCTGCCGGACGGTGACCTTGCGGTCGAGGTCGAGCCCGGGCTGGCTGAGGACCACGCGGGCGGTCATGATCTTCGTGGTGCTGGCCATCTGCCGCTTGGTGTCCGCGTACTTGCTCATCAGCCTGGTGCCGGTCGCCTTGTCCAGCAGGAAGGCGCCCTTGGCGCTGACCGTGGGCGCGGTGGCCGCGTACGCGGGCGAGACCACGGGGGTGGCCAGCAGCACGGTGCCCGCCGTCACGGCTATGGCCGCGGCCCTGCGCACCGTCAGGGCACGGGATCTTCGTGCGCCCGCACCCCGGCGGACACGCCTGTCCTTCTCAAGGGTCATCAATTCAAACGCTCCGATATTCGGTCCGGATCGACACACAAGCCGCAGAGCAGATGAAGCGGCTCTCCGCCCCCCATGACTCACGAGGGTGAGGCATGGTTGCACAGCGCGGGCCCGGACACCGATCGAGCTCGCAAATCGGGCATTCGGCCGTGATGGGTCGCGGGCTGCTCCTCGGGGGCGCTTCCGTACCACCTCACCGTCTCAGCCGATGGCTGCGGTCCCGATCGTGCGACCACCCCGATGCCGGCCGTCCTCTCCCTCGACCGCGCCTCGGCCGCCCCTTCGGCGTACGCCGCGACGCCCGGAGCCTCGAAGAGTTCCTTTCCTCTCTCTTCTCTGTTCTCTCAACTGACCTCGTGCGCCACACTGTTCGGGTCAACCTGAGTGTCGCTCACCTTTTCCCTCCGTTCCCTCCCTCTCCTTCAGGAGACACCCCCCATGAGAAGACTCATCGGTGCCCTGGCGGCCGGTGCGCTGGCGGTCACGGGCCTCGCCACCGCCGGCTCGAAGCCCGCGGCCGCCGCCGACTCCGGCACGTTCAACGTCCTCACGTACAACGTCGCGGGGCTCCCCCTCGGCCTCGGCGACAGCGACCCGGAGACCAACACCCCGCTGATCGGCCAGCGGCTGGGACCGTACGACATCGTGAACGTGCAGGAGGACTTCAACTACCACGCGTCGCTGTACGCGAACGACGCGCACCCGTACCGCACGGCGACCAGCGGCGGAGCCGGGTTCGGCGACGGACTCAACACACTCTCGGACTACTCCTTCGAGGACTTCCAGCGGGTCAAGTGGAAGGACTGCACGGGGACGAACTGCCTGACGCCCAAGGGGTTCACCCTCGCCCGGGTCCGCCTCGCCGAGGGCGTCTTCGTCGACCTCTACAACGTGCACACCAACGCGGACTCGGACGACGCCGCCCTCGCCGCCCGGCGCGCCAACGTCGAGCAACTGTCGGACTTCATCCAGGCGAACTCCGCGGGCAACGCCGTGATCGTCATGGGCGACACCAACACCCGCTACACGCGCGCCGGCGACAACATCCGCACGCTCGTGAACGAGAACGGCCTCACGGACCCGTGGGTCAAGCTGGTGAGGGGCGGCACGCCCCCGGCCCAGGGCAGTGACGCGCTCGTCTGCGACGCGGCGGCCCCGACGAACGAGTGCGAGGTCGTCGACAAGGTCCTCTACCGCGGCAGCGACCTGGTCAGCCTCACCGCCACCCGCTACAACAACGACTGGAAGTCGTTCCTGCGCTCCGACGGCAAGCACCTCTCCGACCACTTCCCGCACGCTGTCGACTTCTCCTACACCCGCAATTCCTCCCTGCGCGCGAGCGACTTCATCGGCGGCCCGCACGGCACGGCGTTCAACGACGCGGACGACCTGCCCTCCGCCGTGTCGCCGCGCACCCTCACCCTGCGCGGCGCCTCGCGCCTGGACGCGGTGTCACTGAGGCACGACGACGGCACGGTCCTGGCCCACGGCGGCACCGGCGGCACGGCCACCTCGCTGACCCTCGCCTCGGGGGAGCACCTGACCTCGGTGAAGCTGACGCAGGGTCAGAAGGACGGTCGGACAAGGGTCTTCTCGGCGGCCTTCACGACGGACAGGGGCCGTTCCCTCTCCTCCGGTACGGCGACGTCCGACACGAAGACCTTCACCGCCCCCTCCGGCTGGCAGATCGTCGGCTTCACGGGCCGCGCGGGCGACGAGATCGACAAGCTGGGAGTGCTGTACGCGCCGATCCGCTGACCGGGACCCCCATACCCGGCTAGGCCCCCCAGGCTATAACCTAGGGGGCCTAGGTTATGTCCCGGAGACGCAGCTCCGGAAGGGACGGAAGGGGGGCCGCCATGGCCCGTGCCGGGCTCACGACCGAGCGGCTCGTGGAGGCCGCCGCCGATCTCGCGGACGAGGTCGGGTTCGACAACGTCACGCTGTCCGCACTGGCGCGACGGTTCGGGGTGAAGGACGCGAGCCTGTACGCGCACGTCAGGAACCTGCGGGAGCTGCGCACACGGGTGGCCTTCCTGGCCGGGGGCGAGATGATCGACCGTATCGCCGCGGCGGTGGCCGGACGCGCCGGAAAGGACGCCCTGGCCGCGTTCGCCGGCGCCTACCGGGAGTACGCCCTGGAGTGCCCGGGGCGCTACGCCGCGACCCAGATCCGGATCGACCAGGCCCTGGTCGCCGACTCGCCCAACCTCCGCCGCACCGCCGAGATCACCTACGGCATGCTGCGCGCCTACGGCCTCGACGAGCCCGACCTCACCGACGCCGTTCGCCTGCTGCGCAGCACCTTCCACGGCTACTGCGCCCTGGAGGCCTCCGGCGGCTTCGGCGCCCCCCGTGACGTACAGGCGTCCTGGGAGCAGGCCGTCGCCGCCCTGCACGTGGCACTGGAGCACTGGCCCCACCGCGACCAGCAGGACGAGAACCAGGAGAAGAACGATGAGTGACCCGCACTTCGACGTGTGCGGCGGCGGACCCGTGCTGCTCGTCGTCCCCGGAGGCGCGGGGCACCCCATGGGGCTCGACGCGTTCGTGGGGTGGCTCGCCGAACGGTTCACCGTCGTGACGTACGACCCGATGGGCCTCGCGCACGGGTGCGCCGACGAGCCCGCCGGGGACCAGCGGGTTCAGGCGTGGAGCGACGGGGCACGGCGCGTGCTCGACGCGGTGCTGCCGGACGGCGCGTCCGCGTATGCCTTCGGCAGCAGTTCCGGCGGGATCGCCGTTCTCGACCTGCTCGCCCGCCACCCGGAGCGGCTGCGGCACGTCGTCGCGCACGAGCCGCCCTGCGTCGAGGCCCTCCCCGACGCCGCCCGGCACCGGGCGGCCTTCGCCGAGGTGTACGAGACGTACCACAGGCTGGGAACGCGGGCGGCGGTGGACCGGCTCGGCGCCGCCCTGGAAGGGCGCCCCTGGGAGGCACCCCCGGACGAGGTCCCGGAACGCGTCGACGACGGCCCCGCCACTCCTCTGGATCTCTTCCTCTCCCGGGTCCTGCGCCCCTTCACCTCCCACCCGCCGGACCTGCCCGCCCTCGCGGCGCTCTCCGCCCGCCTCACCGTCGCCGTCGGGGAGGACTCACAGGGCCTGCTCCCCCGCCGGACCGCCGAGTCCGTCGCCGAACGCACCGGCGGTGCCGTCGTGGAGTTCCCCGGAGGCCACGTCGGAGCGCTCACTCACCCTGTCTCGTTCGCGGACCGGCTGGCGCGGACGCTCTCGCGGTCGGACGTCGGCCAGAGGTAGGGGAGGTCCGCCGGCACCCCGGCGAACATCGCGGCGTAATGACCGGGGTCCTTGCGGACGAGCGCTGACTGGTGACTGCGGTGGAACGCCCGGTTCCCGAGCCACGGCGGCAGCGCGCCCGCCGCTGCGAGCTCCCGTTGCGAGCGTGGCCTCGTGATGCCGGTCGCCGCCCGCAGGTCCGCCAGGAGTGTCGCCTCGCAGGTGTCGGCGCGCCCACCGCCGCGCCACCGGTGGCAGACCTCCAGGGCGTACCGGACGAGTGCCTCCTCGTACCCCGCCCACATGCGGACAGCCGGGTGACGGGCCCACCCGTAGCCGGGCACGGTCAGCGCCCTGAGCACCTGCAGGGCCTCCACCCGCTGCTTCCCGAGGCGCCGCGCGTCGAGGGCGCGGGCGCTGCGGGCGAAGTCGGGATAGGGCAGGAACGTCTGCATCGTCTCTCGTCCGGCCTGCTCTGCCGGGACACGGCGCCCGGGACGCCGGCCACGAACGGCCGTCCCATCGACCTTACTCCCGTCGCCCCCGCAGCGCCGTCCCACCCCGGGGCAGGCCCCGTCGGCGGCGGCTGGGGCTGGGGGTGCAGTGCGCCCCGCGAGGCGAAGGCGGTGGCGTACCCAGGTGGCGGTCGCCTTCCTCAGGAACCGCGGCACCCCCGCGGGCAAGCCGGTCTGCCTGACCAGCGCCAAGGGCACGGAGCACGTCAACGTCCGCGTCGCCCCGTACGGCAAGGACCGGCTCCTCGTCTCCTGGGAGTCGCTGAAGAACGCGACGTGCGCGAGCGGAACCTGCACGGGCACCTTCACCGGCACCCACTTCCGTCTCGTCGACTGGAACGGCGAGGTCCAAGGCGCCGACAAGGTCGTCGTGGCGCGCCTCACCGGGGACGTCGCGGTGCTCAAGGACGGAACGCTCACCCGGGCGTACGTCCCGGTCACCCCGGCCTGCACGGCTCCCCTCACGGGGCCGTCCCCGACCGCCACGTCACTGCGGATCGCCCGCCCCACGCCCTGAGGTTCGGACGCCCCCGACCACGACCGTCCCGTCCTCCAGCCGGGCCCGCGCCTCGGCGCCACTGCTCCAGCGGACGTGCATCTCGTCCGTCCCGTCCACGCGCACGGAGACGAGCTCCTCCAGGGGCGCGGGGCCCGGCTCGCCGGTCAGGCGGGCGAGGGCCACGAAGAGCGTGCCGTCGGCCGTGGTGACACCAGCCGGACCCTCCGGCGAGTCCGACAGGCCGTGGACGGGCCGGAGTTCGGCCCGTACGCCGTCCCTCGCCGCCCATCCCGTGATCCGCACCGAGGTACCCTCGGGCGCTCCCGACACACGGAACGCCCGTACCTCCGCCGCGCCCTCGACCAGCACGAGACTCGTGACGCGGGCGCCGGACGCCGCCGTGTGGCGCGAGGCCGCCCAGCCCTCGCCCACCCCCAGCGGCTCGATACCGGTGCGGCTCGGGTCGTCGCCCACGATCACGCTGTTGTCGTACGCCGCCGACGGCTGCGTCACCGTCGAGTACGCGAGCCGCGTGTAGTAGGGGTCGTAGCGGACGTCCTCGCTGCCGTGGTTGTGGAGGCGGACCAGACCGTCCGAACGGGTCGACTGCAGGAGCCAGTTGGGCGGGCCCACGGGCCGCACCGTGTCCGTCCGCTCCACCGGTCCTGGCTCCTCCCGCGCGGTCCACACCTCGTGGTCCGGCGGCAGCAGCAGGCCGAGGAAGCCCTTGCTCGCCCAGTACGGGGAGGCGGGGCCCGAATAACCCTGCAGCACGGCCGGGTCGGGTCCGTGCCAGCCCAGTGTGAGCAGGCCGCGGTCGTCCACGGCGCCGCGGTCGAGGAAGTACCTCAGCGCGCCCGACGCCAGCCGACGCGTCTGCCCCGGCGGCAGCGGCGTACGGCCCGTGAGGGCGCCCAGCCACAGGGGCGCGGTGGTCGCGAAGCGGTACGTCAGGGAGCGGCCCTGGTGCATGGGGGCGCCGTCGCCGCCGAACAGGTGGGCGTAGTCCGCGAGGTGGGTCGAGAGACGGTCGCCGTAGAGGTCCAGCAGCCGTTCGTCCTCCTCCAGCCAGGCGTGCAGCACCGGGTACAGGTGCATCGCCCAGCCGTTGTAGTAGTCGAACTTCCGGCCGTCGCCGTCGGTGTACCAGCCGTCGCCGAGGTACCACTGCTCGATGCGTTCCAGGCCGCGGTCGATCGCCCGCCGGGACGCCTCCGCCTCGTGGCCGACCTCGGCGAGGAACCCGCCGACCGTCACCGGGAACAGCTCCCAGTTGCAGGGCCAGGCCTCGGCCGTGAGAGCGTCACCGAGCCAGGCCGCCGCGCGCTGCCGTACGGCGTCGTCGAGCCGGTCCCACAGCAGGGGGCGGGTGAGCCGCAGCGCGAGCGCGATCGACGCCGCTTCCACCAGAGGCTGGCGGCGGTCCTCGATGCGCGGCCAGACGCCCGACACTCCGGCCGCGAGACCGTCCCCGTACCGCTGGAGCGCCTTCTCGTCCCGCCGGAAGGCCGCCAGCAGCAGCGTACGGGCATACCCCTCCAGCCCGTCGGAGAGCCGCCCGGACCAGCTCGTGCGGTCGCCGGGCAGGTGGTACAGGGCGCCGTCGGCGCTCGCGTACGGCTCCACCGCGGCGAGCAGCGAGTCGGCGGCGGCCTCCCAGTGGGCGCGGGTGTAGCCGGTGTGGGGGCTGAGGGCGCGGTCTTCGTCGGGCGCAGAAGGCATCGAGGGCTTCCTGAAGTTCGTCAGTTCACGGCAGGCGAGCTGGAAAGATCCGGTGCGGTACAGCGCGCCCCATCAGGGGCGCGGGGCTGTGTCAATATGCGGCTCCGCCGCGTGGGCGCGACCAGCCACAACGAACGCGCACTTTGAAAGCCGGCCCAACCAGCGGAGCGCAAAGGCCTGGGGCGCCCCGGTTCCGGTCGAGGCGCCCCAGGGGCTCATCACATCCGCACCCTGCCCTCCGGCACCAGGTGCTGGGCGACGAGTTCGTCGCGGACGAGGCCCGCGTAGACCGTCGCGCCGTGGACGGAGGTGTGCGTGTTGTCGCGCTTCTCGTTGTACAAGTACACCGACTTGGACGCCTCCACACCCAGCGATTCGACGAGGGCCTTCGTCTTCGCCGTCAGATCGATCAGGGGGACGTCCCTGTCCGCCGCGACCGAGCGGGTGACCGCCGGGTGGTCCACGCCGAGGCCGTTCACGAGCAGCGCGGTGTTGTTGTTCAGTGTGCCGTCCGCGTTGAACCACCGGCGGACGATCGGGGTAACCAGGACCGGTTTCCCGCCCTTCTCGCGGACACCCGCCACCAGTGTCTCCAGGTTCGCCCGGTATGTGGCCTCGTCGGTCTGCTTGTCGTTGTGGGCGAGCTGGATGAGGACGAGGTCACCGCGGCGGATCAGCGGCTGGACGGTGCCCCACAGCTGGGGGCTCGCGAGGTAGGACACCGTGCTCTCGCCGGAGTCGGCGTAGTTGGTGACGGACACGCCCTTGCGGAGGTACCGCGGGAGCTGCTGGCCCCAGCCGGAGTACGGGTCGCCGGGCTGGTCGCACACCGTGGAGTCGCCGACGAGGAGGATCTGCCGGGCGTGCCGGGCCGGGCTCACGCGGATGTCCGCGAGCGCGGGCGCCGAGCCGCCGAGCACGAGGTCCAGGCCGGGCGTTCCCTCGGTGCCGGTCGGCTCGCCCTCGGGAGTGCGGACGTTGACGGTGAAGCTGCGGGCCACCCGCTGCCCCGCCGCCGTGGCCGTCTCCGGCAGGAGCGAGCGCCGGGTCTCACCGCCGATGCTCGTGCTCGCCGCGCCGTCACCGCCGAGGAGAACCGTCACGTCGTACGTACCGGGCGCCACGTCGAAGTGGCAGGCGGCCGCGGTGCAGTTCTCCAGACCCAGCCCCGGACCCAGTCCCGGGCGCCCCTGATGCGCCTGCGCCGGTACGGCCGACAGGGCGGCGCCCAGGGTCGCCGCGGTCAGCGCGGCGACGGTGAAACGTCTCATTGCGGCTCCTCGGACGAACGACAAGGCCTGGCCGCTGGACCGTACCGCGTCTGACAAGCGCTTTCTAGATGTCGGCGGTTTTTCACACCACAGCCAACTTCCTCAGCGTGAAAGCCCTTTCGCGAAATCGATTCAACTGTCACCCTTCCGATCACCCGCACTCCCCCCCTCCCCCACACACACGCCTCCGGAGGAGACCTCACATGTCCAGCCACCCCCACTCCGGCAGACCCCTCGGCCGCCGCGGCTTCGTCCTCGGCGCGAGCGCGAGCGCCGCGGGCGCGGCCCTCGCCGGCCCGCTGTCCGGCACCGCGCGGGCCGCGGGCTTCGGCTACACCGACGACGGCTCGAACTACGTGATCGACACCGGCGCCAACCTCGTCTTCAAGGTCGGCAAGTCCAACGGCGACCTGACCTCGCTCGTCTACCGGGGCACGGAGTACCAGGGCTACGGCGGCATGAACTCGCACATCGAGTCCGGCCTCGGCAGCTCGACCGTCACCGTCAGGCAGTCCGGCTCGACGATCCTGGTGAGCGTCGCGTACGGCACGCTGAGGCACTACTACGCCGCCCGCAGCGGCGAGAACAACGTCTACCTGTGGACCAACAAGGCCGACTCCTCCGTCTCCGCGACCCGTTACATCGTGCGCGTCAGGAAGGGCCTGTTCCTCAACGACGAGCCCGACTCCTACACGTACACGAACAGCACCATCGAGGCCTCGGACGTGTTCGCGAAGTCCGACGGCCAGACCCGCTCGAAGCACTACTCGAAGCTCCGTGTGATGGACTACGACTACATCGGCTGGAGCAGCGGCGGCGTCGGACTGTGGATCGTGCGCAGCAACCACGAGAAGGCGTCCGGCGGCCCGTTCTACCGCTCCCTGCTGCGGCACCAGAGCGCGGACGGCGGCGGCCTGTACGAGATCCTCTACTACGGCCAGAACCAGACCGAGGCCCAGCGCTTCGGCCTCCAGGGCCCGTACGTCATCGCCTTCACGGACGGCGGCGCACCCTCCTCGTCGCTGTTCCCGGGCACGCTGACCACCTCGTGGGCGGACTCGCTCGGCATCTCCGGGTACGTCGGCGCGAGCGGCCGGGGCCGGGTCGCGGGCGTCGGCATCACCGGGCGCGACACGGCGTACCCGTACACGGTCGGGCTCGCCAACTCCGCGGCGCAGTACTGGGGTTCGGCGCGGGCGTCCGACGGCTACTTCTCGATCTCCGGGATCCTTCCGGGGACGTACACGCTGACGGTCTTCAAGCGTGAACTGGCCGTGCACACCCAGACGGTGACGGTGACGGCGGGCGGGACGACGACGCTGAACTCGATCGCGATCCCCTCCTCCAACGACCCCGCCAACGCGAACGCGATCTGGCGCATCGGCACCTGGGACGGCACACCCCGTGGGTTCAAGAACGCCGACCTGATGACGTACGCCCACCCGTCCGATGTCCGCGCCGCGTCCTGGACCGGCAACGTGGTGATCGGCAACAACGAGACGGCGTCCTTCCCCTGCTACCTCTGGAAGGACGTCAACAGCGGCATCCTCGTGTACTTCAGGCTGACCGCGGCCCAGGCGGCCGCCGCGCACACCCTGCGCATCGGGGTGACGACGGCGTACGCGAACGGCCGCCCGCGGGTCACGGTCAACGACACCTGGACGTCGGCCATCCCCTCGCCGCCCACCCAGCCGAACACCCGGTCGCTGACCAACGGTTCCTACCGCGGCAACAACCACACGTTCACCTACAGCGTCCCGGCGTCCGCCTGGAAGACGGACACCGGCCAGTACAACGTGCTCCGGATCGACGTAGTGAGCGGGTCGGGGACGACCGGCTTCCTCAGCGCGGGCACGGCGGTCGACGCGATCGACCTGCTCGCCTGACCACCTCACGAAGGGTCACGTCCCCCGTGTCCACTGCTGGTTCGTGCCGCCGTTGCACGCGTACGTGATGACGGCGGCCGAGTCGGCGGTGGACGCGCCGTTCACGTCCAGGCACTTCCCTGTCGCGCGGGACTTGACGTTCAGGTAGGAGCCGGTGGTGGTGAGGGACCACTGCTGGTTCGTCGCCGAGGAGTTGCAGTTCTGCTGGGTGACGTTGGTGGCGTTCTCCTGCACGCACAGCGAGCTGCCCCGCACCATCAGCTGGTAGTAGCCGCTGCCGACGGACTTGAACCAGTACTTCTGGTTGTTGCCGCCGTTGCACGTGTACTGCTTGATCTGGGCGCCCGCCCACAGGGACTGGCTGGTGACGTCGGCGCACTTGGAGGAGTGGCGGGCGATCAGCGTGTTGTAGGTGGCGGACGTGCCGCTGATCGTGCCCGCGGCCGTGTCGATGGTGACCTCCGGCGACCAGGACATGGACATCGTCGTCGAGGTCGGGAAGGACAGCGGCAGCCACACGTAACGGGAGTCGTTGACGGTGCCGCCGAAGGAGTTGCCCCAGCGGTCGCCCATGTAGAGGTACGAGGTGCCCGAACTGCCCTGCACGGGAAGGACGTACGCGGTCTGTGAGCCGAACGTCGTCGAGTCGCCGACGTTGGTCATGGCGGTCCAGGGGCCCGCGATGTTGGTGGCGGTGGCGTACTGCTGCTGGTTGGGGTTCCAGCCGGTCGCGCCCGAGGTCAGCATGAAGTAGACGCCGTTCCGCTTGAACAGGGCCGGGGCCTCGCGGTGGCCGCCGTGCCACGGGTCGGCGACGAGGCTCGCGATGCCGGTGTAGTCGGGGTTGAGCCGGTAGATCTGCAGGTCGTAGTTCTCGCGGGCCGCGGAGATCATGTAGCCGGCGCCGTCGGTGTCCACGAAGACCGTGATGTCACGGGACATGTGCTGGCCGAGCGGGCGGAAGCTGCCCTGCCAGGTGTAGTTGCCGTCGACGGTGTCGGAGACGGCGACGGCGGCGCGGGCCTCGCTGTAGTCGGTGCCGTTCTCCTTGTGCATCCACATCACGAACTTGCCGGTGGACGCGTTGTACATGACCTTCGGGCGCTCGATGTTGGCCGTGGCCAGCTCGGAGGCGCTGGACTGGGTCAGGACGTGGTTGCGGAACTCCCAGTTCTTCAGGTCCGTGGAACGGTAGGCGTCCACGTACCGGAAGGTGTTGTCGGCGTTGCGGTTCTCGCCGAACCAGTAGTAGTAGGAGCCGACCTTGATGACTCCGCCGCCGTGGGCGTGCACGGGGTTGCCCGAGGTGTCGGTGAACTGCGTGCCGTTGGTGATGGTCTGCGGCGCCGCCTGCGCGGGGCCGGCCGTGGCCAGCGCCGCGGCCAGTGCCAGGCAGAGGGCGAGGAGGATCGCGTACGCGCGTCTCATGGTGGATCACGCTCCCCGGGAGCCGTGGGTGAGGGTGTCGGCGACCGGGATGCCGAAGTCCGGTGTGCCGTCGGCCTTCCAGCCGAGCCGCTGGATGCGGGTGTGGCGGTTGGGGTCGCTCAGCGGGTCCCCGACGATCTCCTTGTACTGACGGGCGTGGTAGACGAGGACGTCGGTGCGGCCGTCCTCGGCGACCGTGAAGCAGCTGTGGCCCGGGCCGTACTGCTTGGTGGTGTCGTTGCTGGTGAAGACCGGGGTCGGGGACTTCGACCAGTTCGCGGGGTTCATGAGGTCGGCGTCGGCGTCGACGGTGAGCAGGCCGAGGCAGTAGTTGAAGTCGGTCGCGCTGGCCGAGTACGACATGAACAGGCGGTCGCCCCGCTTGATGACCGACGGCCCTTCGTGGACCTTGAAGCCGATGGTCTCCCAGGCGTACTCCGGTGTGCTGAGCCGCACGTGAGGACCGGTCAGGGTCAGCGGGTCGGCCATCTTCGACAGCCACACCGCCGTGTTGTTGTCCATGCCGGGCTCGTGCTGGGCCCAGGCGAGGGTGGGGGTCCCCCCGCTCGAGCGAAGCCGAGAGTGGGGGAGGGTGCCACGGTGGGTGAAGGTGGTGGCGTCCAGGGAGAAGGTCTCCCAGGCGGTCTTGAGCTGGCCTCGCTCGACCCAGGTGCCCTTGAAGGGGTCGGGGTGGGAGTTCTCCAGGACCCAGATGCGGATCGCCCAGATGTCCTCGGCGGGCGCGGAGGCGAAGTAGATGTACCACTTGCCGTCGATGTGGTGGATCTCCGGCGCCCAGATGTGCGCGCCCATGACGCCGGTCGCGTGCTTGCGCCAGATGACGGCCTCGTCGGCGGTCGCGATGCCGCGCAGGGTGCGGGATCTGCGCAGGATGATCCGGTCGTACTCGGGGGACGTGGCCGTGAAGTAGTAACGGCGGTCGGTGTGGCGGTGGATGTGGGGGTCGGCGCGGTTGCGGACCAGCGGGTTGACGTACGGGGCGGCCGCGCCCGCGCTCGCCGGGGAACTCGCGGCCTGCGCCACGCCCGGTATCGCGGTGAGGGCGCCGGCGGCCAGGGCGCCCTTCAGCAGCAGTCGTCGGCTCATGTGCACTGCCTCTCGGAGTGGGGGGGTGACACAGGAGACACAAAAGAGAACAGAAATGTTCGGCATACCGCACAACTTCTGTCATTCCGAACGCCGAAAAGGTAAGGGCGTGTTACGGCAAGGTCAACGGGTCGGACGCGACGAACACGCGGCGAGGGACCGGCGAGGCCCGCGATGCGGAAGGTGACCCTGAAATTTCTGTTATCGGCCCCGGCCCCGGCCCGTCTCCTCCACGTGCACAGCAGCCTCCCCCACAAGACAGCGGCATCCGCCGGAGCCCTCGCGGTGGTCGCCGTCCTCCTCGGCGCCCCGACCGCGTCCGCCGCCGGGCCACGTGACGTGACCGCCGACGTACTGGCGGACCGGAACGTGACGCTCGACGGCGACACGGTGGTGACCGTGCCGCCCGGAACGACCACGTACGACGGCGTGTTCAGCGGCACCGGAACCCTCACCGTGCGCGGCACCGGCACGCTGATCCTCACGAAGGACAGCGACTTCACGCTGCCGAGGTCCCGGCAGCGGCAGACGGTGAGGACGCAGGGCGGGAACCACCCGTACGTCACCGTGACCAACCCGGACCCGCCCTCCGTGACCGTCGCGAAGGGCGCCACCCTCCAGTACGGCAACGGCGGCACCACCGGGCTGATCGGCCACTTCCCGTACAACACCCCGGCGTTCCGGCTCAACCAGGACAACATCCGGGTCGACGGCACCCTGCGGCTCTCCCTGACGAGCGCCTACAACCTGGGCACCATCAGCGGCTCCGGGCTGGTGACCCAGCCGAGGTTCCTCTGGGGCAGCTGGGCCCTGTCGGGCACCCACCCCTTCTCCGGGGTGATCGACAACGGCACGCAGGTGAACGCCGGAGCTCCCGAGTTCGCGACCTCGCTGCCGAACGTCCGCAAGGTCCTCAACCAGGGCACCTGGACCGTGGACACCCCGCTGGGCCAGACCGTCACCATGGGCATGGACTTCTACCAGCGCGAGTACGGCAGCGACATCAACGTCCAGTCACGGCCGGGCAGCAAGGTGATCCTCACGGGCCAGTACAGCTGGTCGAACCAGGGCGGCGACACCAACCCCTCGCTCAGCGATCCGGCCCTGAACTGGACGCCCGCGCGCAAGAACGTCAACAAGCGCGGCACCAACATCAAGGGCGCCAACGTCCAGTGGGGCGACGGGACGACGAACCGGATCTTCATGCCGGGGACCGCCGAGACGGTCTACATCAACCTCCTGGCGGCCCGGTCCCGTTCACTGCTGACGTTCGACTACAACGGCCCGGTGACGCTGGGCGCCCCCATCGGCGGCGGCAGGTTCCACGACACGCTGTCCGCGCCCGGCGCCGGGGACATCGTCATCAAGGGCACCAGGGGCAACGACGTCACCTTCGCCGCCGTCCAGTACTACAACGGCTCGACGACGGTCGAGAAGGGCGCCGTGCTCCGGCTGGGGTCCGGCAAACGCGGCGGCGACGGCGGGCTGTACACCAAGGGCGACCTCTACAAGGTCGTCAACAACGGGTCGCTCGTGCTGAACAACCGAAGCAAGGCACTGTCCCTGTCCCGCATCAGCGGCAGCGGATCGCTCACCCAGGCCGGGGCCGCGACGACGACCCTGACGGGCGGCGCCGTGACGTACACGGGAACGACGACGGTCAGGAAGGGAACGCTGGCGCTGCGGTCCGGGGCGACGCTCGCCCGGAGCAGGGCCATCCGCCTCACCACGAGCGGGGCGAAGCTCGACGTCGGCACTACGGCACTGAAGGTGACAACCTCGCTGTCCGGCAAGGGCACGGTGAAGGGCTCGGTGACGAACCAGGGCGAGGTCGCTGGCGGGCTCACCGTGACGGGTGACTACACGCAGAGCGCCAAGGGTGAACTCGCCCTGCGCACCAAGCCGTTGAAGGTGTCGGGCAAGGTCGCGCTGGCGGGGGGACTCGACGTCTCGGGCGTCGGCGACGAGCCCGCGCGGAAGATCACCGTCATCGACCACAAGGGCGGGGCCCGCACCACGGGCACGTTCACCGGTCTGCGCGAGGGCGCCGGGGTGAAGCTCGCCGGCACCACGTACCGGATCAGCTACCGCGGGGGCGACGGCAACGACGTCGTGCTGACCTCCGCCACCACCGCCCGTGCCGGCGGAAGCGCCCGCCTCGACGCGGCCTCCCCCGACGCGGCGAAGGACACCACCCGCAACGCGAGCGCCGACGACGACGGGCTCGGCTGGTGGCCGTACGCGCTGGCCGTCGGGCTGATCAGCGGGCTGGCGGCGCCGGTGGCACGGCGTGCGCGCGGACGCGGCGGGCGGCGCGGCGGAGGACGGCACGCCGCACACGGGTGACTGGACCGCGTCGGCCGGCCGGTGGGTGGACGGGGGTCGTCACCGGCCGGCCGGCGCCTGGGATGCCGAGCCGAGGGCCCGGCCCCCGTGGGGCGGACCTGGCGGTAACGTGACCGGAATGACGGCGGAGGGCGGGGAAGCGGAGAGCGCGGCGGCGGACAGCGGGCCGGCGGACGGCGAAACGCTGGTCGGCGGAAAGCTGAACGCGGGCGCGGTCTTCCGCCGGGGTTCGTGGGTGGACCGGCCGGCGCCGCCCCACGCGCCAGCCCTGCACGCGCATCTCCGCGCGCTCAGACAGCACGGGTTCGACGCGGCTCCCGTCCCGGTCCGCCTCACCGCCGACGGCCGTGAGCACCTGACCTTCATCCCCGGGGACGTGGCGCTGCCGCCCTTCCCCCGCTGGGCGCTGACCGCCACCGCCCTGGAATCGGTGGGGAAGCTGCTGCGGCGCCTGCACGACGCGGGCGCCTCCGTCACGACCGACACGGACACCGACTGGCCCCGGGACATGGCCGACCCGGAGGGCGGAACGGTGCTGTGCCACAACGACGTCTGCCCGGAGAACGTCGTCTTCCGCGACGGCCGTGCCGCCGCCCTGATCGATTTCGATCTAGCCGCTCCGGGCCGCCCCGTGTGGGACGTCGCCGTGACCGCCCGCTACTGGGTCCCCCTGGTCGACCCCGCGTCGGCGGCCTTCGCGTACCCCGGCGGGCTGGACGCACCGTCACGGCTGCGGATCCTCGCCGACGGCTACGGCCTTTCGCGGCAGGAGCGCGCGGAACTTCCCGGCGTCGTCGAACAGGCCGCCGACACGTGCCGGGCCTTCGTGGCCGGCCGCGTGGCCGACGGTGACCCCGTCTTCGCCCGGGCGGTGGCCGAGCGCGGTGGCTGGGAGCGCTGGGACCGCATACGGGACTGGCTGGCGGACCGGCGCGAGACGTTCACGAGGGCGTTGCTGGACTGACCGCCCTTCGGGAGTGGCCGGATCGCATTCCGGCGTCCCACATGACGGTCATTCTGTTCGCCACGTGGACACAGTCCGGTGCCGTGCCCTTCTTCGACTAGCGTCATTGGCATGACCGGCGACACCACCCGCGCCACCCTCGTCGACGCCCTCGCCTCCGGCGGTCCGCTCGTCCTCGACGGCGGCATGTCCAACCAGCTAGAGTCCGCGGGCCACGACCTCAGCGACGAGCTGTGGTCGGCCCGGCTCCTCGCCGAGTGCCCCGAGGCGATCACGGAGGCCCACCTCGCCTACTACGAGGCGGGCGCGGACGTGGCGATCACCTCCAGCTACCAGGCGACGTTCGAGGGTTTCGCGAAGCGCGGGATCTCCCGTGAGCGGGTGGCCGAACTCCTCGGTCTGAGCGTGGAGCTGGCACGCGAGGCGACCCGGCGGGTCAAGGACACCTCGCGCCCCCTCTGGGTGGCCGCGTCCGTCGGGCCGTACGGGGCGATGCTCGCGGACGGCTCGGAGTACCGGGGCCGCTACGGGCTCACCGTCTCCGAGCTGGAGGCTTTCCACCGCCCGCGCCTGGAGGCCCTCGCCGCGGCCGGTCCTGACGTCCTCGCCGTGGAGACCGTCCCCGACGCCGAGGAGGCCGAGGCGCTGCTCCGGGCGGTCCGCGGGCTGGGCGTGCCCGCGTGGCTGTCGTACACGGTCGCCGGGGACCGCACCCGTGCCGGTCAGCCGCTGGAGGAGGCGTTCGCTCTCGCTGCCGACGTGGACGAGATCGTCGCGGTCGGCGTGAACTGCTGTGCCCCCGAGGACGCTGACGGCGCCGTGGCCACGGCCGCGCGGGTGACGGGTAAGCCGGTCGTGGTGTACCCGAACAGCGGGGAGGCCTGGGACGCCGGGGCCCGTGCGTGGGCCGGCCGTTCCACGTTCGCGCCCGAGCAGGTGACCGGCTGGTCGCGGGCGGGGGCGCGGCTGATCGGTGGGTGCTGCCGGGTGGGGCCGGGGGCGATCGCAGGGATCGCGGGGGCCCTGCGCGGGGCGTAAGGGCGTGATGTCGCCCCCGCCGCCCCTGAATAATCAGCCCGTCCGGCGTTTGAGGACGAGGCCGAAGGCCGATACGCGGGGGTCTGGGGGCGCAGCCCCCAGGGATGGGACGGGTAGGGGCGGCGGGGGCGAAACAACTCCCCCTCCTCCCCAGCGTCACCGTCGGCGAAAGCGCCGGACGGCCGACCGCGCTGCCGTACCACGCAGCGCCGGGGCCGGCGACGGATCGCCGGACCGGAGGGAAGCGACCCTCGGCGACCGCGCCAAGTCAGCCCGCCACAGGGCGAGTTCGCGGTCGTACGGCCCGTGCACGACCTCCGGACCCGAGCCGTCGGGTCCGTCGAACACCCGCACCGGATGCGACGCGTCCCACGCCTGCCACCCCGGATCCCCGTCCGCCGCGAACCGCACCCACGCCCCGTGCATCGCCTCGGAGAGCTCCCGCGGAGCGCCCTCGCCCGCGAGCTTGACCGACGCGGGCACGTCGCCGGTGTCGAAGACGAAGCCCAGCTCCAGGGCGTGGCAGGCGCCGAGGCCGGGCACGTTCGAGGGCCAGGCGAACTCGTAGACGTACGACGGGGCATGGGCGCGGCCCACGTGCGCGTCCGCGAGCCGGTGCAGCGGCACCCGCAGCAGGTGGTCGGTGACCATCTGCCCGGCGAGCTCGGCGGTACCGGCGTCGGGGTGGAGTTCGCGGTAGCCGCGGGAGACCTCGGGGCCGCAGTGGCAGCGGGCGCGGGCTCCGGCCAGGGCGACCGCGCCGAGCCGGTCGACACGATCGTGGAGCCCGCCGGGGACCAGCCACAGGCGGTACTCCTCGCTGGTCCAGCCCATGAGGAGCTCGACGTCGTGCCCCGGGCCGCCGCCGTTGTCGTCGAGGAGGGCCTGGAGGGGGTCGCGGGGCACGATGTCGCCGTCGACGACGATGCCGAAGGCGGGGCCGCCGAGAACAGGGCCGCTGAGCCGGCCGGCCTCGGCCTGGGCCGCGGCGAGGGCGGCCCGGTCCACCTCGGCGAAGGCGGTGGCCGTCGCGGGGACCTTCAGCCGGGCCGCCATCCGGCGGACCATGCGCCGCACCTTGTCGCGGTCGGTGGCCTCCGGCGGCCCGCTCTGCAGGACGGCCCGCCGGAACAGCCCCCGGGCGCGGGGACCGGCGATCAGCGCGCCGACGCTGATGGCTCCCGCGGACTGGCCGGCGACGGTCACGCGGTCCGGGTCGCCGCCGAACTCCGCGATGGCGCCTTGCACCCACTCCAGCGCGGCGAGCTGGTCGCGCAGGCCCGGGTTGGCCGGGGCGTCGGGGAACAGGCCGTAACCCTCGACACCCAGCCGGTAGTTGATCGAGACGAGCACGACACCGTCCCGGGCGAAGGCGTGTCCGTCGTAGACGGGGACGGCGGACGAGCCGCGGGTGAGGGCGCCGCCGTGGATCCACACGAGCACCGGGAGGCGGGCCCCTCGGCCCGGCTCCGGCGTCCACACGTTGAGGTTGAGGAAGTCGTCGCCCGGCACGACCGGGTCGGACAGGAGCCGGGCGAACACCTCCGAGTACGGCGGCTTCGGCGGCGTCGGCCCGAAGGTGCCCGCGTCGCGCACGCCGTCCCAGGGCTCGGGCGGCACGGGCGGCCGGAACCGGCGGGGGCCGACGGGCGGCGCGGCGTACGGGATGCCCCGGTAGACCGCGATCCCGCGTTCGTACCGGCCGCGCACGCTGCCGTAAGGGGTACGGACCACAGGCCCCGGCCGGTCTGCCGCCCCTGTGGTGCCTGTGGTCCCCGTGGTCCCAGCCGTCATGCGCCCGCCAGCTCCTCGCACTCGCGAACCGTCGTTGACGTCAGAGCATCGCACCACCTCCGGATATTCCGGGCGGGCGCCGCCACCGGGCGGCTATTTGGCGTACGTCAGGGTGCCGAAGCCCAGCTGGTCGTAGCCGCCGCTGGTGGAGCCGTAGTCGACGACCTGCCGGAGGCCCGCTGGGCCTCCCCCGGCCTCACCACGGTCCGCCGGCCCTGTCGGAGATGGCGGCGACGGCGCTGCGTCTACTCGTGCGGCTGATGGCCGGCGAGCAACTGGAGGGCATGCGAACGGAGTTGTCGACGCGACTGGTGGAGCGGGCGAGTACGGGGGCGCCGCGGCGGTGAGGAACCGCAGTCCGACCGGCGGTGAGGTGGCTCCCGTCCTCGACGTACACCTGCCCTACACGTGCCCGAACACCCGCCCGTACAAAGGAATGGCAACCCGGTGAACGGAAGGAGTCGTCGCCCCGTACCGTGAGTGGCGGTCCCCGCCTTCGGGCCCGGTCCGTAGTACCACCGCACGGTTTCCATGGAAGGACCTCCGGGTTTGTCGCACACACGCACTTCGCAGCTTCCGGCAACGGACCACGAAGAGGCCACCGCGCAGGAGCGATCACCCGACGCGGACAGCGCCGCCCCGAGTGAGCCGGAGAACAGTGCGTCCAGCGAGGGCGGCTCCAGCGAGCCCGCCGACGAGGACGGCGCGCGTACCCGGGGCGAGACGGACGGGGACGCCCCCGGCGTTACCGGGGCCGGTGGCCCGGTCGAGGCGGACGGGTGTACCTCCGAGGAGGCCGACGCGCGGACCGCCTCGGCGCCGGAGCCGACCGGGCGCCCCGACGAGGCGGCCGACGAGCCCGCGGCACACGGAGCGGAGGCGGCGCGGCCGTCCGAGCCGGACGCGTCCGACGACGAACCCGCGAAGTCGTCCACCCCGGACACCCCGGATGCCGCGGACGCCCCCGATGCCGCGCACGCCGCGTCCCCTGAGCCACCCACCCCCGAACCGTCCACCCCGGACACCTCCGACAACCACGCCCCCGTCGCCCGCGGTTGGCGCGCACGGCGCCCCGGGATGGCGCGGGCGCTGTCCTGGACCGTCACCGGGCTCGCGCTCGTGCTCGTGGTCGCCGTGCTGCTCCTGCCGAACGACGTCTCCAAGCTCGAACCGGAGAGGTTCCTGCGCATCCCGGCGGAAGGGATCCTCGGCGCCGCGCTGTTGCTCCTCCTGCCGCCGAGGACACGGAAGCTGATGGCGGTCGTCGTGGGCGTGGTGCTCGGGCTGCTGGTCATCCTGAAAGCCCTCGACATGGGCTTCTACTGGACCCTCGACCGCCCCTTCGACCTGGTGCTGGACTGGATCCTGCTCGACGACGCCCAGTCGTTCGTGAAGGACTCGTTCGGTGAGGGCGGCGCGCTGGCGGCGACGATCGGGCTGTTCGTGCTCCTGGGCGCCCTCGTCGTCCTCCTGGTGCTGTCGGTGCTCCGGCTGACCCGCGTCATGGTGCGCAACCGCCACACCACGGGCCGTACGCTGCTGATCCTCGGCACGGCCTGGATCACCTGCTCCACGCTGACCCTGGAGTTCTCCGGCGTGCCGGTCGCCTCGCACAGCGCGGCCACGCTCGTCGAGAACCGCTTCGAGGCGGTGCGCACGGGCCTGAAGGACGGGAAGGCGTTCGAGAGGCAGGCGGCCGTCGACGCCTTCGCCGACGTCCCGCCGGACCAGCTGCTGACCGGCCTGCGCGGCAAGGACGTCCTGATCACCTTCATCGAGAGCTACGGCCGCTCCGCGATCGACGACCCGCAGATGGGTGTGCCGCTGGGGAAGACGCTGGAGGAGAAGACGCAGCAGCTGAAGGACGCCGGGTACGCCTCCCGCAGCGGCTGGCTGCGCTCCCCCATCACGGGCGCGGGCAGCTGGCTGGGCCACTCCACGTTCCTGTCCGGTCTGTGGATCAAGAACCAGTCGCGGTACAACAACCTCGTCGCGAGCGACCGCCTCACTCTCACCGAGGCCTTCCGCCGCACCGGGGCCTGGCGCACGGTCGGCATCGTGCCGGGCACCCAGAAGGCCTGGCCGGAAGGAAAGTACTTCGGCCTGAACCACATCTACGACTCGGACGAACTTGGCTACAAGGGCCCGAAGTTCAGCTGGTCCACCATGCCCGACCAGTACACCCTGCAGGCCTTCGAGAAGCTGGAGCACGGCAAGAAGGACCGTAAGCCGATGATGGCGGAGATCATTCTGACCTCCAGCCACAACCCGTGGGCGCCGATCCCGAGCACGATCCCGGAGGACCAGGTCGGCGACGGCTCGGTGTACTACGACCTCCAGAAGAGGGAGGGCAAGAACCCGGAGGAGGTCTGGAAGGACGCCTCGAAGGTGCGCGACGAGTACCGCAAGTCCATCCAGTACTCGGTGACCAGCCTCGTCGACTACGTGACCAAGTACGGTTCGAAGGACACCGTCCTGGTCTTCCTCGGCGATCACCAGCCCAACAAGACGGTCACCGGCGAGAAGCCGAACTACGGCGTGCCGATCTCGATCGTCGCCCAGGACCCGAAGGTGCTGGACAAGATCTCCGACTGGGGCTGGACGGACGGCCTCAAGCCCGCCGACGACGCCCCCGAATGGCGCATGGACAAGTTCCGCGACCGCTTCATGACGGCGTTCGGCCCGGGCGGCGCGACTCCCTGAGTCGCACCCCGACAACTTCACCAAGCGCTCCCCCAACGGCCGGATTGGCAGATCTGGGCCACACGAGACGCCGTGACGACCTGGTCACGGCCGTCGGATGTGGCCCAGATCTGCCAATAGCTGTATTCGGCGACGATCCCGGCCTCACGAGCCACCTCTGTAACGCCTTTCGCGCCTCGTACCAAGAACGAGTGAAGTGCCACTGAGGGCTCTGACGGAAGGAGACGCCTGTGGATGGCGCGGAACGGTTACGGTGCGGCCCCGCCGAGGCGGTACGTGACCCGCGGCTCTTCGAGGAGTTCTACCGGCGCCATGTGGACGCGGTGATGCGTTTCGTGGCCCGGCGCGTCGACGACCCGCACACGGCGGCCGACCTGACGGCCGAGATCTTCCTCGCCGTCCTGGACTCCGCCCACTCCTACCGGCCGGGCCTCGGCAGCGAGACGGCCTGGCTGTACGGCATCGCGCGCAACGTCGTGTCGTCGGAGCGCCGCCGGGTCGCCCGGGAGACGGAACGCGATCGGCGTTTCTCCGGGCGGCGGTTGCTGGAGGCCGATGACATCGTCCGCATCGAGGACAAGCTCGACGCCGAGAGCCCGGGCCGGCGTGCCCTGGCCGCCCTGGCGAAACTCCCCGAGGGCGAGCGCGCCGTCATGGAGCTGATAGCGGTCGACCAGCTCACGGTCACCGAGGCCGCGGCCGCGCTGGGCATCCGCCAGGTCACCGCCCGGGTCCGGCTGCACCGGGCACGCAAGGCGCTGCGGGAGGAGACGAGTTCCAAGGCCACGGAGACGCCGGACGCGTCGCTGGTGTACGTCGCGAGGGGAGAGGCATGAGCAAGGGGTCGACGTTCGAGGACCGGCTGCTGGGTGAGCTGACGAGGGAGATCGAGCGGCGGGAGACCGGGGCGGTTGAGGTCGGAACGCGTGGGGGCAAGGCGAGCGCATTCGTGCGCCGTCTGTTCACTCCGCGCCGGATCGCCGTCGTCGCGGCGGTCTGTGCGGTAGCCGGGCTCGCCCCGGTGGTCGTGCCCGGTTCGCCGGCTGAGTCGTCGGCGTACGCGGTGGAGGGCCAGGGCGACGGCAGTGTCTGGCTCACCGTCAAGGATCAGAGCATCGACACAGATGCCCAGTATGAACTCGGAAGGCGACTGCGCCCGTGGGGCATCAAGGTGACCGTGGACGTGCTTGCTCCCGGCTATGTCTGCGAGCGCAGCAAACCCAGAGAGATCTGGGCGGTCAATTCGCAGGGGGAACCCGTCGAACGTGTAGCTGTTTTTAGCTGGCAAGTCCTGCGGAAGGTCAGGCTGCACCGGGGCAATGTGCTGGTCTTCGAGAACACCAGGGGCAGCACCAAGCCGTACGCGGTCGTCACCTACTACACCAAGAGCCAGGTGAAGCCCTGCGTTCCGGTGAAGCCCACCACGCCGGAAGACTAGCCGCCGGGGACGGGGAAGACCCGCCCGACAAACGTCCCACCACAGAGACCAGGCCTACTTGATGGAACCCCCACCCTTCGTTCCGCCACCCCCGAGTCGACCACTCTCCGCACTCATTGAATTACCTAACGCGCTCACCTCGGTCGGTCCACCACGGTTGGGCTGGCTGGACGCCTTGCGCGGTATCGCCGCACTCGTCGTCGTGTTCGACCACTCGTCGTACACCTTCATGCCGGAGTTCCGCCGGGAGCTCATGCCGGAGTTCAACACCAGCCGCTACGGGATCATGGTGTTCTTCCTGGTGAGCGGCTACATCATCCCCGCGTCCCTGGAACGCCGGGGCTGCGTGCGGACGTTCTGGATCGGACGGATCTTCCGCATCTACCCGCTGTGGGCCGCCGCCGTCACCCTCGTTCTCGTCCTCGATCTGTGGGGCGTGGCGGAGATGCGTGACGTCGGGGGCCAGAGCGCCGCCACGGTGGTGGCCGCCCACATCACCATGCTCCAGGAGTTGCTGGGGACGTCCAGCCTCCTGCTCATCCTCTGGACGCTGTCGTACGAGATGGCCTTCTACCTGATGGTGGTCGCGCTCTTCACGGTCCGCCTCCACCAGCGGTCGGCGGTGGTCGCCGTCAGCCTCGCCGGGACGGCCGCCGTGAGCGTGACGGCAGGGGTCGTACTGCCGGCCTCCGCCCTCTCGGGCGTCACCGGCACCGGCCCACTGGTCGCGCTCGCCTCGGCCGCCATGGTGGTCGCCATCTGCTGTGCGAGCGCCGGATCACCCGCACTCCGGGTGCTCGGGGGCGTGTTGGGCGGGGCTCTGGCGCTCGTCCTGGTCTCTCTCAACGGCACGGTCCCCCTGTGGGAGGGCCTGGTGATCCTCGCCGTGATGTTCCTCGGCACCGCCGTCCACCGTGCCGAGCACGGTCGCAGCACGTGGCGGTGCGCGGCGGGCACGGCCGTCGTGGTGGTCACCTTCGCCGTGGGCAGCGCGTACCGGTACGGCGACGGGGACCACTTCACACGGCGCGGCTGGATCACGGCCTTCCTGCTGGCCGTGATCACCTTCGGCGCCGGACTGGCCGCGCGCCACCGCCGGATACCGCGCACGCTGACCGGACTGGGAACGATCAGCTACTCGGTCTACCTGCTGCATCCGGTGCTGCTGGCGGTGATCGACCACAGGAACGGCCGGTGGCAGCGGGACACTCCCCTGCTCGAAGCGGCCTTCCTCGCCGTGCTGTTGCCGCTGTGCGTGCTGACCCACCGCTACGTCGAAGCACCGGGCCAGGCGTGGGGCCGCAGGCTCGTGCGCAAGCGGACCTGATCACCAGTCGGTGAACTCCGCGAACTCGCACCAACGCCTTCCCGTTGGCCGACCACCTCTGCCCCAGCCGGCGCACCGCCACCCCACCCGCGCCCCCTCGGACTCAATCCACCGACCTGGCGCCCTCCGCTCCCCTCCGTTGCGCCGGCGTCATGGCACCGGCGGGCCCCTCCAGCTCGTCCGGACGCAGGCACTCGATCAGGTAGTCGCCGGTGTCGGGGGCACGGGTTACCCCGTGTGTCTCGCTGCCGAAGCCGGGGAAGCGGCGGTCGAAGGACTCCAGGGCACTGAGGTAGCGCAGGAGAGGGCCGTCTTCCTCCCCGACGCTCTCGCCCGGCATGAGGACCGGGATGCCGGGCGGCGTCACCGTGACCATCGCCGCGGCGATGCGGCCTGGGGCGTCCGTCAGGCGGATTCGTTCCGTGCCGCCGCGGATCAGGCGCTGGTAACACAGCTGGGGCGGGGCGACCGGCTCCGGGAGTTGCTGGAAGGCCGTGTCGAGTAGTTCGACCAGGCGGGCCTCGCGCAGGTGGTCGTGCATCTCCTGGCACAGGGCTCGCAGCGTCAGCCCCGCGTAGCGTCGAGGGTGGTCGGCGATGAGCGCGGGCAGCACACGGTCCAGCGGGGCATCGCCGTCGTAGAGGTCCTTGAAGTCCATCAGGGCGTCCAGCAGCGTGCCCCACTTGCCCTTGGTGATGCCCATGGAGAAGAGCACCAGCGTGGTGTAGCTGTCGGTCTTCTCCACGACGATGCCGCGCGTGGTCAGATAGGCGGTGAGAACCCGCGCCGGGATGCCCCAGTCGGACATGACACCGCTCGCGTCGAGCCCCGGGCAGGTCAGGGTGACCTTGATCGGGTCGAGCATGCAGTAGCCGTCGGTCAGAGCGGGGAAGCCGTGCCAGTCCGCGTCGGGTGCGAGGTGCCAGCAGGACGGATCGGTGCGCAGCAGGTCCGCCGGAGCCTCGTCGAACGGCAGCCGCGCCCCGCTCTCGGGGTCAGTCACCTCATCCGGCTGCCACACCCCGAAGAACCAGGGCGGCCGGTCCCCGGCGGCCTCGATCCGCCGCCCGATCCGCACCATCTCCTGGCGGAACCGGACGGCCTCCGTCACCGCCTCGTCGACCAGCCACTGCCCCTGCGGACCGTCCATCATCGCCGTGGCCACGTCCAGCGAGGCGATCATCGGATACAGCGGCGACGTCGTGCCGTGCATCATCAGCGCCTCGTTGAAACGGTCGTGCTCCACCGGCGCCCGCGGCGCGGGCCGGACGTGCACCATGGCGCCCTGCGACAACGCCGCCAGCAGCTTGTG
Organism: Streptomyces sp. NPDC030840; assembly: GCF_055572015.1. NCBI lineage: Bacteria > Bacillati > Actinomycetota > Actinomycetes > Kitasatosporales > Streptomycetaceae > Streptomyces > Streptomyces sp. NPDC030840. The sequence goes on along the minus strand of NZ_JBVIEE010000016.1, from coordinate 18,586 downwards.
GGTGGACTGGGTCGCGAAGATGGTCGGCCGGTCGGGGCCGGGAAAAGCCTCCTCGTCCACCGACATGCCGTAGCGCCCCGCGTAGAGCGGATGGAAGCGGGCATAGGCGAACCAGGCCTCGTCGAAGTGCAGCCGGGGCGTGCCGGCCGCGAAGGCCCGGGCCGCCGCCACCGCGTCGTAACACAGTCCGTCGTACGTGGAGTTGGTGAACACCGCGTACTGCGCACGCGACGAAACCGCGTCCTGCGTGAGGGGGCTCTGCGCGATCCGCGCCGCCAGTGAGTCCGCCGCGATCTCGGCCGGCGGCAGCGGTCCGGCGAGGCCGTAGCCGTTGCGGGTGGGGACCAGGTACACCGGTCGGGCGCCGGAGACGACCAGGCCGTGCAGGACCGACTTGTGGCAGTTGCGGTCCACCAGGGCGATCTCGTCGCGGGTCACGCTGAAGTGGCCCACCAGACGGTTGCAGGTGGAGTCGCCGTGCAGGACGAAGTACGTGTGGGCGGAGCCGAAGACCCGCGCGGCGTTGCGCTCCGCCTCGCCGATCGGCCCGGTGTGCTCGAACAGCGAGCCGAGTTCCTCCACCGAGATCGACAGGTCGCTGCGCAGCAGCCGCTCCCCGAAGTAGTCGTGGAACGCCCGGCCCACGGGCGACTTGAGGAAGGCGACACCGCCGGAGTGCGCCGGAGTGTGCCATGAGTACTCGTGCGCGTCGTCGAAGCGCCGCAGCGCCTTGAAGAACGGCGGGAGCAGGGCGTCCTGGTAGGCGCGCGCGGCGCTGGTGATCCGCCCCGCGATGAACGCCGGCGTGTCCTCCAGCGGCCACACGTAGCCCACCACCGACTGCGACACCCACAGCGGCAGCTCACGCAGCCCCTCGTCCGCCATGACCAGGAACACCGGCAGATCGCGGAACCGGCGCCCGATCCCGCGCAGCACCGTCGCGCCGCCCGGCCCGTCCTCGGCTCCGGGAGGAAGATCCCATGCGACCACCGCGGCGGCCAGACCGGCCTCCGTCCTGAGCACCGCCTCGGCGTCCGGGACGCTCACCACCCACCGCACCTGTAAGCCGCGCGCCTGGATCCCCTCGGCGATGCGCGCCAACTGCCCAGCGGTGGCGCCCCCGTCCTGCGGATGCTCCGCCACCGCCACCAGCACCGTGCCGTCGGCCATGCCGCCCCCCTTCCCCTGTGGCCTGCGCCACCCCCGTTCAGTGTTAGGGGCTCCGCGCACACGATCGGCCTACAGCCGGCCAAACCACCCCATCGGCGCACAGCACGAACCGCTCCTTGACGTGCCAACGCCCGCCCGTCCGGCATCCCGTCGGAGTGCCTGATCAACGATCTTGCCGATCATTCACCCTTCCGCAGCCGTGCCGATCTTGTTGCTCGCCGTCCAGGTCCTGGTGGGCCTGCGTACGAATGGCCGGCCGGGACCCACGAGGGAGCCGAGGACAGCCGTCTCGCCAGGTGAACCCGTGGTGGGCTGCCCGCTCATTCCTTACGGTCGTCGTCCGTGGCGGTGGCCGTGCGATGAGCCTCGGCGAACCTGACGATCGGATCGAGGAGTTCGTCGCGGGCCGCCGGCGCTTCCGCACCGGGGCGGGACAGGGCATCGCGCAAGGCCGTATGAAGGGTGTCGCGGACGTGGGGCCAAGGTCCACTGACGGGGAAGGCCCGCTCCAAGCTCCCGTGGAGGTCCTCCAACGCCCCTGCAGCACCGGGTTCGAACTCCCTCCTCAGGAATTCAACCCCCTGATGATCACCCATGTGTGCGGCCTCTAGACCGTCTCGAGCAGCAGCGCGGTGAGCTCGACGGGCATGGTGATCATGCAGTCGTGGCCGGTCGGCAGCTCGCGTACTCGTTCGCCTGCCGGGACGGGACGCCGGGTGATGTCCGCCGGCTGGCCCTCGAGGCAGTGGATGTGTGTGCGCGGGATCGTGCGCGCGGCCGGGTCGTCCAGCAGGACTGGCTCCCGCAGGCACCGGACCGGCTGGTCCGACAGCATCGAGCGCAACCAGGCTAGGTCGTCGGGATCCGTGACGCCGAACAAGCCAAGCGGCGGCGGCTGCTCGGGCATCGGCGGAACCCGCCAGCCGTCCACGGCGAGGTCGATGAGCTGCTGGGTGACAGGGAGGACGTCGACAGCGGTCTCGCCGTCTTCGGGGACCATCGCGTCGAGGAACACCAGATGCGCGATCCGCTTCGGGACCCGGTTGGCGACTCCCGAGATGACCATCCCGGCGTAGCTGTGCCCGACGAGCACGACGTCGTCGAGGTGCTCGTCTTCGATCAGGCCGGCGACGTCGTCGATATGGGTGCCGAGCCCGATCTTGGGGCTCAGCAGGTGTGCCTTGTCGCCGTAGCCGGTCAGCGACGGCGCGAGCACCCGGTGCCCGGCCGCCTCCAGCAGCGGGACCACCCGGTCCCAGCTTCGCCCGTTGTGCCAGGCGCCGTGTACCAGCAGAAATGTGGCCATGGTCGTGTGGTTCCTCCTCGTGCCTCGGTACTCTTTGGTAACCGCGAACATCGTGATCCCCACGACGCTCCCCGGGCAATACGGCACTTTTCGGTGCCCCGGTTCTCAGGAGGTAACCGTGCAGGACCCGTGCCAGGCCCGTGAAGTCCTCGGGATCGTCGGGGACAAGTGGGCGCTGCTGATCGTGCGCATGCTCAAGGACGAGCCGTTGCGCTTCACCGAGCTCAAGCGGGCCATCGACGGCATCAGCCAGCGCATGCTCACCGTGACGCTGCGCGACCTCGAACGCGACGGGATCCTGACGCGCACGGTCCGCAACGTCATGCCGCCGCACGTCAGCTACGAACTGACCGCGATGGGCCGGAGCCTGCGCGAGGCCACCGCGCCACTGCTCGAATGGAGCATCACGCACCTGCCACACATCGACGCCGCTCGCACGGCCTACGACAACCGCTGAACGAGCAAGAGGCCGCGCACATGGGTGGTCATCAGGGGCGGCGTGTGGGTCGGGTGTCCCACCGGTAGAGGGCCGAGGCTTTGCGGATCAGGCTACGGACGGGAATCAACGCGGCGAATTGGTCCCACAGCGGGGGTAGTCAGCCATGATGCCAACGTAGGCACGGATACCTCTGGCGATCACGAAGCGTAGACACCGCATGATCATCAATGCCTGTGCCCGCCCCACCACCAGGGCCATACCTCACCACTCTATTTGCGCGACCTCTTAGGCTGGATTCGCTCAGTCTCGTTTGTCCTCGACGTGGACGATGCGAAGCTCGGTACCGTCCCGGTGGCGCTTGGAACGTCCGAACAGCCCGACAGCAATCTGCGATTGATCCTGAGGCTCATCGGGGCCTACATAGGTAAGGACGTCGTTGTGATGGCCGGTGACGACCCATCCCTCGACGTCCTTGAGGTCGATCACCCCGAAGTCTCCTGCCGAAGACCCGGCATGCGCCGGGCCAAACTTCCTCAGGAGGCCGGTGGCCTGTTCAGCAAGCTCCCCTTCCGGAGCGGTCAGCACGACACAAGTGCCGTGCTCGAACAGCACCCACGACTTGCGAGGGTCGGCGAGGAGCCGCTGCCAGACGTCTATCAGTATCTCGGCGTTCACGCCGGTCATCATGCCGCAGAGCCCCGACACAGGGTGACGATCGACCGACGGCTACGGCGAATACGCGACTCCTGAACATGCGGGCCCACCAGTCTCACACCCGGGAAACCGCCGCCCACGGCGACACAGTGCACTCGGTCCGGCGCGGGCGGCAGCGGCTGGCTGCGGTCTGTCTGAACAGACCTGATCAGCGGTCGACGAGCTCCGCGAACTCGCACCACACGACCTTCCCCGGGTCCCGCTCCCCCACCCCCCACTTGTCCGCCAGCTCCGACACCAGCAGCAGCCCGCGCCCACCCTCGTCCGGCTCCCATGCGTCCACCTGCGGTACAGCCGGTGCGCCGCCCCCGCTGTCATGCACCTCGACGCGCACCCCGCCGCCGTACGGCAGGGGCAGCAGCCGCAGCAGGAAGCCCCGCCCGGGTGGTACGCCGTGCACGAGGGCGTTGGTGGCGAGTTCGCTGACGCACAGCACGACGTCGTCGGCCCGGTCCCGCACGCCCCAGTCGGCCAGTGCCTCGTGCGTGAAGGCGCGGGCGGCGGGGACGGACGCTCGTTCGCGACGGTAGAAGCGTTCGCGGGGGGACGGGTGGGGGGTTTCTGCGTTCACGTAACGAGTGTCACGCTGAGTGGCCATTATGGAACAGTGCGTGCACCCGTACAGGCGGTTTGTACGGGCGCGCGGCGGTGAACGTACGCGCATGGATGGGGAGTTTGGACCGCATGAGCACCACGACACGGTCACGGGCACGGAGGAACGCCTCGGCGATGAAAATGGTGGGCGCGCTGCTCGCCCTCTACCGCCAGGCGGCCGGGTACACACAGAAGTCACTCGGCGACCGGTTCGTCGTCGGCGAGCAGCAGATCGCGTCGATCGAACAGGGGAGACGGCCGCTGAAGCCGGATCTGGCCGAGCAGCTCGACCAACTCCTCGACACGAAGGGTGCGTTGGCGGAGGCGCTGCAGTACATGCCGGAGGTGGATCTGGTACCGCTGTGGGCGGAGGAGTATCTGGACCGGGAGCGGGAGGCCATCGCGATCTCCTGGTACGAGGGCGTGGTGATCCCTGGCCTGCTCCAGACCGAGCTGTACGCGCGGGCGGTCTTTCGCAGCCGTGTGCCGGTCTACGACGAAGACCAGATCGAGCAGTTGGTGGCGGCACGCATCGAGCGCCGCGAGATCCTGCACCGCAAGGTGCCACCGACAGCAAGCTTCGTGATCTGGGAAGCGGCGCTGCGGGACCGGCTTGGCGGGGACGAGGTGTACTTCGAACAGGTACGACACCTACGGGAGTACGCCGACCTCCCCGGTCTCACCTTGCAAATCCTGCCCCTTGGACGCACGTCGCACGCCGGGCTCGACGGCCCGTTCATCTTGCTGGAGACGCCCGAACACCAGCGGCTCGCCTACACCGAAACGCATCGGGGCAGCCAACTCATCGCTGACCCGAGCGAGGTGGCGATCCTCAACCAGAAATATGCGATGCTGCGGACACAGGCCCTCACAAGTGAAGACACGAGGGACCTGCTGGACCTGCTTCTGGGAGAGCGATGACCGGCACGGCACTTGAGTGGTTCAAGTCCAGCTACAGCGGCAGCGAAGGCGGCGCCTGCATCGAAGTCGCCGTCCAACCCACCACCATCCTCATCCGAGACTCCAAAACCCCCACCACCCCCCACCTCACCGTCACCCCCACCGCCTGGACCGCCTTCCTGAAGCTGGCCAACGGCAGCAGTTGAGCCACGGGGCGCCGGGGCCCGCGTCACGTCACCGGACGTGCCCGCTCCACCACCGACGCCAGGTCCAGCGTGTGCGGCAGGGTGCCGAAGGCCGTGCCCCAGTCGCCGCCGAGGCGGGAGGCGCAGAACGCGTCGGCGACCTCCGGTGGCGCGTACCGCACCAGCAGTGAGCCCTGGAGGACGAGGGCGAGGCGTTCGACGAGGCGGCGGGCGCGAGCCTCGATGCCGTCGAGGTCGGCGAGCTCGGTCAGCAGGTTCTTGATCGCGCCGTCCAGCCGGTGGTCGGCGCCACGGGCGCGGCCCACCTCCGTGAGGACGGCGTTCAGCGCCTGCGGCTCGCGCTGCAGGGCGCGCAGCACGTCGAGCGCCTGCACGTTCCCGGCGCCCTCCCAGATGGAGTTAAGCGGCGACTCGCGCAGCAGCCGGGGCATGCCGGACTCCTCCACGTACCCGTTGCCGCCGAGGCACTCCAGGGCCTCGGCCACCATCGGTGTGGCGCGCTTGGTCACCCAGTACTTGGCGGTCGGTACCGAGAGCCGCAGGAACGCGCGCTCTTCCTCCGAGCCGTCGTCGTACGCGGCGGCCAGCCGCAGCGCCAGCGTCGTCGCCGCCTCCGACTCCAGCGCAAGGTCCGCCAGCACGTTCCGCATCAGCGGCTTGTCGACCAGCTTGCCGCCGAACGCCTCCCGGTACGTGCAGTGGTGCACGGCCTGCGCCACCGCCTGCCGCATCTGTGCGGCGGCGCCCAGCACGCAGTCCACTCGCGTGATGGCCACCATCTCGATGATCGTGCGCACGCCCCGGCCCTCGTCGCCGACGCGGCGGGCCCACGTCCCGTCGAACTCGACCTCGCTGGAGGCGTTGGACCGGTTGCCCAGCTTGTCCTTCAGCCGCTGGATGCGGAACACGTTGCGCGTGCCGTCCTCCAGTACCCGCGGCACCAGGAAACAGGTGAGTCCGCCCGGTGCCTGCGCCAGCACGAGGAAGGCGTCCGACATGGGCGCCGAGCAGAACCACTTGTGCCCGGTCAGCTCGTACGTGCCGTCCTCGGAGAGCGGCCGCGCCGACGTCGTGTTGGCGCGGACGTCGCTGCCGCCCTGCTTCTCGGTCATCCCCATCCCGAAGAGGACGCCGGGCTTCTGCGCGGCGGGCCGCAGCTCGTGGTCGTAGATCATCGACGTCAGCCGGGGCTCCCACTCCGCCGCCAGCGCCGGGTCGGTGCGCAGCGCCGGCACCGCGGCGTGGGTCATCGACAGCGGGCAGCCGTGGCCCGCCTCGACCTGCGTCCAGATCACGAAGGAGGCCGCGCGCCGCACGTGCCCGCCCGGCCGCGCCCAGGCCGCCGTCATCCCCGCCGAGACGCCCTTGCCGAGGAGGCGGTGCCAGGACGGGTGGAACTCGACCTCGTCGATCCGGTGGCCGTACCGGTCGTGGGTGCGCAGCTTCGGCGGGTTCTCGTTGGCCAGCACACCCCACTCCTGTGCCTGTGCGGAGCCGGCCGTGCGCCCGAGCAGGGAGAGCTCGTCGCGGACGTCGTCGAGCAGCCGGGGGGCGAGGTGCCGCTCGACCGCCTCCACGAGGGCCCGGTCAGCGGCGAAGACGTCGTACGCCACCAGGGGCGGAGCCTGGTTGGTCACTTCATGGGTGCTGGCTGCCATGTCCCGGAACCTACCCTTCGGTAGCGCCTCGGTCACCAGTATCCGGCATCGGTACCGGAAGGTGAGGACGACCTGCCACGACGGATACCTTTAGGACGTGCAGCCAGCAAGTAATCCCCCCGAGTCTCCCGAGAGCGCCTCCGGTCGTCTCCACCGGGCACGCGCCCTCTACCGGAACGTCTCCAAACGCCGGACGGCCTGGCTGCTGCTCAAGGACACCGTCAACAGTTGCATCGAGTACCGCATCCTCGGGCTCGCGGCGGAGGCGGCGTTCTTCACGCTGCTGTCCGTGCCACCGCTGCTGCTGAGCATGATCGGCCTGCTCGGCTACGTCGACGACTGGACCGGCGCGAACACCATCGCCAGCCTGCAGAACAACCTCCTGGAGGCGTCCCGCACCGTCCTGTCCGACAAGGGTGTCCGGCAGATCGCCCAGCCGATCCTCGACGACGTCATGAAGGGCGGCCGGCCGGACGTCATCTCCATCGGCTTCCTCTTCGCCCTGTGGTCGGGGTCCCGGGCGGTGAACGTGTTCATCGACACCATCACCGTCATGTACGGCCTCGACGGGGTGCGCGGGATCGTGAAGACCCGGCTGATGGCGTTCCTGCTGTTCATCGTGGCGCTGATCATCGGTTCCATCGCGCTGCCGCTGATGGTGGCCGGGCCGGACGCGGTGGTGGACATCGTGCCGTGGTCGACGACCGTCGTGCAGGTCCTGTACTGGCCGGTCGTGATCATCCTGTCGATCGTGTTCCTGACAACCCTGTACCACGTGTCCGTTCCGGTCCGCTCCCCCTGGGTGGAGGACGTCCCGGGCGCCCTGGTGGCCCTCGGCATGTGGGTCCTGGGGAGCTTCCTGCTCCGCATCTACCTGACGAACACGGTCGAGGGCCCGACGATCTACGGCTCCCTGGCCGCACCCGTGGCCGTACTGCTGTGGATCGGCGTCTCGGCCTTCGCGGTACTGGTGGGGGCCGCCGTCAACGCGGCCATCGACCACATCTGGCCGGCCGCCGCCACCGCCGCCGCGCGCGCGGCGAACGAGCGGCTGCGCGAGGAGCAGGCCGCCGAGTACGTCGCCCGGGCCGCCGCGGCCCGCTCCGCCGAGCCCGACGCGGATGACCCCGACATGCCCTCGGAGTTCCCGGAACGCTGGTCGCGCTTCCTGCCGCCGGACGATGTGACGTCGCGCCTGCGCACGCATGCGAAGAGCGCGCCCAAGCAGGGGGACGCGCCACCTCCGGAGGACTGAGGGGTCCTTTTACTGTGAGCGCCCCGGGGAGGGCGCGGCCGGGCGTGCGGGGCGTAGCCTGGCGCCCGTGTATGCGGAGAGGGCGTCCCGTCTGACGGGCGCCGTGGTGTGGACCTCCACCCCGTCCGGATCCGGGACCGGGCTCGTGCTGCCCGACGGGTGCATGGACCTGCTCTGGAAGGAGGGACGGCTGCTGGTCGCCGGGCCGGACACGCGGGCGTACGTTCCCGGGCGGGCCGAGGACCTGTCCACGCGCTGGGCCGGGGTGCGGTTCTTTCCCGGTACGGCGCCTGTCCTGCTGGGCGTCCCGGCGCACGAACTGCGCGATCGGCGGGTCGACCTGGCGGACCTGTGGCCGGCCGCGCGGGTGCGGCGCCTCGCGGCCCGGGTGCACGCGGCCGGTGATCCGGCGACCGGGCTCGAAGAGGTGGCGCTGGCGCGGGCGGCCGAGTCAGAGCCTCCCGACCCGCTGCTGGGGAGGGTCGTGGCCGCGCTGAACGCGGGGCGCCCGGTGGCCGCCACCGCCGACGAGCTCGACGTCGGCGCACGTCAATTGCATCGCCGCTCGCTGACGGCGTTCGGGTACGGCCCGAAGACGCTGGCCCGCGTCCTGCGGCTTCAGCGCGCGCTCGGGCTCGCCCGCGGCGGGGTGCCGTTCGCGGAGACGGCGGCCCGCAGCGGGTACGCCGACCAGGCCCACCTGGCACGTGAGGTGAAGGAGCTGGCGGGCCGGCCGCTCGGACAACTGCTCGGGGGCTGAGCGGTCGCCCTCACCCGGGCAGGCTCGCGAACAGGTCCACGCCGTTGCCGTCCGGGTCCTGGACGACCGCGTACCGCTGGCCCCACACGGCGTCCCACGGTTTGAGTTCGCCGTGGTAGCCCGCGGCCACCAGGTCCTCGTACACCGCGTCCACCTCCCCGGGGCTCTCGCACCGCAGGGCGATCGAGGTCCGGCCGCCGGTGCCCGGCTGCCACTCGGGGAGGAAGGACCGGACGGTCTCCTCGGTGTCGAGCAGCAGCCGCAGCCCGCCCGGCAGTTCCGCTTCGGCGTGCGGCTGGGTCTCGGCGCCCTCGGGGAAGGCGATGCCCAGACGGCGGTAGAAGGCGACGGAGGCGGCCATGTCGGAGGCGACCAGGCCGATGGCGTCGAATCGTGGAGTCATGCGGTCACCGTAGGCAGGCCGGGCCGGGGTGGTCTTGAAGGAATCGGACACCGAGGAGTCGGACGCCACGGGGTCGGACACCGGTACCTGTTGGTACAGGCGTGCATGCATGGCGTAGTGCTACGCAAAACACTCTGAGCGCCACCTGTGGAACAGCTGTGCGGCAGGATGAGCGCATGTTCCCGGCCGTACGCAGGTTCCCTGCCGTACGCCGCGTACTGCTGCCCCTCGCGTTCCTGCCCGTCCTGCTCACGGGCTGCGCCGACGAGAAGTTGGTGGTGAGCGCCCCCGAGCCGCGGCGGCCCGCTCCGGACCGGGCCGAGCTGCAGGCCCGGGCGGAGGCGCTGGGGTTCGCACCGGAGCTGGTCCACGTCACCGAGTCCCCCGGGTTCGTCCTTGCCCGGCAGTCCGTCGGCGTGTACGGCGGCGACGGCTTCTCCAGCGCGTACTGGTCACGGAAGGAGGGCGCCCAGATCTTCCTCCTCGTGGACCGCGGCACCATGACGGCCGGGAGCTGCCCGGAGCAGCCGGTCGGCCAGGGGGCGAGCGGGCCGGTGACCTGCGAGAAGGACGGTGACACGTGGTACCGCGTCTCCGGCGGGCAGCATGAGTACGCCGTCCCGGAGAAGGACCACGTGGTCCGGGTCAGCGGTGACACGGCCAGGGTCGACCGGGTCGCCCTGCGCGCCGCCGCCGAGGCGGCCCGCCGCCCGACCGACTCCGAGCTCGCCTTCCTCCTGCCGCCCCCGCGTCCCGGCGGGCCGATGGAGCGCGGAGACCTGCCGCCCGAGGGGGACGGGGCGCCGGACAACGAGGTGCGGACGGGGGGCTGAGGGGTCCTTTCGCTATGAGCGTCCGATCAGGTCGCGTGGTCTGGCGCCGTGCATCGCAAGGCGCCGGAAGGTCCTCGATGGGAGTCCCCGCTCTAGCGAAGCCGAGAGTGGGGGGGGAGCCACGTGGGCGTTTCGGCAACGCGGTGAGGTGCGGTGCCAGGCCGTGCGACCCGGGCGGGACAGTGAAAGGACCCCTGTGGGCGGCGCGGGGGTGATGCCGCGCCGACACGGCACCACCCCCGCTGACTCGGCCCCCCGTGCCGGCGCGCGGCCGCCACCGGGCGGCGCTGAACAAGTTTCGAGCACCGTACGGCCGTTCGCCAGGGTTGCAGGGGGTTGCAACTCATCAGCTCTCTGTGGCCGGACTGTGTCCCTCCGTGGCCGTTCGGCGGCACACTATGAGACCCGCAGTCAACGCAGAACGCGGACGTCCGTGGCGGAAGGAACCAGGAGAGGGCCGGCAGCGGACGGGTCCGCCAGGAGGATCGAGTGGCGCACTCGCCGATGTCGCCGATGGATGTCACGCGGCTCGCCGCCCAGGACCCGAGGCGGGCGGCACGGGTACTCGGCGAGACGCGCGACGCCGCGCTCGCCGGAGAACGGCCCAAGGTGGCGCCGCGGCCGGAGATCAAGGAGTCCTGGGACCGCGCGGTCCGCGGCGGGGTCGACCCCGACCACGACTTCCGGGCCGATGTGCTCAGCCTGGACGAGGTCGAGCGACGCCGGCAGACCTCACGGCTGCGGCACGTCCTGCCCGTGCTGCACGAGGGGTTGCTGTCGTATGCGGAGTCGGCCCGGCACCTCGTGGCGGTCGCGGACGCCGACGGCCGGATGCTGTGGCGCGAGGGCAGCGACGCCGTGCTGCGCCGCGCGGACGGACAGGGCATCGGGGTGGGCGGTGACCTGCGCGAGGAGGTGGCCGGCACGAACGGGATCGGCACCCCGCTGATGGCCCGCCGCCCCGTGGAGGTCGTCTCGGCCGAGCACTTCGTGCGCTCCCTGCAGTCGTGGGTGTGCACCGGCGCCCCCATCACCGACCCGCGTGACGGGCGGCTGTTGGGCGCGGTGGACGTCAGCGGCCCGCTGGAGACGTATCACCCCTCCACGCTCGCCCTCGTCGGCTCGGTCGCCAAGCTCGCCGAGGCCCGGCTGCGGGAACTGCACCTGACCTCGCTGGAACGGCTGCGCGCGGTCGCCGCGCCGGTGCTGGCGCGCATCGGCGGCCGGGCGGCGGCCGTGGACACCGACGGCTGGACGGCCGCGGTGACCGGCATGCCGTACACGAACCGGCTGACCCTGCCGAAGTCCCTCTCCCCCGGCCGGCGCAGACTGCCCGGCCTGGGCCTGTGCCGGATCGAGCCCCTGCCCGGCGGGTGGTTGATACGCCCCAGTGCCGAACAGCCGGCCGACGACGACCCGACCCGTATCGTGCTGGACCTGGCGCACCCCCGCCACTGCACGGTCACCGCGTCGGGAGACGCCGGGTCCTGGACCCATGAACTCAGCCCCCGGCACGCCGAACTGCTCTACCTCCTGGCCCTCCACCCCACCGGGCGCACCGCCGCTGCCCTCGCCGACGACATGTTCGGCGACCCGGCCCGCACCGTCACGGTCCGCGCGGAGATGTCCCGGGTACGCCGCTACATGGGCGCCTTCCTGGAACACCGGCCGTACCGGTTCACGGAGGGCACCGAGGTCGACCTCCTCCTGCCTGACGACCCGTTGGACCTGCTGCCGCACTCGGTGGCCCCGGGCGTGGTCCGTGCGCGCGGGTGAACGAACGGTAGCCCAGGAGTGAGGGATATCCCTGCATTTATGCAGGAGTCCAACCGCGACGGGCGCCCTCTGAAGTAGCATCACTCCCAGGCCACCCCACCTGGCTCTCCGTCAACGTGCTGATCATGAGAGGCAGTTGGCCGTCCCTGGGAGGTTGTATGAGTCGCGGCAGGCACCGTCGACGCAGAAGGGGCCGTGCACTGCGCGCCGCTCTGACCGGCACCGCGCTCGGACTGACCGCAGCGGCCACCCTGATCAGCACCTCGCAGGCCGCGGGCGGCGACAACCCGGGGCCCCTGAAGCCGCTCACCTCGTCGAGCAGCGAGATGGCGAAGCTCCAGCTGCACGAGAACCTGGTCAGCGAGACGACCCTCGACAAGCTGACGAGCAACATGGGCGGGAACGTCGGGGTGCACGGCGTCCTGCAGAGCGCCAACCACACCATGCGGAACAAGTCCGCCTGCTACGACACCGAGCGGGCGGCCCTGCCGGTCGAGCCCACGGCGACCCGCGCGTACTGCTGGGACACCGGCGACGCCACCACCCAGAAGTGGCTCCCCCAGTCCGTCACCACCTCCGCCGACGCCGACGACGACGGCCTGTGGGGCGAGGACAACGTCATCCTGTCCGGCTGGACGCACAACGACCACAAGGCGGGCGAGCCGGCGGAGGACAAGGGCCTCGCCCGGGTCGCCTTCATCGACGCGAACGACCCGGACAACCTCAAGTACCGCTGGGTCCTCCTCGTCGCCCCCCTCTCGGGCGGCGACGACTTCGGTGCCGTGCGCTCCCACATCGGCGGCATGGTCTGGTACCAGGACAAGCTGATCGTCACCGCGAAGAACGGCGCCGACCACAACAACGCCCTCTTCGTCTTCGACATGCACCGCATCCTCCAGGCCAACGTCAACAGCAGCGCGGTCGGCAAGGTGAGCGGCGGCTACTCGGCGCACGGCTACCAGTACGTGCTGCCGGCCATCGGCTCGTACAACCTGACGGGCGGCGCGTGCGACGCGTCGAACGACAACGGGGTCCCGTGCTTCGGCTCCATCTCGCTGGACCGGACCTCGACGCCCAACAGCCTGGTCGCGAACGAGTGGTTCAGCTCGGGCGGCACCCAGCCCGCCCGCCTCTGGCGCTACTACTTCAGCACCCAGCTCAGCCGCACGGGCCTGCTGGGGGCGAACTCCAGCGACATCGTGAACGCGGACGAGGCGTACGAGACCAAGGCGGTCGGCCTGCAGGGTGTGATCTCGCACAAGCCGAGCGGGGCGAGCAAGGCCGACTGGTACGTCGGCTACGCCCCCGGCAGCCGCGGCAAGCACGGCACGCTGTGGCGGCAGAACGAGGAGGGTGCCGACGCCGCCCGGTGCACGGCCGACCAGTCGTACGCGTGCTGGGGCCAGCACACCGAGTCCATGTCGTACTCCCAGAAGACCGGCGAGCTGTGGACGCTGACCGAGTGGGCGGCGAACCAGGACAACCAGTGGGAGCCGGTGGCCATTCCCGAACGGGCGCTGTACGCGGTGCCTTTGTCTGCGGTCAACGGTTCCATGAACTGAGCGTCCACCGAGGGTCCACGATGCGGGCGCGGGGCCCGGCGCTGGTGCCGGGTCCGGCCTCGTGATTTTCTGCTGCCATGTCCACCATCACCGTGACCACCTGGTCCCTGGAGCAGACGTCCCCGGCCGACCTCCTGCCCGCCGAGGCCCCGGAGGGCGATGTCCGGATCGTCCGCTCCGAAGTCCCCTCCCCCGAGTTCAGCCGCTTCCTGTACGCATCCGTCGGCGGCGACATCCGCTGGACCGACCGGCTGTCGTGGTCGTACGCGCGGTGGATCGACCACCTGGAGCGGCCCGGCGTGGAGACATGGGTGGCCTACGACCGGGGAACGCCCGCGGGCTACGTCGAGCTCGAACCGCAGGACGGCGGAGTCGTGGAGATCGTGTACTTCGGGCTCGTCCCGGCGTTCCGGGGGCGGCGCATCGGCGGGCACCTGCTGTCGTACGGGACCGCGCGGGCCTGGGACCTGGCCGAGCGGTGGCCGCGGCTGGCCCCGACCAAGCGGGTCTGGCTGCATACGTGCAGCAAGGACGGGGAGCACGCGATGGCGAACTACCAGCGGCGCGGGTTCAGGCTCTTCGACACCAAGGTCGAACAGGAGCCGGAGGTCCCGGCTCCAGGGCCCTGGCCTGGGGCCTAGCCTCTTCATGACGCACATCACAGTATCCCGGTATGCGAGACATCCCTGTCCACCATGTGGATAACGGTGGACTGAGTCTAAAGAGGCATGACACGCTTCCGTCATGTCTGGAACTGGAATTGCCTTGGTGAGTCGGCGGCACGTCGACCTCGGCCGCATGTCCAGCGCCATCTGTCCGGCGAGCTGACCGCTGCATCCATCAGGGGCCTCCGACCCCGGGCAGCTTCGCCGCACCCCCCTTCTGCCTCCCTCTGCGCAACGAGGCGCACGTATGGCACGCATGCCGTAATGCTCCCGTACGCGCAGGTCAGAGCCGCATTCCCGCCTGTCCCGAAGGACGTAACAGCCATGGCCGCCACCCCGCAACGCCCTGCCACGCCCCGCCGCAAGGTGAGCCGTCACCGTGGCGAGGGTCAGTGGGCCGTGGGTCACTTCACCCCACTGAACGGCAACGAACAGTTCAAGAAGGACGACGACGGTCTCAATGTGCGGACACGCATTGAGACGATCTACTCCAAGCGGGGCTTCGACTCGATCGACCCCAACGACCTGCGCGGCCGTATGCGCTGGTGGGGGCTGTACACGCAGCGCAAGCCCGGCATCGACGGCGGCAAGACCGCCATCCTGGAGCCGGAGGAGCTGGACGACCGGTACTTCATGCTGCGCGTTCGCATCGACGGCGGCCGGCTGACCACGCGGCAGCTGCGGGTGATCGGTGAGATCTCGCAGGAGTTCGCGCGCGGCACCGCGGACATCACCGACCGGCAGAACATCCAGCTGCACTGGATCCGCATCGAGGACGTGCCGGAGATCTGGAACCGGCTGGAGGCCGTCGGCCTGTCCACCACCGAGGCCTGCGGCGACACCCCGCGCGTCATCATCGGCTCGCCGGTCGCCGGCATCGCCGAGGACGAGATCGTCGACGGCACGCCCGCCATCGACGAGATCCACGAGCGGTACATCGGCAGCAAGGAGTTCTCCAACCTGCCCCGCAAGTTCAAGACGGCGATCTCCGGTTCCCCGCTCCTCGACGTCGCCCACGAGATCAACGACGTGGCGTTCGTCGGTGTCGAGCACCCCGAGCACGGCCCCGGCTTCGACCTGTGGGTCGGCGGCGGCCTGTCCACCAACCCGAAGATCGGCGTCCGGCTCGGCGCCTGGGTGCCGCTGGAGGAGGTCCCGGACGTCTGGGCGGGCGTGATCGGCATCTTCCGCGACTACGGCTACCGGCGGCTGCGCACCCGCGCCCGCCTGAAGTTCCTCGTCGCCGACTGGGGCGCCGAGAAGTTCCGCCAGGTGCTGGAGGACGAGTACCTGAAGCGCAAGCTCGTCGACGGGCCCGCGCCCGCCGAACCCGTGGAGCGCTGGCGTGACCACGTCGGCGTGCACCGGCAGAAGGACGGCCGCTACTACGTCGGGTTCGCCCCGCGCGTCGGCCGTGTCGACGGCACCACCCTGACGAAGATCGCCGAGGTGGCGGAGGCCCACGGCTCGGGCCGGGTCCGTACGACGGTCGAGCAGAAGATGATCGTCCTGGATGTCGAGGAGGCGCAGGTCGAGCCGCTGGTCGAGGCCCTTGAGGCCCTGGACCTGACCGCCAAGCCCTCCCCGTTCCGGCGCGGCACCATGGCCTGCACCGGCATCGAGTACTGCAAGCTGGCCATCGTCGAGACCAAGGCGCGCGGCTCCTCGCTCATCGACGAGCTGGAGCGCCGCATCCCGGACTTCGACGAGCCGATCACCATCAACATCAACGGCTGCCCCAACGCCTGCGCCCGTATCCAGGTCGCGGACATCGGTCTCAAGGGCCAGCTCGTCCTCAACGACCAGGGCGAGCAGGTCGAGGGCTACCAGGTGCACCTGGGCGGAGCGCTCGGCCTGGACGCCGGTTTCGGCCGCAAGGTACGCGGTCTGAAGGTCACCTCCGACGAGCTGCCCGACTACGTCGAGCGCGTCCTCAAGCGGTTCCAGGCGGAGCGCGAGGACGGCGAGCGGTTCGCCACATGGGCCGCTCGGGCCGGCGAGGAGGCGCTGTCGTGAGCGAGCGTGCCGCCCCGTTCTACTGCCCCTACTGCGGCGACGAGGACCTGCGTCCCAGCGATGAGGGCCATGGGGCGTGGGAATGCGGGGCGTGCAATCGAGCCTTCCAGCTGAAGTTCCTCGGGCTGCTGAGCCGGGGACTTCAGCGAGCCGACAGTGGAGGGGACCAGATATGACCACCGCTCAGGCGGATTCCGATACATCCGGCACATCCGTGAACGACGCGGGTGACCCGGAGGCGGCCAGGCGCGCCGAGCTCAAGGCGCTCGCCGAGCAGGCCGGCCGTGACCTCGAGGACGCGTCCGCGCTGGAGATCCTCCAGTGGGCCGTGGACACCTTCGGCAAGCGTTTCTGCGTGACCTCCTCCATGGAGGACGCCGTGGTCGCGCACCTCGCCTCCCGCGCCCGGCCCGGCGTGGACGTCGTCTTCCTCGACACCGGCTACCACTTCCCGGAGACCATCGGCACCCGTGACGCGGTCGAGGCCGTGATGGACGTCAACGTCATCACGCTCACCCCGCGCCAGACCGTGGCCGAGCAGGACGCCGAGTACGGGCCGAAGCTGCACGACCGCAACCCCGACCTGTGCTGCTTCCTGCGGAAGGTCAAGCCGCTGGAGGAGGGCCTGACCCGCTACGACGCGTGGGCGACGGGCCTGCGCCGCGACGAGTCCCCCACCCGGGCGAACACCCCGGTCGTCGGCTGGGACGAGAAGCGCGGCAAGGTCAAGATCTCGCCGATCGCGCGCTGGACGCAGGACGACGTGGACGCGTACGTCACCGAACACGGCGTACTCACCAACCCGCTGCTGATGGACGGCTACCCCTCCGTCGGCTGCGCCCCCTGCACCCGCCGCGTCCTGGAGGGCGAGGACGCGCGCGCGGGCCGCTGGGCCGGCAGCGCCAAGACCGAGTGCGGGCTGCACGGATGACGCCGCCTGCCACGAAACAGCCGACGCCCACCACACCGTCTCAGAACCCCCGGGAGAACCACGTGACGACCGGAGCCACCGTCTGGCTCACGGGTCTGCCGAGCGCCGGCAAGACCACCATCGCGTACGAGCTGGCGAACCGGCTGCGCGAGGACGGACACCTCGTCGAGGTGCTCGACGGCGACGAGATCCGCGAGTTCCTCACCGCCGACCTCGGCTTCAGCCGCGCGGACCGCCACACCAACGTGCAGCGCATCGGCTTCCTCGCCGACCTGCTCGCCCGCAACGGTGTGAAGGCTCTCGTGCCGGTCATCGCGCCCTACGCCGACAGCCGCGAGGCCGTCCGCAAGCGCCACCAGGCGAGCGGCGCCGCGTACATCGAGGTCCACGTGGCCACCCCGGTCGAGGTCTGCTCCGTACGGGACGTGAAGGGGCTGTACGCCAAGCAGGCCGCGGGCGAGATCTCCGGGCTCACCGGCGTCGACGACCCCTACGAGGAGCCCGAGACGCCCGACCTGCGCATCGAGTCGCAGGACCAGACCGTGCAGGAGTCCGCCGCCACGGTCCACAAGCTGCTCGTCGAAAGGGGTCTGGCATGACGACCGCCGCGACCGTCTCCTCGGAGACCGACAGCTCGTACACCCTGTCGCACCTGGACGCGCTGGAGTCCGAGGCGGTGCACATCTTCCGCGAGGTGGCGGGCGAGTTCGAGCGGCCGGTGATCCTTTTCTCCGGCGGCAAGGACTCCATCGTCATGCTGCACCTGGCACTGAAGGCCTTCGCCCCCGCGGCGATCCCCTTCTCCCTGCTGCACGTGGACACCGGGCACAACTTCCCCGAGGTCATCGAGTACCGCGACCGCACCGTCGAGAAGCACCACCTACGGCTGCACGTCGCCTCCGTGCAGGACTACATCGACCGCGGTGTGCTCAAGGAGCGCCCCGACGGCACCCGCAACCCGCTGCAGACCGTGCCGCTGACCGAGAAGATCCAGTCCGAGCGGTTCGACGCGGTCTTCGGCGGCGGCCGCCGCGACGAGGAGAAGGCCCGCGCCAAGGAGCGGGTGTTCTCGCTGCGCGACGAGTTCTCCCAGTGGGACCCGCGCCGCCAGCGCCCCGAGCTGTGGCAGCTCTACAACGGCCGCCACGCCCCCGGCGAGCACGTCCGCGTCTTCCCCCTCTCCAACTGGACCGAGCTGGACGTGTGGCAGTACATCGCCCGCGAGGGCATCGAACTGCCGCAGATCTACTTCGCCCACCAGCGCGAGGTGTTCCAGCGGGCCGGCATGTGGCTGACGGCCGGTGAGTGGGGCGGGCCCAAGGACGGCGAGACCGTCGAGAAGCGCCTCATCCGCTACCGGACCGTGGGCGACATGTCCTGCACCGGCGCGGTCGACTC